>CAZTXP010000122.1:0-7257 GCA_964617355.1 uncultured Enterobacteriaceae bacterium
AGCCGCGCCATCGCCTGCGGCAGCATCACCTGCACTTCCTCAAGCTCCCGATTGACGAGAATCCGTAGAGCCTGAAAGGTGCGCGTCGCCGGGTCCTGGCCAGCCTCGCGTGTGCGGACCGCCGTACCCACGAGATCGGCAAGTTGGCGGGTGCTGCGGAGGGGTTCGCTGCTGCGAGCAGCAACAATCGCCTTTGCAACCTGTTGAGCAAACCGTTCTTCGCCATAGGTCCTGATCGCCTCCCCGATCTCCCGCTCAGTCGCCCGCGAAAGCCACTCGGCCGCGCTCTCGCCCCGCGTCGGATCCATGCGCATGTCGAGCGGCCCGTCCGAGCGAAACGAAAATCCGCGCGCCGGGTCGTCGATCTGCGGCGAGGACACGCCCAGGTCGAACAGCATCCCGTCCGCCCGCACGATGCCGAGCGCGTCCAGCGACGCGCCCAGCTGCGAGAACGGGGCATGCACGATGCGAAAGCGCGGGTCGGCGATCGACGCCGCCGCGGCCACGGCCTCGGGATCGCGGTCGAGCGCCACGAGGCGCCCCGACGGCCCGAGCCGCTCGAGGATCGCGCGGCTGTGCCCGCCGCGCCCGAAGGTGCCGTCCACGTACGTCCCGCCGGGACGCAGCGCGAGGGCATCGATGGCCTCGGCGAGCAGGACGGGACGGTGCGCGTGCGCCATCCGCGGCTCCCGCCGTCACAGCGAGAAGTCCTCCATGCCCGGCGGCGGCGCCACCGGCCCGCCGAGGGCGGCGCCGAGCTTCGCGCTCCACACGCCGTGGTCCCACAGCTCGAAGTAGCGGCCCTGGCCGAAGAGCGTGGCCTCGCGCTCGAGCTTGGCGTGCATGCGCAGCGCCGGAGAGACCAGCACGCGGCCGGAAGCGTCGGGGGCGACGTGTTCCTCGAAGCCGAGGAGCAGCCGCTTCCACCATGCGCCCTGCGCGTTGAACGACGGGAATTTCTCGACCTTCTCGCGCACCGGCTCCCACGCCGCCTCGGGATAGACCAGCACGCAGCCGTCGGGATGCGCGGTGAGCACGAGGGTGCGCGACTCGGCGAACAGCGCGTCGCGATGGCGCGTGGGCACCGCGATGCGTCCCTTCGCATCGAGCGTGATCACCGTCGCGCCGTGAAACGACCCCGCCATGTCCCCTCGTCCCTCCGCCCGGGCGCTTTCCCACCTCGAAATCCGAAATGGGCAGGAAAAGCCACTTTTTTCTACCTTTTGCCACTTTATGCGAGCAATCCCCTCGGGTCAAGGGTTTTCTCTCGCTGCGACAATGACTTAGCGCGACATTCGAAGATGATTAGCGAAAAATATTATTTCGCTAAAACATACTGTTAGGAATTGAACTGAATGTTCCGCATGAGATTACGACGAATGTGAGCGGGCGCTAACGTCCGGTGCGGCGCAGTGTGCTAGATTCGCGCCTCCTTACCCCCCGGCAGGCCGGCCATGATCGACAAGTTCTGCGCGTCCCCGGAAGCCGCGCTCGCCGACGTCCCCGACGGCGCGACCATCCTGATCGGCGGTTTCGGCAACGCCGGCATGCCCTCCGAACTGATCGACGCGCTGATCGCGCAGGGCGCCAGGGACCTCACCGTGGTGAACAACAACGCGGGCAACGGCGACACCGGGCTCGCCGCGCTGATCGGCGCCGACCGCGTGAAGAAGATGATCTGCTCGTTCCCGCGCCAGGCGGATTCGTGGCACTTCGACAAGCGCTTCCGCTCGGGCGCGATCGAGCTCGAACTCGTGCCGCAGGGCACGCTCGCCGAGCGCATTCGCGCCGCCGGCGCCGGCATCGGCGCGTTCTTCACGCCGACCGCGTTCGGCACGCGCCTCGCGGAGGGCAAGGAGACGCGCCGCATCGGCGAGCGCGACTACGTGCTCGAGTACCCGATCCACGGCGACGTCGCGCTGATCCGCGCCGAGCGCGCGGACCGCTGGGGCAACCTCGTCTACCGCAAGACCGCGCGCAATTTCGGTCCGATCATGGCGATGGCCGCGAAGTGCACCGTCGCGCAGGTGCGCGAGACCGTGGCGCTCGGCGAACTCGACCCGCAGCACGTGGTGACGCCCGGCATCTTCGTGCAGCGCGTGGTGCGCATCGCGCCCGCCGCGATGAAGGCCGCCTGAGGAGGGCGCGATGAAGAAGCTCGATCGCAACGCCATCGCCGCGCGCGTCGCGCGCGACATCCCCGAAGGCGCCTACGTGAACCTCGGCATCGGCCTGCCGACGCTGGTCGCCGGCCACCTGCCGAAGGACCGCGAGGTGATCCTGCACAGCGAGAACGGCGTGCTCGGCATCGGCCCGCGCCCCGCGCCGGAAGACGTGGATCCCGACCTGATCGACGCCGGCAAGGAGCCGGTGACGCTGCTCGCCGGCGGCGCCTTCTTCCACCACGCGGACTCGTTCTCGATGATCCGCGGCGGCCACATCGACATCTGCGTGCTCGGCGCCTTCCAGGTCTCGGCGCGCGGCGACCTCGCCAACTGGCACACCGGCGCGGCCGACGCGATTCCCGCCGTGGGCGGCGCGATGGACCTCGCCGCCGGCGCGAAGGCGGTGTTCGTGATGATGGAGCACGTGACCAAGTCGGGCGAGCCGAAGGTCGTCGCCGAGTGCGCCTACCCGCTCACCGGCGTGCGCTGCGTGTCGCGCATCTACACCGACCTCGCCGTGATCGACGTGAAGGCCGACGGCCTGCACGTGGTCGAGATGGTCGACGGCCTCGCGTTCGAGGAACTGCAGCGCCTCACCGGCGCGCCGCTGAAGCCGGCGAAGGCCGCGCGCGCGGCCTAGCCGCCGCGCCCCTACTTTTTCAGGGGGTCTTTCTCGAGGCCGAGCTTGCGGGTCAGGTCGCGCTCGAGCGACAGGTCGCCCGCGCCCTGCACCATCTGCGCCACGCCCTTGGCGCTCTTGCCCTCGGTCTTGAAGCGGATGCGCAGGTCGTTCATCGCGTCCGCGTTGCGCAGCGCCTCGTCCTCGGTGATGGTGCCCGCCTGCACGAGGTCGAAGAGCGCCTGGTCGAAGGTCTGCATGCCGACCTCGTGGGAGCGCGTCATCGCGTCCTTCAGCTCCGACACCTCGCCCTTGAAGATCAGGTCCGAGACCAGCGCCGACTGCAGCAGGATCTCGATCGCCGCGACGCGCCCCTTGCCGTCGGCGCGCCGGATGAGGCGCTGCGAGATCACCGACCGCAGGTTCAGCGACAGGTCCATCAGGACCTGCGAGCGCTTGTCCTCGGGGAAGAAGTTGACGATGCGATCGACCGTCTGGTTGGCGTTGTTGGCGTGCAGCGTCGCCATGCACAGGTGGCCGGTCTCGGCGAAGGCGATCGCGTGCTCCATGGTCTCGCGGTCGCGGATCTCGCCGATGAAGATCACGTCCGGGGCCTGGCGCAGCGCGTTCTTCAGCGCCTTGTCCCAGCCGATGGTGTCGCGCCCGACCTCGCGGTGGCTGACCAGCGACTTCAGGTTCTTGTGCACGAACTCGATCGGATCCTCGATCGTGATGATGTGGTCCGCCGCCGTCTCGTTGCGGTGGTGGATCATCGCCGCCAGCGAGGTCGACTTGCCCGAGCCGGTGCCGCCCGCCATGAGCACGAGGCCGCGCTTGGCCATCGCGATCTCCTTCAGCGACTGCGGCAGGCCCATCTTCTCGATGGTCGGGATCTCGGTCGGGATGGTGCGGATCACCGCGCTCACGCTGTCCTGCTGGCGGAACACGTTGACGCGGAAGCGCCCGATGCCCTCGGGGCTGATGGCGAAGTTGCACTCGCGGTCGCGCTCGAACTCGGCGCGCGCCTTCTCGCCCATGATCGCGTAGGCCAGCGCCTTCGACTGCTCGGCGTTCAGCTTCTGCTGCGACACCGAGGTGATCTTGCCGTCGATCTTGATCGAGGGCGCGAAGTCGTCGGCGAGGAAGAGGTCCGACCCCTTGCGGCTCACCATCAGCTTCAGCAGCTCGTGGACGTACTTGCCGGCCTGTTCTTCGTTCATGGCTCCGCTCCCGGTAGAGGCTTGCGAACCGATTATAGACGCCGGTTGCCCGCGCGGCGGCGCTGGGGGAAACTCGCGCCACCATGCCCATCACCCTCGATCGACCCTTCACGTTCTACTTCGTCCGCCACGGCGTCACCGACCTCAACTTCCGCGGCCTGCGCTGCGGCGGCGACATGGACATCCCCCTGAAGAACCTCGGCTGCGACCAGGCCTACCTGCTCGGCAAGCAGATCGCCGAGCTCGAGCTCGGCATCGAGCGCATCGTCGCGAGCGACCTCATCCGTACCCGGCAGACCGCGCTCATCATGAGCGGCGTGCTCGGCGGCGTGGCGGTCGAGACCGACCGCGACCTGAACGAGCGCCACCTCGGCGAGTGGAACGGCAAGCCGATCGCCGAGAACGAGCACCTGCTCAAGCAGGGCGTGACGCCGCCGGGCGGCGAGTCGGAGGGACAGTTCTCCGACCGCATCGCGAAGGCGATCGGCGCGCTCATCCCCTCGCTCTCGAAGCGCACGCTGCTGGTGTCGAGCCGCGGCGTCGGCCGGATCGTCAACACCGCGCTGGGCGGCGAAGGTCGGCTCGCGGTGGCGAACGGCGAGGTGGTCGAATTCTCGTCGGTGCCGGCCGAGGGCGGGGGCTTCCGCCTAAAGGTGCACCGGCCGCACCAGGTCGGCTGACGCAGCCCGCGCTCAGGCCGCCGGCTACCCGGGAGCGGGGGCGAGCGCGTGCGGCGGCTGTGCCGCGTGCGGCGCGTCGCGCAACGTGGCGTGCAGCACGGTCCATTCGCCGCCGGCCGCGCCGTGGCCCATGAGCCAGTCGCGGATGAACCAGGTCTGGTTGCGATCCGACAGCACCGGCGTGTGCCCGGTGTCGGGCACGTGCATGACCATCACCGGCTTGGTCTTCTTCATGCGCGCGATCGTCGCCGGCAGCAGCGCGTCGGACATCAGGCCATGGATCAGCAGCACCGGGCAGCGCAGCTTCGCCCAGTGGTTCCACTGCCGCAGGCTGGTCTGCGCGTCCTTGCGGTAGGCCTGCATCGCGCGGATGTCGTAGCGGTAGACGCGCCCGCCGTCCTCGTCCGACCAGCGGGTCTGGCTGAACGTGATGTTGAAGCGGATATCGTCCGAGATCGGGCCGTCGTTCTTCTGCGAGGCGCCGACGCGCCGCAACAGCTCCGAGGGCTCGCGGAAGACGTAGAAGCGCGCCAGCGTCTCCGAGCGGCGCTTCCTGCGCGCGCGCGGGATGTACGGCCCGATGTCGTTCAGGATCAGGCGCTCGACCAGCCTCGGGTAGCGCGCCGCGAGCTCGATGGCGACGCTCCCGCCCAGCGAAGAGCCGAGCAGGGTCACCGGGCGGCCGAGGTGCTCGATCAGCTGGCGCACCTGCTCGACGTAGGTCCCGAGCGAATAGTCGCGCTCGTCGGCCATCCAGCCCGAGAGCCCGCGGCCGAGCCAGTCCATGCTGACCACCCGGAATTCGCTGTGCAGGTCGGACGCGAGGTAGTTGAAGCGCATCGCCGAGTTCGCGACGCCGCCGCAGCAGAGCACGATCGGCCGCGAGGGGTCGCCCCAGTCGGTGTAGGCGACGCGCACCGAGTACGGCTTCTGCAGGCGCTTGGGCACGCCGCGCTGCAGCTTCACCGGGTGGACATAGTCGAAATAGCGCAGTACGAAGCGGGCATTGAAACGCCCGACGATGCGCCGCGCCATCGCGATGTATTCGTCCCAGTTGGTGAGCGCATGCCGCCGCCCCGGCACCGGCGGCTCCCAGTCGGGGCGGGGCCGGGTGCCGACGCGAAAACCCTGGGCGCGGCTGCGGGCCATCGGCGCGATCCGCGGCCTCAGGACTTCGGCGTGCCGCCGCGGCGCCCGAGGGTGCCGCGCTCGCGCTCGCGCTGGCGCAGCACGTCGATCATGACGTTGAAGGTGCGCGCGAGCTGGCCGATCTCGTCGGTCGACTTCACCGCCACCGCGGCCTTGTCGTAGTCCCCCGCCTTCAGCGCGTGCGCCGCGGCCGTCAGCTCCTGGATCGGCTTGACGATGGTGCGCGCGAAGACCAGCGCGAGCAGCAGGAACACGGCGCCGACGAGCACGACGGAGTAGAGCACCGTGCGGAACAACTCGTTCAGCGGCGCCTCGAAGTACTCCCGCGATTCGGTTACGCCGACGGTCCAGTTGTGCCCGCCCATCGGCGCGTAGCCGACGATCTCCTCCTTGCCGGAAATGGTGGAGAAGTACGACAGGCTGCCGGCCTGCTTCGCGACCGTCATGACCTTGGCGAGCTGCGGCATGCGCAGGTCCTCGATGCGATCGCGCCGGAACCGCTGGTCGGCCTTGATCTCGTCCATCGTCTTCTGCGACAGCGGCATCAGGCTGCGGTAGAGCAGGTTCTCGTTCGGGTGGTGGATGATGATGCCGTCGTCGTCGACGAGGAACGGGATGCGCAATTCGCCCTGCTTCGCCGAATCGAGGATCTTCGCGATCGCCGAGGCCTTGATGCGCAGCACCACCGCGCCGATCACGTTCTTCTGCTGGTCGAACACCGGGTTCGAGTAGAACACGCCCGCCTGCCCCGCGACTGCGCCGACGATGATGCCCGAGATGAACGTCTGTCCCTTCATCGCCACCTGGAAATACTCGCGGAACTTGAAGTTGCGACCCATGACCTGCGGGTCGCTCGAGATCACCGCGGTGCCCCCCGAATCGAAGATCATCGCGAGCTGCACGTCCGGGTTGGATTCGACGAGATTGTCGAGCTTCTTCTTCAGGAGCGCCTTCTTCTCCTCCTGCGGAGCGGCGATGAAGCCGATGAACTCCTCGTCCGTGGCGAGGAACGCGGCAAGGTTCTTGCTGTCGGTGATGAGCTGCGAAACGCGGCCTGCGAGGCTCGCCGAAAGCTGCTCCAGGTTCTGCAGTTCGGCCTTGCTGACGCGCTCGACGCTGCCGTTCAGGTTGTAGTAGGCCGTGATCAGCATCGGCAGCAGCGCGGTGGCGACCATCGCGAGCGTCATCTTCACCGCCATCGGCCACGAGCCGGGGCGGAACAGCACCCGGCCCACGCGCACCAGCTTGCCCTTCAGCTTGGTCGGCGACTTCAGCGCCGCGAGCCAGCCGTCCGCGGCCACGCCCGCCTCGTCGCCGGTGCGCAGCGCCTGCTGCAGGCCGAGCGTCGACGAGTGCGCCGCGTACAAGGCTTCCAGGAAGTGCGGGATGTCCTGCGGGCGGTCCTTGGCCTCGGGCTTCAGCGC
>CAZTXP010000123.1:0-34808 GCA_964617355.1 uncultured Enterobacteriaceae bacterium
TGAAGTAGGGCGACAGGTAGCCGCGGTCGAACTGCATGCCCTCGACGACGTCGAGCTCGTTCTGCAGCGACTTGCCGTCCTCGACGGTGATCACGCCTTCCTTGCCGACCTTGTCCATGGCACGGGCGATGATGTCGCCGATGTCGGCAAGATCATCGCCGACGCGATGGACAAGGTCGGCAAGGAAGGCGTGATCACCGTCGAAGACGGCAAGTCGCTGCAAAACGAGCTCGAAGTCGTCGAAGGCATGCAGTTCGACCGCGGCTACCTGTCGCCCTACTTCATCAACAACCCCGAGAAGCAGATCGCCGTGCTGGATGACCCGTACATCCTCCTGCACGACAAGAAGATCTCGTCGATCCGCGAGCTGCTGCCGCTGCTGGAGCAGGTGGCCAAGGCCGGCAAGCCGCTGCTGATCATCGCCGAGGAAGTCGAAGGCGAGGCGCTGGCGACGCTGGTGGTCAACAACATCCGCGGCATCCTGAAGACCGTCGCCGTCAAGGCCCCGGGCTTCGGCGACCGCCGCAAGGCGATGCTGGAGGACATGGCGATCCTCACCGGCGGCACGGTCATCAGCGAGGAGCTGGGCCTGAAGCTGGAGAACGCGACGCTGAAGGACCTCGGCAAGGCGAAGAAGGTCGAGTCGGGCAAGGAGAACACCACGATCATCGACGGCGCCGGCGTCAAGAAGGACATCGAAGGCCGCGTCAAGCAGATCCGCGTCCAGATCGAGGAAGCCACCAGCGACTACGACCGCGAGAAGCTGCAGGAGCGCGTGGCCAAGCTGGCCGGCGGCGTGGCGCTGATCAAGGTGGGTGCCGCGACCGAAGTCGAGATGAAGGAAAAGAAGGCCCGCGTCGAGGACGCCCTGCACGCCACGCGTGCGGCGGTCGAAGAAGGCGTGGTCCCGGGCGGCGGCGTGGCGTTCCTGCGCGCGCGCAAGGCGGTGGAAGGCAAGGTCAAGACGCAGAACGACGACCAGGCCGCGGGCGTGAAGATCGTCATGCGCGCTCTGGAAGAGCCGATGCGCCAGATCGTCGCCAACTCCGGCGCCGAGCCCTCGGTGGTCCTCAACAAGGTCGGCGAAGGCAAGGGCGTGAACTACGGCTACAACGCCCAGTCCGACGAGTACGGCGACCTGGTGGAGATGGGCGTGATCGACCCGACCAAGGTGTCGCGCACCGCGCTGCAGAACGCGGCCTCGGTCGCCGGCCTGATGCTCACCACCGACGCGATGGTCGCGGAAATGGTGGAGGAGAAGAAGGGCGGCGCCGGCGGCATGCCCGGCGGCATGGGTGGCATGGGCGGCATGGACGGCATGGATATGTAACTCCGCATTGCGGAGCTGCATACCCGAAGGGCAAGGGAACGAGGGGAACCTGCGGTTCTCCCTCGTGCTCCCCGCCCTCAGGTCCTGCAAAGGGGCGCCTCGCGGCGCCCCTTTTCTTTTCCGCCTCCCGTATTACACTCGCCCGAGGAGGAGGTGATGCGGATTCTGGTCGCGGAGGACGATCCGATCCTGGCCGACGGTCTCACGCGCGGCCTGCGCCAGGGCGGCTATGCCGTCGACTGGGTGCAGAACGGCGCCGAGGCCGAGGCCGCGCTGTCGGCGAATTCCTTCGACCTGCTGATCCTGGACCTCGGCCTGCCGAAGCTACCCGGCCTCGAGGTGCTCAAGCGGCTGCGCGCGCGCGAGTCGCGTATCCCCGTCCTGATCCTCACCGCGCTCGACGGCGTGAGCGACCGGGTGAGCGGGCTCGATGCCGGCGCCGACGACTACCTCGCGAAGCCCTTCGACCTCGCCGAGCTCGAGGCGCGGGTGCGAGCGCTGACGCGCCGCGGGATGTCGGGGGCCTCGACCGTCGTGCGCCATGGCGCGCTGACCTACGACCAGGTCGGGCGCGTGGCGACGCTGAACAACCAGCCCCTCGAGCTGTCGGCGCGGGAAGTCAGCCTGCTGGAGATGTTCCTGCAGCGCTGCGGGCGCCTCGTGTCCAAGGACCAGCTCGTCAGTCACCTGTGCGAATGGGGCGAGGAAGTCAGCACCAACGCGATCGAGGTGTACGTGCATCGCCTGCGCAGGAAGCTCGAGCCTGGCGACGTGCGCATCGTCACGGTCCGCGGACTGGGATACAGCCTTGAAAAACCCGCTGGGCACTGATCGCCACCACCGCCAGCGCTCGCTGTTCGGCGAGATCGTCGACTGGATGCTGGTGCCGTTCCTGATCCTCTGGCCGATCAGCATGGCGATCGAGTACGCGATCGCGTACTCGGTGGCGAGCACGACCTACGATCGTGACCTCGCCGGCAGCGCGGGCGCCATCGCGCGCCAGGTGGGCTCCGATCGCGGGCGCGTGGTCGTCAACCTGCCGCGCGCCGCGCAGGCGATGCTGCTCGCGCGCGGCACCGAGGACAGCCGATACCAGGTGCGCGGCCTGAAGGGCGAAGTGCTCGAGGGCGACCGGGGGCTGCCCAACGTCGATTTCACGCCGGACCTGGAACCCGGCCGCGTCTACTTCCGCGACGAGTTCCTCGACGGGCGCGAGTTGCGCGTGGCCTACCTGTTCGCGCAACCGGTCGGGATCACCGGCGCCGTGCTGGTGCAGGTTGCCGAGGCCGAGGACAAGCGGATCGCGCTGGCGAGCGACATCTCGAGCGCGGTGCTGATGTCGCAGTTCCTCATATTGCCGCTCGCGCTGCTGCTCGTGTCCTTCGGCTTGTCCAAGGGCATCGAGCCGCTCGACGACCTGCGCCGGCGCATCCGCTCGCGCCCGCCGCAGGATCTTTCCCCGGTCGACCCGACCCACGCGCCGGAGGAGGTGCGTCCGTTCATCGATTCGATCAACGACCTGATGGCGCGGCTCGACGCCAGCCTGCGGGCGCGGCAGCGCTTCGTCGCCGACGCGGCCCACCAGATGCGCACCCCGCTTGCCGGGTTGAAGACGCAGGCCGAGCTCGCCTTGCGCCAGAAAGACGGTGCCAGCGTGGAACATGCCATGCGCCAGATCGCCACGGGCGCCGACCGTGCCTCGCGACTCGTGAGCCAGCTGCTGGCGCTCGCCAGGGCCGAACGCGACGCGCCCGTTCCCATGGTGCCGGAAGATCTCGTCGGGCTCGCGCGCGAACTCGTGCGGGATTGGTACACGAGGGCGGTCGAGCGTGGCATCGCGCTTGGCTTCGAGGCGCCCGCGACGCCGTGCCGCGTCCGCGGCAATGCGGCGCTGCTCCGGGAACTGCTCGCCAACCTGCTCGACAATGCGATCCGCTACACGGAACCGGGCGGCGAAGTGCTCGTGCGAGTGGTCGCGGGCGATGCCGTGACGCTCGAGGTCGTGGACACGGGGACGGGCATTTCGCCGGATGAGCGCGAACTCGTGTTCGAGCGCTTCTATCGCGTCCTCGGTACCGGCGCGGACGGGTCGGGACTCGGCCTCGCGATCGTTCGCGAGATCGCAACGCTGCACCAGGGGAGCGTGCGGCTGGACGAGAACCCGCGTGGCAAGGGGTCGCTGTTCCGCGTGGTCTTACCCACCTTCGATTCGGCGCGCTCGAGGCTGCGCAGCGTCGCGTGACGCCGGCGCGCGACGCGTGGCGGATGCTGGTGCATCCGCGCCAGGCATGGGATGAGATCGCCTCACGCAGCGACGGCGCGAGCAAGACGTTGGGCAGTAACGGGTTGCTGCTTGCGACCCTGCCGGCGGCTGGATGGGCCCTGCGATTCCACGACCTCGCGCCCGCAGCGCGCATCGAGTCCTTCGCCATGACCTTCGCGGCGGCGATGGCGACCTTTGCATCCCTGGCCGCGGCGATTCACCTGATCGCGCCTGCGTACGGCGTCACGCGTCGCTGGTCGCATGCGGTCGCGGTCTCCGTCCACGGCAGCACGCCGGTGCTCGCCTGTGGGCTGCTGTTCGCTTGGCCGCTGCTGACCGCGGTCGGGGTGATCGCGATGCTGCACTGCTTCTACCTGTATTACCTGGGCCTGCAGCGCGTGGTGGGGTGTCGCGCGAGCGATGCGGCCGAGTTCACCGCGATCTCGTTCCTCGTCTCGATGGTGATCGCGGGAACGATCGGGGCGATGGGCTCCGGACTCGGGTGGCTATGACGCGTCCATGGGCTTTGTGCAATGCGCAACGCAAGATCGATGCTCAATCGTAAGAATCACGTAAGACTGCGAACCTAGATTTCGCAAGCTGGATCAGGAGACCGGGCGCATCGCGGCCTGCGGAGGCGCAGTGTATCGCGCAGTTCATCGCGCAGTTCATCGAGGAGGGGGAACATGCAGCTGACCGAGAAGCACAAGGAGTATTGGCGCAAGAACGTCACGATGACGATGATCCTGCTCGCCGTCTGGGCATTCGTCACGTACGTGCTCGGCTATCTCGCGCGCGACCTGTCATTCAACTTCTTCGGCTGGCCCTTCTCGTTCTGGGTCGGCGGGCAGGGTGCGCTGGTGGTCTACGTGATCATCATCTGGTGGTACGCGCGCTACATGAACAACCTGGACAAGGAATATGGCGTCCACGAGGGGGATGACTGATCATGGCCCAGCAAACGCAGAAGGAATTCACCTCCCAGCTGAAGAAGGTCTATAGCTGGTACACGGGCGGATTTGCACTCTTTGTCATCGTCCTCGCGATCCTCGAGCAGATGGGGCTTACCCGCCAGTGGGTAGGCTACATCTTCCTCCTCGCGACGGTCGGCCTCTACGCCGGCATCGGCGTCATGAGCCGCACGGCGGACGTCGCCGAGTACTACGTGGCGGGGCGCAGGGTGCCGGCGCTCTTCAACGGCATGGCGACCGGCGCCGACTGGATGAGCGCGGCCTCGTTCATCGGCATGGCCGGCACGCTCTACCTCACCGGCTATGGCGGCCTCGCCTTCATCATGGGCTGGACGGGCGGCTACTGCCTCGTGGCGCTGTTCCTCGCCCCGTACCTGCGCAAGTTCGGGCAGTTCACGATCCCGGACTTCCTCGGCGCGCGCTATGGCGGCCACATCCCGCGCATGGTCGGCGTGTTCGCGGCGATCCTGTGCTCGTTCACCTACGTGGTGGCGCAGATCTACGGCGTCGGCCTGATTACCACGCGCCTCACCGGCGTGTCGTTCGAACTGGGGATCTTCCTCGGCCTCGGCGGCATCCTGGTCTGCTCGTTCCTCGGTGGCATGAGGGCGGTCACGTGGACGCAGGTGGCCCAGTACATCATCCTGATCATCGCCTACATGATCCCGGTGGTGTGGCTGTCGGTGAAGCACACCAGCTTCCCGATCCCGCAGCTGGTCTACGGCGCAGTGCTCGAGAAGGTCACCGCTCGCGAGGAGCAGTTGATCAAGGACCCGAAGGAACTCGAGGTTCGCAAGATCTTCGCCGACCGCGCGGCTGCAGCCAGCGCCAACCTGAAGGCCCTGCCGAAGTCGTACGACGACGCCAAGGCGAAGCTCGCCAAGGATCTCGAGGACCTGAAGGCGCAGAACGCCCCGGCCGACAAGATCAAGGCGGCCGAGGACGCGATCACCAAATTCCCGAAGACCGCGGACGATGCCAAGAAGGCCTGGGCGCGGGAAGCGGGCCTCGCCGCGCGCTCCGGACCGCCCTTGCGGCACGCGGAAGCATTCCCGGGCAAGGACGACAAGGCGCGGGACGTCTCGCGGAAGAACTTCCTGGCACTGATCTTCTGCCTGATGGTGGGCACGGCGGCACTGCCGCACATCCTGATGCGCTACTACACCACGCCATCGGTGAAGGAAGCGCGGGATTCGGTCACCTGGTCCCTGTTCTTCATCTTCCTGCTCTACTTCACGGCGCCGGCGCTCGCGGTGCTGGCGAAGTTCGACGTCTACACGCTGCTGGTCGGCTCCAAGTTCGCGGAGCTGCCTGCATGGGTGGCGGCCTGGAGCAAGGTGGATGCGGCGCTGCTCAGCGTGGTCGACGTCAATGGCGACGGGATCGTGCAACTCGCGGAGATCGCCATTGGTGGCGACATCGTGGTGCTGGCGACGCCGGAGATCGCGGGCCTGCCGTACGTGATCTCGGGCCTTGTCGCGGCGGGCGGCCTCGCGGCCGCGCTGTCCACCGCGGACGGCCTGCTGCTCACGATCGCCAACGCGCTGTCGCACGACGTCTACTACAAGATGCTGGATCCGAATGCGTCCACGGCTCGCCGCGTGACGATGTCGAAGATCCTGCTTCTCGTGGTGGCGCTCGCGGCGGCTTCCGTGGCGGCGCAGAAGCCGGCGGACATCCTGTTCCTGGTGTCCGCGGCCTTCTCGTTCGCGGCGGCGGCGTTCTTCCCGGCGCTGGTGCTGGGTATCTTCTGGAAGCGCGCCAACAAGTGGGGTGCGACGCTGGGGATGGCGGCGGGACTGGGGATCACGTTCTACTACATGACCCAGACCCAGCCGTGGCTGCGCGGCCTCTTCGGGGTCACGAAGCCGATGGCGGAGGCGATCTGGTGGGACATCTCGCCGATCTCCGCGGGTATGTTCGGCGTGCCTCTCGGGTTCGTCGTCATCATCGTGGTCAGCCTGCTCACCGGAGAGCCCGACAAGGAGACGCAGGACCTCGTCGAGCACGTTCGCTACCCGAACCTCGAGGGCGACATCGACACCAAGGCGACCTGATCGCCACGGCGTCCCACGAAGGCCCGCGCACCGCGCGGGCCTTTTTTCTTCCATACTCCGTCCATGCTGCTCGCCGCCGTGATCGCGAAGGCTCTCGCCGAGGTGGCGCTGCTCGCGCTGGCCGGCCAGGGCCTGCTCTACATGCTGGCGGGGGAGAAGCGCGAGACGAACGTCTTCTACCAGGTGCTCCGCGCGGCGGCATCGCCGGCGCTCGGGGTCGCACGGCTGCTGGTACCGAAGTTCTTCCCGCCGCTCTGGGTCGGGCTGGTCGCGTTCTCGATGGTCGCCGCGATCTGGGTCGTGGCGACGTACTACAAGATCTGCCTGGTCGCGAACGCCTGCTGAACTAGTCCGCGATGCCGGTGTCGTGCCGGATCTGCGCGGCGAACTTGGGCTCGAACGACTTTACGCGCTCGTACTCCGTGCGCAATTCGTCGCCGCGGCCGAGGCGATGCAAGGCCAGGCACAGCTGGTAGCCGGCGTGCGGATTGAAGTACTGCTGCGTCGCCGCCTCCTTGAGCGGCGCGACGGCGCGTTCCCACTCTCCCTTCTCGCACAGGCACACGCCCAGTCCGTACCACGCGCGGTCGTTCTTCGGGGAGGTCTGCACCACGCGTTCGTATTCGGCGATCGCGTCGTCCACGCGCTTCAGCCGGTGCAGGATGAACCCGAGGTTGAAGCGCGTGCCGTCGTCGCCCGGGTCGAGCGCGAGCGCTCGCTGCAGGGCCTCGGCCGCCGCCGCATCGCGGCCGTGCTTGGCGTGCAGGAAGCCGAGATGGCGCCACGCGCCAACATGGCCGGGCGACTCCGCGGCGACCTCGGCAAGGATGGCAATGGCCTCGTCGTCTCGGCCGAGCAGCGTCGCCAGTTGCGCGAGCTTGAATCGCAGCCACGGTCGTAGGCGGTTGTCGCGCGCGTTCGTCGTCATGGGATTGAGGCATTATTCTGTGGCCATGGCGGAAGCACAAGACGTGGTTGTCGACGCTACGATCGGGGCGCTGCGGCGCCATGCGCCGTTCGATCGCATGGACGCGGATTCGCTGGCCTACCTCGCGCGGGAGGCCACGATCGCCTACTTCCCGAAGGGCCGGCGCGTCGTGGGGCCCGAGCAGGGCGCCGCGATGGTGCTCTATATCGTCCAGCGCGGGCACGTGCGCGGCGAGGCTTCGGGCGAAGGCGTGCCGGGACTGGATGCCGTCGAGATCGGTCCTGGCGAGTGCTTTCCGCTCGCCGAGGTCGTGGGCATGCGCCCCGCGGCCCATGCCTACGATGCCGCGGAGGACAGTTTCTGCTACGAGGTGAAGGCCCCCGCGGTAGCGGAGCTCGCGCGTCGCAGCCGCGAATTCCAGAAGTTCTGCGTCGGCAGCATCGGCGCCTTGCTGCAGCAGTCGCAGGCGCTGGTGCAGAGCCTGCATGCGCAGCGCGCGACGGGGCAGCTCTCCATGGGCGCGCCGCTGCGCGACCTGGTGCGCAGGGCCCCCGTGACCTGCGCGCCGGAAGAACCGCTGAAGTCGGCGCTGGCGCGCATGCGCGAAGCCAAGGTCGGTGCCATCGTCGCGATCACGCCGGAGGGTGGACCGGCCGGCGTGTTCACCGAGCGCGACCTGCTGCATCACATGGCCGGGAGCGGCCTGGACGCGTCGCGTCCGGTCCGCGACTACATGACGCACGCGCCTTCCACCCTGCCGGGCAGTGCCAGCGCCGCCGAGGCTGCGCTCCTCATGGCGCGCAGGGGATTCCGCCACGTTCCCGTGGTCGAGGAGGGGCGTCTCGTCGGCATGGTGTCCGAGCGAGACCTGTTCGCGCTCCAGCGCACCAGCATGCGCAGCATCGTCGGTGCCATCGAGCGTGCTGGCGACGAAGCGGCGCTCAAGCAGGCGGCCGCGGACATCGCGCGCCTCGCGGAGAACCTGATCGCCCAAGGGGTCGGCGCCGAGCATCTCGCGCAGCTCGTCGCGACCCTGAACGACCGCCTGGTCGCGCGCGTGCTAGAGGTCGAGGCGGCGCGGCATGACCTCGGCGGGCTGGAGGTGTGCTGGATCGCGCTCGGCAGCGAGGGTCGCTACGAGCAGACGCTCGCCACGGACCAGGACAATGGAATCGTCTTTGCGGGCGAGATCGCCCCCGACGAGGCGCGCGCGCGCCTGTTGCCGTTCGCGCAGGCCGCGAATCAGACACTGGATGCCTGCGGATTCCCGTTGTGCAAGGGCGAGATCATGGCGGGCAATCCGCAATGGTGCCTGTCCGCCGACGAGTGGCGCGCGAGGTTCACGGACTGGATCCGCAATCCGGTGCCGCAGGCCCTGCTCAACGCGACGATCTTCTTCGACCTGCGGGCGCTGTGGGGCGCCGATTCACTCGCCTCCTCGCTGCGCGGCTGGCTCGCCGAGGCGGTGAAGGGCAACGATCGCTTCCTGCGCGCGATGACGCAATCCGCGCTCGAGTCGCGGGCGCCCGGTGGCTTGCTCGGCGGCCTGCTCGCGGCGGCGCGCACCGGGGATGCCCGTTTCGTCGACCTCAAGGCGAGCGGCACGAGACCGTTCGTCGATGCGGCGCGCATCCTCGCGCTCGCATCGGGCATCGAGCACACCAACACCGCGGCGCGCCTGCGGGCCGCGGGGCCGCGACTGCGGATGCCGAACGAGGAAGTCGAGGCCATGGCGGAATCGTTCCACTTCGTGCTGCTGCTGCGGCTGCGCCACCAGATGGCGAACCCGGGCGTCGCGGGCGCGGAGGCCAATCGCATCGACCCCGACTCGCTGAACGAACTCGACCGGCGCATCCTCAGGGAGGCGATGCGGCAGGCGCGCAAGCTCCAGGATCGCCTGGCACTCGACTACCGCCTGTGATCCCCCTCGACTGGCTGCGCGGTGCCTTCGCTCGCCTGTCGGCGCCCGAGCGCGAGCGCCTGGCGGCCTGGCGCGGTCTGCAGGAAGCGGATCCCGCGAAGGCGCACGGCGAGGAACGATTCGTCGTGGTGGACGTCGAATCGAGCGGCCTCGATGTGTTCCACGACCGCCTGATCGCGATCGGCGCCGTGGCCGTGGGCGGCGAGCGCATCCGCGTCGCCGACCACTACTACGCCGTGCTGCGGCAGGCGGTCGCGAGCGACGAGGCCAACATCCTCGTGCACGGCATCGGCGGCACGGCGCAGGTCCAGGGCGAGGATCCGCGCCAGGCCCTGCTCGCGTTCCTCGAATTCGCGGGCAAGTCGCCGCTGGTCGCGTTCCACGCGCCGTTCGACGAGATCATGCTGCGGCGCGCGATGCGGCGGTATCTCGGCGAGCCGTTCCGGCGCGCTTGGCTGGACCTCGCCTGGCTCGCGCCGGCGCTCGATCCGGAGCGCGCGAAGTCCCTGCGCAGCCTCGACGAGTGGGTGCGGGCCTGCGGCATCGACAACGCCCGCCGGCATCACGCGCTCGCCGACGCCCTCGCGACCGCGCAATTGCTCCTCGTCCTGCAGTCGAAGGCGCAATCGCGCGGTCTGCGTACGACCGGCGAACTGCTGGATGCCGCGCGCGGCCAGGAGTGGGCGACGCCGCGGCGACCCCGATAGGGCCTGCGTTCGGGCGACGGCGCCCCTGCTATAATCCGCGCCCTGCCTGCGCCGGGCATTGCCCGGGGCACCGGACGGCCAAGTAGCTCAGTTGGTAGAGCAGAGGACTGAAAATCCTTGTGTCGGTGGTTCGATTCCGCCCTTGGCCACCACATCCGCCTCAGTTGAATTCCACCAGCCCCAGATAGCGCAGCCGTCCGCCGTCCTCGCGCGCGAACAGCGCGCCGCCGCCGGAATCCACCCATCTGCCCGTCTGCGCGGTCACCATCACCTGGTGCGTGACGAGCACGACCGGCGCGCCGTCTAGCGGCACGCCCGCGAGGAACGCGCGCAGGTCCGCGACATGGCGATCGCGGTCCTGCGGCCGGTCGAAGAACGAGTTGAGCGCGGCCAGTTCGCGCACCGGGCCGAGGTCGAGCAGCCGCGCCGTGTCGAGGCAACGGCACCACTGGCTCGACCACACGCGCGCTCCGGTGATGCCTGCATCGCGCAGGCGCACTCCGATGCGCCGCGCCTGCGCGCGGCCCTCGTCGCCGAGGTTGCGCTGCGTCGTGCAGTCGCCGAGCCGGAAGCCGGGCGGGTCGCCGTTGCCCGGCGCGTGTGCATGGCGCAGCATCAGCACCCGGCCCGGCTTGGAGAGTTCGGCGAGCGGGATCGGCGCATCGGCCGCCTTCGCGGCGAGCGCGAGCAGGGCGAGGAAGGCGAGCAGCAGGCGCGCGTACGTCACGCGCCGATTATCTCAGGCGGCCTGCCGGGATTTCCAAGGCCCCGCGAGCTCGACGCGATTGCGCCCGACGTCCTTCGCGGCGTCCAGCGCTCCGGTGGCCGCGTCGACGAGGTCGGACAGGTCCATGCCGGACTCCCATTCGGCGATGCCGACCGAGATCGTGTAGCAGACCTGGATCTCGCGGCTGATCTGCGCGGGCTGGGAGTCGATCCGCGCGCGCAGGCGCTCTGCGGCCTGCATCGCGCGGCGCGCGCCGACCTCGGGCAGCAGCACGCAGAACTCCTCGCCGCCGTAGCGCGCGATCAGGTCGCGCGGGCGCAGCGTGCGCTGCATCAGGTCGGCGAAGCGCGCGAGCACGGCGTCGCCGATGCGATGGCCGAGCGTCTCGTTCACCTCGCGCAGCCGGTCGATGTCCACGAGGAGGAGCGAGGACGGCTTGCCGGCGCGGTGGCAGCGCAGGATCTCGCGCTCGAAGACTTCCTCCATCCAGCGGCGGGTGTGCAGCCCGGTGAGGCTGTCGGTGTTGCCGGTGGACTCGAGCATGGTCTGGCGCTCGAAGGTGGCGCGCAGCGATGCATTGTGGCTGCGCAGGCGCGCCGACAAGAGGCGCAGCAGGTTCAGCGCGATCATCGGCGCGCGGCCCATCGCCACCCAGGCCTGTTCGGCGGTGAGCACCGCGAGGCGCGTCGGCGCGGTCGCCACGACGAGCGCCGAGGCCGGCTCGTGGTCGAGCACCGACTGCTCGCCGGCGCAGTCCCCCGGCCCGATCTTGGATAGCGCGAGCTTGGCGCCTTCGTCGGCGAAGACGCCGAGTTCGCCGCGCAGCACGACGTGCAGCTGGCGGTGGCGCTCGCCCGGCGCGATCACCGTGGTGCCCGTGCCGACCTCGCGCACCGCCGCCTCGGCCAGCACCGACTTGAGGACGTCCGGCGCCACGCCGGCAAAGGGCTTGGAATCGGCGAGGCAGGCGAGTTCGGCGGGCGACAGGGGCATGGCGGCAGGGCTCCGTTCCTCGATAACGGCGCGGGGAGGGCGCCCCTTGAGCCGGGCGAGCCGTTGACCTGCCTCAAGTGCGGGGAGGGGGGTCCCCTATAATGGCGGGTCGCCCATGACCCTCTATACGCTAGGCCTGAACCACCAGACCGCGCCCCTCCCCGTCCGGGAGCGGGTGGCGTTCCAGGTCGAGCGCCTGAAGGAGGCCCTCGCCGAGTTGACGCGCTCGCGCCGCGCGAGCGAGGCGGCGATCCTCTCGACCTGCAACCGCACCGAGATCTATTTCTCGGCCGAGGCGCCGGCCGACGCGGCCCACTGGCTGGCCGAGTATCACCGCATGCAGCCGGGCGAGATCTCGCCGTACCTCTACACGCTGCCGCGCGAACAGGCGGTGCGCCACGCGTTCCGCGTCGCCTCGGGCCTGGACTCGATGGTGCTCGGCGAGCCGCAGATCCTCGGCCAGATGAAGGAGGCGGTGAAGGCCGCCGAATCGGCCGGCACGCTCGGCACGGTGCTGCACAAGCTTTTCCAGCGCTCGTTCGCGGTGGCGAAGGAGGTGCGCACGACCACCGAGGTCGGCGCGGCGAGCGTGTCGATGGCCGCGGCCGCGGTGAAGCTCGCGGCGCGCATCTTCTCCAGCCTCTCGGAACAGAAAGTGCTCTTCATCGGCGCGGGCGAGATGATCGAGCTCTGCGCCACGCACTTCGCGGCGCAGGGGCCGGCGCGCATCACGGTCGCGAACCGGACCCTCGAGCGCGCCGAGCAGCTCGCGCACCGCTTCAACGGCCGCGCGATCGAGCTGAAGTCGCTCGCCGAGCACCTGCACGAGCACGACATCGTGGTGAGCTGCACCGCCTCGTCGCTGCCCATCCTCGGCAAGGGCCTGGTCGAGCGCGCGCTGAAGGCGCGCCGCCGGCGGCCGATCTTCATGGTCGACCTCGCGGTCCCGCGCGACATCGAGCGCGAGGCGGCCGAGCTCGACGACGTCTTCCTCTACACCGTCGACGACCTCGCGGGCATCGTCGCCGCCAACCTCGACGCGCGGCGCTCCGCGGTCGACCAGGCCGAGGCGATCATCGACGCGCAGGTCGGCCAGTTCATGCACTGGATGCAGGCGCGCGAGAGCGTGCCGCTGATCCGCAGCCTGCGGGAGAGCGCCGAGGAGGCGCGCCGGCACGAACTCGAGCGCGCGATGAAGCTGCTCGCGCGCGGCGACGACCCGAAGGCCGTCATGGAGGCGCTGTCGCAGGGGCTCGTCAACAAGCTGATGCACGGCCCCACGCAGGCGCTGAACGAGGCGTCGGGCGACGAGCGCGAGGGCCTCGCCGCGGCGCTGTCGCGCATCTTCCGCATCCGGTCGTAGCGCCGCTCCCCGATGAAACCCGTCCTGCGCAGCAAGCTGGACAGCCTCGCAGCGCGCCTCGAGGAGGTGAACGCCGCGCTCGCCTCCGAGTCCGCGACGCGCGACATGGACCAGTTCAGGAAGCTCTCGCGCGAGCACGCCGAGCTCTCGAACCTCGTCGACCTCTACGGGCGCTTCCGCGCCGCCGAGGAGGACGTGGCCGCGGCCCGGGAGATGGCCGCCGATCCCGAGATGAAGGAGTACGCCGAGGAGCAGGGCCGCAGCGCGCGCGAATCGGTCGCGGCGCTCGAGGCCGAGCTGCAGAAGGTGCTGCTGCCGCGCGACCCGAACGACGAGCGCAACATCTTCCTCGAGATCCGCGCCGGCACCGGCGGCGACGAGTCCGCGCTCTTCGCGGGCGACCTCTTCCGCATGTACGTGCGCTACGCCGAGCGCCAGGGCTGGCAGGTCGAGATCATCTCCGAGAGCCCGTCCGAGCTCGGCGGCTACAAGGAAGTGATCGCGCGCATCGAGGGCCACGGCGCGTTCTCGCGCCTGCGCTTCGAGTCGGGCGGCCACCGCGTGCAGCGCGTGCCGGAGACCGAGGCGCAGGGACGCATCCACACCTCGGCGTGCACGGTGGCCGTGCTGCCGGAGGCGGACGCGGTGAACGACGTGGTGCTGAACCCGGCCGACCTGCGCATCGACACCTTCCGCGCTTCCGGGGCGGGCGGCCAGCACGTCAACAAGACCGACTCGGCGATCCGCGTCACGCACCTGCCGACCGGCATCGTCGTCGAGTGCCAGGACTCGCGCTCGCAGCACAAGAACCGCGAGAAGGCGCTTGGCGTGCTGGCGGCGCGCATCAAGGACAAGCAGGAGCGCGAGCAGGCCGCGAAGATCGCCTCCGCGCGCAAGTCGCTGATCGGCTCGGGCGATCGCTCCGAGCGCATCCGCACCTACAACTTCCCGCAGGGTCGCGTCACCGACCATCGCATCAATCTCACGCTCTACAAGCTCGAGCGCGTGATGGACGGGGAGCTCGACGAGCTCGTCGGCGCGCTCGCCGCCGAACGGCAGGCCGAGCAACTCGCCGAACTGGCCGCCACGGAAGCCTGACCGTGCGCGCCGCGCGCGCCTAGGAATGCGGGTCGCCGCTGCAATCGGCGCGAGCGGAATCGACGCTCGCGAGGCGCGGCTGTTGCTCGCGGAGGCGAGCGGCTTTTCGCAGGCCAGCCTGATCGCCTATCCGGAGCGAGAGCTTCCGCAGGATGTCGCGCATCGCTTCGAGGAATGGGCGGGGCGGCGGCGCGACGGCGAACCCGTCGCGTACATCGTCGGCCATCGCGAGTTCTACGGCCTCGACCTCGCGGTGAACCCCGCGGTGCTGATCCCCCGGCCCGAGACCGAGCTGCTGGTCGACTGGGCGCTCGAGCGCGCGCCCGCAAGCGTGCTCGACCTCGGCACGGGCAGCGGCGCCATCGCGCTCGCCATCCGCTCGCGATCGCCGAAGGCGCGCGTCGTCGCCGTGGACGCAAGCGCCGCCGCGCTCGTCGTCGCGAAGCGCAATGGCGTGAAGCTCGGTCTCGACCTGCAGTGGCGCCACGGGCGCTGGTTCGAGCCGGTGGCGGGCGAGCGATTCGACCTCGTGGTGTCGAATCCGCCGTATGTGGCCGAAGGCGATCACCATCTGGACGAGGGCGACGTGCGGCACGAGCCGCGCTCCGCGCTGGTCTCCGGCCCGGACGGGCTGGATGCGATTCGCGAGATCGTCGCGGCGGCGCCGGAGTTCCTTGCGCCGGGCGGCGCGCTGCTGCTGGAACACGGGCTCGGGCAGGACGCGGCGGTCAGGGCGATGCTCGAACGGCGCGGATTCGCGCACGTGCAATCGCGCGTCGACCTTGCCGGGATTGCGCGCGCGACCGGCGGCACGCTAGAATCCTGAGCAATTCGTTCAACTATTCGGAGTTGGTCCCATGAGCGTCCAGGACACCATCCGCGAGCAGGTCACCGGGAACCCGGTCGTGCTGTACATGAAGGGCACGCCGCAGATGCCGCAGTGCGGCTTTTCGGCGATGGCGGTGCAGGCGCTCAACGCCTGCGGCGTCAGCGAGTTCTTCAGCGTCAACGTGCTCGCCGACCCGGCGATCCGCCAGGGCATCAAGGAGTTCGCCAACTGGCCGACGATCCCGCAGCTCTACGTCAACGGCGAATTCGTCGGTGGCTCGGACATCATGCGCGAGATGTACCAGGCCGGCGAGCTGCAGAAGCTGCTCGAGCCGATCGCGGCCAAGTAGTCCCGTCAGGACGCGCCGGCGAGCTTCGCGTTCGCCGCGTTCAGGCGGTCCACCAGCAGGTTGATGAAGGCACGGTCGAAGCGCCGTCGCAGCGCGTCGGAAGCGTCCTCGAGGTCGGCGTTCTTCACGCGCACCACGCGCGATTCGCCGCTTGCCGTCACGGTGGTGCCGCGCACGTTCGCCGTCTGCGACAGCCCCGCCATCTCGCCGAAGCATTCGCCAGGGCCGAGGGTCGAGAGCAGCATGCCGCTCTTGGTGACCTTCATGCCGCCGCTGGCGACGAGGCAGAAGAACTCGCCGACGTCGCCTTCCTTCATCACCACCGCGCCGGCGGCGACGCGATCCCACTCGCTGATGCCGACGAGTTCCCAGAGCTCGGCGTCCGAGAATCTCTTGAAGAAGGCCATCGCGCGCAGCGCGTTGAACTTGTCGGTGTCGCCGAACTCCTCGGTGACCTTCATCGCCGCGCGATCCGAGCGGAACGCCTCGGTGAGGTCCTTGGAGAATTCCTCCCAGGTCTGGTAGCGCCGGCCCGCGTCCTTCTGCATCGCGCGGCGCACGATCTTGTCGATGGCCATCGGCACGTCCTTCCTCTGCGAGGAGGGCAGCGGCGGGTCGTAGTTGGTGATCTGGTAGATGATCGAGAAGTTGTTCGAGCCCTGGTAGGGCAGCACGCCGGTGAGCAGCTGGTACATCACCACGCCCATCGAGTAGATGTCGGTGCGCAGGTCCACGTCCTCGTCGCGGATCTGCTCGGGCGACATGTAGGCCGGGGATCCGATGCCGGAGATCTGCGTGGTCTCCAGGCTCGAGGCGAGCGCGAGGCCGAAGTCCGAGATCTTGATGTCGGTCGGCGACTGGCCGTAGAGGATGTTGCCGGGCTTGATGTCGCGGTGGATCACGCCGGCCGCCGCCGCGTACGAAAGCGCGCGCGTGCACTTGAACGCGATCTCGACGATCTTCGCCACCGGCAGCAGCTGCGCCGGGTCGCAGTAGCGCTCGAGCGTCCCGCCGGGCACGTACTCCATGACGATGTAGCCGGCCTCCTCCTCGACGACGGCGTCGTAGATCTGCACCACGTGCGGATGCACGATGCGGCCCGCCAGCGAAGCCTCGGTGAAGAAGAGCTTGCGGTAGAGCTTGCCGCGCTCGGGATCGCGCAGGGTCTCCGGGAAGAGGCGCTTGACGGCGACGTCGCGCTCGTTGAACGGGTCCCGGCACAGGAACACCTCGGCCGTGGCGCCCTCCCCGAGCTTGCGCAGCACGGGGTACTTGCCGATCCTGTCGAGGCCGGCGGCGTCAGACACCCGAGAGGCGCATGTTGGCCATCGTCAGGCGCTCGGTGAGGATCTCGAGGAAGGCGCGGTCGAACTTGTGCCGGCACGCGTCCGAGGCCTGCGCGAGCTTCTGCGTCGGCACCGAGATGATCTTCGCGTCGTCGAGCACGGAGACGTCCGCGCCGCGCACGTGGGCCGTCTTGGAGAGGTAGGCCATCTCGCCGACGCACTCGCCCTCGCCGAGGATGTTGAGGAGCTTGCCCTTCTTGGTGACCTTGACCTGGCCCTCGGCAAGCAGGCAGAAGTAGGTCCCGGCCTCGCCTTCCTTCATCAGCGTTTCGCCGGAGGTCGCGTTGCGCCACGACGAGATGCGCGCGACTTCCCAGAGCTCGGCGTCCGAGAACGGCTCGAAGAACGGCAGCTTCCTCAGCGTCTCGAACTTGTCGGAATCGGCGAACTGCTGCGTGCGCGGCCCGAGGCCTTCGTTGCGGAACACCTCGGCGAGGTCGAGGGAGAACGCCTCCCAGTCCGGGTAGCGCACCTCGAGGTCCTTGGCCATGGCGCGGCGCACGATCGCGTCCACCGCCGGCGGGATCTCGGGGCGATACGACGAGGGCGGAGCCGGCTCGACGTTGGTGATCTGGTAGATCAGGCTGAAGTTGTTCGAGGCCTGGAACGGCAGGCGCCCGGTGAGCAGGTGGTACATCACCACGCCGACCGAGTAGATGTCGGTCTGGTGATTGAGCGGGTGTTCCTTCACCTGCTGCGGCGACATGTAGGCGGGGGAGCCGATCGCCGCCACCTGCGTGGTCTCGCCGGAGGAGATCAGCGCGGCGCCGAAGTCGGAGATCTTCACGTCGGTGCCGCCGGCGTGCAGGATGTTCGCGGGCTTGATGTCGCGGTGGGTGATGCCCATCCGGTGCGCGAATTCCAGTGCCCGCGTGCACTTGAACGTCATCTCCACGACGTCCTCGATCGGGCGCAGGGACTCCGGCTGGCAGAAGGGCTCCAGCGTGCCGCCGTCGACGTACTCCATGACGATGTAGTGCAGCTGGTCCTCGGCGACCGCGTCGTAGATCTGGCAGATGTGCGGGTGCTGCAGCTTGCCGGCGAGGGAGGCTTCGGTGACGAAGAGCTTGTGGTAGAGCCGTCCGTGCTCGGGGTCGAGGAACGCCTCCGGGAACACCATCTTGATCGCCACGTCGCGATCGTTGAACGGGTCGTGGCAGAGGTAGACCTCGGAGGTCGCGCCCTCGCCGAGCTTCTTCCTGACCGGGTATTTCCCGATCTTCTCGAACTTGGGCGGCGCGGCGTCGTTCATGGGCGGCGGCGCAGCCGGGCGCGCAGGTTCTTCGCGGCGGCCCGAACGCGGGCGGGCGCGGTGCCGCCGACGTGGTCGCGGCGCGACACCGAGCCTTCGAGGGTCAGCCAGCCGGCGACGTCGGCGCCGATCGCGGGTGAGTAGCGCTTCAGTTCCGCGACCGACAGCGAGCCGACGTCGCGCCCGCTCGCTTCCGCGTCGCGCACCGCGCGCGCGACGATGCCGTGCGCGTCGCGGAACGCCACTCCCTTGCGGACGAGGTAGTCGGCGAGGTCGGTGGCGGTGGCATGGCCCTGCAGCGCCGCGGCGCGCATCGCCTGCGGCACGGGTTCCAGGCCGGCGACCAGCGAGGCCATCGCCTGCAGCGAGTCGCGCAGCGTGTCGACGGCGTCGAAGAGCGGTTCCTTGTCTTCCTGGTTGTCCTTGTTGTAGGCGAGCGGCTGGCCCTTCATCAGCATGAGCAGCGCGACGAGGTGCCCCGCGACGCGCCCCGCCTTGCCGCGCACCAGCTCGGGCACGTCCGGATTCTTCTTCTGCGGCATGATCGACGAGCCGGTGCAGAAGCGGTCGGGCAGGCGCACGAAGCCGAAGCGCTGGCTGGTCCACAGCACCAGTTCCTCGGACAGGCGCGACAGGTGCACCATGGCGAGCGAGGCGACGGCGCAGAACTCGATGGCGAAGTCTCGGTCGGACACCGCATCGAGCGAATTCTCGCAAACGCCGTCGAAGCCCAGTTCGCGGGCGACGCGCGCGCGGTCGATCGGGAAGGTGGTGCCGGCGAGCGCGGCCGCGCCGAGCGGCAGCCGGTTGGCGCGCCGGCGGCAGTCGGCGAGGCGCTCGCGGTCGCGCACGAACATCTCGCCGTAGGCGAGCAGGTGGTGGCCGAAGGTCACCGGCTGCGCGACCTGCAGGTGCGTGAAGCCCGGCATCACGAGCGCGGCGTGCCGCGTGGCCTGATCGGCGATCGCGCCGAGCAGCGCGTCGAGGTGGCCCGCGATGGCGTCGATCTCGTCGCGCAGCCACAGGCGCACGTCGGTGGCGACCTGGTCGTTGCGCGAGCGCCCGGTGTGCAGGCGCTTGCCGGCGTCGCCGACGAGCGCCGTGAGGCGCTTCTCGATGTTGAGGTGCACGTCCTCGGCCTCGATCGACCACTCGAAGCGGCCGTCGGCGATCTCGCGGCGGATGCGCGCCATGCCGCGCTCGATCGCGGCGAGGTCGCGGCGGCTGATGACGCGGCGCGCGGCGAGCATGCGCGCGTGCGCGATCGAGCCCCGGATGTCGGCGTAGGCGAGGCGCCGGTCGAAGCCGACCGAGGCGGTAAAGCGCGCCACGAGGGCGTCCACCGGCTCGGCGAAGCGTTCGGACCAGCCCTTGGCGGCCGGCGCGCGGCGCTTCGCCGCGGGCGCGGCGGCGGCAGCGCGGCGGCTACGTCGCGACTTGGACTCGGCTGGGGTCATGGGGCATACTCGGCGGCGCCGGGCGAACGTCGCCTCGCGCGCAAACGATGGCAAGTATAAGGCAAGACGTTTCCGCGGACGTCCTCCCGGACTTCCGCAACCTCGGCGTCACGGCGCGCGTCCTCATCGGGTCGAACGGCGCGCTGCTCGCCGCGGCCTTCTATGCCTCGCCGCAGCATCCGCTGGATGCCTTCCTCGCCGGCGCGACGCTGCTCGAGCCGGTGCTGCTGGCGAGCCTTGTCCTGCTGTACGCGGGCGCCACGACCCTCGCGCGCCTGCCCTACGCGGCAGGCTGCGCCGCGGTGATGGTGATCGAGCTCCTGCTCGCCGCCGTCCTGAACGCCGGCCTTGCGGCGGCGGGTGCCGGCGGAGAGTGGGCGCGGGTCCTTGGCTTCACCGCGTTCGGCACGGCATGCCTGCTGGCGTACTTCCGCCTCTTCGCGCGCGCGTACTCGCCTGCGCTCGCCGAGGCGCGCCTGCAGGCGCTGCAGTCGCGCATCCGGCCGCATTTCCTGTTCAACAGCCTGAACGCGGTGCTGTCCCTGATCCGCAGTGATCCGAAGCGCGCCGAGCTCGCGTTGCAGGACCTCGCGGAACTCTTTCGCGTGCTGATGTCCGAGGGGCGCGCGTTCGCGCGCCTGGGCGACGAGATCGAGCTGCTCGAGCGCTACGCGGCACTGGAGCAGCTGCGCCTCGGCGAACGCCTGCGCATTGGCTGGGAGGTGGACACCGCGCCGCAGGATGCCCTGATGCCGCCGCTCGTGCTGCAACCTTTGCTGGAGAACGCGATCTACCACGGCGTCGAGCCGGGCACCGGCCCGGGCGAGGTGCGCGTCGGCATTGCGCTCGAAGGCGACCGCGTGCGCGCGCGCATCAGCAACCCGTTGCTCGATGCGGCGCCGGCGCGGCAGGGCAACCACATGGCGCTGGAGAACATCCGCGAGCGCCTGCTGCTGTTCTTCGACGCCGAGGCGAGGCTCGAGGCGCGCGTGGAGGGCGGGCGCTACGAGGTGCGCGTCGTGATGCCGTATCGCGTGGCGATGCCGACGCGCGGCGCGGGGGCCGCATGAGCGCCGAGTTGCGCGTCTTCATCGCCGACGACGAGCCGCCGGCGCGCGCCCGCCTGCGCGACCTGTTGTCGGACGTCGCCGCCGAGGTGCCGACGCGCGTGGTCGGCGAGGCAGCGAACGGTGCCGAGGCGCTGCAGCGCCTGCCGGCGAGCGGCGCCGAGGTGCTCTTCCTCGACATCCAGATGCCGGGCATGGGCGGCCTGGAGGTGGCGCGCCACCTCGCGCTGCTGCCCTCGGCGCCCGCCATCGTGTTCGTCACCGCGCACGACGAGCACGCGGTCGAGGCCTTCGAACTGAATGCGCTCGACTACCTGATGAAGCCGGTGCGCACGCAGCGCCTCGCCGCGGCGCTCAGGAAGGCCGCCGCCGCGCGCGCGCCCGACCGCGAGCGCCTCGCGCAGGCCGCGGGCGAGGCCGCGCGCGAGAACCTCGCGGTGGCCGAGCGCAACCGCATCGTGCTGGTGCCGGTGCGCGACATCGTCTACCTGAAGGCCGAGCAGAAGTACGTCACGGTGCGCACCAGGGAGCGCGAGCACCTGGTCGAGGAGTCGCTGGTCTCGCTCGAGAAGGAGTTCGCCGCCTCGTTCGTGCGCGTGCACCGCAACTGCCTGGTGGCGCGCACCGCGATCCGCGGCTTCGAGAAGCTGCCGGCCACCGAGGGCGACGAGGCCCACTGGCAGGTGCTGCTGCACGGCGTGGCCGAGAAGCTGCCCGTGAGCCGCCGCCAGTGGTCGGCGGTGCGCGACCTCGTCACCGAACAACCCTGAGGAGAAGATCCATGCCGTCCACGGCCCTGCGCAACGTCGTCATCGCCACGCGAGCAAGCCCGCTCGCCCTGTGGCAGGCCGAGTACGTGAAGGCGCGGCTGGCGTCGCTGTACGCCGGGCTCGAAGTGTCGCTGCTGCCAATGACCACCGTCGCCGACCAGCGCCTCGACATCACGCTCGACAAGGCGGGCGGCAAGGGCCTCTTCGTGAAGGAGCTCGAGACCGCGCTGGCCGACGGCCGGGCGCACCTCGCGGTGCACTCGATGAAGGACGTGCCGGTGGACCTGCCGCCCGGCTTCGCGCTGGCGGCGATCACGGAGCGTGCCGATCCGCGCGACGCCGTGGTGTCGAACCGCTACGGCAGCCTCGCGGAACTGCCCGATGGTGCGGTGCTGGGCACCTCCAGCCTGCGGCGCGCGTCGCAGGTAGCCGCGCACCATCCGGCGCTGCAGATCCGCCCGCTGCGCGGCAACGTGAACACGCGCCTCGCGAAGCTCGATCGCGGCGAGTACGACGCCATCATCCTCGCCGGTATCGGCCTCGAGCGCCTCGGGATGGGCGATCGCATCCGCTCGTGGCTGCCCGTCGAGGAGTCGCTGCCCGCCGGCGGCCAGGCCGCGCTCGGCATCGAATGCCGAGCCGACCGCGCGGACGTGCTCGCGCTCCTTGCGCCGCTCGTCGATGACGCGTCGTCCCGTTGCGTGCGCGCCGAGCGCGCGGTGAACCGGGCGCTCGGCGGCAACTGCACGATCCCGCTGGGTGCGTATGCCGAATTGCGCGGCCAGACGCTGCGCCTGCGCGCGCTCGTCGGCGCGCCCGACGGGCGTCGCATGGCGCGCGCCGAATGCGAGGGACCGGCCGCCGATCCCGAGGCGCTCGGGCTGCGCGCGGCGGCGCTGCTGCGCGAGCAAGGGGCGCAGCAGATCCTCGACGCGCTCGCGGCGCGCTAGCGTCGCATGGCCCGCGGAACGCTCGACGGCCGTGGCATCGTCGTCACGCGCCCACGCGAGCAGGCGGCAGGGCTTGCGGCGAAGGTGGAGGCCGAGGGCGGCCGGGCGCTGGTGCATCCGGCACTGGAGATCCTCGACGCGCCGGACGCTGCCGCGGTGAACGCGATCCTCGACCAGCTGGAGTCTTTCGACCTCGCGGTGTTCATCAGCCCGAGCGCGGTGCAGAAGGCGATGAACCTGTTGCGGGCGCGGCGCGGCGACGCGCCCTGGCCCGCGCGCGTCGCGGTGGCCGCGGTCGGGCGCGGCAGCCGGCGCGAGCTGGAGCGCCAGGGCGTGCGCGACGTGGTCGCGCCGGCCGCCCAGGCCGACAGCGAGGCGCTGCTCGCGCTGCCCCTCCTGCAGGAGGTCGCGGGCCGGCGCGTCGTCGTGTTCCGCGGCGACGGCGGGCGCGAACTGCTCGGCGACACGCTCGCCGCCCGCGGCGCCACGGTGACCTACGCCGAGTGCTACCGGCGCGCGCGCCCGCCGGGTGACCTCGCGCCGCTGCTGCACGCGTGGGCGCGCGGCGAGGTGCACGCGGTGGTCGTGACTTCCTCCGAGGCGCTGGCGAACTTCGTCGACATGGTCGGGCGACTCGGGCAAGCGTGGCTGCGCGCGACGCCGATGTTCGTCGCGCACGAGCGCATCGCCGAGGCCGCGCGCCGCGCCGGCGTGCAGACGGTGCGCGTGGCGGGCGCCGGCGACGACGAGATGCTCGCCGCGCTGGTTGCATACTTCGCGCCGGCGCGTTAAAAGTCCCGGGCATGGAAGCTCCCGAAGCACGCGCGCGCACGCGGCGCCGCCTCTTCGCCGCCGCGATCCTCGCCGCGGTCGCGGTGGCGGTCGCGGTCTCCTGGCTCGACACCCGCAGCCGCATCGGCTCGACGCAGGAGGAACTCGCGCGCCGCCTGCGCGACATCGAGGTCGAGAGCAAGGAAGCGCGCGCGCTGGCGCGCCAGTCGCAGGAAGCGATGCGCGAGGCGCTCGCGAAGCTGTCGGTGCTCGAGTCGCGGCTCGCCGAATCGCAGGCGCAGCAGGGCGCGCTCGAGGCCCTGTACCAGGAGCTGTCGCGCAATCGCGACGAATGGCAGCTCGCCGAGATCGAGCAGGTGCTCGCCATCGCCTCGCAGCAGTTGCAGCTCTCTGGCAACGTGCGCGCGGCGTTGCTTGCGCTGCAGCTCGCCGAGGCGCGCCTCGCGCGCGCCGACCGCCCGCAATTCCTCGCGGTACGTCGGGCGCTCGCACGCGACATCGAGCGCCTGCGCGGCCTGCCGGCGCTCGACCTGCCGGGCACCGCGCTGAAGCTCGACGGCGTCATCGCGGCGATCGACGGCCTGCCGATGGCCTTCGACGATCGCGGCGCGCGCGACGAGCGCGGCAAGGGCGCCGAAGCGGCGCGGGCCGCGGCGGCGAAGAAGCCGGCGGCGAAGGCCGACGAGGTGCTTCCCCCGGCGCCGGAGGAGGGCTTTCTTGCGCGCTTCGGCGGCGAAGTGTGGACGGAGCTGCGCCAGCTGGTGACCGTGCGGCGCATCGACGCGCCGGAACCTCCGCTCCTCGCGCCCTCGCAGGCGTATTTCCTGCGCGAGAACCTGAAGCTGCGCCTGCTCAGCGCGCGCGTCAGCCTGCTGACACGCGACGAGGCGGGCTACCGCGAGGACCTGCGCGTCGCGCAGCAGTGGCTGCAGCGCTACTTCGATGCGCGCGCCAAGCCGACGCAGGCCGCGGCCGCGCAGCTCAAGCAGCTTTCCGGCGCCGCGCTCAGCCTCGAGTTGCCGTCGATCTCCGAGAGCCTCGAGGCGGTGCGCGCGTTCAAGGCGCCGCGCGAGCGCCGCGGCGGATGAAGGCGCTCTTCTGGCTGCTGCTCGCCTTCGCGGCGGCGGCGGCGATCGCGATCTTCGGGCGCGGCACCGACGCGTACGCGCTGTTCGTGTATCCGCCGTGGCGCGTCGAGGTGTCGCTGATCCTGTTCGGCATCGGCGCGATCGTCGCGTTCGTCGGCGTCTATGGGGTGGTGCGCCTGCTGCACCACATGTTCGCGCTGCCGGTCCACGTACGCGAGTACCGCGAAAGGCGCCGGCGCGAGCTTGCGCTGGGATCGCTTGCCGCGGCGCTGCAGGCGTGGATGGAAGGCCGCTACGCGCGCGCCGAGCGGGACGCGCGCACCGCCTACGAGGGCGGAGTCTCGCCCGGGCTGGCGGCGCTCATCGCGGCGCGGGCCGCGCACGAACTGCGCGCGCCGGAACGCCGCGACCAGTGGCTCGAGCGTGCGCGCGGCGCGGGCGACGCCGTGCACGCCGCGGGCCTGGTGACGCAGGCTGAACTGGCGCTCGCCGAGCGCGACTTCGGCGCCGCGCGGGAGGCCCTGCACGCGTTGCACGCATCCGGGCCGCGGCACATCGCGACCCTGCGGCTGCTGCTGCGCGCGGAACTCGGCGCGCAGAACTGGGAGGAAGTGCAGCGGCTCGCGACGCACCTGGGCAAGCGCGGCGCGATCGCGCCGGCGCTCGCCGACGAGTACCAGATGCAGGCGCGGCTGGAACTCCTCGGCCGCGCGGCCGCGGACCGCGTCGGCTTCGAGTCGGCGTGGCGCCGGATTCCCGAGCGCGAACGCGTGCATCCGCGCGTTGCATTGCGCGCGGCGGCGCACGCGACCACGCTGGGCTTCGCGGCGCTCGCGCGCGGGATCCTGGAGAAGTCACTCGTCGCCGAGTGGACCCCGGCGCTGGTCGCGGCCTATGCCGAGATCCCGCCGCTGTCCGGCGCGGAGCGCGACACCGAATTGCGCGCGCGCATCGAGCAGGCGGAGCGCTGGCTGCGCTCGCGCGCCGACGACGTCGACGTCATGACGACCGCGGGGCGCCTCTGCATGCAGGCCGAGCTCTGGGGCAAGGCGCAGGAATTCCTCGAGGCTAGCGTCGCGCACGAGGAGACGGCGGCCACGCGGCTCGCGCTGGGGCAGTTGTCGGATCGTCTCGGGCGGCCTTCGGCGGCGCACTATCGCCGCGCGGCGGAACTTGCCGCGGGTAGCGGGACGCCCCTTGGCGCCCGCGCCGCCTCTACCAGTCGCGCGGCCTGAGGAAGTCGGCGTAGAGCCGCGCCTCCGGCGTGCCGGGTGCGGGCTTCCAGTCGTAGCGCCAAGCGACCACCGGCGGCATCGACATCAGGATCGATTCGGTGCGCCCGCCCGACTGCAGGCCGAAGAGGGTGCCGCGGTCGAACACGAGGTTGAATTCGACGTAGCGCCCGCGACGGTAGGCCTGGAACGCGCGCTCCGCCTCGCCGTAGGGCGTCTCGCGGCGGCGCTCGGCGATCGGCACGTAGGCCGGCAGGAAATGGTCGCCCACCGAGCGTGCGAGCGCGAATGCGTTCTCGAACCCGCCCGCGGAGAAGTCGTCGAAGAAGATGCCGCCGATGCCGCGCGGCTCGTTGCGGTGCTTGAGGAAGAAGTACTCGTCGCACCACTTCTTGAAGCGCGGGTGGTGCTCGGCGCCGAAGGGCGCGAGCGCGGCCTTGCAGGTGGCGTGGAAGTGGCGCGCGTCTTCTTCGTAGCCGTAATAGGGCGTGAGGTCCATGCCGCCGCCGAACCACCACACCGGCGCTTCTCCTTCCTTCGTCGCGGCGAAGCAGCGCACGTTCATGTGCACGGTCGGGCAATGCGGGTTGCGCGGATGGAGCACCAGCGACACGCCCATCGCCTCGAAGCCGCGGCCGGCCAGCTCGGGGCGCGAGGCGGAGGCCGACGGAGGCAGGCGGCTGCCCTTCACGTGCGAGAAGGCAACGCCACCGCGCTCGAAGAAGCGTCCGTCCTCGAGGATGCGCGTGATGCCGCCGCCGCCCTCGGGGCGCTCCCACCCATCGGTACGGAACGGCTGGCCGTCGAGCGCTTCGAGCCCCTCGACGATGCGACGCTGCAGGCCGGTGAAGTACTCGCGGGTGGCGACGAGGTCCATCAGCTGCGCTTCAGCGCGCGGTGGCCGATGTCGCGGCGGAACTGCATGCCGTCGAAGCGGATCGCGCCAAGCGCGTCGTAGGCGCGCGTGCGCGCGATCTTGATCGAGTCGCCCAGCGCGGTCACGCACAGCACGCGGCCGCCCGAGGTCAGCAGCCGCTTGCCCTCGAGCGCGGTGCCGGCGTGGAACACCTTGCAGTCCGGCGCGCCCGGGGGGATGCCCTCGATGGCGTCGCCCTTCGCGGGGTCGTCCGGGTAGCCCTTCGCGGCGAGCACCACGCCGAGCGCCGCGCGGCGATCCCACTGGGCTTCGGCGCGATCGAGCGTGCCGGCGATGGCGTGCTCGACCAGTTCGACGAGGTCGGTCTTCAGGCGCATCAGGATTGGCTGCGTCTCGGGGTCGCCCATGCGGGCATTGAATTCCACGGTGCGCGGCGCGCCGTCGCGGTCGATCATCAGGCCGGCGTAGAGGAAGCCCGTGAACGGCACGCCGTCGGCGGCCATGCCCTGGATGGTCGGCAGGACGATCTCGCGCATCACGCGCGCGTGCACTTCGGGCGTCACCACCGGCGCGGGCGAGTATGCGCCCATGCCGCCGGTGTTCGGGCCCTCGTCGCCGTCGCGCAGGCGCTTGTGGTCCTGGCTGGTGGCGAGCGCGAGCACGTGCGCGCCGTCGGAAATGACGATGAAGCTCGCTTCTTCGCCCTCGAGGAACTCCTCGATCACCACGCGCGCGCCCGCTGCGCCCATGCGGTTGCCGACCAGCATCGCGTCGATCGCGGCCTTCGCCTCGTCGAGGGTCGTCGCCACCACCACGCCCTTGCCCGCGGCGAGGCCGTCGGCCTTGATCACGATCGGCGCGCCGTGGCGCTCGACGTAGGCCTTCGCCGCCGCGGCGTCGGTGAACGTCTCGTACCGCGCGGTCGGGATGCCGTGGCGGACCATGAACCGCTTGGCGAAGTCCTTCGAGCTCTCGAGTTGCGCGGCGGCCTTGGTCGGGCCGAACACGCGCAGGCCCTCGGCGCGGAACGCGTCCACGACGCCGGCGGCGAGAGGCGCCTCGGGTCCGACGACGGTGAGGTGGATGGATTCCTTCTTCGCGAACGCGACGAGGTCGGGGATCGCGCTGATCGCGACGTTCTCGACGCCGGCCTCGGTCGCGGTGCCGCCGTTGCCGGGCGCCACGTACACCTTTTGCACGCGCGGGCCCTGCGCGAGCTTCCACGCGAGGGCGTGCTCGCGGCCGCCGGAGCCGATGACGAGGAGCTTCACGGGATCAGTGCCGGAAGTGGCGCACGCCGGTGAACACCATGGCGATGCCGCGCTCGTTCGCCGCGCCGACCACCTCGTCGTCGCGCACGCTGCCGCCGGGCTGGATCACCGCGGTGGCGCCCGCGTCGACGACCACGTCGAGGCCGTCGCGGAACGGGAAGAACGCATCCGACGCGGCGCACGAGCCGGCGAGCGAGAGCCCCGCTTCCTTCGCCTTCGCCGCGGCGATGCGCGCGCTGTCCACGCGGCTCATCTGGCCGGCGCCGACGCCGAGCGTCATGCCGTCCTTCGCGTAGACGATGGCGTTCGACTTCACGTGCTGCGCGACGGTCCACGCGAACAGCAGGTCTTCGACCTCGGCCTCGGTCGGCGTCTTATTCGTCGCGACCTTGAGGTCCTTCGCGCCGACCGGCTTCACGTCCGGGCTCTGCACCAGCAGGCCGCCGCCTACGCGCTTCAGCTCGTGCGCCTGCGCCTCGTGCGCGAGCGGCACTTCCAGCACGCGCAGGTTGGATTTCTTCGCCAGCAGCTCGCGCGCCTCGGGCTCGATGCGCGGCGCGATCACGACCTCGGCGAACTGGCCGCCGATCGCCTCGGCCGCCGCGCGGTCGAGCGCGCGGTTGAAGGCGAGGATGCCGCCGAAGGCCGACACCGGGTCGGTCTTGAAGGCCTTGCGGTAGGCCTCCTCCAGCGTCGCGCCGACCGCCACGCCGCAGGGGTTCGCGTGCTTCACGATCACGCAGGCGGGCGCGGAGAAGCTCTTCACGCACTCCCACGCGGCGTCCGAATCGGCGACGTTGTTGTAGGAGAGTTCCTTGCCCTGCACCTGCCGGTAGCCGGCGAGCCCGCCCGGCACGGGCGAGGGATCGCGGTAGAACGCGGCGGACTGGTGCGGGTTCTCGCCGTAGCGCATGTCCTGCACCTTGTGGAACTGCAGGCTGAGCACGTCGGGGTAGGGGCGTCGCGCGCCGCCCTCGTCGAGCGAGGTCAGGTAGTTCGCGATCGCGCCGTCGTAGGCCGCGGTGTGCGCGAACACCTTCTTCGCGAGCGCGAACCGCGTGGCCGCCGAGACCGCGCCCGAGGCGCGCAGTTCGTCGAGCACGCGCGCGTAGTCCGCAGGATCGACCACCACGGCGACGCTGCCGTGGTTCTTCGCCGCCGAGCGCAGCATCGCGGGGCCGCCGATGTCGATGTTCTCGATCGCGTCTTCCAGCCGGCAGTCGGGATCGGCCACGGTGGCCTGGAAGGGATACAGGTTCACCACCAATACGTCGATCGGCGGGATGCCGGCGTCGCGAATCGCGGCGACATGCGCCGGCAGGTCGCGGCGCGCCAGCAGGCCGCCGTGGATCCTCGGGTGCAGGGTCTTCACGCGCCCATCGAGCATCTCGGGGAAGCCGGTGTGCGCGGACACCTCGGTGGCCGCGACGCCTTACTTCTCGAGCAGCTTCGCCGTGCCGCCCGTGGAGAGGATCGAGAAGCCCAGCCCCGCGAGCGCGCGCGCAAGATCGACGATGCCCGTCTTGTCGGAGACGCTGAGGAGCGCGAAGCGCTTTGCCGGCGCGCCGGCCGCGTCGGCACTCACCCCTTGATCCGCAGCTGCTGCATCTTCTTGCGCAGCGTGTTCCGGTTGATGCCGAGCATGTCGGCGGCGACGGTGAGGTTCCCCTCGGCGCGGCCGAGCACGGTCTCGATCATCGGCTTCTCGATGTTCCTGAGCACCATGTCGTAGATCAGCGTCGGCTTCTCGCCGTCCATGTCCTTGAAGTAGCGGTCCAGCGAGCGCCGCACGGCGTCCGCGAGGTCGTTGTTGCGCGTCATGCGGCCAGCCTCTCCCCGACCAGCGCCGGGCGCCCGGCGCCGGCGAAGATCTCGTCCACGGCGGCGAGCTGCTCGCGCGCCGTCTCGAGCCGCACGACGCGGTCGCGCATGGCGCGACCCGACGGCGTGCCCTCGGCATACCAGCCGAGGTGCTTGCGCGCGATGCGCGTGCCCGCGGCTTCGCCATACAGCAGGAACAATCCCTCGACGTGCTCGCGCGCGGCGTCGCGCATGGCGTTCCTCGCGAGCGGGGCGGCATGGCGGCCGGTCTCGAGGAAGGCGACGATGTCGCGGAAGATCCAAGGCCGGCCCTGCGCGGCGCGGCCGATCATGACGCCGTCGGCGCCGGTGCGCGCCAGCACGTCGCGCGCGTCCTCGGGCGTGCGGATGTCGCCATTGGCGATCACCGGAATGCGGATCGCGGCCTTCACCGCGGCGATGGTGTCGTACTCCGCATGGCCGCGAAACGCGCACGCGCGCGTGCGGCCATGGATCGCGAGCATGCGGATGCCGCTCTGCTCGGCGATGCGCGCGACGCGCAGCGCGTTGCGCGAGTCCGGCGCCGGGCCGGTGCGGATCTTCAGCGTCACCGGAACGTCGACCGCGGCGACCACGGACTCGAGGATGCGTGCCACCAGCGGTTCGTCCGAGAGGAGCGCCGAGCCGGCCTGCACGTTGCAGACCTTCTTCGCCGGGCAGCCCATGTTGATGTCGATCACCTGCGCGCCGCGATCGACGTTGGCGCGCGCCGCGTCGGCGAGCATCGCGGGATCGGCACCTGCGATCTGCACCGAGACCGGCCCCGCCTCGCCCGCGTGGTCGATGCGCAGCAGCGACTTGCGCGACGCGCGCAGTTCGGGCTTGGAGGAGACCATCTCGGACACGGCGAGCCCGGCGCCGAAGCGGCGCGCGAGCGCGCGGAACGGACGATCGGTGATGCCCGCCATCGGAGCGAGGAACACGGAATTGCGCAGGACATGCGCGCCGAGTTGCATGCAGGGCCGCGAGCGGGTCGTGAGGGGATCGGGGGGCGGATTCTAGCGGGTTTCGCCGGAGCGCAATATCGCTCCGGGCCGGCGTCGTCGCGCGTGCGCGACAGCGTCGGCGGGGGCTCGACTTAGCGCGCTGAGTTCAAGGAATCGCTGAAGGTCCGAAGACCATCCGGCGCGCGAAGAAGCGGCGCGCGGGCCCGAACGCGTCGAGCGCCAGCATCGCCGCGCCTCGCGTCGCGCCGGCGATCGGGTTGTCGCCGTCGAGCATGGTGGCGAGAAAGTCCGTGACGCGGATCGTCGCCTCGGCGTCGAGTCGGCGCGCGCGCCCGAAGCGCGCCAGTGCCGCCGGATCTCCGGCGTCCACGGACGACCGCATCGCTCGCGCGAGCGCCCATGCGTCGCGCAGCCCGAGGTTCAGCCCCTGGCCGGCCACCGGGTGCAAGGTTTGCGCGGCATTGCCGATGTAGGCCTGCCGGCCCTCGACGCGCCGCGCCCTGCGGCGCAGCGCAAGCGGCGCGCACCAGCGGTCGCGCACCGCGGCGAAGCGCCCGGCGCGATCGCCGAAGGCGCGCTGCAGTTCCGCGAGGAACTCCAGCGCATCGGCATCGCGCAGCGCCTCGGCGCGCGCCGAGGGCAGGCCCCAGACGAGCGCGTAGCGGCCATCGAAGGGCAGCAGCGCGAGCGGGCCGGAAGGCGTGAATCGTTCCCATGCGCAATGGCGCGCCGAGGGATGGACCTCGATCTCGGCGAGCAGCGCGCTTTGTCCATAGGGCTTTTCGTGCATCGAGGAGGCGCTGCCCTCGGCATGCACCAGGCAGGACGCGACGATCCGCTCGCCGTTCGTGAGCGATAGCGCCACGCTACCGGGACCCTCGTCGATCGTGGCGATCTGGACGCCGAATCGCGTGCCCGGCATGCGATCGCGCGCAAGGCGCGCCATCTCGGCGCAGAGCGGCGCGTAGGCGACCACGTGGCCGAGCGCCGCGAGCCCTGCATCGTCGGCGTCGAAGCGGGTGCGTCCCGGCGCGATTGCCTGCGAGACGTCGACCTCGAGGATCGTCGTCGCGCGCAGGCCCGCCCAGGCGCCGACGCGCTCGAGGATCATCCGGCTCGCCTCCGACAACGCGAGCGGCCGCAGCGGGCCGTCGCCCGACACGTCGGCCTTCGCTTCGAGCAGCGCGACCGAGCGGCCCGACTGTGCCAGCGCGAGCGCCAGCGCGCAGCCCGCCGGCCCTCCGCCCGCGATCGCGACGTCGACGCGGGTGTTCACGCGCCGCCGCGCATCGTCGCCTCGATGTCCGCGATGGACTTGGGCGCCGACGCGGTGAGGATCTCGCAGCCGTCGCGGCCGACGACGACGTCGTCCTCGATGCGGATGCCGATGTTGGCGAGCGCGGCCGGCACGTCGTCCGCGGCGCGGATGTAGAGGCCGGGCTCGACGGTGGTCACCATGCCCGGCTCGAGCATGCGCCACTCGCCGCCGCGCTTGTATTCGCCTGCGTCGTGCACGTCGAGGCCGAGCCAGTGCCCGGTGCGGTGCATGTAGAAGCGCTTGTAGGTCTCCTTGTCGAGCACCTCGTCGAGCGAACCGGCGAGGAGCTTCAGGTCGAGGAGCCCTTGCGCGAGCACGCGTACCGCGGCGTCGTGCGGCTCGTTCCAGCGGTTGCCGGCGCGCGTCTTCGCGATCGCCGCGGCCTGCGAGGCGAGCACGATCTCGTAGACGTCGCGCTGCGCCGGCGTGAAGCGGCCGTTCACCGGGAACGTGCGCGTGATGTCCGAGGCGTAGCCGTCGAGCTCGCAGCCGGCGTCGATCAGCAGCAGGTCGCCATCCGCCAGTTGCGCGTCGTTGAAGACGTAGTGCAGCACGCAGGCATTCGCGCCGCCAGCGACGATCGGCCAGTAGGCCGGGAACTGCGCGCCGGCGCGGCGGAACTCGTGCATCAGCTCGGCCTCGACTTCGTACTCGAAGCGCCCGGGACGCGCGGCGCGCATCGCGCGCGCGTGCGCCGCGCCGGAGATCGCGCCGGCACGTCGCATCACGTCGAGCTCGCCGGCATCCTTCACCAGCCGCATGTCGTCGAGCAGGGTGCGCAGGTCGTGCAGGCGGTCGGGGGCCGCGACGCCGGCGCGCGACTGCGCGCGCACCGAATTCAGCCAGCGCATCACGCGGGCGTCCCACTCGGCGTCCGCGCCGGCGGCGTAGTGCACCGACGGGCGATCGGCAAGGAGACCCGGCATCATGGCGTCGAGCGCCGCGACCGGATGCGCCTCGTCGAACGCGAAGCGCTCGCGGGCGCGGTCCGGGCCGTGGCGGTAGCCGTCCCAGATCTCGCGTTCCTCGTTGCGCTCGCGGCAGAAGAGGATCGACTTCGGCGTCGCGCCGCCGACGATCACCAGCACCGCCTCCGGCTCGGAGAACCCGGTCAGGTAGTAGAAATAGCTGTCGAAGCGGTACGGGAAGTGGGTGTCGCGGTTGCGGATGCGCTCGGGCGACGTGGCGAGCACGGCGATGCCGTCGCCGATCGCCGCGGCGACGCGCGCGCGTCGCGCCGCATGCGAGGCGGGGAGGACGGGGGAGGCGGGTGCGTTCATGGCCGTTTCCTTGTCTGCAGTTGAGCGTCGAGCGCCGCGAGCCGCTCCGCGGTGCCGACGTCGCTCCAGGCGCCCTCGTGCAGCGTGCCCGACAGTTCGCCGCGCGACGCGGCCGCGCGCAACAGCGGTCCGAGCGGCGCTCCAGTGCCCGCGGCGATGCCGTCCACGAGGCGTGGCGCGACGAGTGCGAGGCCCGAGTAAGTGTAGCGCGGCGCGGCGTCGTTGCCGACGCGCCCGCCGGCGAGCGAGAAATCCCCCTGCGGCCGGAAATCGGGATTGCGTACGAGCAGCAGGTGCGCCGCGTCCGTGGCGAGTGGCGCGCGCGCGAGCCTGCCGAGATCGGCGTCGCACCAGACGTCGGCGTTGACGAGCAGGAACGGCGCGTCGCCGAGGAGCGGCCGCGCCTGCGCGATGCCGCCCGCTGTCTCGAGCGCCTGCGGCTCGCGCGAATACGCGATCGAGAGGTCCCACCGGCGACCATCGCCGAGGCGCGCCTCGATCGCGTGTGCGAGGTGCGAGACGTTGATCACGATCTCGCGAATACCCGCGGCGGCGAGGCGCTGCAGGTGCCACTCGACCAGCGGCTTGCCGCCGGCGACGACGAGCGGCTTGGGTACCGTATCCGTCAGCGGGCGCAGGCGCTCGCCGCGCCCGGCCGCGAGGATCATGGCCTTCATCGCGGCGCCGCGGCCTCGAGTTCGTCGAGCAGGCGCGCGAGCGGCGCGAGCGCGCGATAGCGCTTCGCGACCGGGCGCGCGTAGGCGAGGAAGCGGGGCGTGTCGGCGAGGTACTTCGCCTTGCCGTCGCGATGCGTGAGGCGCGCGAAGATGCCGAGCACCTTGAGGTGGCGCTGCAGCCCGGTCCACTCGAACTCGCGCCAGAACTCGCCGAAGTCCTCGCGCACCGGCAAGCCGCGCTTGCGGGCCTTTTCCCAGTAGCGCACGGTCCAGTCGAGCGTGCGCTCCTCGTCCCAGTTGATGAACGCGTCGCGGAACAGCGACACGACGTCGTAGGCGATCGGGCCCTCTAGCGCGTCCTGGAAATCGAGGATGCCGGGATTGGGCTCGCTCACCATGAGGTTGCGCGGCATGTAGTCGCGGTGCACGTAGACGCGCGGCTGCGCGAGGCAGCAGGCGACCAGTGCCGCGAATACGCCTTCGAGCGCCTGTCGCTGCGCATCCGAGAGCGCCAAGCCGAGGTGGCGCCCGACGTACCACTCCGGGAAGAGGGCCATCTCGCGGCGCAGGACGGCCTCGTCGTAGGGCGGCAGCACGCCCGGGCGCGAAGCGAGTTGCCAGGTGACGAGCGCGTCGGTGGCGGAGGAGAAGAGCGCCGGGGCCGAGGCGTCGTCCAGCACGTCGAGGAAGGTCTGCGCACCGAGGTCGGTGAGCAGCAGGAACCCCTGGGCGAGGTCCTGTGCGAGTACCCGCGGCGCGTTCAGGCCGGCATCACGCAGCAGCGCGGCCACCTTGACGAACGGGCGGCAGTCTTCCTTGTCCGGCGGGGCATCCATCGCGATCTGCGTCGCGGCGCCGTCCGCCCAGTGCACGCGGAAATAGCGCCGGAAGCTGGCGTCGGCGGAGGCCGGCGCCAGTCGGAAGGCCCGGCCGGCGGCCGCGGCCGCAAGCCAGCGTTCGAGGAGGCGGATTCGCTCGTCCATGTCGTTGCGCAACAGGCGGAATTGTGCGATTTTACCGGCGTAGCAAGTCCTTCCTCCCTTCCCGTGCAGCCCACGCCTTCCGCGGCCGAGCGGCTCGCTCGTGCG
>CAZTXP010000124.1:0-44638 GCA_964617355.1 uncultured Enterobacteriaceae bacterium
GGAATTCCTGCTGGTCGTCTACGAGGGCGGCGACAAGCTCTACGTGCCGGTGACGCAGCTCGGCGTCGTCGGCCGCTACTCCGGCGCGCAGGGCGACGACGCGCCGCTGCACAAGCTCGGCAGCGGCCAGTGGGACAAGGCCAAGGCGCGCGCCGCGCGGCAGGTGCGCGACACCGCCGCCGAACTGCTCGCGCTCTACGCCAAGCGTGCGGCGCGGCAGGGCCACGCCTTCGGCTTGAAGCAGCACGACATGGAGGCCTTCGCCGAAGGCTTCGGCTTCGAGGAGACGCCCGACCAGCAGGCGGCGATCGACGCCGTGGTCGCCGACATGGCGTCCGGCAAGCCGATGGACCGCCTCGTCTGCGGCGACGTCGGCTTCGGCAAGACCGAGGTCGCACTGCGCGCCGCGTTCGTCGCGGTGGCCGACGGCAAGCAGGTGGCGATCCTCTGCCCCACGACGCTGCTCGCCGAGCAGCATTTCCAGACCTTCGCGGACCGCTTCGCGGACTGGCCGGTGCGCATCGCGGAGATCTCGCGCTTTCGCACCGGGAAGCAGGCCACCGAGACGCTGGCGAAGCTCGCCGCCGGCGAGCTCGACATCGTCATCGGCACGCACAAGCTGCTGTCGAAGGAGACCAAGTTCTCGAGGCTGGGCCTGGTGATCATCGACGAGGAGCACCGCTTCGGGGTGCGCCAGAAGGAAGCGCTGAAGGCGCTGCGCGCCGAGGTCGACGTGCTCACGCTGACCGCGACGCCCATACCGAGGACGCTCGCGCTGTCGATGGAAGGCCTGCGCGACTTCTCGGTGATCGCCACCGCGCCGCAGAAGCGCCTCGCGATCAAGACCTTCGTCTCGCCGTACTCCACCGGCCTCGTGCGCGAGGCGGTGCTGCGGGAACTCAAGCGCGGCGGCCAGTGCTACTTCCTGCACAACGAAGTCGACACCATCGAGACGATGCGCGAGAAGCTCGCGGCGCTGCTGCCCGAGGCGCGCATCGCGGTGGCGCACGGCCAGATGCGCGAGCGCGAGCTCGAGCGCGTGATGCGCGAATTCACGCAGCAGCGCCACAACGTGCTGCTGTGCTCGACCATCATCGAGACCGGCATCGACATCCCGACCGCGAACACCATCCTGATCCACCGCGCCGACCGCTTCGGCCTCGCGCAGCTGCACCAGTTGCGCGGCCGCGTCGGGCGCTCGCACCACCAAGCCTACGCCTACCTCCTCACGCCGCCCGAGGACGCGCTCGGCGCCGCCGCGAAGAAGCGGCTGGAAGCGATCCAGATGATGGAGGACCTCGGCTCCGGCTTCTACCTCGCGATGCACGACCTCGAGATCCGCGGCGCCGGCGAGGTGCTGGGCGAATCGCAATCGGGCGAGATCCAGGAGGTCGGCTTCGAGCTCTACGCGCGCATGCTCGACCGCGCGGTGCGCGCCCTGCAGAAGGGCCGCGCGATCGACCTCGACGAGCCGATCGACCTCGCCACCGAGATCAACCTGCACACGCCCGCGTTGCTGCCGGACGCCTACTGCAGCGACGTGCACGAGCGCTTGACGCTCTACAAGCGCCTGTCGAGCTGCGGCACCGAGGACGACCTCCTCGCACTGCGCGAGGAACTGGTGGACCGGTTCGGCGACCTGCCGGAGGCGGCGAAAGCGCTGCTCGAATGCCACCGCCTGCGCATCGCCGCGCGTCCGCTCGGCGTCGCGCGCGTGGACGCGACGCACGAGACGCTGCTGCTGCAGTTCGAGAAGCACCCGCCGATCGAGCCCGCCAGGATCATCGCGTGGGTGCAGAAGAAGAAGGCACGCATGAACGGCCCGGACAAGGTGCGGCTGGAGGCGAAGATGCCCGAATGGGCCGACCGCGGCCGCAAGGTGGCCGAGGTCTTCCGCGAGCTCGCGGCCTGAGGCGGCAACGAGGATGCGCGCCCTCCTCGCCCTCCCTCTCGCGTTCGGCATTGCGTCGGCGATCGCGCAGCCGCAGGAGGGCCGCGTGCGCGACGGCCTCGAGACGCGCCTGCGCCCGAGCCTCGGCGCGCTCGAGCGCCGCGACTACGCGCAGGCGATCGACACGCTGAAGCCGCTCGCCGCCGAGGGCATCGTGCCGGCGCAGCACCTGCTCGGCCTCGCCTACGAAGCCGCCGAACCGCCGTCGCGCGACCTGAAGGCGGCGCACGACTGGTACCTGAAGGCGGCCGAGGCTGGATTGCCCGAGTCGCAGAACAACCTCGGCGCGCTGTACTTCGAAGGCCGGGGCGTGCCGCGCGACTTCGAGAAGGCCGCGCAGTGGTACCGGCGCGCGGCCGACGGCGGCAATCCCGAAGCGCAGCACAACCTCGCGCTGATGCACGGCCGCGGGCAAGGCGTGCCGCAGAGCTATGCCGAGATGGCGCGCTGGCTGCGACGCGCGGCGAACGCCGGGTACGCGCGCTCGCAGGCACAGCTCGGCCGCCTGCTGCTCGAAGGCGACGGCGTCGAGCAGAACCCCACCGAGGCCGCGCGCCTCTTCGCGCGCGCGGCCAATGCCGGACACCCGCAGGCCCGGTTCCTGCTCGCGCAGTTGCTGCAGAAGGGCCTCGGCATCGAGCGCGATCTCTCCCGCGCGCACGACCTTTACCTCAAGGCCGCCGAGGCGGGATTGCCGGAAGCGATGCGCGCGCTGGCCACGATCTACGAGATGGGCCTCGGCGTGCCCTCGGACGCGGCGCGCGCCAAGGCCTGGCGCGAGAAGGCGGAGAAGGCGCAATGAACCTCGTCGTCCAGGGGCCCGGCGCCACGGAAGCCGCTGCGCGAGAACTCGCGGACCTCGCGGGTGCGCGCGAATTCCGCCGGATTGCCGAGGCGGCGTTCCGCCTTCGCGGCGCGGATCGCGGCTTCGACGCACCTGCATGGTGCGATGCGCGGCGCATGGACGCGGCGTGGATCCCGGAAGGCCTGCGCTTCGCCGACCTGCGGCTGGTATCGATGGACATGGACTCCACGCTGATCACCATCGAGTGCATCGACGAAATCGGCGGCATGCTCGGCATCAAGCCGCAGATCGCCGCGATCACCGAGGCGGCGATGCGGGGCGAGATCGAGTACCCGGAGAGCCTGCGCCGCCGCGTGCGCCTGCTCGCGGGGCTCGAGGTCTCGGCGCTCGCGCGCGTGTACGACGAGAAGCTGCGCTACTCTCCGGGCGCGCAGGCGCTGGTCGCCCGCTGCCGCGCGGCGAACATCCACCTGCTCCTCGTCTCGGGCGGGTTCACCTACTTCACCGAGCGCGTGAAGGCGGACCTCGGGCTGGATGAGACGCACTCCAACGTGCTCGAGGTCTCTGGCGGCAAGCTGACGGGCGGCCTCGTCGGCGACCTCGTCGACGCCGACGCCAAGGCGCGGCGCTTTCGCGAAGTCGCCGCCTCGCTCGGGGCGCGTCGAGAGCAGACGGCCGCCATGGGCGACGGCGCCAACGACCTGAAGATGATGGCGGAGGCCGGCCTGTCGGTGGCCTTCCGGGCGAAACCGGTGGTGCGCGCCAGGGCGACCTGTGCTTTCATGCACAGTGGCCTCGACGGACTCCTGAACCTCTATGAATGACCAGCTGACCACCCGGCGCCTCTCCCATGCCTTCGGCGTGGAGATCCAGGGCCTCGACCTGACCAAGCCCATCCCCGACGCGACCATCGCGGAGGTGCGGCGCCTGTTCAACGAGAACGGCATCGTGCTGCTGCGCGGGCAGGCGATCACGCCGCAGCAGCTGATCGACTACAGCCGCCGCTTCGGCGAGCTCGACACGCATGAATCGCTGAAGGCCTTCCGCCACGCCGAGCATCCCGAGCTCTTCGTGCTGTCGACGATCCCGGTCGACGGCAAGCCCTCGAAGTCCGAGAACGTCGGCCGCCACTGGCACTCCGACCTCTCGTACACGCTGCGCCCGCCGCTGGGCTCGATCTTCCACGCGCAGGTGCTGCCGGAAGTCGGCGGCGACACCATGTTCTGCAGCCTCGCCGCCGCGTACGACGCGCTGTCCGAGCCGCTCAAGCAGATGATCGAGCCGCTGTGGGCGGTGCACGACTACATGGGCGTCGAGAACATGAAGAAGCGCGACCCCGCGCTGGTGGCTGAGTTGCGCGCCGGGCACCCGCCGATCGCGCAGCCGCTGGTGCGCAAGCACCCCGAGACCGGCCGCAAGTGCCTGTACCTCAGCGAGCAGATGACCAAGGTCATCGTCGGCATGACCGAGCGCGAATCCGGCCCGATCCTGCGCATGCTCTACGAACAGTGCGTGGACCCGCTCTATACGTATCGCCACAAGTGGTCGGTGAACGACATCATCATGTGGGACAACCGCAGCACGATGCACCTCGCGCTCGCGGACTTCGCCCCCGGCGCGCACCGCTACTGCATGCGCACCACCATCCTCGGCACGCCCAGCGGGTACGTCTACAAGCCTTGAGGAGACGGCTGCTGCAGGCGGCCGCCGCCGCCCTCGCCGCCGCAGCCCTGCCCGCGCGCGCCCAGCCCGTCGCGCCGCGCATTTCCGCCTTCGACATCACGATGCGGGACTACGTTCGCGCCGAGCGCGCGGGCGCGGCAGCGCTCGCCGTGACGCGCAAGGGCCGTCTGGTGCACGCCGCGGGCTATGGCGACGCCGACACGCGCACGCCCTTCCGGGTCGCGTCGCTCTCCAAGCCGATCACCGCCACCGCGGTGCTGCGCCTCGTCGAGCGCGGCGCGCTGCCGCTCGACGAACCGATCTGGACGCGCCTCGGCCTCGGCGAAGCGGCGGATGCGCGCTGGAAGCGCGTGACGATCCTGCATCTCCTGCAGCACACCGGCGGCTGGGCGCACGCGGTGGGACGCGATCCGATGTTCGCACCCGGCGGCACGCCGGAATGGGTGCTCGCCGAGCAGTTGCGCCGGCCGCTCGACTTCGAGCCCGGCGCTCGGCACGCGTATTCGAACTTCGGCTACTTCCTGCTCGGGCGCGCGATCGAACGCGCGAGCGGCATGAGCTATGAATCCTTCGTGCAGCGCGAAGTGCTCGAACCGATCGGCATCCGCGGCCTGCGCGTCGCGCCGCCGGAAGGCCGCGCGGCCGAACTGGTGGACGCGCACTCCGGCTGGGCCGGCAACGCCGTGGACATGGCGCGCTTCGCACGCGCCTTCGACGAGCGCGACGCCCATCCGCTGCTGTCGCGCGCTAGCATCGACCTCATGCACGCGCGACCGGAAGGCTCGGCCGGACACGGCGCCGACGGCTCGCCCCTCGCCGCCTACTACGGCTGCGGATGGATGGTGCGACCGGTCGGCGGCCCGGGGCAGGCTTACGCCTGGCACGATGGCTCGCTCGCGGATGCCTCGGCGCTGATGGTGCGCGGCTACGACGGCACGAACTGGGTGGCGCTGTTCAATTCGCGCACCGGCGCGAACGGGCGCCTGCTGGCGACCGGCATCGAGCGGCCGCTGTTTCGCGCGGCCGCGCTGCAGCACGCGTGGCCGGACGGCGACGCCTTCGGAGCCCTGCGATGAACGATTCCAGCATCGACCGCACGCGCTGCCCGCTCTGCGGCGAGTCCAACGCCTGCGCGATGGAGGCCGGCACCGGCGAGTGCTGGTGCCGCGACGTGCGCTTCGTGCCCAGCCTCTTCGAGCGACTGCCTTCGGGGACGCGCGGCGCCGCGTGCATCTGCCGGCGCTGCGCGGAAAGTGCCGCTACTTCGCCGCCACCACCATGATCTCGACCAGGCAGCGCGGATCGGCGAGCTTCGCCTCGACGCAGGCGCGCGCCGGGAGGTTGGCCGGGTCCACCCACGCGTTCCAGGCCTCGTTCATCTCGGCGCGGTTGCGGATGTCGGTCACCCAGATGGTCGCGGTGAGGATCTTCGACTTGCTCGAGCCGCACTTGGCGAGCGCCGCGTCGATCTTCTTCAGCACCTCCTCGGTCTGCGCCTTGACGCCCTTGGAAACGTCGTCGGGCACGATGCCGGCGAGGTAGACGGTATTGCCGTGCTCGACGGCGTTGCTGAGGATCTTGGACGGGTCGTGGCGCTTGATGCTCATGGATTGCCTCCGGGAGGGGGTTCTACGTTGCGGACTTCGCGGATGGCAGGGTAACGCCTGCGGACCAGCGTTTCCACCACCTGTTTCAAGTCGAGCGCCGAGCGCGGGCAGCCCGCACAGGCGCCCTTCAGGCGCACGCGCAGCAGGTTGCCGTCGAAGCCGGCGAATTCCAGGTCGCCGCCGTCGCGGCGCAGGATCGCCCGCGCCTCCTCGAGCACGGCGACGGCCTCGGCCTCGGTGGGCATGACCGCGCCCTCGGGCACGCGCGCGGCCAGTTGCCGCCTCAGGATCTCCTGCTCGCGGGCGATGCGCAGCGCGGCCACCGGATCGGAGGCCTCCAGCCGGTCGAGTTCTTCCTCGGTGTAGAAAGGCGCGTCGAGTTTCATCGGGGGCGCTGCATTCTACGGGGGCTTCGTTCAGAATCGCGCCTTTCCCCCGACCGGAGCCCGTCCATGATCGACCTCTACGCCGCCGGCACCTCGAACGGCATGCGCGCCCGCATCGTCCTCGAGGAGTGCGGCCTGCCGTACACGCTGCACCCGATGGACCTGATGGCCGGCGCGCAGAAGAAGCCCGAGTTCCTCGCCCTGAACCCGAACGGGCAGATTCCGGTGATCGTCGACAGCGACGGCCCCGGCGGCAAGCCCGTGACGCTGGCGCAGTCGATGGCGATCCTGATGTACTGCGCCGAGAAGTCCGGCAAGTTCCTGCCGAAGGACCCGGCGGCGCGCCCCGCCTTCCTGCAGGCGTTGATGAGTGCCGCCACCGACATCGGCCCGATGGTCGGCGCGATCTTCCTCATCGCGCGCTCCAAGGACCCGCACAAGCCGACGCAGGAGATGTTCGAGTCGCGCTTCGGCGCCTTCCTGAAGGTCTGGGACGAGCGGCTCGCGAAGCAGAAATGCTGCGCCGGCGACGAGGTGACGATCGCCGACTTCGCGCTCTACGGCGCGTGGGCGCGCGCCAAGGGCGTGCTGCCGCACTGCTGCGCCGGGTACCCGAACCTGGACCGCTGGGCGGCCGAGATGGCGGCGCGGCCCGCGATCGTGCGCGCGCTGAAGTTCTAGCGCGCAGGCGCCCCTACAGGCGCTTCCTCATGTAGACGCGGTTCAGGCCTTCCTCGGTGCGCCGGGCGTACTCGGCGTAGCCGATCCTGGCGTACAGGGCCTGGTTCTCGGTCATCACGTCCTGCGTGTAGAGGTAGATCGACGTGTAGCCCTGCTGCGCGGCCGCGCGCTCGGCCAGTTCGAGCAGCGCGCGGCCGACGCCGGTCTTCTGCAGGCCGGGCAGCACCGCGATGTTCTCGAGCAGGAAGCCTTCCTCGGTACGGTCCAGCACCAGCACGCCGACGATGGTGTGGTCGATGAAGGCGACGTAGGTCTCGCGCTGGCGGATCACCGCGCCATAGTCGTCGCGCATCGGGCCCGGGACCTTGCCATTGCGCGCCACGTAGTGCTGGTACGCGGCATTCACGCAGGCGGCCACGCCCTCCGCGTCGGCGTCCACCGCCCTGCGGATGCCGAAGCCGCCTTCGCGGCGCACGGAACGGTGCTCGCTCATGCGATGCCCTCCTTCAGCCGACCCACACCCTCGCGTTGCGGAACATGCGCATCCACGGCGAGTCGTCGGGCGCGGCGTCCGGCGCCCACGACATCTGCGCGCTGCGGAACACGCGCTCCGGGTGCGGCATGACGATGGTGAAGCGCCCGTCCGGCGTGGTGACGCCGGTGAGGCCGCCCGCCGAGCCGTTGGGGTTGTACGGGTAGGTCTCCGTAGGATTGCCGCGCGGGTTCACGAAGCGCATCGCCATCGCGACCTCCTTCGCGTCCGCGTCGGAGGCGAATTGCGCGCGCCCCTCGCCGTGCGCCGTGACGATCGGCACGCGGCTGCCGGCCATGCCGCGCAGCAGGATCGACGGGCTCTCGACCACCTCGACCATCACGAAGCGCGCTTCGAACTGCTCGGAGCGGTTGCGCACGAACACCGGCCAGTGCGCCGCGCCGGGGATGATCTCCTTCAGCGCGGCCATCATCTGGCAGCCGTTGCACGAGCCGAGCGCGAAGGTGTCGGCGCGCCCGAAGAAAGCCTCGAACTCGCGCCTTGCGCCGGCATGGAACAGGATCGACTTCGCCCAGCCCTGCCCGCCGCCCAGCACGTCGCCGTACGAGAAGCCGCCGCAGGCCGCGAGGCCCTTGAACGAAGCGAGCGACACGCGCCCGGCGATGACGTCCGACATGTGCACGTCCACCGCCTCGAAGCCGGCGCGCAGGAACGCGCCCGCCATCTCGACCTGGCTGTTCACGCCCTGCTCGCGCAGGATCGCCACTTTCGGCCGCGCCCCCTTGGCGACGAACGGCGCGGCGATGTCCTCGGCCGGGTCGTAGGTGACGGTGAACGACAGGCCGGGATCGGAGGCGTCGAGCAGCCGGTCGTACTCCTCCTTCGCGCATTCCGGGTTGTCGCGCAGCGTCTGCATGCGCCACGTGGTCTCGGACCACGCGCGGTGCAGGTCGACGCGCTTCGCCGAGTAGATCGCCTTGGCGTTGCGCGTGACGCGGATCTCGTCGCGCGCGTTCGGCGTGGCGACGACGTGCGCGAAGTCGCCGAGTCCCGCTGCGCGCATCGCGTCCATGACGCGCGTCCGGTCGGCGACGCGGATCTGCAGCAGCGCACCGAGTTCCTCCGCGAAAAGCGCGCCCAGCGCAAGCTCGCGCGCGCGGCCGGCGAGCTGCTGCTCGGCATTGCGCTTGAACGCGTCGACGTCGTCCATCGGGTCGGCGCCAATCGCGTCGAGGTTGATCGTCACGCCGACGTGCCCGGCGAAGGCCATCTCGCAGGCCGCGGCGAAGAGGCCGCCGTCGGAACGGTCGTGGTACGCCAGCACGAGGCCCTCGCCCGCCAGTGTCTGCACCACGTCGAACAGCGCGCGCACGAGCTTGGGGTCGTCGGCATCCGGGCACTGGTCGCCGAAGCGGCCGTAGACCTGCGCGAGGATCGAGCCGCCCAGACGGTTATGGCCGCGGCCGAGGTCGACGAGGATCAGTTCCGTCTCGCCCGCATCGTTGCGCAACACCGGCGTCAGCGTGCGCCGCGCGTCGGTGACCGGCGCGAACGCGGTGACGACGAGCGACATCGGCGCGACGACTTCCTTGCCGGACCACGCGGTGCGCATGGACAGGGAATCCTTGCCGACCGGGATCGCGACGCCGAGCGCCGGGCAGAATTCCATCGCCACGGCCTTGACGGTGTCGAACAGGCGCGCGTCCTCGCCGGGGTAGCCGGCAGCGGCCATCCAGTTGGCCGACAGCTTCACGCGATCCAGCGACGGAATCCGCGCCGCCGCGAGGTTGGTGATGGCCTCGGCAACCGCCATGCGGCCCGAGGCGGGTGCGTCGATCAGCGCGAGCGGCGTGCGCTCGCCCAGCGCGTAGGCCTCGCCCGCGCGGCCCTCGAAGTCCATCAGCGTCACCGCGCAATCGGCCACCGGTACCTGCCATGGCCCGACGAAGGGGTCGCGCGAGCACAGTCCTCCGACCGAACGGTCGCCGATCGAGACGAGGAAGGTCTTGTCCGCGACCGCCGGGTGGCGCAGCACGCGCTGCACGGCGTCCGCGAGTTCGATGCCTTCGAGCGACAGCGGCGCGGGCCTTGGCGCGCCGCGCTTCACGTCGCGCAGCATCTTCGGCGGCTTGCCGAGCACCACCGAGAGATCGAGGTCTACCGCGGCTTCGCCCAGCTTCGGGTCGTCGACGCGCAGGTGGCCGTCGGCGGTTGCGGTACCGAGCACCGCGAAGGGGCAGCGTTCGCGCTCGCAAATCGCGCGGAACGCGGCCAGCGAATCCGGCGCGATCGACAGCACGTAGCGCTCCTGCGCCTCGTTGCACCAGATCTCGCGCGGCGACATGCCGCTGTCCTCAGAGGGCGCGGCGCGCAGGTCGAGGGTCGCGCCGCGGCCCGCGCCGTGCGCCAGTTCCGGCATCGCGTTCGACAGCCCGCCCGCGCCGACGTCGTGCACCGACAGGATCGGGTTCGCCTCGCCCATCTGCCAGCAGCGGTCAATGACCTCCTGCGCGCGCCGCTGGATCTCGGCATTGCCGCGCTGCACGGAGTCGAAGTCGAGGTCCTCGGTGTTCGCGCCCGCGCCCATCGACGAGGCGGCGCCGCCGCCCATGCCGATCAGCATGCCGGGGCCGCCGAGCTGGATCATCAGCGAGCCCTCGGGCAACGGCGCCTTCGCCGATTGCGCCGCGGCGATGTTGCCGATGCCGCCCGCGAGCATGATCGGCTTGTGGTAGCCGCGCACCACGCCGCCGACCTCGGCCTCGAATGTGCGGAAATAGCCGGCGAGGTTCGGCCGGCCGAATTCATTGTTGAACGCAGCCGCGCCGATCGGCCCCTCGACCATGATGTCGAGCGCCGAGACGATGCGGCCCGGCTTGCCCGGGTCGTTCGATTCCCACGGTTGCACCGCACCCGGAATGCGCAGGTGCGACACCGAGAAGCCCACCAGCCCCGCCTTCGGCTTCGCGCCGCGGCCGGTGGCGCCTTCGTCACGGATCTCGCCGCCGGCGCCGGTCGCCGCGCCCGGAAACGGCGCGATCGCCGTCGGATGGTTGTGCGTCTCGCACTTCATCACCGTGTGCGAGAGCTGCTCGTGCTCGCGGTAGATGCCGCCCGCATCCGGATACACCCGGCGCGCGAGCGTGCCTTCCATGATCGCGGCGTTGTCCGAGTACGCGAGCACCGTGCCCTGCGGGTTGGTGGCGTGCGTGTGCCGGATCATCGAGAAGAGCGTTTGCGGCTGGCGCTCGCCGTCGACGATCCAGTCGGCGTTGAAGATCTTGTGCCGGCAGTGCTCGGAGTTCGCCTGCGCGAACATCGTCAGTTCGGCGTCAGTGGGATCGCGGCCGAGCGCGCGATAGGCGTCGCGCAGGTAGGCGATCTCGTCGTCCGCGAGCGCCAGGCCCAGCGACGCGTTGGCGCGCTCGAGGTCCGCGAGCGGCACGTGCCCGAGCGGGCGCGGCGCGACGTGCTGGAAGAGCGCACCTGCCTCGTCCAGCGAAGCGAGCACGTTCTCGGTCATGCGGTCGTGCAGCAGCGCCGCGAGCGCGTCGCGCTTCTCCGCAGGCACCTTTCCCGATAGCCGGTAGGCAATGCCCCGCTCCACGCGCCGCACCGCGGCCAGTCCGCAGTTGCGCACGATGTCGGTGGCCTTCGAGGACCACGGCGAGATCGTGCCGACCCGCGGCACGACGAGGAAGAGTTCGCCCGCGTCGTCCTGCGGCGCGGGATCGCCATAGCGCAGCAGGCGCTCGAGCGTGGCCGACGAGGCCGCATCGAGCGGCGCGTCGGCCTCCACGAAGTGCCAGAACTCGGCGCGCACGGCGCGCACGCCGGCGTGGACGGACTGCAGTTGCGGGAGGAGCTTGGCGACGCGGAACGCCGACAGCGCCTGGGCGCCGCGGAGCTTGAGGAAGGTGGCCATCGAGGCGGGCGTGCGGTTATTGCCGAGGCGTCAAACCGCGATTATAGCCGCCCGCCCCTGTCGCCCGCCTCACTTGCGCAGCGTCGGATCCTTCACCGAACCGCCGACCGTGAAGTTGCCCTTCAGCGCGCCCGAGGGCGCCTTCATGTCGGCCACCACGCGCCCGGAGAGCGCACCCGACGCATCGATGTCGAGCGCGATCGCCGCGTTCAGCGCGCCGACCGAGAACGCGACGTCGCGCACCGTGTACGCGCCCTTGTCGTAGACCAGCTTGCCGTTCAGCTCGGCGACCTGCGTGCGGCCCTGCATCTGCGTGCCGCCCGACTGCACCGCGCGCGCAAGGTCGAAGTTGCCGATCACCGCCTTCTGCACGGTGAAGTTGCCGTCGAGTCGCAGGCTGTCGGCGAGCTTCGACGCGTCGGCGCCGGTCATCGCGTATCCGGCGCGGGCCTCCAGCCGCCCGTCCGAGATCAATGCCGGCGCGATCACCGCGGCGTTCAGGTTCTTCGCCTTGATCTCGCCCTCGACCGCCCAGTTCGAGCCCCAGCGGATGCGGCCATTGCCTTCCACCACGCCGTCGTACATGCGCGAGTCGAACTTCGAGATCGCCAGGCCCGTGCGCGACGCCGTGGCCTTCAGCCCGAAGTCGCTCATCTTGAAGCCGGGCAGGAACGGCGAGGTGTACGACTCCGCGGACATCTCGATCGCGGCCTCGGCGCCCTGCGGCGAGATCGTGCCCGAGAGCTTGTCCGGCCCGCTGAACTTCACCGACTGGAACTTGCCGTCGCCGCCGACCACCGCCTCGACGTCGAGCGCCGGCAGCGACAGCGGACCCTCGAGCTTCAGGCCCTTGGCGCTGACGCGGGCGACCTTGAAGTTCTCGCCCTTGCCGGCGCCGAACAGCGCGTCGCCGAGCGCGGACTGCGGCACCACCGCGCCCTCGAGTTCCAGTTTCGAGATCGTCTTCTTCGCGCCGAACACCGAACCGAAGTCGAGCGACGCGTTCGCGTTGGCGATCTTGATGCCGTCGCCCACCGCGATGCGTTCCAGCTTCACCTGCACGCCCGTGAAGATCGACAGCCGCGCGCCGCCGACCTTGACCGGCATGCCGAAGGCCTCGGTCGCCGCCTTCTCGAACTCGGCGGTGCCCACGGGCATCACGTGCAGCGCGCCGAGCCCGCCGACGACCACCACCGCGAGGCCGATGCCGGCGATCTTGCCGACATTGACCGGGCGCCGCGTCTTCGTCGGGACCGGCTCGTGGGCGAGTTCCTTCGCGTGCTGCTTTTCCTTCTCGCGTTCCTTGGCGGCCTTGCGCGCATCCTTGGACAGCGCCTTCTCGTCCTTGGCGACGTCGTCCATGTCGAGGTCGTCGTCCGAGACGACGATGTCCTCGTCGCCGATCGGCTCGTCCTTCGGGCGCGCGGGCGCGGCAGCGGGCTTCGCCTTGCGCTTGCGTTCCTCGGCGACGCGGCGCGCCTCCTCTTCGGCCTCGCGCGCGGCGCGCTCGGCTTCCTCCTGGACGCGACGTTCTTCCTCGATCTTGCGGCGCGCTTCCTCTTCCTCGCGCCGCTTGCGCTCGGCCTCCTCGCGCGCCTTCTTCTCCGCTTCTTCGCGACGGCGGCGTTCGGCCTCGGCCTTCGCCTTCTTCTCGGCCTCCTCGCGCGCGCGCTGCTCCTCCTCCTCGCGCTGGCCGAAGTTGTCCAGGTCGGCGAGCAGGGAATCGCCCAGCCCCGCCGATGCGGCCGGGGCGGCAGGTGCAGCCGGCGCGGGTTTCGCCGCGGCCTGCTCGGCGCGACGTTCCTCTTCCTCGCGCCGCTTGCGCTCTTCCTCGTCCCGCGCGTGGCGCTCGGCCTCGGCCTTCGCGCGCTCGGCGTCCTCGCGGGCGCGGCGTTCCGCATCCGCTGCGGCGCGCGCTTCCTCGTCCTTGCGCCGGCGTTCCTCGTCCTCTCGGCGCTTGCGCTCCTCGTCCTCGCGCGCCTTGCGCTCGGCCTCGGCCCTCGCGCGGTCTTCCTCTTCCTTGCGACGGCGCGCTTCCTCTTCACGCGCCTTGCGCTCCGCCTCCTCGCGGACGCGACGCTCTTCGTCTTCCTTGCGGCGCCGCTCCTCTTCCTCGCGCGCCTTGCGCTCTGCCTCCTCGCGCGCCTTGCGTTCGGCTTCCTCGCGGGCGCGGCGCTCTTCCTCTTCCTTGCGGCGGCGCTCTTCCTCCTCGCGGCGCTTGCGCTCCTCTTCCTCCCTTGCCTTGCGCTCGGCTTCCTCGCGGGCCCGACGCTCTTCCTCTTCCTTGCGGCGGCGCTCCTCCTCCTCGCGACGCTTGCGTTCCTCTTCCTCCCGGGCCTTGCGCTCCGCCTCTTCGCGCGCCTTGCGCTCGGCCTCCTCGCGGGCGCGACGCTCTTCCTCTTCCTTGCGGCGGCGCTCCTCTTCCTCGCGGCGCTTGCGTTCCTCTTCCTCGCGCGCCTTGCGCTCGGCTTCGGCCCTGGCGCGCTCGGCCTCGAGCTTCGCGCGCTCTTCCTCGAGCTGCTTGCGCAGCGCCTCGGCCTCCTGGCGGGCCTTTTCCTCGGCCTCGCGGCGAATGCGCTCCTCGGCTTCCTTGGCGAGGCGCGCCGCCTCGTCCTTGGCCTTGCGCTCGGCTTCTTCGCGAGCGGTGCGCTCGGCCTCGAGCTGCTTGCGCAACGCCTCGGCCTCGCCGGCGGCTTTCTCGGCCGCCTCCTTGGCGATCCGTTCGGCCTCGCCCTTGCCGGCGCGCTCCGCCTCTTCCTTCGCCTTACGCTCGGACTCCTCGCGTGCCCGACGCTCCGCGTCCGCCTTGGCCCGCTCCTCCTCGAGCTGCTTCCTCAGCGCGTCGGCCTCGCTGGCGGCCTTCTCGGCGGCTTCCTTCGCCGCCTGCGCCTCCCGCGCCGAGGCTTCCGTCTTCGCCTTCGCCTCGGCCTCGGCCTTGGCCTTCGCTTCCGCCGCCATGCGCACGGCGGCGTCGCGCGCGGCCTTCACCTTGGCATCGGCTTCCGCTCGCGTCTTCGCCTCGGCTTCGGCCTTCGCCTTGGCTTCCGCCTCGGCCTTCGCCTTGGCGAGCGCCAGCGCCTTCGCCTGCGCTTCGGCACGCGCACGGGCCTCGGCCTCGACGCGCGCCTTGGCCTCTGCCTCGGCCTTCGCCTTGACTTCGGCCGCGGCCTTGGCTCTCGCCTCGGCCTCTGCCTTCAGCTGCGGCTCAGCCTTCTGGCGATTGAGGAAATCGAATTCGTTGCCGAGGTCTTCCTGCTCGGCGTGCGCGCGCGCAGCCGCGGCGAGGTCGAGCGACGGCTTCGGCGGCGCCGCACGCGGCGCGGCCGGCGGTTCAGGGGCGAATCGCGGCGTCGCCGGCGCCTCGGGCGCCGGGCGTGGAGGCGCCGGCGGCTGCGCGGCCTTGGGCGGCGCGGGGGGCGTCGGGGGCGTGGCCGGCTTGGCGGCCGGGGTCAGCGCCGTGAAATCGAGTTCCTCGTCTGCATCGGCGCCCGAAGCGGCTGGCGCGGCAGGGGTCGCCGTACGGATGGTCGTGGTCTTCTGCGTGGCGCCGCTGGACGCCGCGACGGACGTCCCGCCGGACACCAGTCGAATGAAACCGTCCTTTTCGAGCTGGTTGACCAGCGCCTGGAGCTTGTCCTCCGGCATCTTGTCGAACTTGAGGTTGATCTCCTGCATCGAGGCGCGACCGTCGATCGCCTGCAGCACGATGCGGTCGGCGCGCGAGAGGATGCTGGTCTTGCCGGAGGCTTCCTGCACCCCCTTGCCCGTCTTGGAGTAGATCGCGGTCGGATTCATGCGTGCGTGGGGCCGCGCCGGGCGGCCGGTCTCGGCCTGGTTGTTGTTCGCGTCGCTGGAGGGGCTTCATCCTACACCAGCGACGGCAACCGTCGTGCGCTTCCGACGCCTAGCCGGGCTGTCGGGCTGGCCCGAATCCGCCGCCGCCGGGCGATTCGACGACGAACACGTCCCCGGCCGCCATCTCGGTGCGATCGAAGGGCCCGAGCGAGGTCACCGAGCCGTCCACGCGCTCGACGTAATTGCGGCCCGGCTGGGCCGAATCACCGCCTGCCAGGCCGTGCGGCGCCACCAATCGGTGGCCGGAGAGGATCGACGCGGTCATCGGCTCCAGGAAGCGTACCCGCCGCACCGCGCCATCGCCGCCCTTGTGGCGCCCCCCGCCGCCCGACCCGCGCCGGATCTCGAAGCTCTCCAACCGCACCGGGAAGCGCCACTCGAGGACCTCGGGGTCGGTCAGCCGCGAGTTGGTCATGTGCGTCTGCACGACGTCCGTGCCGTCGAAGTCCGGCCCTGCGCCCGACCCGCCGGAAATGGTCTCGTAGTACTGGTAACGATGGTCGCCGAAGGTGAAGTTGTTCATCGTGCCCTGCGAGCACGCCAGCACCCCGAGCGCGCCGTAGAGGGCATCGGTGAGGCACTGCGAGGTCTCGACGTTTCCGGCGACGACCGCGGCGGGCGCCTTCGGCCGCAGCATCGAGCCTTCCGGGATCACGACGTCGAGCGGCTTCAGGCAACCGGCGTTCAGCGGGATATCCGCGTCCACCAGCGTCCGGAACACGTAGAGCACCGCCGCCATCGCCACCGACGACGGCGCATTGAAGTTGCTCGGCAGCTGCGCCGAGGTGCCGGTGAAATCGATCGTGGCGCTGCGGCGGTCCGCGCCGATGGTGATTTTCACGCGGATCACGGCGCCGTTGTCCAGCGGGTACTCGAACGAGCCATCCTTCAGCACGCCGATCACGCGGCGCACCGATTCCTCGGCATTGTCCTGGACGTGCCTCATGTAGGCGCGAACAGTATCGAGGCCGAACTGGGCCACCATGCGCCGCAGTTCCTGCACGCCCTTCTCGTTCGCCGCCACCTGCGCCTGCAGGTCGGCGACGTTCTGGTCGACGTTCCGCGCCGGCCAGCGGCCCGACGCCAGCAGCGCGCGCGTCTCGGCCTCGCGAAAGCGCCCCTCCTCGATCATCAGGAAGTTGTCGATCAGGACGCCCTCTTCCTCGACCACCTTCGAATCCGGCGGCATCGAGCCCGGCGTGATGCCGCCGATGTCGGCGTGGTGGCCGCGCGAGCCGACGTAGAACAGCACCTCGCGCCCGGCTTCGTCGAACACCGGCGTGATCACGGTCACGTCTGGCAGGTGCGTGCCGCCGTTGTACGGCGCGTTCAGCACGTAGGCATTGCCGGGGCGAATGCGGCCCGGGTTCTCCCTGATGACGGTCTTGATCGATTCGCCCATCGACCCGAGGTGCACCGGCATGTGCGGCGCGTTGGCGATCAGGTTGCCCTCCGCGTCGAACAGCGCGCAGGAGAAGTCGAGCCGCTCCTTGATGTTCACCGAGTAGGCCGTGTTCTGCAGCCGCAGGCCCATCTGCTCGGCGATCGACATGAAAAGGTTGTTGAAGATCTCCAGCATCACCGGGTCGACGCTGGTGCCGATGGCGACGCGCTGCTCGCGCGCGACGACGCGCGCCAGCACGAGGTTGTCGTCGGCGCGCAGCGTCGCGCGCCAGCCGGGCTCGACGACCGTCGTGGCGTTGGCCTCGGCGACGATCGCCGGGCCGTCGATCTCCGCGCCGGCCCCGAGGGCCTCGCGCCGGTAGAGCGGCGTGTCGTGCCAGCGACCAGCGGTATGCATGCGCACGCGCGCCTCGGGGACCGGCTTGGCACCCTTGCCGACGGGCGCCGCGGGAAGCCTCACCGCCTCGCCCGCGGACAGCGCCTCGACCGAGACCGCCTCGACCACCAGCGGCCGGCCGGGCATCAGGAAGCTGAACTGCCGGCGATACGCATCCTCGAAGCGTTCGCGCATCCCGGCCACCGGCCCCGCCTCGACCACCAGCGAGGTGTCGGTGCCTTCGTACTTCAGGTGCGCGCGACGCGCGACGCGGATGCGATCCGCCGGCACGCCCTGCGCGACGAGTTCGTCCCGAGCCGCGATCGCGAGGCGCTCCAGTTCGTCCTCGATCGCGCAGCGCGCATCGTCGCCAAGCCGAAGCTCCAGCGCCTTCTCGCGCATCGACGCCTGGTCGGCGAGGCCCATGCCGTAGGCCGAGAGCACGCCGGCCAGCGGATGGATCACCACCTTGGTCATGCCGAGCGCGTCGGCGACGAGGCAGGCGTGCTGCCCGCCCGCGCCGCCGAAGCAGCACAGCGCGTAGTCGGTGACGTCGTGGCCGCGCTGCACCGAGATGTGCTTGATCGCGTTGGCCATGTTGCCGACCGCGATGTCGACGAAGCCCTCCGCCACCGCTTCCGGCGAGCGCGCGTCGCCGGTCGCGGCGCGGATCTGCCCGGCGAGCGCGGCGAAGCGCTCTCGCACGACCGCCGCGTCCAGGGCCTCGTCGCCGCCGTGGCCGAAGACGCGCGGGAAGTGCTCCGGCTGGATCTTGCCGAGCATCACGTTCGCGTCGGTCACGGTCAGCGGCCCGCCGCGGCGATAGCTCGCCGGCCCGGGGTTCGCGCCCGCGGAATCGGGGCCGACGCGGTAGCGCGCGCCGTCGAAGTGCAGGATCGAGCCACCGCCGGCCGCGACCGTGTGGATGTTCATCACGGGCGCGCGGATGCGCACGCCCGCGACGTGCGTCTCGAACGCGCGCTCGAACTCGCCTGCGTAGTGCGACACGTCGGTGGACGTGCCGCCCATGTCGAAGCCGATGATGCGATCGAACCCGGCGGCGAGCGACGTGCGCACCGCGCCGACGATGCCGCCCGCGGGCCCCGAGAGGATCGAGTCCTTCCCCTGGAAGCGGCGCGCATCCGCGAGCCCGCCGTTGGACTGCATGAAGAACAGCGGCACGCCCGCCAGTTCGCCCGCGACCTGGTCGACGTAGCGGCGCAGGATCGGCGACAGGTAGGCGTCCACCACCGTGGTGTCCCCGCGGCCGACCAGCTTCATCAGCGGGCTCACGCGATGCGACACCGACACCTGCGTGAAACCGGCCTTCGCCGCGAGTTCGGCCGCCCTCGCCTCGTGCGCCGTGTAGCGGTAGCCGTGCATGAAGACGATGGCGATCGCACGGATGCCGCTCGCATGCACCTCGGCGAGGTCGCGCGCGAGGCGCTCCTCGTCGAGCGGGCGCACCAGCTCGCCGCGCGCGCCGACGCGCTCGTCCACCTCGACCACGCGCGAGTACAGCATCTCGGGCAGCACGATGTGGCGATCGAAGATGCGCGGCCGGTTCTGGTAGGCGATGCGCAGCGCGTCGCGGAAGCCCCGCGTGATGAAGAGCGCGGTCGGCTCGCCCTTCCTCTCGAGGAGCGCGTTGGTGGCCACCGTGGTGCCCATCTTCACGGCCTCGATCTCCATGACCGGGATCGGCGCGCCCGGCGCCACGCCGAGCGCCGCCCGGATGCCCGCGACGGCGGCGTCGCGATAGCGGCCCGGATTCTCGGACAGGAGCTTGCGCGTCTCGAAGTGCCCGTCGGGGCGGCGCGCGACGACGTCGGTGAACGTGCCGCCGCGGTCGATCCAGAACTGCCAGCGTCCGGTCATCGCGAAGCGCCTAGCGCATCACCCCAGGCAGCCACAGCGCGAGTTGGGGCGCGAACATGAGCAGCAGCACCGCGAGCACGTAGACGAGGATGAACGGCATCACGCCCGAGAACACGTCGGTGATCGGTCCAGGGTTCGGCCGCATGCCCTGCAGCACGTAGAGCACCGTGCCGTCGGGCGGGCTGATGAGCGCGATCTCGACCAGCATGGTGACGATGACGCCGAACCAGATCGGGTCGTAGCCCAGCGCCTTCACCACCGGGAAGATCACCGGGATCGTGGTCACGATCATGGAGAAGCCCTCCATGAAGGTGCCGAGCGCGAGGTAGAAGCCGACGATCAGCAGCATGATCACCCACGGCGGCACGGGCAGCCCGGCGACGAACTTCGACAGCGCCTGCGGCACGCCCATGCTGGAGAGGATGAAGTTGAGGATGTACGCGCCGAAGAGGATCAGGCCGATGAAGGCCGTGGTGCGCGCCGTCGCCACCGCCGACTCGTGCATCAGCCGCCACGTGAGCTTGCCCGACAGCGCCGCGAAGCCCATTGCGCCGACCACGCCGAGCGCTGCCGACTCGGTGGGCGTGGCGAGGCCGGTGTAGATGGTGCCGAGGACGAGCAGGATCAGGATCGCGGTCGGCACGAGGTCGACGAGGCTCCTCAGCTTCTCGCCCATCGGGATCGCTTTCGGCTTCGGTAGCGGGTGCCTCAGGCCGTGGCCGAAGATCACCAGCGTGAAGAGGATCACCACCAGCACGCTCGGCCCGACCGCCGCGAGGTAAAGCGCGCCGACCGAGGTCTCGGTGATCAGCCCGTAGACGATGAAGGTGATGCCGGGCGGGATCAGGTTGCCGAGCGCGCCGCCCGCGGCGAGCGACCCGAGCACCATCGCCGGCGAATACGCGGTGCGCTTGAAGTACGGCAGCGCGACCGAACCCATCGTCGCCGCGGTCGCGACGCTGGACCCCGAGATCGCCGAGAACACGCCGCTCGCCGCGATGTTGGTGTGGAGCAGCCCCCCGGGCAACCGCTGCAGCCAGACGTTCAGCGCGCGGTAGAGCTTGTCGGAGAGCCCGGCACGCAGCATCACCTCGCCCATCAGCAGGAAGAGCGGCACCGCCACCAGCACGAAGTTGGTGGTCGGCCCCCACACCATCTGGCCGAGGAAGTTCCAGAACGGCCGGTCCGAGAACGCAAAGCCGGCGATGATGCCGAGGATGCCGAGCACCGCGGCGACGTAGATGCCGGCGCCGAAGAACAGGCAGAAGAGGCCCAGCAACGCGAACATCGGGCCGATCGGCAGGTTCGCCACGCTGCCGCCGCCGAACATCGCCGCGCCGACGGCGACCAGCAGCAGGACGACGATGAAGGCGACGGCGATCACGCGGCGTCCTTCGCCTTCGCGGGCGCGAGGTGCTGCTCGGCGCCCACGGCCTGCAGCGCCTCCTCGGCTTCCTCGACGTAGCTGCGCGGGCCGGTCAGGAGTTCGATCTCGGCGATGTCGCCGGAGGGCAGGTGCGCCGCGACCTCGATCACGCGCAGCGCCGCCATCAGCCCGAACACGCCGAGACCCGCGAGCCAGAGGCCCTGCGGCAGGATCAGCGGCACCTTCAAGAGGCTGTTGTCGGTGGCCTTGAAGTCCCAGGACTCGCTGAAGGTCTGCCACGCGCCGTAGACCACGAAGCCGGCGAACACCGCGAGCGTGGCGAGCGCCAGCCAGTGCAGGTAGCCGCGCCAGTACGGCGGCACCTTCTGGATCAGCACGTCGATGCGCACGTGCGTGCGGCCGGCGAGCGCGCCGGCGAGCCCCCACGCGATGCCGACCCCGAGCATGTAGCCCGAAACCTCGGTGGTGGACTGCGACGAGAAACCGAGGAACTTGCGCGCGAGGACGTCGAAGGTGATGAACAGCGCGCACGCGACGAACAGCCACCCCGCCGCCGCGCACATCCACTCCGCCACGCGATCGATCGCGCGCCCGGCGGGCGCGACGACCGACAGCAGGAGCGCGGGGAATCCCCCGCGCCGCCCGCCGCTACGGCGCACGGTAGCTGACGCCGGCGATCGGGGCGATCGCCTTGTTGAAGGCCTCGCCGCACTTCGGCCCGCAGCGCTTCACCCAGTTCGGCAGCACCGTGTCGACCAGCACCTGCCGGGCGCGCGCGTTGTCGGCGTCCGAAGGCTTGGTCCACGTCATCTTCTTGTCGGTGAGGTTGGTGAAGATCTTGCAGCCGGCCGCGTTGCCGATGTTGCAGTCGATGCCGTCCTGCGTGAGGTCGGCGCCGAGCTTCCACTGCGCCTCTTCCACCTTGGCGAAGTAGTTCTCGAGGAACGTGCGAACCGCGGGATCGAGCTTGTTCCACCACGCGAGGTTCACCATGTAGCCGGAGATGCCCCATGAGGCGACAAGCGTGTACAGGTGATTGGCGACCTCGTACCACTTCTGCGCGTTGCCGGTGCCGGTGCCGGTGACGGCGCAATCCACCGTGCCGCGCTCCAGCGCCGTGTACACCTCGCCGAACGCGATCGCCACCGGCTGCGCGCCGATCGCGTTCAGGAAATCGCCCTGCGACGGCCCGGCGACGCGGATCTTGCGGCCCTTCAGGTCGTCGAGCTTCGCCACCGGGCGCTTGCAGAAGAACACCTGCGCCGGGAACGGGCTGGTGGCGATGATCTTCACGCCGAGTTTCTCGAGTTCGGCGTTCGCCGCCGGCAGCATCGCCTTGCCCGCGCGGTGCACCTGCTCCATGCTGGTGTGCAGACCCGGCAGGTCGAAGCCGTCCAGCAGCGGCACGTCGCCCGACACCGTGGTGAGCGGCGCGCCGCCGATCTCGACCTGCCCCGAGCGCGTGAGCCGGATCAGCTCCGGCCCCTGCAGGTTCATCTCGGGATAGCTCTTGACGTTGATCTCGATGCGCCCGCCGCTCGCGGCGGCCATCTGCTCGCGCAGCATCGGCACGTCGACCTTGGCGAACTGCGGCAGCGACGGCGCGAGTTGCGTCACCGCGGTCAGCGTGACCTTGGGACCGGCCGGCAGCGACTGCGCCAGCGCGGCGACGGAGAACGCGGCCGCGCAAGCGGCGACGAGCGAACGGGCGTGGCGCATCGTGTCCTCCGGCTCAGCCGCCGAACTTCACGCCGGAGATCGGCGCGATCACTTGGTTGTACGCGTCGGCGCATTTCTGGCCGCAGCGCTTCACCCAGCCCGGCAGCACGGCGGCGGTGAGCGCCTCGCGCAGCTTCGCCTTGTCGGCGTCGGTCGGGCGCACCAGCGTCATGGGCTTCGCCTTCACCAGCGTGTAGATCTTGCAGCCGGCCGCATTGCCGATATTGCAGTCGATGCCGTCCTGCGTCACCTCGGCGCCGAGCTTCCACTGCGCGTCCTGCAGCGCCGTGAACTGGCCCTCGAGGAAGGTGCGCACCGCCGGATCGAGCTTGTTCCACCACGCGAGGTTGACGAAGTAGCCGGAGGTCGACCACGCGGTGGAGAGCGTGTACAGGTGCGAAGTCACCTCGTACCACTTCACGCCGTTGCCGCTGCCGGTGCCGGTGATCGCGCAGTCGACGGTACCGCGCTCCAGCGCGGTGTACACCTCGCCGAAGGCGATCGCCGCGGGCTGGCCGCCGACGAAGCCGATCAGGTCGGAGGCCGACGGCCCGTTGGTGCGGATCTTCAGGCCTTTCAGGTCGGCGAGGCTCGCCACCGGCTTCTTGCAGAAGAACACCTGCGCCGGGAACGGGTAGGTGGCGACCAGCTTCACGCCGAGCTTCTCGAGTTCCTTGTTCGCCACCGGCACCAGCGCGTCGGCCACCTTGCGCGCCTGCGCGAGCTCTGGGTTGAGGCCGGCGAGGTCGATGCCGTCCAGGATCGGCACGTCGCCCGACACCGTGGTGAGCGGCGCCGCCGCGAGGTCCACCTGCCCGGAGCGCACGAGCCGGATCACCTCGGGGCCCTGCACGTTCATCTCGGGCCACGACTTGAGGTTCACCTCGATGCGGCCGTTCGACTTCTTCGGCATCTCGTCCTTCAGCATCGGCACGTCGACCTTGGTGTACTGCGGCACGGTCGGCGCGACCTGCGTGACGGCGGAGATCGTGACCTTCGGGCCGGCGGCCAGCTGGGCCGTGGCGACGCCCGAGATCAGTGCGAGCGAGATCGCTAGTGCGGTGCGTTTCATGGTGTTGCCTCCCTAGAGTGCGGCGATGTGCGCGTTCTTCAGATCCGTCACCAGCATGGCGCCGGGGTAATGCGTGATGCAAAACTCGGGCCGGGTCGCGGCGACCACCGCCTGGGGCGTCACGCCGCAGGCCCAGAATACCGGCAGTTCGTCGGCGCGCACGCCCACCGAATCGCCCCAGTCGGGCTTGTCGATGTCGGCGATGCCGATCAGTTCCGGCTTGCCGACGTGCACCGGCGCGCCGTGCACGTTCGGGAAGCGCGAAGTGACCTGCACCGCGCGGATCGCATCGGCCGGCTTCATCGGCCGCATCGACACCACCATCGGTCCCTTGAACGGCCCAGCCGGGGTGCACTGGATACTGGTGCGCCACATCGCCACGCCCTTGCCCTCCGCCACGTGCCGCAGCGGCACGCCGGCTTCCAGCAGCGCTTCCTCGAACGAGAACGAGCAGCCGAGCACGAAGGCGACGAGGTCGTCGCGCCAGTACTTGGAGATGTCGTGCGGCTCGTCCACGCATTCGCCGTTCCTGAATACGCGATAGCGCGGCACGTCGGTGCGGATGTCGAGGTCGTCGGCGAGTTCGGGCAGCCGCGGCGAGCCCGGGTCGGACATGCCGATGATCGGGCACGGCTTCGGGTTGCGCAGGCAGAAGCGGTGGAAGTCGGCGGCCAGCGCGGCCGGCAGGATGGCGTGGTTGCCCTGCACGCGGCCGCGCGCGAGGCCGGCGGTGTGCGACTTCAGGCGCCCTTCGCGCGCCGCGCGGCGCACGGCGACGGGATCGGACAGCAGCGCATCGGTTTCCGGGGCACCCAACTCGCACCTCCCTGCAGCAGAACGGCGGATGGCGCACTATGCGCCGCCCGATCCATCGGATCAATAGGCCGAAGCGGCGGTTGAACGATCAGGATTTCCGATCGTTTGCTCGGCGGCCGTAGTCGCGCGCCGCCTCCAGCGCGAGGCGCGTCACCGCCTCGACGCCCGGCGACGCCGGGCCGAGGTGCGTGGCGGTGAAGCGCAAGGGCTCGAGCGCGAAGTCGGGCCTGGTCGCCCGCAGCCGGCCCGCGGCCAGTTCCCGTCGCACCACCACCTCCGGCACCAGCGCCACGCCGGCGCCGGCGAGCGCGAGCGGGATGTTGGCCGACATCGCGCCGGAAGCGACGAGGCGCGGCGTGCGCCCGGTGCGCCGCCGGATCGCCTCGACGATCAGTTCCGTCGGCCGCGTGTTGCGCGGGAACGTGATCACCGGGTGCTCGAGCAGGCGCTCGGCCGTGGTACGGCGCGCGAGCCCGAGCGACGGCGCCGCGGCGAGCGTCAGCGGGTACGAGCACAGCGCGTGGTTGGTGAAGGTCGGCCCCGCGAGCGGCCCCATCAGGAAGGCGAGGTCGAGTTCGCGCGATTCGAGGCCGTTCCGCAGGTTCGGCGAGACGTCCACGGTCAGCTCGAGGTCGAGCCGCGGGAAGGCCTTGCGCACGCGCTCCATCAGCGTCGGCAACCAGGTATGCACGATGGTCTCCGCGGTGCCGAGCCGCACCGTGCCGCGGTGCGCGGACGGGTCGCCGACCGCGCCTTCGGCGTCGCGCACCAGGCCGAGGATGCGCTCGGCCCAGCCGAGCAGGTCGCGGCCGCGCGCGGTGAGCCGCGCCGAGCGCCCCGCGCGCTCGAACAGCTTCACGCCGAGCCGCCGCTCCAGCGCCGCGATGCGCGCCGACACCGTCGGCTGCGACGTGTCGAGCCGCTCCGCCGCGCGCGAGAAGCTGCGCATCGTCGCCGCGTGGTAGAAGGCCTCGAGTTCGCGGATTTCCATGCCGTAGAATTCCACCTCGATTCTAGAGGTCCTGCTCCCATCGCGTCGCTTCCGCTCACGCTGCTGCTCGGCGTGCTGATCGCGCTCACGCCGCTCGGCACCGATACCTGCGTACCCGCCCTGCCCGCCATCGCCGCGGACTTCGGCGCGCCGGCCAGCGCGGCGCAACTCACGCTCACCGCGTTCTTCGCAGGCGTCGCGCTCGGCCAGCTCGGCTGGGGCCCGCTGTCGGATCGCTTCGGCCGCCGGCCGATGCTGCTCGCCGGACTCGGGCTCGGCCTCGTCGCCTCGCTCGCCGCGCTGGCGGCCGGCAGCGCCGGCGCGCTCGCGTGGATCCGCCTCGCGCAGGGACTGGGCTTCTCGAGCGGGCCGGTCCTCGCCCGCGCGGTGGTCCGCGACTTGTACGCGCAAGACGACGCGGCGCGCATGCTGGCGCGCGTGATGCTCGTGTTCTCGATCGCGCCGATCGCCGCGCCGGTCGCGGGCGCGCTGCTGGTCGGCGCGGGCGGCTGGCGCGCGGTGTTCTGGGCGCTCGCGGCGACGATCGCGCTCGTGCTCGCGGCTTCCGCGCGGCTGCAGGAAACCGCGCCGGCGAAGCGACGCTCGATCCATCCCTCGCACCTCGCGACGACCTTCGGCGCCATCCTGCGCGAACCGCGCTTCGTCGGTCCATGGCTCGTGATGCTGTCGACGCAGATCGGCATCCTCGCGTTCGTCGCAGGCTCTTCGTTCGCGCTGATCGACGGCCTGGGCGTGCCGGCACAGGCCTACGGCCTCCTCTTCGCCACCGTGATGCTCGGCCAGATCGGCGGCTCATGGGCGTGCGCGCGGCTCGTGCCTCGCGTCGGCGGCACGCGGCTCATGCGCCGCGGGGCGATGCTGCTCGCGGCAGCCGGCGTCGCGGCGGCGATCGCCTCCACAACGGGTATCCTTGCGCTCCTCGTCGCATCCTTCCTCTGCTTCATGTTCGCCGCCGCCCTCACCATCCCCAACGCACAAGCCGCCGCGCTGACGCCGTTCCGCGAGACCGCCGGCGCCGCGTCGTCCCTCATCGGCGCCGCCACGTTCGGCATCGGCGCCGGCATCAGCCAGCTGCTCGGCGCCGCCTTCGACGGCACCGCGAGGCCGATGGGCGTGCTTGCCGCCACCGCCGGCCTCTGCGCGCTGCTCGCCGAACGCCTCCACGCCCGCAGGAGCGCGCGATGGAGAGCGTAGAGGCCGTCGTCATCGGCGCGGGCGTGGTCGGGCTCGCGATCGCCAAGGCGCTCGCCGAGTCGGGCCGCGAGGTGATCGTGCTCGAGGCCGAGGACGCGATCGGCACGCACACCAGTTCGCGCAACTCCGAGGTCATCCACGCCGGCATCTACTATCCGAAGGGCTCGCTGAAGGCGCGCGCCTGCGTCGAGGGCAAGCACCGCCTGTACGCCTACTGCAACGAGCGCGGGGTTCCGCACCAGCGCTGCGGCAAGCTTATCGTCGCCTCGGACGAGGCGCAGGTGCCCGAGTTGCAGGCCATCCAGAAGAAGGCGCACGCCAACGGCGTCACCGACGTGACCTGGATGACCAAGGAGCAGGCGCTGGCGCTCGAACCGGTGCTGAACTGCGTCGCCGCGCTCTACTCGCCTTCGACCGGCATCGTCGACAGCCATGCGCTGATGCTCGCCTACCAGGGCGACGCCGAGCGCGCCGGCGCGATGCTCGCGCTGAAGAGCCCGCTCGAGCGCGCCGTGGTGCGCGCCGGCGGCATCGAACTGCACGTCCATGGTGCGGACCCGATCCTCGCGCGCACCGTCGTGAACAGCGCCGGCGTCACCGCGCCGAGCGTCGCGCGCCGCTTCCAGGGCTATCCCGCCGACAAGGCGCCGGGCGAGTTCTACGCCAAGGGCAACTACTACACACTGACCGGCAAGACGCCCTTCTCGCGCCTCGTCTACCCGGTGCCCGAGCCCGGCGGCCTCGGCGTGCACGTCACGCTTGACCTTGCCGGACAGGCGCGCTTCGGTCCCGACGTGGAGTGGATCGAGCGCATCGAGTACACCGTCGACCCGAAGCGGGCCGACAAGTTCTACGCCGCGATCCGGCGCTACTGGCCCGGCCTGCCCGATGGCGCGCTCGCGCCGGGCTACGCCGGCATCCGCGCGAAGACGCGGCCGCGCGACCAGGCCGCGCCCGACTTCGAGATCCAGGGCCCGCGCGAGCACGGTGTCCCCGGACTGGTGCATCTGTTCGGCATCGAGTCTCCCGGCTTGACGTCCTCGCTCGCGTTGGCCGATCATGCCGTACAAGCCCTTGCGCAATAACTTCCCCGGAGGTCACATGCCCCAGAAGCTCCTGCTGGCCGCGCTCGTCTCGGCCGCGTTCTCCACCACCGCCCTCGCGCAGACGAAGTGGGACATGCCCACGCCGTACAGCGACGGCGAGTTCCACACGCAGAACGTGCGCCTCTTCGTCGAGGAAGTGAAGAAGGCCACCGGCGGCCAGCTCGACATCAACGTGCACTCGAACGGGTCCCTCATCAAGCACCCGGACATCCTGCGCGCGGTGTCGACGGGACAGGTCGCGATCGGCGAGATCCTGCTCGGCCAGTTCGGCAACGAGGATCCGGTCTTCGCGATCGACAACATGCCGTTCTTCGCCACCGGCTTCGACAACGCCATGAAGCTCTACGAGGCGCAGAAGCCGGTGCTCGAGAAGAAGCTCGCCGCGCGCGGCGCGAAGCTGCTGTATTCGGTGGCATGGCCCGGCCAGGGCATCTACACCAAGAACGCGCTGAAGAGCGTGGACGACCTGAAGGGCGTGAAGTTCCGCACCTACAGCCCGCAGACCGCGCGCCTCGCCGAGTTGATGGGCGCCAGCCCCACCGTGATCCAGGTGCCCGAGGTGCCGCAGGCCTTCGCCACCGGCACGATCAGCGCGATGATCACCTCGTCGGCCACGGGCATCCAGACCAAGGCCTGGGAATTCGTGAAGAACTACTACCTCACGAACGCGATGCACCCGAAGAACGTGATCATCGTCAACAACCGCGCGTTCGAGCGTCTCAGCGCCGACCACAAGAAGGCGCTGACCTACGCGGCCTCGACCGCCGAGGTGCGCGGCTGGTCGATGGCCAAGGTGCGCGAACTCGAGGCCAACGAGACCATGCAGAAGAACGGCATGACCCTGCACAAGCCCGACGCCGCGATGAACGCCGCCTTCGCCAAGTTCGGCGCGGTGATGATGAAGGAGTGGCAGGACAAGGCTGGCGCCGACGGCGCTGCCATCGTCAAGGCGTACAAGGCCAAGTAAGCGACGCCCGGCGTGCGGCGCGCGCTCGACCTCCTGTACACGGCGAGCGGCGCCTTCGCCGCGCTCTGCCTCGCCGGCATCGCGGTGCTGATGCTGGCGCAGGCGGCGGGCCGCGAGTTCGGCCTGCTGATCCGCGGTTCCGACGACATCGCTTCGTGGCTGTGCGCCGCGAGCGCGTTCTTCGCGCTCGGCCACACCTTCCGCCACGGCGAGCTGGTGCGCGTCGGCCTGTTCATCGACCGGCTGCAGGGCGGCGCGCGGCGCGCGGCCGAGATCTGGGCGCTGGGCGCGACCCTGCTCGTGGTCGGCTACATGGCCTACGCGGTGGTGAAGTTCGTCTACGAGAGCTGGAAGTTCAACGAGATCGCGCAGGGCCTGCTGCAGATCCCGATCTGGATCCCGCAGACCGCGTTCGCGGGCGGCGTGCTGATCTTCTTCGTCGCGGTGCTCGACGAACTCGTCACCGTGCTGCGCGGCGAGAAGCCCGCGTACCAGCTCGCCGACGAGGACCGCCGCGCGCGCGGCGACTTCTCGGAGTCGGTATAAATGGGCACCCTCACGATCGCGGCGGTGCTGTTCGCGATCCTGATGGTGCTGCTCTTCGGCGGCATCTGGATCGCTATCGCGCTCGCCGCGGTGGCGTGGATCGGCCTCGCCTTCTTCACCTCGACGCCGCCCGACGTCAATCTCTTCCAGTCCTACTGGGGCTCGAGCGCGTCGTGGACGCTGGCGGCGCTGCCGCTCTTCATCTGGATGGGAGAGATCCTCTACCGCACCAAGCTCTCGGAGGAGATGTTCGAGGGCCTCGCGCCGTGGCTCACCTGGCTGCCGGGACGCCTGATGCACGTGAACGTGCTCGCCTGCGGCATCTTCGGCACCGTGTCGGGCTCGTCCGCCGCGACCTGCGCGACCATCGCCAAGGTGGCACTGCCGGAACTCGTGAAGCGCGGCTACGACGAGAAGACCGCGCTGGGGTCGCTGTGCGGCGCGGGCACGCTCGGCATCCTGCTGCCGCCGTCGATCATCATGGTGGTGTACGCGGTGGCCGCCGAGGTGTCGATCCTGAAGGTGTTCCTCGCCGGCTTCCTGCCGGGGTTCCTGCTGATGGCGCTGTTCTCCGGCTACATCATGCTGTGGGCGTGGATGAACCCGGGCAAGACCCCGAAGGAAGACACGCGGCTCTCCTTCGGCGAGAAGATGTACCGCAGCCGGCACCTGATCCCCTGCGTGCTGCTGATCGTGTTCATCGTCTGGGTGATGGCCGCCGGCTGGGCCACCGCCACCGAATCGGCGGCCTTCGGCGTGCTCGGCTCGCTCGGCATCGCGTGGTGGTCGGGCGGCCTCAACCGCGACACCTTCTGGCAGAGCCTGATGGGCGCGACGCGGCTGTCCTGCATGATCATGTTCATCCTCGCAGGCGCGGCATTCCTCTCCACCACGATGGCTTTCACCGGCATCCCGAAGGCGCTCGCCGAATGGGTCGCCTCGCTGCAGCCGAACAAGTACATGCTGATCGCGGTGCTGGCCGGCATCTACATCGTGCTGGGCACGGCGCTCGACGGCGTGTCGATGATCGTGCTCACCACCTCGATCGTCATCCCGATGATCGAGAAGGCCGGCATCGACCTCGTCTGGTTCGGCATCTTCATCGTGCTGCTGGTCGAGATCGCCGAGGTAACCCCGCCGCTGGGCTTCAACATGTTCGTGCTCCAGACGATGTCCGGGCGCGACAGCAACTACGTGGCCATGGCCTCGATCCCGTTCTTCTGCATGATGGTGCTGTGCATCGTCCTGATCACGATCTTCCCCGAGATCGCGACCTGGCTGCCGGATGTCTTGATCTCGGCCAAGAAATAGCGCCCGCGGGCGCGGATAATGGGGGCATGAAAGGCCCCCTCTATACCACCGCGGACATCCGCCGCATCGAAGTCGCGGCGGGCGATGCCACCCCTCCGCTGATGGAGCGCGCCGCCGAGGCCGCCGCGGAACTCGCCGCGCGGATCGTGCCCGAAGGCGGCAAGGACATCCTCGTGCTCGTCGGCCCGGGCAACAATGGCGGCGACGCGACGATCGCCGCCGCGAGGCTGCGCGAGCGCCACTTCCGCGTGGTCGAGCTGCGCGCGGGGGATCCGCTTCCCGCGCCGCAAAACTGGGGCCTGGTGGTCGACGGCCTCTTCGGCATCGGCCTCGGGCGCGAACTCGATGGCCCGTTCGCGGCGCTCGTCGACTACGCGAATGCGCAAGCCTGCCCGCTGCTCGCGCTCGATGTCCCGAGCGGCGTCGACGCGGACACCGGCCGCGTGCTCGGTCGCGCGATCCGCGCGACGCACACCATCACCTTCATCGGCCTGAAGCCCGGACTGCTGACGCTCGACGGCCCGGATCATTGCGGCGAGGTCTCGGTGGCGACGCTCGGCCTCGACGCGCCCGCGCTCGTCGCGCCTACCGGCTGGGTGGACGAACCCGACCTGCTGCGCGGCCTGCTGAAGCCGCGGCCCCGCAACTTCCACAAGGGCATGGCCGGATCCGTCGCCGTCATCGGCGGCGCCCGCGGCATGACGGGCGCCGCCTTGCTTGCGGCCCGCGCGGCGCTGCAACTGGGCGCCGGCCGCGTCTACGCCGGCCTGCTCGGCGAGGATGCGCCGGCCTTCGACCCGATGTTCCCCGAACTCATGCTGCGCTCGCCCGACGACGCGCTCGGCCTCGACCTCGATGCGATCGTCGCCGGGCCGGGCATCGGTGGCAGCGGCCACGCCGAGACGCTGGTGGGCGAGGCGCTGGCGATCGACCTGCCGTGCGTGCTCGACGCCGACGCGCTCAACCTGGTCGCCGCGAGCGCGGACTTGCGCGCAGCCTGCGCGAAGCGCTCCGCGGACACCCTGCTCACGCCCCACCCCGCGGAAGCCGCGCGGCTGCTGGGCCGCTCGATGGCCGAGGTACAGCGGGATCGGCTGAAGGCCGCGCGCGAGCTATCGGCGTCGCTCAACGCGCACGTCGTGCTGAAAGGCTGCGGCAGCGTGCTGGTGGCGCGCGACGGACACTGGTTCATCAATGCGTCCGGCAACCCCGGCATGGCCAGCGCCGGCATGGGCGACGTGCTCGCCGGCATCCTCGGCGCGCTGCTCGCGCAGGGCTACACCGGGGAAGCCTCGATGATGGCGGGCGTGCACCTGCACGGCGCCGCCGCGGATCGCCTGGTCGCCGAAGGCACCGGCCCGGTCGGACTGGTCGCCGGCGAGACCATCGCGGCCGCGCGCCGCCTCTGGAACGGCTGGCTCGACGCCGCGCACTCGCCTCGCTAGACTCCGGACCCATCGTCTTCCGGTCACGGGAGAGAACATGCGCCGCCTTGCTGCATTGCTGCTTGCCGCCTCGCCCTGCGCCTTCGCGGCGGACCAGCCTCACGCGCTCACGGCGGACGAGATCCGCAGCGCCGTGGTCGGGCGCTCGCTCGCCTTCCCGGTGAATCGAAACGGCATTGCCGCGACCCTGGTCGTCGAGGCCGACGGCACCGGCAGCGCGCTGTTGCGCAACCTGCGGATGCAGAGCCGCGCCCCGACGGGCCACCCCCTCGCCTGGAGGATCAATGGCGAGAACCAGCTCTGCACGCGGATCGATGCGGTCCAGCCGCGCGAGTTCTGCTCGCACGTCCGGCGCAACGAGGATGGCAGCTACTCGCGCTTCCGTGGCGAACGCGTGTTCTCCACGTTCAGCACGATCTGAGCGCAGCGCCGCTCAGGCCGCGCGGATGCGCGCCTTGGGCTCCGGATACGGATACAGCATGTTGAGCGCCACCGACTGGTGGTTCGCCTGCACGATGCGCACGTGCTCGCGGCGCAGCTCGCGTGCGTGGCGCACGCCGCAGGAGTGCGCGATCATGTCGATTTCCTTGTTCATGTTCATCGCGTAGTTCGCGACGCGCAGGTACTTCTCCTCGACGACCAGGGCGCGCTGCAGGCGGCGGTTGTGCGTGGTGATGCCGGTCGGGCAGGTGTTCTGGTGGCAGCGCAGCGCCTGGATGCAGCCCAGCGAGACCATGAAGCCGCGCGCGGTGTTGATGAAGTCGGCGCCGGCGCAGATCGCCCATGCGGCGCGCGCGGACGTGACGAGCTTGCCCGAGGCCACCACGCGGATGCGCTGGCGCAGCCCGGTCTCGATCAGCGAGTCCACCACGCGCGGCAGCGCCTCGTCGATCGACAGGCCCATGTGGTCGGCCAGCGCCTGCGGCGCCGCACCCGAGCCGCCCTCGCCGCCGTCGATGACGAGGAAGTCCGGCGCGTGCTCCAGCCCCCGGCGGTGCACGCCGTCGGCGAGGTCGTTCATGAACTTCCAGCCGCCGATCGCGGTCTTCACGCCGACCGGGCGGCCGGTGAGGTCGCGTACGCGCACCACCATGTCGAGCAGGTCGTTGACGTTGGCGATGTCGCGGTGGCGATTGGGGCTGATCGAGTCGCGACCCTCGGGGATGCCGCGGATCTGCGCGATCTCGGGCGTCACCTTGCGGCCCGGGAGCACGCCCCCCTTGCCCGGCTTCGCGCCTTGCGACAGCTTGATCTCGAAGGCCTTCGCGACGCGGCCGAGTTCGATCAGCCGCTCGGGATTCAGGTTGCCCTGCGCGTCGCGCACGCCGTACTTGGCGGTGCCGATCTGCATGATGACGTCGCAACCGCCCTCGAGGTGGTGCGGCGACAGGCCGCCCTCGCCCGTGTCCATCCAGCAACCCGCCACCGCGGCGCCCTTCGACAGCGCGCGTACCGCGGGCGTGGACAACGCGCCATAGCTCATGCCGCTGATGTTGACCAGCGACTTGGCCTCGAAGGGCTCGCGGCAGTAGCCCTCGCCCAGCAGCAGCGAGGGCGTCGGCAGGCGCTCTTCCTCGAGGACCGGGAACGGGTCGTTGACGAAGATGAGGGACCCCGCGTCGTGCAGGTCGTAGGTCGAGCCGAAGCCGATGATGCCGCCCTCGTTCTTCGCCAGCCGGTACACCCACGAGCGCGTCGAGCGGTTGAACGGCATCTCGTCGCGGTCGCCGGCGAAGAAGTACTGCCGGAAATACTCGCCCAGCTGCTCGAACCAGTAGCGCAGGTGCCCGATGACCGGGTAGTTGCGCAGCACGCCGTGCTTCTTCTGCGTGATGTCGCTGATGAAGACGAAGACCAGCGCCGCGATGATCGCGAACGCCGCCAGCGTCCCCAGCCCGTAGGACAGGATGTCCTTCATCATTGCGCGTTCCCCCTCCGCCGCAAGCGTGGCCGCATCATACCGCGACCGCCCTGGGGCCCGGTGCAGCGGCTCGCAACCGCGCTGCAGCGGCCCGCGAGCTCAGTCGAGGACGGGTTCGCCGAGTCGCACTTCCTCGTCGCTCGCCGGGCGCACGGCCAGCACCTGCGCCGACACGCGCAGCGCGACGCCGGCGAACGGGTGGTTGCCGTCGAGCACCACGCGGTCGTCGGCTAGGTCCGTGACGGTGTAGACCTGCGGGCCCTCGCCGTCGAGGTCGTCCTCGATCTGCATGCCCTGCTCCAGGCCGTCGCCGTAGCGGCTGCGCGGCTCGACGAACAGGCGCTCCTCGTCGTAGTCGCCGAAGGCCTGCTCGGGCTCGAGGTGCAGTTGCACGCGGTCGCCCGCGCCCTTGCCCTCCAGCGCGAGTTCGATGGCGTCGAGCATGCCGCCGTAGCCGCCGTGCAGGTAGGTGACGCGCTGCCCGGGCTCCTGCAGCGCCTCGCCCTGCGCGTCGGAGAGGTCCACCGACAGCGTGACGACGGTGTTGTGGCCGACGGCGCTCACGACTTCAGGTTCCTCACGATGTCGATGACCTCGGCGACCTGGTGGCGCGGGCTGACGCCGTAGGCTGCGTGGCGGATGACGCCCTTCTTGTCGATGACGAAGGTGGAGCGCACGAGGCACTCGCGGCGCACGCCCTCGGCCTCCTTCTGCTGCAGCACCCCGTACTGCCGGCAGACGTCGCCCTCGGGATCGGAGAGCAGCGTGATCGACAGGCCGTGCTTGTCGCGGAACTCGGCGTGCGACAGGCAATCGTCGCGCGACACGCCGAGGATCACGCAGCCGTGGCGCTGGAACTGCTCCTCGTGGTCGGTGAAGTCGATCGCTTCCATGGTGCAGCCGGGCGTGTCGTCGCGGGGGTAGAAGTACAGCACCACGTGCTTGCGGCCCTTGTAGTCGGACAGCCCCACCGGCTGCATGTCGGCATCCGGCAGGGAAAACGCAGGAGCGGGTTGTCCGGGCTGCAGCATGGCGATTTGCGAGCCGACTCCACTGGGGTGCGATGTCGCGGCGATTCTAGACCACAACGCTTTCGCCATGACAATACTCGCGCGCGCGATTCGCCGTGCGCGCCGTGCCTATAATCCGCGCATGGAGCGCGGGCTTCTAGGCGGCCTCACGCCGGCGGCATTCCTGCGCCGGCACTGGCAGAAGCGGCCGCTGCTGGTGCGCGGCGCGCTTGCGCGTGCGCCCCGCGTGGACTTTCGCACGCTTTCGCGACTATCGATGCGCGACGACGTCGAGTCGCGCATGGTGCGCCGCCGCGGAGAGCGCTGGCTGCTGGAGCACGGACCGTTCGCGCCACGCACCTTCTCGCGCCTGTCCTCGCGCGACTGGACGCTGCTCGTGCAGGGCCTGAACCACCATCTCCCCGAGGCCGAGTCGCTGATGCGGCGCTTCGCCTTCATCCCGCAGGCGCGCTTCGACGACGTGATGGCGAGCTATGCCGTCGCCGGCGGCGGCGTCGGCCCGCACTGGGACGCCTATGACGTGTTCCTCGTGCAGGCGCTCGGTCGCCGCGTGTGGCGGCTGTGCCGTCCGGCGCCGACGGCCGCGCCCTTCGCCGAACTCGAGGACTCCGCGCTGCGCATCATCGACGGCTTCGTCGCCGAGGAGGAAGTCCTGCTCGAGGCGGGCGACCTGCTCTACCTGCCCCCCGGCTGGGGTCACGACGGCGTCGCGCTCGGCCCGTGCGTCACGCTATCGGTAGGATTCCGCACGCCGGACCGCGCCGAACTCGCGAGCGCCTTCCTCGAGCATCTCGCCGAGCGCGAGCACGCGCCGCTGCGCTACCGCGATCCCGCGCTGCGCCCGACGCGGCGCCCGGCGCGCATCGACTCGTCCATGCAGCGCAAGGTCGGCGCGATGCTGCGCGCCGCGCGCTGGACGCGGCGAGACGAGGAAGCCTTCCTCGGCGAATGGCTGACGATGCCGAAGGCCCACGTCGTGTTCTCGCCGCCACGCCGGCCGCTTTCGCCGACCGCGTTCGCCGCGCGGCTCGCGCGTGGGCGCCTCGTGCTCGATCCCAAGGCGCAGCTGCTGTACGACGCACGTGCCCTGTACCTGAACGGCGAAGCGGTGCCTGGCGCGGTGCCGGCACTGCGCAAGCTCGCCGATACGCGCGCGCTCGCAGGTCCGGCGCTGCGCGGCGCCCGCGCGCGCGAGCTCGCCTACGAGTGGTACCGCTGCGGGTTCCTGCATCTCGCATGAGCGATCCACGCGATGACGCGCCGGCCGACAAGCCGGCGCCAGAGTACCAACGCTTCGACGACGACGCCGGCCTGCAGGCCGCGATCGACCGGCTGCTCGAGCAACCGGGCCGCGAGTTGCGCATCTTCGACCCCGACCTCGCCTCGCTGCGGCCGAACGACCCGGCGCGCATCGAACGGCTGCTGGCCTTCCTGCAGGCGAGCCGCGTGCGCCGGATCCAGGTCGTCGTGCACGACACCGCGTTCCTGTCGCGTCAGGCACCGAGGTTCCTGCGCTTCTACGCGCGCTACTCGCACGCGATCGCGATCCAGCGCACGCACGACTCGATCCGCAACCTGAAGGACAGCTTCCTGGTGCTGGATTCCGCGCACTATGTACGTCGCGCGGTGGCGCGCTACTACCGCGGTGCGATGGGCGTGAACGACGAACTGGAGGCCTACGCGATGAAGACGCGCTTCCTGGAAATCTGGAGCGCGTCGTACCCGACGTCCCTGTTGACGACGTTGGGAATATGAGGCTTGCACCGCGCTGACGCGAGCCAGGTCGTCGCGTGCACCCAAATCGCGCGCACGGGAGGCTATAATTTGCGTCTTGCCGCAGTGCGCGGCAGGACCTCCTCCATCATCAACAACTTCAGGACCCGTCATGAAAAAGATCACCCTGATTGCCGCCGCGGTCGCGTTCGCGCTCGTGGGTTGCGGCGAAGAGAAGAAACCCGAGCCGCCGAAGGCGCCGGTCGAGCAGAAGAAGCCCGAGCCGCCGAAGGCTGAAGAGAAGAAGGCCGACGAGCCGAAGAAGGACGACGAGAAGAAGGCCGAGGCCCCGGCCGGCAGCACGCCGCCCGCCTCCCCGACGGCCGAGCCCGCCAAGGGCGACGCACCGAAGGCCGAGGAGAAGAAGGACGACAAGGCCGCCGCGATCATCAAGGGCGCGGTCGAAGGCGCGAAGGAAGGTGCCAAGGGTGGCGCGGAAGGCGCTGCCGCCGGTGCCGCCAAGGGCGCCATGGACGCCGCGAAGAAGTAACTCGCGCGTTCGCCCTGCGACGGCGGCTCCCGCAAGGGGCCGCCGTTTTCATTCCGGGTCCCTGCGGCCTCAGGCTTCGCGCCAGCCGAATCCCTCGTCCTGCGTGGCGACGCCGATCCAGTCCTCGGCGCACCCCATCGCTTCCGCGAGCGCGCGGCGCGCGAGTTCCGGGCGATTGTTCTGCTGCGACAGGTGCGCCGCGACGACGTGCTTCAGCTTCGCGCGGTCTAGCGCCGCCAGCAGGCGACCCGCCTGCCCGTTGTCGAGGTGGCCCCAGGCGCCCGACACGCGTTCCTTCAGCCAGCGCGGATAGGCCCCGGCCCACAGCAGGTCGAGGTCGTGGTTGCACTCCAGCACCAGCGCGTCGCAGCCGTCCAGGGTCTCTTCGACGTGCGGCGTTGGCGCGCCGATGTCGGTAAGCACGCCGAGGCGCGAAGCGCCGTCGCCGAACACGAATTGCACCGGTTCGCGCGCGTCGTGCGGCACGGTGAACGGCTGCACCTGCACTTCCCCGATCGCGAAGGGGGAGCGATCCTCGATGTAGCGCACCTGCGCGCCCTCGACGGCCCGCGCCGACTCCTCCGCCGCGCGCGCGGTGCCGCGCGTGAGCCACACGGGGATGCCGAGTTGCGCCGAGACGGTGTAGGCGTGACCCACGTGGTCGTCGTGCTCGTGGGTGACGACGATCGCCGAGATCGCCGAGGATTCGATCCCCAGGCGCGCAAGGCGCCGGCCGGTTTCGCGCAGGGAGAATCCGCAGTCGAGCAGCACCCGGGTGCGCCCGACCTCGACGACGAGGCAATTGCCCTTGCTGCCGCTGCCGAGCGACGCGAAGCGGATCAACGAACCCCGCGGCTACCGGGTGGAGCGCAGTCGCAAGCGACCGCCGCAGGTGGAGCGCAGTCGCAAGCGACCGCGCTAGCGCAGCTGCTCGTGCAGCAGCGCGAGGATGCGCTTGGTGGTCGTCGACTGCTCGGCGGCGCCGTCCTTGTTGAGGACCACCACCTCGCTCGACTCGCCCTGCTTCGCGCCTTGCTTGACGAGCACGCGGTACTGCTCCGCCTTGACCTTCTGCCCGTCGTTGCTGCGCCAGAACGCGAGGCGATCGAGCATGCCGGGCTTCTCCTTCGCCTTGACGGCGTCGGTATCGGCGTAGCGCACGAAGTACAGGCCCTTCTGCCGATCGCGATCCTCGACCGTGAAGCCGACGCGATCGAGCGCGAGGCCCACGCGGCGCCAGGCGCGGTCGAAGGGCTCGAAGACGTCGAGCAGCTCGGCGCCGTCGCCGCCCTTCACGATCGCGGCACGCGTCTGCTGGGGGGCCGTGGCCATGATCTGCTTCGCCCGCTCCTCCTGCGCACCCAGCCGGATCATCAGCCGGCGCAGGAACTCGGCCTCGAGCTCGGGGTCCGGATTGCGCGGCTGCCACATGGTGGCCGAGCGCGTCTCGGTGATGTAGACCTCCACCATGCCGCGGTGGCTGACGAACACTTCGGTGACGTTCGGGTCGGCGCCGCGTTCCAGGCGCGTGCGGAACTTGTCGCGCTCGGGTACCGAGTAGACCTGGTCGAGGAGCTTGCCAAGCGACTGGCGCAGGAAGTCCTGCGGGATCTTGGCGCGGTTCTCGGCCCAGTCGGTCTCCATGACGCCGGCGTCCGGCAGGTCGAGGTTGACCAGGAATCCGTTCTCCTGCCAGAAATCCTTCACCAGCGGCCACAGCTTGTCGGCCGGCTCGTTCACCACCAGCCAGCGCTGGCTGCCGGAGCGCTCGATGCGCATCTTGTCGACCGAGGGCAAGATGCCGGTCTCGCCGGGCTTGGGCTGCCGGCCGCGATCGGCCTGGTAGCCGGACAGCGTCGCCGAGCCGCGCCCGGTCTCCGGCACCACGTAGCGGTTGTCGCGCGTCGGCGTGGTGAGGTCGGGCGGGATCTCGAGCGGCGGAAGCGACCCGGCGGACTTGTAGTCCACCTTCTGGCCTTCCAGCAGGTCGGACGCGGTCTTGCAGCCGGCGAGGGCTGCAAGCACGCACGCCGCGACGGCGGCGGCGCGCCAGCGCCTCACGAACGGCCCTCCACTACGCGCAGGCCCTGCGCCGGGGCGATGCCCGCTTCCTGCATCGCCTCGCGGACGACCTCGTGGAAGCGCTCGGACAGCGGCGTCATCGGCAGGCGCAGGCCAGCTTCGATCAGGCCCATCTGCTGCAGCGCCCACTTCACCGGGATCGGGTTCGCCTCGACGAACAGCTTCTGGTGCAGGCCGAGCAGGCGCATGTTGATCTCGCGCGAGGTCTTGGCGTCGCCCGCGAGCGCGCGCGCGCACATCTCGTGCATCAGGCGCGGCGCGACGTTCGCGGTCACCGAGATCACGCCGTGGCCGCCCAGCAGGATCAGCGGCAGCGCGGTGACGTCCTCGCCCGAGTAGATGGCGAAGTTGCGCGGCGCGCGCTTGATGAGGTCGGTGCAACGATCGATGCTGCCGGTGGCGTCCTTGATGCCGACGATGCCCGGCACCTGCGCGAGGCGGAGCACGGTGTCGTTCGACATGTCGGCGACCGTGCGGACCGGCACGTTGTACAGCAGCATCGGCAGGTCGACCTTCTCGGCGATCGTGCGGAAGTGGCGGTAGAGGCCTTCCTGCGTCGGCTTGTTGTAGTACGGCACCACCGACAGGCAGGACGTGGCGCCCGCCTTCTTCGCGGACTCGGTGAGTTCGATCGCCTCGGCGGTCGAGTTGCCGCCGGTGCCGGCGATGATCGGGATGCGGCCGCCCGCGTGCTCGACGGCGACGCGGATCAGTTCCTTGTGCTCGTCGAAGTCCACGGTCGGCGATTCGCCGGTGGTGCCGACCACGACGATGCCGTCGGTGCCCTCGGCGACGTGCCAGTCGATCAGCTTGCGGAAGCGGGCGATGTCGAGACGCCCGTCCTCTTGCATCGGGGTGACGATGGCGACCAGGCTGCCGGTGATCATGGGACGTCCTCTGGCGGAAAACGGTTAACCCTGCATTCTACTGGAAAGCCCCCGGCACAGCGACAAGCCTTTGAATCATCGCGGGTTTCGGAGTCGCGCGAAAACCCTGCTCGAAGCCGAGCACGCGCAGGTCGCCGAATGCCGTCCAGAGTTCCCCGGGCGCGAGCAGGAACTTCGGGTTGGACGGCTTTCCGTAGCGTTCGTTCCCGGCCATGAAGGTTTCGTACACCAGCACGCCATCGGCGGCGAGAGACGCCCGGATTGCGCTGAACAGGGGTCGGTGCAGGTAGTTCGTGACGACCACGGCCGAGAAGCGTCGGCCGGCCAGCGGCCACGGGCTGCCGTCCTCGAGATCCGCTGCCAGTGTCTCCACGCCCGCGACGCCCTGGAGGTCTGCTAGCGCCTCCGCGTCGCGATCGACGGCGAGCACGGGGTGGCCTCGCGAGGCGAGGAAGCGCGCGTGCCGCCCTCGCCCGCAGGCGAGATCGAGCACCGGCCCGGGCGGAATGGCCCCGGCCCAGCGCACGACCCAGTCCGAAGGGGCGCCGTCGCCGTGCACGGCTAGAAGCAGAGCAGGACCGCGGTCGCGAACGCGGTCAGCATGTCCGGCCGCAGGTAGGCGAGGAACGTGATGCCCAGCGCCAGCGCGACGAGCGCGACTCCGCCCGCGCGCCACGCCAGGCGCCGGCGGTCGGGCGCGACGCTCACGCCGCCACGGCCGCCCGGCGCTGCGCGAGCGGCTTCTCGTTGACGGGCATGTTCACCAGCGCGGCGAAAGCGCCGAGCGCCACGGACACGGCGAGCACGCCGTCGTAGGTATGGAAGCGGTCGTACAGGTAGCCCGCGAGCCAGACGCCGACGAAGCTGCCGATCTGGTGGCCGAAGAACACGATCGCGCCGAGCGTCGGCGCATAGCGCATGCCGAAGATCTGCCCCACCAGGCCGTTGGTGAGCGGCACCGTGGACAGCCACAGCAGGCCCATGCCCCCCGCGAACACGTAGAGCACCAGCGGCGTGAGCGGCAGGTAGATCAGGCCGAGGATCAGCACGCCGCGCGCGAAGTAGATCGCGGACAGCAGGTACTTCTTGCTCAGCCGGCTGCCGAGCTGCCCGGAGCTGAAGGCGCCGACGACGTTGAACAGGCCGATCAGCGCCAGCGCGGTCATGCCGTGCTGGGCGGTGAGGCCGCGATCCATGGCGAGCGCCGGCAGGTGGACCGTCATCATCGCGAGGTGGAAGCCGCAGACGAAGTAGCCCCAGAACAGCAGGTGGAAGCCGCGCTCGCCGAGCGCCTCGCGCAGCGCTTCCTTCAGCGACTGTGGCGTGCCCGGCGCGATCGCCGTCTCCGGCGGCCGCGACGACACGGGCCACGCGAGCGGCACGATCAGGAAGGCGATCGCCGCCATCGCGAACAGCGCGTTGCGCCACTCGAACGCCGAGATCAGCTGCTGCGTCAGCGGCACCAGAGCGAACTGGCCGAACGAGCCTGCCGCGGTGGCGATGCCGAGCGCGGCGACGCGCTTGTCGGCCGGGAACCAGCGACCGATCACGTTCAGCAGCGTCGCGAAGGTCGTGCCCGAGAGCGCGAGGCCGATCAGGAATCCGGCGCCGAGGTGCAGCGATACCGGGTTATGCGTGAACGCCATGACGAGCAGGCCCGCGACGTACGCGAGGCCGCACCCCGCCACCACCTTGCCGACGCCGAAGCGGTCGCCGAACGCGCCGGCAAACGGGCCGAACGCGCCCCACGCGAGGTTCTGGATCGCCACCGCGATCGAGAACACCTCGCGGCCCCAGCCGAGCTCGTTGGTGACCGGCTGCAGGAACAGGCCGAATCCGGAGCGCTGGCCGAAGCTGATGGCGAGGATCAGGCTGCCCGCGACCAGCACGGTCGTCGGGCCAAAGCGGGAAGTCGACATCCCGCGATTCTACTGCCCGGCCCCGCTGCTATCGGACGCGCGTCACCTGCGGAAGATCACAGGCGAGGATCGCGTCGCGCAGGACCTGTATCGCCTGCGGCCGCGGGAAGCTCTTCCTCCACGCGAGCGCGACACGGCGATCCGGCACGGGCTTCGAGAACGGCCGCACGCGGATCAATCCGCCGGCGCTCGCGTCCGGCGAGACGGAACTCGAGGGCAGAACGGTGACGCCGACGCCGCTCGCCACCATCTGGCGGATGGTCTCCAGGGACCCGCCCTCGAGGGTGCGCTGCAGGCCGTTCGCCGAACGGTTCACCTTCGAGCACAGGTCGAGCACCTGGTCGCGGAAGCAGTGCCCCGCGCCCAGCAGCAGCAGGCTCTCCTTCTCGAGTTCGTCGGCGGAGACCTGCTTCTTCTTCTCGAACGGATGGCCCTGCGGCATGGCGACGAGGAAGGGCTCGTCGTACAGCGGCTGCACTTCCACGCCCTGCTCGACGAAGGGCAGCGCGACGACGATCGCGTCGACCTCGCCCTGCTTCAGCATCGTCGCCAGCACGTGCGTGTAGTTCTCGGTGATGATGAGCTGCATGGTCGGCGCGTTCTTGCGCACGATCGGCACCAGCCTCGGGAACAGGTACGGCCCGATGGTGTAGATCGCGCCCACCCGGATCGGCCCGGCCAGCGGATCGCGGCCGGCCTGCGCGATCTCCTTGATGCGCGCCGCCTCCTCCAGCACGCGCTGCGCCTGCTCGACGACCACGCGGCCGGTCGGCGTCACCGCGACGTCGCCCGCGCCGCGCTCGAAGAGCAGCACGCCGAGTTCCTCCTCGAGCTTCTTGATCGCCACCGACAGCGTCGGCTGCGACACGAAGCACGCGCTCGCCGCGCGGCCGAAGTGCCGCTCGCGCGCGACGGCGACGATGTAGCGCAGTTCCGTGAGCGTCATGTCACTTCAATCCGGACACGAAGGCGGCGATCTCGCCGGCGAGTTCCTTCTCGCGCCCGAGGTAGTGGTGGTCGGCGCCGGCAACGCGCACCTGCCGCGAGCCCGCGATCGTCGAGATCGCATTGCGGCGCCTCCAGTCGGCGCGCAGCACGTTCGGCAGGTCGTTCTCGCCGTAGACGTCGAGGATCGGCGCCGAGACGTTGCCGAGGCCGCCGAATCCGCCGGTCAGGCCCATGCAGACCCACGCCGCGAACGGCGGCCTGGGCGTGTTCTCGAAGTACACGTTGCTCATCCACGAACCCATGCTGTGCGACAGCAGCACCACGCGCGCCGCCCCCTTCGCCTTCAGCCACGCGGCGCCGGCCGCGATGCGCTCACCCGCCTCGGGAAACACGACGGGATAGTAGTCGTCGAGCTTCGCGTCCGAGGCCTGCACCGGCATCTGGATCGACAGGGTCGGGAAGCCGGCCTCGGCGAGCGAGGCGCGCAGGATGCCGATCACGCCGTGGTCCGGATGCACGCCCACGCCATGCACCAGCAGGATCGCGGGCTTCGCGCCCGCGGCCTCGGTCCACAGGCCGAGGAACTCGCGGCCCGTGGCGAGCTTCAGCGCGACGGCGTCGCCGACCACGAGATTCGCCTTCACCTCCGAGGCCCACCGCGCCTCGCGCGCGTAATCCTGCCCCTGCGCGACCGCCGCGACGAGCGCGAACAGCAGCGCGAGGAGGCGACTCATCTCCGGCGCGCCGCGAAGTAGAGCGGGATGCCGGCGAGCATCACCACCAGCCCGGCGAGCACGAGGTTGCCGAACTTCGGCCCGTACACCGGATTGAAGACGTAGGCGAGCGCCTTCCACAGCATGAACCCGCACATCGCGCAGAACACCAGCGGCACCACCGGGTACAGCGGCACGCGGAACGCGGGCTTCTCGTCGCCGCGCAGGCGATGCAGGAAGAGCGCCACGCCGGTCAGCAGGAAGAAGGTCCAGAACACCGGCGCGGTGTAGGCCACCATGGCGTCGAAGCCGTCCTTGGTCCACAGGCCCGCCGCGCCGATCAGCACCACCGTCACCCCGCCTTGCAGCAGCAGCGAGTTCGCCGGGGTGCTGCCGCTCGCGCGCCAGGCGCCGAGGCGCCGGAAGAGCGCGAAGTCGCGCCCCATCGCGTAGTTGGTGCGCGCGCCGGTGAAGATCGCGGCGTTGATCGTCGTCAGCGCCGATACGCAGACGATCAGCGACAGCAGCACCGCGCCCTTGTCGCCGGCCACCAGGCGCATCACGTCGGCGCCCACCGCCTTCGACCCGGCGACGCCGCCCTGCCCCAGCGCGACGAGGTAGCCGAGGTTGACGAAGAGGTAAAGCGCCGTGACCGCGACGATGCCCCAGACGAGGATCGTGGTCATGTTCTTGCGCGGATCCTTCACCTCGCCCGCCATGTACGCAGCCTCGTTCCAGCCGCCGAAGGTGAAGAACACGAACATCATCGCGAAGAGGAAATCCCCGCCCTCGCCGCCCGCCGCCGGCTTCGGCGTGCCGCCGGCGACCATGCCGGCCGCGGCCAGCACCAGCAGGCCCGCGATCAGCGTGATCTCCATCACCTTCTGCAGGATCTTGGTCTGCATCGTGCCGGCGAGGTTGAGCAGCGTCAGCGCCACCACGGACAGCGCCGCGTAGACGAGCACGCCTTTCGGCCCGAGGTCGAGCATCCCGTTGGCGTACTCGCCGAACACGAAGGCGACCGCAGCGATGGCGCCGGTCTGGATCACCGTCATGCGCGACCACGCGAAGACGAAGCCCACCGCCGGGTGCAGCCCGCGCGTCAGGAAGGTGTACTCGCCGCCGGTTTCCGGATGGCGCGACGCGAGTTCCGCGTACACCAGCGCGCCGCAGAGCGAGACCAGCCCGCCGAGCAGCCAAGCACCGAGGAACATCGCCGGGCCGGAGGTGTTGCCGGCGACCACCGACGGCGCCT
>CAZTXP010000125.1:0-7812 GCA_964617355.1 uncultured Enterobacteriaceae bacterium
ACGCGTTCGCGTTGACCACGTCGTGCTCCACGCCCGCGTTGCGGGTGTAGGGCACGCCGGCCTTCAGGTCGGCGATGCGCTCGCCGCCCGGCTCCACCAGCTTCAGCTTCCCGTCCAGCATCGGCACCACCACGTAGTCCATCTCGTGGCGGTGGTAGCCCGTGGCCGCGCCGGGCGCGAAGCGCCACTCGGTGACGCGCACGCGTTCGTTGTCGATGAATACCGTCGGCTTGGCTGCGCTCATGTTCATCTCACCGTCGAGTACGCCGCAGGGGCGAGGATCTGGTTGCGGATGCGCGCGACGATCGCGCCATCCTTCTCGGATTCGGCCTTGGCCTTCTGCCACTCCGGATCCGCGAGGAACGCCGCCCAGCAGCGCTCGCGCTCGGCGAGGTTCTCCCAAGCCAGCAGGTACGTGAGGTCGTTCGAGTCCTCGCCGATCACAGTGGTGAAGAAGCCGGCCGGCCGGAAGCCGTGGCGCTTCCAGATCGCCAACGTGGCGCCCTCGAAGCGCTTGTGCAGCGCCGGCAGTCGCCCGGGCAGGCAGGTGTAGATGCGTTGCTCGTAGATCATTGGATTTCCCTCATTGAACCAGCGCCGCGGCCCGCCGCAGGGCGTCGATCGTCTCGCGCTCCAGCGCGGCGACCAGCTCGGCCGCCGGCATCGCGCGCGCCAGCGGCACGGCCTGCCCGGCCCACAGCGCGTAGAAGTCCGGCTTGCCGGCCTTGGCAGAAGCCTGTCGCAGCTTCCCAGTGAGCACGTTCTGCGCGGGAAAGGCAATTTGCGGGAACACCGCCGCGTCGCGCATGAATCGATTGGCCAGCCCGCGCGCGGGCTTGCCGGAGAATTTCTCGGTGATGCGCGTGTCGTCCTCGCGTGCTTCGAGGATGGCGCGCTTGTGCACCTCCGGCGCGCCGCTCTCCGGGCACGGGATGAAGGCCGTGCCGAGTTGCGCGGCCTGCGCACCCAGCGCGAGCGCCGCGGCGATGCCCTCGCCGTCCATGATGCCGCCGGCCGCGACTACCGGGATCCTTACCGCGCGCACGACTAGGCGCGTCAATGCCAGCACGCCGGTCATCGCTTCGTACGGATCGCGCATCCACGTGCCGCGGTGCCCGCCGGCCTCGCCGCCCTGCGCGATGACGAAGTCGCAGCCCAGCGCCTCCAGCCGCTTCGCCTCCGCGACCGTCGTCGCGCTGCCGCCCACCGCGATGCCGAGCGCCTTGAAGGCCGCGACGCGCGCTTCGGGGAGATCCGCGAGATGCGAGGTGAATACCTCCGGGCGGATCGCGGCGACCGCGTCGAGTTGCGCCTCGACGTCAGGCGCATAGGGCGTCGCCGCCGGCACCGGCACGTCGAGGCCGAGTTCGCGATACCAGGGCGCGAGCGCGTCGATCGCAGGCAACTGCTGGTCGGCGGGCACGGCCGCGGGTTGCGGCGAAAGGAAGAGATTGATGCCGAACGGGCCGGCGGCGCGGACTTCGGCCGCCTGCTTCTGCATCTCGGCGGGCTGCGTGTACGCGAACCCGAACGAGCCCAGCGCGCCGGCGCCGCTGACCGCAGCCACCAGCGCCGGCGACGACGGCCCGCCCGCCATCGGCGCCTGGATGAGCGGCACGCGCAGGCCGAGCCTGCGCGAGAAAGCCGTGGCGATGCCGCTCATCCCCGGATCCGCTACTTCAGCGCGTCCGTACCGGCCTTCGCGACGACGCCGTCCTGCGGCGAAGTCACGCCCGAGACGCCGATGCCACCGATGACCTTGCCGTTGACGATGATCGGCAGGCCGCCCTCGATCGGCACCGCGCCCTTCAGGCCGAGGATGCGCGCGCCGGCCGGACCGCTCGCGACGATGTCCTCGAAGACCTTGGTGGAACGGCGGAAGATCACCGCGGAGCGGCCCTTGTCGATCGCCACGTCCACGCTGGCAGTCTGGGTGTCGTCCATCTTCTCGTAGGCGACGAGCATCCCCGAGGTGTCGAGGATCGCGATCGCCACCGGCCACTTGTTCTTCACCGCCTCGGCCTGCGCCGCCACCATCATCTTCTTGGCCTGCTCGAGCGTGATCGACGGACCGTAGCTGGGCACCTGCGCGAACGCCGCCGTCGCCGCGAGCGAGAGCGCCGCGGCTGCCAGGATCTTCTTCATGGTTTCCTCCTCTGTTGGGCCGGGGGGATATCCCCGCCGGCCGAACAGGCTACCGGGATTCGATATTCCCGGCTAGGGAGCGACTGCCTTGATGCCCGCGACGGCGATCTGCTCGTCCTCGTGCGACTGCACGCCGGAGACCCCGACCGCGCCGAGGCAATGGCCCTCGACCATGATCGGCGCGCCGCCCTGCACCGGCAGGATGCCCGGCATCTTCAGCATCGACACGCGGCCATCCTTGATGCGCTGCTCCCAGTTGCCGCTGGTGCGGCGCGACAACGCCGCGGTGCGGCCCTTCTCGACCGCGATCGCGGCATTCGCCGGCGTCGCGCCGTCCATGCGCGCGAAGTGCAGCAGGTGCCCGCCGTCGTCGAGGATCGCGATCGCGACGATCCAGTTGTTCTTCCTCGCCTCGGCGAAGGCGGCGGCGCTGATCTTCTCGCAGTCTTCCAGCGTGAGGAGCGGGCGGGTCTTCATGCGGTCATCCTTTCAGGGCGTTGCGGATCTGCTCGAGGGCCGTCGGGTCCTCGATGGTGGTGAGGTCGCCGGGATCGCGCCCCTCGGCCAGCGCCTGGATCGAGCGGCGCAGCGTCTTGCCGGAGCGCGTCTTCGGCAGCAGCGAGACGAAATGTACCGCCTTCGGCCGTGCGATGGCACCGAGCTGCCGGTCGACCGTCTCGAGCACCTCCTTCTCCATCGCCTTGCGTCCCTCCGGCGTGCCGAGTTTCGAGACGTCCTTCGCCACGGCGAAGGCGACCGGCATCTGGCCCTTCAGGCTGTCGGCGACACCGACGACGGCGCACTCGGCGATGTTCGAGTGCATGTTCACCGCCTCCTCGATCTCGCGCGTGCCGAGACGGTGCCCGGCGACGTTGATCACGTCGTCGGTACGCCCGAGGATGAAGAGGTAGCCGTCCTTGTCGCGGATGCCCCAATCGAACGTGGAATACACCTGCTTCTTCGAGAACGTCGAGAAGTACGTCTTCACGAAGCGTTCGTCGTCGCCCCAGATCGTCGTCATGCAGCCCGGCGGCAGCGGCGGCACGATCGCGACCACGGCCTTCTCGCCCGCGTCCGCCTCGGAGGCGTCGAGTTCGCGCAAGAGGCGCAGGTCGTAGCCGTAGGCCGGGAACGACGGCGAGCCGAACTTGATCGGCGTCTGCTCCACGCCCGGCACGCTCGTCAGCACCGGCCACCCGGTCTCGGTCTGCCAGTAGTGGTCGATCACCGGCTTCTTCAGCGCCTCGGCGATCCACGAGTGCGTCGGCTCGTCGAGCGGCTCGCCGGCGAGGAACAGGTGGCGCAGCGACGACAGGTCGTACTTCGACAGGTACGCCGGATCCTGCTTCTTGAGCACGCGGATCGCGGTCGGCGCCGAGAACATCACCGACACCTTGAAGTCCTGCACGATCTTCCACCACACGCCCGCGTCCGGACGGATCGGCACGCCTTCGTACATGATGGTCGTCATGCCGCCGATCAGCGGACCGTAGACGATGTACGAGTGCCCGACCACCCAGCCGATGTCCGAGGTGGTGAACATCGTCTCGCCCGGGTTGCCGCAGTAGATGTGCTTCATCGACGCGGCGAGCGCCACGAGGTAGCCGCCGGTGTCGCGCTGCACGCCCTTGGGCTTGCCGGTGGTGCCCGAGGTATAGAGGATGTACGAGGGCTCGCTCGATTCCAGCCACGCGCACGGCACCTGCGCGCCTTCATGCTTCGCGGCGAGCTCGGTCCAGTCGACGTCGCGCCCCTCGACGACGTTCATGGACGTGTCGAGGCCGCGACGGAACAGCAGCACCTTGCCGGGCGGATGCTGGGAGAGCTTGAGCGACTCGTCGACCAGCGACTTGTAGAGCACTGGCTTGCCCATGCGCGAGCCGCCGTCGGCGGTGATCATGAGGCTCGGGCGCGCGTCGTCGATGCGCGCCGCGAGGCTCGCCGCGGCGAAGCCGCCGAACACCACCGAGTGGATCGCGCCGATGCGCGCGCAGGCGAGCATCGCGAACGCGGCCTCGGCGATCATCGGCATGTAGATGATCACGCGGTCGCCGCGCTTCACGCCCAGCGACAGCATCATCGACGCCACCTTGTTCACCTCGGCGTGCAACTCGCGGTAGGTAAAGGTCTCCTGCTGGTCGACCTCGGTCGAGATCCAGACCAGCGCGGGCTGGTCGCCTCGCGTGGCGAGGTGCCGGTCGACAGCGTTATGGCAGAGGTTGGTCTCGCCGCCCACGAACCAGCGCGCGAACGGCGGCCGCGAGAAGTCGCAGACCTGCCCGAACGGCTTCTGCCAGTGCACGAGCGCCGCCTGCTCGGACCAGAAGCCGTCGCGGTCCGCGATCGAGCGGCGATGGAAATCGGCGTACTTGCCCATGGTGCCCTCCTCCGTGGTCAACCAAGGGATTGTTGGGCGAAGCCCTTACGCGCCCCTTACGCGAGCGTCACGCGTTGATGTCGACGACCACGCGACCGCGGATGCGCGAACCGATGAAGTCGTCGAACGCCGCCGGCAGCTCGGAAAAGGGAATCGTTCTCACCATGGTCTTCAGGTGCGCCGGCTTCATGTCGCCGCCGAGGCGCTGCCAGACCTGCTCGCGCACGGCCATCGGGCAGTTCACCGAATCGATGCCGAGCAGCGACGCGCCGCGCAGGATGAACGGCATCACCGTGGTGTTCAGGCTGTGGCTAGCCGCGAGGCCGATCGACGCGATCGCGCCGCCGACCTTCATCGTGCTCGCCATCCACGCCAGCACGTCGCCGCCCAGGTTGTCGACCGCGCCCGCCCACGTCGCCTTGTCGAGCGGGCGGATCTTCGCGAGATCGAGTTCCGAGCGCAGCTTCACTTCCTTCGCGCCGAGCTCCTTCAGGTAGTCGGCCTCGGCCGCCTTCCCGGTGAGCGCGACCACGTGGTAGCCGAGGCGCGCGAGCGCGTCGATAGCGACCGAGCCGACGCCGCCGGTGGCGCCGCTGACGATCACCGGACCGTCGGCGGGCTTCAGTCCCACTTGCTCCATGCGCACGATCGCGAGGCCCGCGGTGAAGCCCGCGGTGCCGAAGGCCATCGCCTCCCACAGGGTCATTCCCTTCGGGAGCTTGACCACCCAGTCGGCCGGGATGCGTGCGTACTCCGAATAGCCGCCGTGGTGCTTCACGCCGATGTCGTAGCTCGTCGCGAGCACCGCGTCACCCTTCTGGAAGCGCGGGTCGGTCGAGGACACCACGGTGCCCGAGAGGTCGATGCCGCCGATGCACGCGGGGCGCAGCAGGATGCGGCCCTTGCCGGTGGCGGCGAGCGCGTCCTTGTAGTTCACGTCCGAGTAGGCGACGCGGATCACGACCTCGCCCGGGTCGAGCTCGTCCAGCGTCTTCTCGACGAATCCCGCGCTGACCTTCTTGTCGACCTCGGTGATCAGGTACGCCTTGAACTTATCCATCGTGCCTCCTGCGCTCGGATTGCAAGTAGTCGGAAGACTGCATCTCGGTGAGCCGGCTCGCGGTGCGCGCGAACTCGGCGCTGTTGGTGCCTTCGGTGAAGAGGTCGTCGGGCGAAGCCTCGGCGGACACCACGAGCTTCACCCGGTCATCGTAGAACACGTCGACGAGCCACGTGAAGCGGCGCGCCGCGTCCGCGTTTCGCGGAGCGATCTTCGGCACGTTCGACAGGATCACGGTGTGGAAGCGCCTGGCGAGGTCGACGTAGTCCGCCGCCGCGCGCCCGTTGCCGCACAGCACGTCGAAGTCGAACCACACGAGGCCGCCGGCGCGCTTGCGGTACTTGATGCGCCGGCCCTCGACGTCGAGCGCGTGGAACTCCTCCTCGACGTCGGCGAGCTCGCCAAAGATGCGCGCGAGCGACGCCTCGGCCGCGTCGCCCAAGGGCGTGTGGTACACGCGCAGCTGCTCGAGCTTGAGGCGCCGGTAGTCGGAACCGTTGTCGACCTGGGCCACGTCGAGCCGCGACTTGATGATCTCGATCGCCGGCAGGAAGCGCTCGCGCTGCAGGCCGTTCGGGTAGAGCGTATCCGGATGGTAGTTGCTCGTCATGCACATGACGACGCCCCGGTCCATCACCTTGTCGAGGAAGCGCCCGAGGATCATCGCGTCGGCGATGTCCGAGACGTGGAATTCGTCGAAGCAGATCAGCCGGTACCGGCGAGCCGTGTTCTCGGCCACCGCAGCGATCGGATCCTCCACGCCCTTCAGCTCGGAGAGTTCGCGATGGATCTCGCGCATGAAGTGGTGGAAGTGCACCCGGCGCTTTCGCACCAGCGGCACGCAGAGGTAGAAGCTGTCCATCAGGAAGCTCTTGCCGCGCCCCACACCGCCCCAGAGGTAAACGCCCTTGGGCAAGGCGGGCCGCACCAGCAGGCGCTTCAGCGCGTTGGAGCGGCGCGCCTTGTAGCTCGACCATTCCTCGAAGAGGCGCTGCAGGTGCTCCACCGCGCGCCATTGCGAGGGGTCGGCGACGAAGCCCCTTCGCGCGAGGTGCCGCTGGTACAGCGACACGACGTCGAGCGTGGCGCCCTCCTCGAGGTCGAGCGCCTCGATCTCCAGTGCGGAGTCGCGCATCCTTCAGCCGGGTGCTGTGCGGGTCAGCCGTTCAGCGCGCGCTTGTCGACGGCCAGCGCCGCCTCGCGCATCACCTCGGACATCGACGGGTGCGCGTGGCAGATGCGGGCGATGTCCTCGGACGAGGCGCCGAACTCCATCGCCACCACCGCCTCGGCGATCAGCTCCGAGGCGATGCCGCCGATGGCGTGCACGCCGAGGATGCGGTCGGTCCTGGCATCGGCCAGCATCTTGATGAAGCCGCCGGCATCGTCGCGGCCGAGCGCGCGGCCGTTGTACGCGAACGGGAAGCGCCCGGCGCGGTATTCCACGCCCTCGGCCTTCAGCTGCTGCTCGGTCTTGCCGACCCACGCGATCTCGGGCTGCGTGTACATCACCCACGGGATGGCGTCGTAGTTCACGTGGCCGTGCTGGCCGGCGATGATCTCCGCCACCATCACGCCCTCTTCCTCGCCCTTGTGCGCGAGCATCGGGCCGCGCACCACGTCGCCGATCGCGTACAGGCGCGGCAGCGAGGTGCGGCAGTTCTTGTCCACCTCGATGAAGCCGCGCGCGTCGAGCTTCAGGCCGACGTTCTCGGCGCCGATGCCGCCGGTGTTGGGCACGCGGCCGACGGCGACGATCAGGCGGTCGCAATCGAGCGTCGCCGCCTTGCCGTCGGCGGACTTGTACTCCACCGACACGCCCTTCTTCGCCTTCTTCACCGCGCCCAGCGTCACGCCGAGCTCGATGTCGAGGCCCTGGTCCTTCGTGAACACCTTCCAGGCCTCCTGCGCGACCGTCTCGTCGGCCGCGGCGAGGAAAGTCGGCAGCGCTTCCAGCACCTTGACCTTCGAGCCGAGTCGGCGCCACACGCTGCCGAGTTCCAGCCCGATCACGCCCGCACCGATCACGCCGAGGCGCTCCGGCACGGTGTCGAAGGACAGCGCGCCCTCGTTGTCGGCGATCAGCTTGCCGTCGACCTCGATGCCCGGCAGGTGCCGCGCCTTGGAGCCGGTGGCGATGATGACGTTCTTCGCCTCGTGCACCTCGACACCCTTGTCGCCCTTCACCTCGACCTTCCAGGTGGTGCCGCCCTCGACGAGGCGCCCGTGG
>CAZTXP010000126.1:0-10121 GCA_964617355.1 uncultured Enterobacteriaceae bacterium
GAGGCGACGCCGAGCTTCGACCCGCTCACCGGCAGCGCGACCAAGACCTACCAGGGCATGCTCGACGAGCAGTGGTCGAAGGTGATCGCCGAGAAGGGCATCGGCCTCGCGCCGCTGATCGAGCGCCAGCTGTCGCGCAACGTCCCGTCGCAGAAGCCGGGCGTGCAGGGCGCGGCCGCCGCGGGCGTCGCCGGCGCGCCGGCCGCGAGCGCCGGCCCGCTCACGCCCCCGGGCCAGAAGGAGCAGGCCTTCGTCAACCGCATGATCCAGCCCGCGATGGAAGCCTCGCGCACCACCGGCCTGCCGCCGGCCTTCATCGTCGGCCAGGCGGCGCTCGAGTCGGGCTGGGGCAAGCACGAGATCCGCGGCCCGAACGGCCAGCAAAGCTACAACCTGTTCGGCATCAAGGCCGGGCCCGGCTGGAAGGGCGCCACGGTCGACACGATGACCACCGAGTTCGTCAACGGACAGATGAACAAGCAGGTGGAGAAGTTCCGCGCCTACGGCTCCTATGCCGAGGCGTTCCAGGACTACGCGCGGCTGCTCACGCAGAGCCCCCGGTACGCCGGGGCGCTCGCGCAACGCGACGACCCGGGGCGCTTCGCGCAGGCGATCGCGAGCGCGGGCTACGCCACCGACCCGGCCTACGCCCAGAAGCTCGCCGGCACCATCCGGCGCGCCATGTCGGCGGCGGCCTGACCCGGATCGGACTCAAGGAATGGCGCGCACGGCCGTCAAGGAAGGATAGGGCGGGGCACACATGGGCAACTCGATCTACGGCATCGCGGTAAGCGGGCTGCGCGCGGCGCAGTCGGGGCTGATGACGACGTCGCACAACATCGCGAACGTCAACACGGCGGGGTTCTCGCGCCAGGAAACGGTACAGGCGACCCTGCTGCCGCAGTTCGGCGGCTCGGGCTACTTCGGCACCGGCGTGCAGGTGAACGACGTGCGCCGGGTCTACAGCGCCTTCCTCGTGTCGCAGGCGCGCGACGCGCAGTCGCAGGCCGCGGGTTCGGCCGAGCACTCGGCGCAGCTCGCGTCCATCGACGACCTGCTCGCGGATCCCTCCGCCGGCCTGTCGCCGGCGCTGAACGACTTCTTCGCCGGCGTGCAGTCGCTCGCCGCGAACCCGGCCGACATGTCGGCGCGCCAGGCGATGATCGGCGCGGCCGAGTCGCTCGCGACGCGCTTTCGCAACCTCGGCGACCGGCTGTCCGCGATGCGCGACGGCATCAACCAGCAGGTCGACGCGGCGGCGGGCACCATCACGGCCTACGCGAAGCAGATCGCCGACCTGAACCGCAGCATCGCCGAGACGCAGGGCTCGCAGGGCCACGCGCCGAACGACCTGCTCGACCAGCGCGACGCGCTGCTCGCCAGCCTGGCCAAGGAAGCCGGCGTGAGCACGGTCGCGCAGTCCGACGGCACGGTGAACGTGTACCTCGGCGGCCGCTTCCCGCTGGTGATCGGCGGCAACAGCTACGCGGTGTCCGCCGGCACCGACCCGGATTCGCCGCGCGACCACACGCTTTTCATCGGCCTGGGCGCGGGCTCGACCCCGCTGCACGCCGAAGACATTCCCGGCGGCCGCGTCGGCGGCATGCTGGCATTCCGCGAGACCGACCTCGCCGAGGCACGCAATGCGCTCGGCCGCATCGCGCTCGGGCTTGCCAACGACTTCAACGTGCAGCACCAGCTCGGGCAGGATCGCACGGGCGCCGCGGGCGGCGCGTTCTTCTCCGCCGGCGCGCCCACTGCCGTGGCGCGCTCGAGCAACACCGGCACGGCGCAGCTGTCGGTGTCGATCAGCGATTACTCCGCGCTCACCACGTCGGCCTATCGCGCCGCGTGGGATGGCGCGAACTGGCAGGTGACGCGCCTGTCCGACGGCACGGTGCAGTCCTTCGCGACGCTGCCTCAGACCGTCGACGGCGTGACCCTCGACGTCGGCTCGGGCGTCCCGGCCGCGGGCGACAGCTTCCAGGTCGAGCCGACCGAGTTCGGTGCCACCGGGCTGCAGGTGCTGGTGCGCGATCCCGCGGCGGTGGCCGCCGCGGCACCGATCCGCACCTCGACCTCTTCTGCGAACAAGGGCTCCGGCTCGATCTCCGCCGGCAGCGTGGTGCCGTCGCTGCCGCTCGACGCCAACCTGAAGCAGACCGTGACGCTGACCTTCACCGCGGCGGGCACCTTCGACGTCGCCGGCACCGGCACCGGCAATCCGGGCGGCGTGGCCTACACGTCCGGCTCGACGATCTCGTACAACGGCTGGTCGGTGGTGCTCTCGGGCACGCCGGCGGTCGGCGACACCTTCACGATCTCGGCGAACACCGGCGGCCTGTCGGACAACCGCAACGCCTCGCTGCTCGGCGCGCTGCAGTCCGCGCGCAAGCTCGAGGGCGGCACGGCCTCGTATACCGACGCCTACGCGCAGCTCATCGGCCGCACGGGCAACCGGGCGCGCGAGCTGGACGTGACCTCCACCGCGCAGGGCACGCTCGCGACGCAGACGCAGGACCAGGTGCAGTCGGTGTCCGGCGTCAACCTCGACGAGGAAGCCGCGAACCTCATACGCTTCCAGCAGGCCTACCAGGCCGCCGGCAAGGCGCTCGAGGTCGCCAACACGATGTTCGACGCCCTGCTGCAGATCCAGCGATAGGCCAAGGAGTCTCGCGATGCGCATCAGCACCTCCATGCTCTTTCGCCTCGGCGGCGAGCGGATCGGCCAGCAGCAGTCCGAGATGCTGCGTACGCAGGCGCAGCTGTCGACCGGCCGGCGCATCCTCTCGCCTTCCGACGATCCGATCGGTGCCGGGCAGATCCTGCACGAGACGCAGGCGAAGGCGATCGCCGACCAGTACACGACGAACCAGGGCTACGCCAGGTCCGCGCTGTCGCTCGCCGAATCGACGCTCGGCGACGCCGGCGGCGCGATCGCCGACGCGCGCACCGCGCTGGTGAATGCGGGCGACGGCGCGCTGTCGGATTCCGACCGCAACAGCCTCGCGCTCGAGCTGCAGGCGCAGTACGACCGCCTGCTCGGCCTCGCCAACACACGGGACGCCAACGGCGACTACGTGTTCGCGGGCTACCAGAGCGGGACGCAGCCGTTCAGCGCCACCGCCACCGGCGCGCAGTACAACGGCGACGAGGGCGTGCGCGAGATGACCGTGGGCGACTCGCGCTCCGTGCCGCTGTCGGCCAGCGGCGCGTGGGTGTTCGATCGCGCGCCGGGCGGCAACGGCACCTTCACCATTGCGCCGGGCGCGACCAACGCCGGCACCGGCATCCACGACGGCGGCTCGGTGACCGACCCTTCGGCGCTTACCGGCCACGATTACCGCATCCAGTTCCACGTCGCGGGTGCGTCCACCACCTACGACGTGGTCGACGTCACCGCGGGCTCGAACGTGGTCTCGGGCGCGAGCTGGAGCGCCGGGCAGTCCATCGTCTTCGACGGGCAGCAGGTGCGCGTCACCGGCGCGCCGGCGGACAACGACGCGTTCGACATCGCGCCAGCCGCCGCGACCAGCATCTTCGAGACCCTGAAGTCCGCGATCGCGGCGCTGCGCGCGCCGGCGACGACGCCCGCCGGGCGCGCGTCGATCGGCAACGCGATCGCCTCGGGACTCGCCGCGCTCGACCAGGCCCAGGACCGCGTGCTCGATGCGCGCGCGGTGATGGGCGCGCACCTGCAGGAGCTCGACAGCCTCGGCAACCTGACCTCCGCGACCTCCAACCAGCACGCCGAGAACCTCTCGCGCCTGCAGGATCTCGACTACGCCGCGGCGCTGACGCTGTTCTCCTCGCAGCAGGTGGCGCTGCAGGCGGCGCAGCAGTCCTTCCTCAAGGTCTCCAGCCTCTCGATCTTCGACAAGCTCTGACATGGGCCCCTTCAGCCAGCCGTCCGACATCGCGCGCGAGGCGATCCGCCAGATGGCGGTGCGGCGGCTGCCGCCCACGCCCGAGAACTACCGGCTGTTGTACGAGGAGATCGGCGGCGCGCCGGCCCTCGCCGGCACCACGCCGCTGGGAAGCGACCGCGAGATCCCGACCTTCCTGCGCGACCAGTTCGCCAAGCTGCTGGTCGACGCGATCGTGCCGCGCCTGGGCTACCACGAGCCGCTGGCCGCGGAGGCGCGCGCGCTCGCCTCGGGCTTCCGCGAGGCGAGGAAGCTCTCGCAGCTGCAGGAGCAGGCCGCGGCGCTGAAGCGCTTCTGGGTGCGGCTCGAGTTGCGCGGCGAGACGGTCGACGACATCCTTCACCGCGCGATGGCGCTGCTGCAGATGGTGGTGCGCAACTTCGGCGAACTCGCCGGCGGCGACCACGGCCTCGAGGCCCAGCTGGCGAAGATGGAGGCGATCCTCGGCGAGCAGCCGGCGGTGAAGTCGCTGCAGGAACTCGAGCGCCTGATGCGCGACGTGGTCTACCGCCGCGCGAGCACGAACCAGGGCATCGAGGAGGCCAAGGCCTCGATGAAGCACCTGATTACCCTCTTCCTCGACCGCATCTCGGCGCTCGCCGTGACCACCGGCGGGTTCTCGGAGCGGGTCGCGGAGTACGCGAAGCAGATCGAGTCGGCCACCGACATCCGCGAGCTCTCGGGCGTGGTGTCCAGCCTGATGGCCGACACGCGCGGCATCCAGGCCGACGTCGTGCGCTCCAGCGAGGAGCTGCAGGCCGCCAAGCGCGCGGTGCAGGAATACGAGGCGCGCATCGAGCGCCTGGAGCGCGAGCTGAAGACCGCCGCGTGCCTGGTGCGCGAGGATCCGCTCACCGGCGCCCTCAACCGCCGCGGGCTCGAGGAGGCGTTCCGCGCCGAGCTCGGGCGCGCGCGGCGCGCCAGCCGGCCGATGTCGGTCGCGATCCTCGACGTCGACAACTTCAAGCAGCTGAACGATCGCCTCGGCCACCAGGCCGGCGACGCAGCCCTGACCTACCTCGCGCGCATCCTGCGCACCACGCTGCGCCCGAGCGACATCGTGGCGCGCTTCGGCGGCGAGGAATTCGTCATCGTGCTGCCCGAGATCGGCGGCGAGGAGGCGGGCCGCATCATGGTGCGCGTGCAGCGCGAGCTGACGCGGCGCTTCTTCCTGCACGACAACGAGAAGGTGCTGATCACGTTCAGCGCCGGCGTCGCCGAGTGCGCGCCGGGCGAGGAGCGCGACAGCGCCATCGGCCGCGCCGACCAGGCGATGTACGAGGCGAAGAGGAGCGGCAAGAACCGCGTCTGCCTGTCGCGCGGGCCCGCGCCCGTGGCGGCGCCGGCGTCGGCGGCCCGGCCTGCTGCCCAAGCGGCCTGAGCCGCTACGTCGCCAGCGGCCTGAACGGCTACTCCACCAGCTCGTTCGCCACGGCGTAGCGCGCGAGCTCGGTGTTCGTGCGCAGCTTCAGCTTCTCGAGCACGCGCGCACGGTAGACGCTGACCGTCTTGGGCGAGATCGCGAGCTCGTCGGCGATCTCGGAGAGTTTGCGGCCGGAGGCGATCAGCCGCAGCGTCTGGAACTCGCGGTCCGACAGCAGCTCGTGGGGCTTCCTCGACTCCGGCTCGGCAAGGCTCGCGGCGAGCGATTCGGCGACCTCGGGCGTGATGTAGCGCCGGCCCAGCGCCACCTGCTGGATCGCCTCGGCGAGCTTCTCTGGCGCGCTCGACTTGTTGACGTAGCCCGAGGCGCCGGCCTTCAGCGCACGCACCGCGTACTGGTCCTCGGGGTAGGTGCTGAACATCAGCACGCGGATCCTCGGGTGGCGCTCGCGCAGGGATTTCAGGATCTCGATGCCGTTCTTGCCGGGCAGGGCGACGTCCAGCAGCACCACGTCGCAGTCGCCGTCGCGCAGGTACGCGGTCAGCTCGGCGTAGTCGCCGGCCTCGGCGACCACCTCGATGCCGGGATGCTCGGCGACGATCTGGCGCACGCCGCGGCGCACGATCGCGTGGTCATCGACGATCACGACGCGGATCACGCCGCCGCTCCCTCGGGCGCGCGCGGCACGCAGACCATCACCGTGGTGCCTTCGCCCGGTTCGCCGCTGACGTCGATCCAGCCGCCCAGCGCGGCGAGGCGCTCGTGCATGCCGCGGATGCCGAAGGAGCCCGCCTTGTCGGTGTCGCCGCGCGCGAGGCCGCGGCCGTCGTCGCGGATCTCGAGCGTCACCTCGGCCGGCGTGGCGAAGAGTTCGACGTCGACCGCGGTGGCCTTGGCGTGCTTGGTGACGTTGGTGAGCGCCTCCTGGAACACGCGCAGGAGCGCCGTGCTGCGGTCGGCCGGCAGCGAGAGTTCGTCGTCGTTGGTGCGGAAGCGGCACGGGATGCCCATGCGCTCGGCGAACTCCGCCGACTTGAATCCGATCGCGGCGACGATGGTGTCGTCCAGCGTGCCGGGGCGCAGCGCGCGCGCGAGGCGCGTGCTGGAAGCCAGCACCTGCCCGACCAGCCGGTCGAGGTCGGCGATCTTGGCCACTTCGGCGGGCGACTTCGCGGCGTGGCGCCGCAGCCAGTCGAGGTCGGCCTTCACCGCCACCAGCGTGCCGCCGACCTCGTCGTGCAGCTCGCGCGCGATCGCGGCGCGTTCTTCCTCGAGGCGGCTTTCCATGCGCGTCGAGACGTCGCGCAGTTCGGCTTCGGTGCGCCGCTGCGCGGTGACGTCGGCGATCATCTTCACCACGCCGGCGTAGCGGCCCTCGGGGTCGACCAGCGGCGCGGCCGACACCAGCACCTCGAGCACGCGGCCGTCGCGCGTGCGCCGGCGCGCCGGGCGGTTGGCGAAGCTCAGGCCGGCGCGACTGTCGCGGCGCAGGACCTGGTATTCCTGCTGCTCGTCGTCGCCCACGTGCGGCGGCGGCAGGCCGCGCACCTCCGCCTCCGACCAGCCGAACATGGCCTCGGCGGCGGCATTCCAGGTCTGCACGATGCCCTCCGCATCGAGCTGGATGATGGCGAGCGGCGAGGCGGAGACGACTGCGTGCAGGCGTTCCATGGCTTCGCGCAGCGCGGCGTCGGCCTGCACGCGCAGGCGGCGCTGCTCGCGGCTGGCCATCGAGCGCTCGATCGCCGGCACAAGGCGGGCGAGGTTCTGCTTCATGACGTAGTCGTCGGCGCCGGCGTGGATGGCGTTCACCGCCGCGTCCTCGCCGAGGTGCCCCGAGACGATGATGAAGGGCGTGAACGGCGCCGCCTCGGCGACGATGCCGAGCGCCTCGATGCAGTCGAAGCGGGGCAGGTTGTAGTCGGAGATCACCCCATCCCAGGGGCCGGCGGCGAGCGCCTCGCGCAGCCCGGCGGCCTCCTCGACCCGGCGGGCGTCGAGGGTCCGGCCGCGGCGGCGCAGGTGCGCCGTCAGCAGCTCGTAGTCGTCTTCGGAGTCCTCGATTACCAGCAGCTTGAGCGCGGTCATGGGAAGGGGTCACGTTCCGCCGGCGGCGGCCGATATTCCCTGTGTGACGGTCGAACCGGGAACGGGCAGGTCAATGCAGCGAAGGTCCGCTCGAAGGCGCAGAAATCTTAGCACGCGGGGTGCGCGATGATCCCGGCGCGTCGCCCGACGCCCGGCGCCAGCGCCTCCGTGCTGGCGCGCCTGCACCCGCTGCCCTCGCCGCGCGGCGTGGCGCTGGAGATCCTGCGCCGCAGCCTGCGCGACGACGCCTCGGTGGCGGACCTCGCGCGCCTCGCGCAGGTCGACCCGGCCCTGTGCGGGAGGCTGCTGAAGGCGGCGAATGCCGCGGCACGGGCCGCGCGCCCGGTCGCCACGGCGCAGGAAGCGATCCTGCGCATCGGCCTGCGCGCCTCGGCGCGCCTTGCGCTCGCGTTCTCGCTGGTCGGCGACCACCACGGCGGGCCTTGCCGCGCGTTTCGCTACGGCGCGTTCTGGACCGCCTCGCTGGTGCGGGGACTGGCCGCGCAGGCGCTTGCCGCGCGCTGCGACGTGCCCGGCGCCGACGAGGCGTTCTGCGCCGGCCTGCTCGCGCACGTCGGCCGGCTGGCGCTTGCCACGGCGATGCCGGGACCGTATGCGCGCCTGCTCGAGGAGTGCCCGGAATCGGACACGGCGGAGCTGCGCCGCCGGGAGCTGGCCGCGTTCGGCATCGACCATGTCGCGCTCGCCGACGCGCTGCTCGAGGACTGGGGTTTCCCGGAGGCGCTGCGCCTGGCCGTCGCCGCGCATCCGGAGCCCGGATCCGTGCGCGATGAAGGCCGGCCGCGCGTCGCGCGGCTTGCCCGGGTGCTGCACGTCGCCGACGAGGTCGCGGCCGCGACGGCGGCGAAGGGCGCGGCGCGGCAGGCGTCGTCGGCCGCGGCCGCGCGCGCTGCAGGCGAACTCGACCTCGCGCCCGAGGCGCTGCAGGCGCTGGTCGCCGATCTCGAGCGTTCGATCGCCGAATGGGCGGCCTTGCTCGGCGTCGAACCGCCGGAGGGCACGTTGCTCGACCTCGAGCCGGCGGCGCCGGGCGAGGCCGGGCTGCCGGCGCTGCCGGGCGCGGGCGAGCGCGTGCTGGTGGTCGACGGCGATGCCGCGCGCGCCGCGTCGATCGCCGGCACGCTGGCGAAGAACGGCTATCGCGCCACGATCGCGCGCGGCGGCGACGAGGCGCTCACCGCGTTCGTGGTGCGGCGGCCGCAGGCGCTGGTCGTCGACCGTTCGACGCCCGGCGTCGACCTCGGCACCCTGTGCCGCGCATTGCGCGAAACGCAGTCGGGCGAGACGCTCTACGTGGTGGCGGTCGGCGACGACGCCTCCGACGTTGCACGCGAGGCCGCGCTCGCGGACGGCGCGGACGACCTGCTCGCGCGTCCGGTCTCCGAGCGCACGTTGCTCGCGCACCTGGGCGCGGGCCTGCGCACGCGGCGCCGCTGCGCGTTCCTGGAGCGCGAGCTCGCCGAGGTGCGCGCGCTCGCCGCATGCCTCGCCACCGACAACCGCCTGCTCGAAGGCGCCTCGCGGATCGACCGCTCGACCGGGTTGCCGGACCGGCGCCTCGCGCTCGAGCGCCTGGCGCAAGCCTGCGCCGCGGCCGCCCGCCGGCGCGCGCCGATTGCCTGCCTGCTGGTCGAGCCCGACGGCGCCGGGCCGGAGGGCGCCGGCGCCGGATCCATGGCCGCGATCGCCGCGCGCCTCAAGGCCACCGTGCGCGCGTCCGACACGCTCTGCCGGTTCGCGGACAGCGAATTCCTCGTCGTCGCGCCGGACACCGATCGCGGCGAGGCCGCGACGCTCGCCGGGCGCCTGCGCGCGGCCATCGCCGCCCCGGGCGGGCCGACCGCGAGCGTGGGCATCGCGTCGGCCGCGTTCGGCGACTGCGCCCCCGCGGAGCTGCTGCGCCGCGCCGAACAGGCGCTGCTCTCGTCGCGCCTCGCGGGCGGCGATCGCGCGTCCGAATACGGCGCGCGCATGCGCCGCGTGGTCTAGCCCGCTTTCGGGGATTCCAGCCGTCCGGGGCCGCGACTGCGCGGCCTGCGCTCAGGATGCGGTCGCGGCCGCGGCCGGCGCGTAGGCGTCGTTCATCGCCGGCGCGCCGTTGTGCTTGTCCAGCAGGGCGACGAAGTCCTCGACCGGCACCGGGCGCGACAGCAGGTAGCCCTGCGCCCGGTCGCAGCCCTCGGCGCGCAGGAACTCCAGCTGCGCCTGGGTCTCGACGCCCTCGGGGTGCAGTTGCAGGTGCAGCGCGCGACCGAGGGCGACGATGGTGCGCACGATGGCGACGTTCTCGGCGTCCTGCGGCAGGTCGCGCACGAAGGCCTTGTCGATCTTCAGGATGTCGATCGGCAGGCGCTTCAGGTACGACAGCGACGAGTAGCCGGTGCCGAAGTCGTCGATCGCGATGCGGATGCCGGCGCGCTTCAGCTCGCCGAGGATCTCGACCGTGGTCTCGGGGTCCTGCATCGCCGCGCCCTCGGTGATCTCCATCTCCAGGCACTCCGGCGGCAGGCCGCTGGCGCGCAGGATCGAGCGCACGCGCGCCGCGAAGCGCTCGTGGCGGAACTGCGTCGCCGAGAAGTTGACCGCCACCACCACGCCCGGGTGGCCCTCGTGCATCCAGCGGTGCGCGCCCGCGCAGGCCTGCTCGAGCACCCATTCGCCGATGGTGTGGATCTGGCCGGTCTCGTCGGCGAGGCCGATGA
>CAZTXP010000127.1:0-50316 GCA_964617355.1 uncultured Enterobacteriaceae bacterium
GGTCGCCAAGGGCAAGGGCGAATAAGCTCCGTCGCGCCGCCCCCGGCGGCGCGTGCGCACCTCGCGCATGGACATCACGGTGGCCGTGGATTGCATGGGAGGCGACCACGGCCCTTCAGTCACGATCCCTGCGGCGCTCGCATTCCTCGCGGAAGGCGGCTCGCGCCGTGTCGTGCTCGTCGGCCCCGAGGAGGCGCTGAGGCGCGAACTCGCCGCGCGCGGCGCCGAGCCGGGCACGCGAATCGTGCTGCACCCCGCCAGCCAGGTCGTCGGCATGGACGAGCCGCCGGCGCAGGCCATGCGCCTGAAGAAGGATTCGTCCATGCGCGTGGCGGTGAATCTCGTCAAGGACGGCACCGCGCACGCCGCCGTCAGCGCCGGCAACACCGGGGCGCTGATGGCGATCTCCCGCTTCGTGCTGAAGACGCTGCCCGGCATCGACCGGCCGGCGATCGCCACGCTGCTGCCCAACGAGAAGGGCGGCTTCACCACCGTGCTCGACCTGGGCGCCAACGTGGATTGCACTCCCGAACAGCTCGCCCAGTTCGGCATCATGGGCGCGATGCTGGTGTCGGCGGTCGAGCACCGCGAGCGGCCGAGCGTCGGCCTGCTGAACATCGGCGTCGAGGACATCAAGGGCAACGAATCCGTGAAGGACGCCGCGGCGCTGCTGCGCGCGAGCGACCTGAATTTCCACGGCAACGTCGAGGGCGACGACATCTACAAGGGCACCACGGACGTCGTGGTCTGCGACGGCTTCGTCGGCAACGTGGCGCTCAAGGCATCCGAGGGCGTGGCGAAGATGATCGTGAAGTTCCTGAAGGAGGAGTTCTCGCGCAGCCCGTGGCGCAAGCTTGCGGCGCTCGCGGCGATGCCGGTGCTGCGCGCGCTGAAGCACCGCATGGACCCGGGCCGCTACAACGGCGCGAGCCTGCTCGGCCTGAAGGGCGTGGTGGTGAAGAGCCACGGCTCGGCCGACGTGTTCGCGTTCACGCAGGCGCTGCGCCGCGCAGTCGAGGAAGTCGAGAACCGCGTCATCGAGCGCATCGGCGAGCGCATGGCGGGGGCGAAATGACGCGCTCGCGCATCGTCGGAACCGGTTCGTACCTGCCCGCGAAGGCGATGACGAACCACGAGTTCGCGCAGCGGCTGGAGACCAGCGACGAGTGGATCCGCGAGCGCACCGGCATCGCGGTGCGCCACATCGCCGAGGCGGAGCAGGCCTCGAGCGACCTCGCGCTGGAAGCCTCGCGCCGCGCGCTCGAGGCCGCGGGCCTGAAGGCCGACGACATCGGCATGATCATCGTCGCCACGTCGACGCCGGACTTCATCTTCCCGAGCACCGCGACGCTGCTGCAGAAGAAACTCGGCGCGAAGGGCGCGCCGGCGTTCGACGTGCAGGCGGTGTGCAGCGGCTTCGTCTATGCGCTCGCCACCGCGGATGCGTTCATCCGCTGCGGGCAGGCGAAGAGCGCGCTGGTCGTCGGCGCAGAGGTCTTCTCGCGCATCCTCGACTGGAACGACCGCGGCACCTGCGTGCTGTTCGGCGATGGCGCTGGCGCGGTGGTGCTCGCTGCGAGCGACGCGCCCGGAATCCACGCCACCGCGTTGCACGCGGATGGCAGCCATTCGGACATCCTTTGCGTGCCGGGCAACGTCAGCCATGGCAAGGTGATCGGCTCGCCGTTCCTGCAGATGGCGGGCAACCAGGTGTTCAAGTTCGCGGTCAAGGTGCTCGACGAAGTGGCGCGCGAGACCGTGGAGGCGGCGGGCATGACGATGGCCGACGTCGACTGGCTGATCCCGCACCAGGCGAACGTGCGCATCCTCGACGCCACCGCGAAGAAGCTCGGCATCCCGGCGGAGAAGGTCGCGGTCACCGTGGCCCACCACGGCAACACCTCCGCGGCGTCGATCCCGCTGGCGCTGGACGAATACGTGCGGGCCGGGCGCATTCGCGCCGGGCATCGCGTGCTGATGGAGGGGGTGGGCGGCGGTTTCACCTGGGGCGCCGCGCTCGCCACGATGTGAGGGAATGGATCCGATGAAGATCGCGATGGTGTTTCCGGGGCAGGGTTCGCAATCGGTAGGCATGTTGAAGGCCTACGCGGGACTGCCGGGCGTGGACGAGACGATCGCCGAGGCGCGCGACGCGCTGGGCGACGACTTCGTGAAACTGCTCGACGAAGGCCCGGCCGAGGCGCTCGGCCTAACGGTCAACACCCAGCCGGCGATGGTCACCGCAGCAATCGCGGCGTGGCGCGCATGGCGTGCGCTGGGTGGGCCGGAGCCGGTGGTGGTGGCTGGCCACAGCCTCGGCGAATTCAGCGCGCTGGTTGCTGCGGGCTCGATTGCGTTCAAGGACTGCCTGCCGCTGGTGCGCTTCCGCGCGCAGAGCATGCAGGAGGCGGTGCCCGAGGGCGTGGGCGCGATGGCCGCGATCCTCGGCCTCGACGACGAACTCGCGCGTGCCGCGTGCGAGGAAGCGGCACAGGGCGAGGTGGTGCAGGCGGTGAACTTCAATGCGCCGGGACAGGTCGTGATCGCGGGCCACAAGACCGCGGTGGCGCGAGCCATCGAGGCCTGCAAGGCGAAGGGCGCGAAGCGCGCGATGGCGCTGCCCGTGAGCGCACCGTTCCATTCGAGCCTCCTGCAACCGGCGGCCGACAAGCTCGCCGGCTACCTCGAGAAGGTCGCGATCGCGCCGACGAAGTTCACCCTGCTGCACAACGTCGATGTGCAGCCCAGTGGCGATGCGGCAGCCATCCGCTCCGCGCTGGTGCGGCAGGCGGCTTCGCCGGTGCGCTGGTCCGACACCATCCGCGCGATGGCGGCCCAGGGCGTGACGCACGTGCTGGAGTGCGGGCCCGGCAAGGTGCTCGCCGGCATGGTGAAGCGCATCGACGGCAACCTTGCGGGCCACGCGCTCGCCGACAAGGCGTCGTTCGAGCAGGCGCTCGCGGCGGTGAAGGGGGCATGAGCATGCTCGACGGCAAGGTCGCGCTCGTCACGGGCGCCTCTCGCGGCATCGGTCGCGCCATCCTGATGGAACTGGCGAAGCAGGGCGCCATCGCGATCGGCACCGCAACCTCCGAGTCCGGCGCCGCCGCGATCGGCGCAGCGCTCGCGCAGGCCGGCCTCAAGGGCGCGGGCAAGGTGCTCGACGTCAAGGATGCCGCGCGCTGCGACGCGCTGGTGGCCGAGATCGCCAAGGAGTCGGGCGACATCGCCGTGCTCGTCAACAATGCCGCGATCGTGCGCGACAACCTCGCGATGCGCATGAAGGACGCGGAGTGGGACGAGGTCATCGAGACCAACCTGCGCTCCGTGTTCCGGCTGTCGCGCGCCGTGATGCGCGGCATGATGAAGGCGCGCTGGGGCCGCATCATCAGCGTCACCTCCGTGGTCGGCGCGGCCGGCAATCCGGGGCAGGCGAACTACGCCGCCGCGAAGGCGGGCGTGGTCGGCATGACCAAGTCGCTGGCGCGCGAGATCGGCAGCCGCAACATCACCGTCAACTGCGTCGCGCCGGGCTTCATCGACACCGACATGACGCGCGCGCTGCCCGAAGCACAGCGCGAGGCGCTGCTCGGCCAGATCCCGCTGGGGCGCCTCGGCACGGCCGAGGAGGTCGCCGGCGCCGTTGCCTACCTTGCGTCGCCGGCCGGCGGATACGTCACCGGTTCCGTGCTGCATGTCAATGGCGGCATGTACATGTAATTGCACGCATTGCGCCGCCGCGGGTGCGGGGGGCGCGATTTGTTAAAATCCACGGATTGCAGTTCCGACAGGGGAAGGAGAAGGACCACATGGAAAACCTCGAGCAGCGCGTCAAGAAGATCATCGCCGAGCAGCTGGGCGTCAACGAAGCCGAGATCAAGACCGAGTCCTCGTTCGTCGACGACCTCGGCGCCGATTCGCTCGACACCGTCGAGCTGGTGATGGCGCTGGAAGAAGAGTTCGAGACCGAGATCCCCGACGAGGACGCGGAGAAGATCACCACCGTCCAGCAGGCGATCGACTACGTCAAGTCGCACGCCAAGGCCTGACGCGGCGGGAGCATCGGGCGTGACGCGTCGCAGGGTCGTCGTCACCGGTCTGGGCATCGTCTGCCCGATCGGCAATTCGGTGGAGGAGGCGTGGGCGAACGCGCTCGCCGGCAAGTCCGGCATCGGGCGCATCACCCGCTTCGATCCCTCGCGGCTGTCGGCGCAGATCGCCGGCGAAGTGAAGGGCTTCGACGTCACGCAGTACATCCCGGCCAAGGAAGCGCGCCGGATGGACACCTTCATCCACTACGGCATGGCGGTCGGCCTGCAGGCCTGGAAGGACAGCGGCCTCGCGATCACGCCCGAGAACGCGGAGCGCATCGGCATCAACATGGGCTCCGGCATCGGCGGGCTGCCGATGATCGAGCAGACCCACGCCGAGCTGCAGAAGAACGGCCCGCGCCGGATCTCTCCGTTCTTCATCCCGAGCACGATCATCAACATGATCGCCGGCAACCTGTCGATCCTGCTCGGCACCAAGGGACCCAACCTCGCCATCGTCACTGCCTGCACCACGTCGACGCACTGCATCGGCGAGGCGGCGAAGGCGGTGCGCTACGGCGACGTCGACGTGATGATCGCCGGCGGCTCCGAGTCCTGCGTCAGCGAACTCGCCATCGGCGGCTTCGCCTCGGCGCGCGCGCTGTCGACGCGCAACGACGATCCCGCGGCGGCCAGCCGTCCGTGGGACAAGGATCGCGACGGCTTCGTGCTCGGCGAGGGCGCGGGCGCGGTCGTGCTCGAGGAATACGAGCACGCCAAGGCGCGAGGGGCGAAGATCTACGCCGAGGTCGTGGGCTACGGCGTGTCATCCGATGCCTATCACATGACCGCGCCGTCCGAGGACGGCGACGGCGCCTACCGTTGCATGCGCAATGCGCTGCGCGACGCCGGGCTGTCCCCCGACACGGTGGACTACGTCAACGCGCACGGCACCTCGACTCCGCTGGGCGACATCGCCGAGACCGTCGCGGTGAAGCGCGCGCTGGGCGACCACGCGAAGAAGGCCGTGGTGAACTCCACCAAGTCCATGACCGGCCACCTGCTGGGCGCGGCCGGCGCGGTGGAGGCGATCTTCACCATCCTCGCGGTGCGCGACCAGGTGTCGCCGCCGACGATCAACCTGCAAAACCCCGACCCGCAGTGCGACCTCGACTACGTGCCGAACGCATCCCGCAAGATGCGCATCCGGGCGGCGCTGTCGAATTCGTTCGGCTTCGGCGGCACCAACGGCAGCCTCGTCGTCGTCCCCGCTTGAGCGGCACGCCGCGGCTACGTCTGGCGCTGCACCCCTCCCGGACCTTCGCCGTCCTCGTCGTGGCTGCCCATGCCACGGCCGGCGCCTGCGCGGCGCTGGCGCTGGGCGGCTCGGCCGTCGCGGCCTTCGTGGCCATCCTTCTGGTCCTTCTTGGCCTCGTGGCCGCGTGGCGCGTCGCGTTGCTGCGCGCCCCGGGCTCGCCCGTGGGGCTGGAACTGGCCCCGGACGGCGCCTGGACGGCGCAGCGCCGGGATGGCGCCACGCGCTCGGGCCGCGCCCCGCGCCGGCGGGTGACCCCTTGGTGGGTGTCGATCCCGGCCGACGGCGGCGGCCTGCTGGTGGTCCGGGGCATGGCCGCGCCCGACGACTTCCGGCGCCTGCGGGTCTGGGCGCTGTGGAGCGGCGGCGGAAACCCCTAGCGAGGCCCCCGGTGCAGAACTATTTCGCCGGCGCGCTGTCTTCTGCGGGTGAGCGTCCCGTGGCGGTGGCATGACGACCGACCGGGACATCGACCGGGACCTCGTCGCCCGGGCGCAGGCGGGCGACAAGCGGGCCTTCGGGCTGCTGGTGGAAAAGTACCACCGCAAGCTGGTACGGCTGCTTTCGCGCTACATTCGCGACGCGGCCGAAGTCGAGGACGTGGCGCAGGAGGCGTTCATCAAGGCGTACCGGGCGCTGCCGGCGTTCCGGGGCGAGAGCGCGTTCTACACGTGGCTCTACAGGATCGGCATCAACACCGCCAAGAACCACCTGGTGGCGACCGGGCGGCGGGCCCCGACCAGCACGGAGGTCGAGGCGGAAGACGCGGAGGGGCTGGAAGAGGGCGAACTGTTGCGCGACATCAACACGCCCGAGAGCGTGCTGCTGTCAAAGGAGATAGCCGCAACGGTGAATGGCGCGATGGAGCAACTGCCGGAAGACCTCCGGACCGCGATCCAGTTGCGCGAGATCGAGGGCATGAGCTACGAGGACATCGCGAAGATCATGGATTGCCCGATCGGCACCGTGCGCTCGCGGATCTACCGGGCCCGCGAGGCGATCGCGGAGAGACTGAGGCCGCTGCTCGAGATGCGGCAGGACCAGAGGTGGTAGGCACATGACGGAACGCATATCGGCACTGATGGACGGGGAGCATGCGCCGGAGGAGTTCACCGGCACGCTCGAGGACCTGCGCGCGACCGGCGAGGCGCAGGAGACCTGGCGCACCTACCAGCTGATCAGCGACGCGCTGCGCGATACCCGCCTGACCTCGCCCGGCTTCGCCGAGCGCGTCAACGCCCGCATCCTCGAGGAGCCGACGGTGCTGTCGATCGCCCGCGAGGCGCACGCCGCCGAGCGCCCGCGCTGGATGCCGCTCTACGCCGCGGCGAGCTTCGCGGCGGTGGCGCTGGTCGGCTGGATCGCCTTCGTGCCGCCCGAGGCGCCGCAGGCCACCGCCGCCAAGGCGCCGCCCAAGCCGGTCGCGGTCGCGCAGCAGGAGCCGGTGCAACTGCCCCTGACCAACGCCGCCAACGACTACCTGCTGGCGCACCAGGCCTATTCGCCGCGCAATACCTTCCAGGGTGTCGCGCCCTACGTACGCACCGTGTCGGAGCGCCGCCGGTGAGATCGCTTGCGCTCGCGGTGGCGGTGGCCGGGGCGCAAGCCCTGGCGGCCGGCGCCGCCTTCGCCGAGGGCACCGCGGAGGCGCTGGGCTGGCTGCGGCGCATCCACGACGCGACGCAGAAGCTGTCCTACCACGGCACGTTCGTCTACCAGCAGGGCGACCGCATCGAGACCTCGCGCATCGCGCGCCTGGTCGAGCCCGCGGGTGCGCTGGAACGCCTCGAGGTGATCGACGGCGAGCCGCGCGAAGTGGTGCGCGACCGCGACGGCGTGCGCTGCTACCTGCCCGACGCGCAGAAGGTGAAGGTCGAGCGCGCGGCCGAGCGACGCAGCTTCCCGGCGGTGCTTCCCGACCACGTCGGCGTGCTCGCCAAGTACTACGACATCGTGCTCGAGGGCCCGGCGCGCATCGCCAGCTTCGACTGCCAGGTCGTGGCGCTGAAGCCGAAGGACGGCCTGCGCTACGGCTACCGACTCTGGGCCGACGCGAAGACCGGCATGCTCCTCAAGTCCCGCACGCTGGACGAGAAAGGCCAGACCGTCGAGCAGTTCCGCTTTACGCAGCTCGCGATCGGCGGCGTCACGCGCGAGCACGTGCGCCCGCGCTACGCGTCGCGCGCCAAGGGCTGGGTGGTCGAGGACGCGGCGGTGTCGCCCGCCGACCTCTCCGGCGCCGGCTGGAGGGTGCAGGCCGACCTGCCGGGGTTTCGCAAGGTCACCGAGGTGCAGCGCCGCCTGACCGACGCGCGCCCGGTGCAGCAGGTGGTGTATTCGGACGGCCTGGCGGCCGTCTCGGTGTTCATCGAGCCGCTGCAGGCGACGCGCGATCCGGTGCGCGCCAGCCTCTCCAGCGCCGGAGCGATCCACGTCTACACGCGCGAGGTGGCCAACCACCGCGTCACCGTGGTCGGCGAAGCGCCGGCCGCCAGCGTGCAGCGCATCGCGAACGCCGTCGAATACCGCCCCGGCCGCTGAACCGTCCCCTTTTCCCCTCCCTCCGTCCCTGGAAGAACCCCATGCGTCTCGTCGCACCGCTGCTTGCCCTCTGCCTCCTCGTTCCCGCCGGCGCCGCCCAGGCGCAGCGCGAACTGCCCGACTTCACCAAGCTGGTCGAGGAAAACGGGGGCGCCGTGGTGAACATCAGCACCACCTCGGCGGCGCGCCGCCCGGCCGCCGCGCCGAACATGCCGGACATCGAGGACGACGAGATCCGCGAGTTCTTCCGCCGCTTCATCCCGCGCCAGCAGCCCGGGCCGGGGCAGGGGCCGGGCCCGCGGCAGGAAAGCCGCTCGCTCGGCTCCGGCTTCATCATCAGCGGCGACGGCTACATCCTCACCAACGCGCATGTCGTCGACGGCGCGGAGGAGATCACCGTCAAGTTCACCGACAAGCGCGACTTCAAGGCGCGCGTGATCGGCGCCGACAAGCGCACCGACGTGGCGCTGATCAAGATCGAGGCCAGCGGCCTGCCGACGGTGCGCCTCGGCGATCCCAGCCGCCTCAAGGTCGGCGAATGGGTGCTGGCGATCGGCTCGCCGTTCGGCTTCGACAACACGGTCACCGCCGGCATCGTCTCGGCGAAGGGGCGCTCGCTGCCGCAGGAGAACTTCGTCCCCTTCATCCAGACCGACGTCGCCATCAACCCGGGCAACTCGGGCGGGCCGCTCTTCAACATGCGCGGCGAGGTGGTCGGCATCAACTCGCAGATCTACAGCCGCACCGGCGGCTTCATGGGCCTGTCGTTCGCCATCCCGATCGACGTCGCGCTCGACATCCAGAAGCAGCTGCGCGAGAAGGGCCGCGTCACGCGCGGGCGCATCGGCGTGGTGATCCAGGAAGTCAGCAAGGATCTCGCGGCCTCTTTCGGGCTCGACCGGCCGCGCGGCGCGCTGGTCAACTCGGTGGAGAAGGGCAGCCCCGCCGATCGCGCCGGTGTCGAGGCGAGCGACATCATCACGCGCTTCGACGGCAAGGTGGTCGAGACTTCCAGCGACCTGCCGCGCATCGTCGGCGCGACGCGACCGGGCACCAAGGTCGACTTCGAGGTCTGGAGGAAGGGCGCCGCCAAGACGCTCAGCGTCACCGTCGGCGAGCTGCAGGAGGAGCGCATCGCGGCGCGCGACGCCAAGCCGGGCGCGAAGCCGGTCGAGCAGGCGGCCAATCGCCTCGGGCTCGTGGTGGCGGAACTGACCGAGGCGCAGAAGCGCGAACTGAAGATCGGCTACGGGCTGCTGGTCAACGAGGTCAAGCCGGACGCGCGCGCCGAGGTGCGCAAGGGCGACGTGCTGCTGACCTTCGTGCACAAGGGCCAGCACACCGAGCTGAAGTCGGTGGAACAGCTGAACAAGCTGCTCGCGGGGCTGGACAAGAACGCGGTGATCACGCTGCAGGTGCGCCGCGGCGACAGCACCGCCTTCGTCACGGTCAACGGCCTCTCGGACAAGGGGTGAGCTTCCGCCTCTACGCGCGGACCTACTGCCACCTCTGCGACGACATGGCCGGCGCCCTGCGCGAGCGGGGCGTCGCCTTCGAGGTCGTCGACGTCGACGCCGACCCGGCGCTCGAGGCCCGCTGGGGCCTGCTCGTGCCCGCGCTGGTCGACGCGCAGGGCATCGAGATCTGCCACTACCACCTCGACGAGGGGGCGCTCGAGCGCGCCCTGGCCCGCGAGGGCCTGGAGCAGGTCCATGCGGTAAAATCCGGGTCCCAACACGCAGGGTGATTCCGGGGCAGGCAGGCGCCCGCGGGACACCCGATTTTTTTTGATGGACCAGCACCGCATCCGCAATTTCTCGATCATCGCCCACATCGACCACGGCAAGTCGACGCTCGCCGACCGGTTCATCCAGATGTGCGGCGGCCTGTCGGACCGCGAGATGTCGGAGCAGGTGCTCGACTCGATGGACCTCGAGCGCGAGCGCGGCATCACCATCAAGGCGCAGACCGCGGCGCTGCGCTACCAGGCGCGCGACGGCGAGACCTACCTGCTGAACCTGATCGACACCCCGGGACACGTCGACTTCTCGTACGAGGTGAGCCGGTCCCTGGCCGCCTGCGAGGGCGCGATCCTCGTCGTCGACGCCTCGCAGGGCGTCGAGGCGCAGACCGTGGCCAACTGCTACACCGCGATCGAGCAGGGCCTGCAGGTGATCCCGGTGCTGAACAAGATCGACCTGCCTTCGGCCGACCCCGCGAACGCGATCCAGGAGATCGAGGACGTCATCGGCATCGAGGCGCAGGACGCCATCCACGCCAGCGCCAAGACCGGCATCGGCGTGGACGACATCCTCGAGGCCGTGATCGCGCGCGTGCCCGCGCCGAAGGGCGATCGCGCGGCACGCCTCAAGGCGCTGGTCATCGACTCGTGGTTCGACAACTACGTCGGCGTGGTGATGCTGGTGCGCGTGGTCGACGGGGTGCTCAAGCCGAAGGAGAAGATCCGCCTGATGAGCACCGGCGCGGACTACCTCTGCGAGCAGACCGGCGCCTTCAAGCCCAAGGGCGCCGCGGTCGACGCGCTTGCGGCGGGCGAGGTGGGCTTCGTCGTCGCCGGCATCAAGGAACTGCGCGCGGCGAAGGTCGGCGACACGCTGACCCACGCCGACAAGCCCGCCGCCGCGCCGCTGCCGGGCTTCAAGGAAATCAAGCCGCAGGTGTTCGCCGGCCTCTACCCGGTCGAGGCGAACCAGTACGAGGCGCTGCGCGAGGCGCTCGAGAAGCTGCACCTGAACGACGCCTCGATCCAGTACGAGCCCGAGGTCTCGCAGGCGCTCGGCTTCGGATTCCGCTGCGGCTTCCTCGGCCTGCTGCACATGGACATCGTGCAGGAGCGCCTGGAGCGCGAATACGGGATGGAGCTCGTCACCACGGCGCCGTCGGTGGTGTACGAGGTGCAGATGCGCGACGGCACGATCGAGCAGGTGTCGAACCCCGCCAAGCTGCCCGATCCCTCCAAGATCGAGGTCATCCGCGAGCCGATCATCGCCACCACGATCTTCGTGCCCCAGGAGTACGTCGGCGCGGTGATGACCCTGTGCACGCAGAAGCGCGGCGTGCAGACCAACCTGCACTATTCGCCGCGCCATGTCGTGCTGTCGTACGACCTGCCGCTGAACGAGGTGGTGCTCGACTTCTTCGACCGCCTGAAGTCGATCACGCGCGGCTACGGGTCGCTGGACTACGAGTTCCGCGAGTACCGGCCGGCGGACGTGATCCGGCTCGACGTGCTGGTGAACGGCGAACGCGTGGACGCGCTCTCGACCATGGTGCACCGCGAGGCCGCGCACTTCCGCGGCCGCGAGCTGGTGGCGCGCCTGCGGGAGCTGATCCCGAGGCAGATGTTCGACGTCGCCATCCAGGCGGCGATCGGCGCCAACATCATCGCGCGCGAGAACGTCAAGGCGCTGCGGAAGAATGTGCTCGCCAAGTGCTACGGCGGCGACATCACCCGCAAGAGGAAGCTCCTCGAGAAGCAGAAGGAAGGCAAGAAGCGCATGAAGCAGGTCGGCTCGGTGGAAATCCCGCAGGAGGCCTTCCTCGCGGTGCTGCAGAGGGACGCGTCGTGAGCTTCGCGCTGTTCCTCTTCCTGCTGCTGTCGGTCACCGGCGTGGTCTGGGGCCTCGACCGCGCGCTGTTCGCGAAGAAGCGCGCCCCCGGCGCCAAGCGCCCGTGGTGGGTCGAATACTCGGCCGACTTCTTCCCGGTGATCCTGGTGGTGTTCCTGCTGCGCTCGTTCCTCGTCGAGCCGTTCAAGATCCCGTCGACCTCGATGGTGCCGACGCTGCTGGTGGGCGACTTCATCCTGGTGAACAAGTTCACCTACGGCATCCGCCTGCCGGTGATCAACAAGAAGGTGGTGGACCTCAACTCGCCGCAGCGCGGCGACGTCATGGTGTTCCGCTACCCGGAGGACCCGTCGCTCGACTACATCAAGCGGGTGGTCGGGATCCCGGGCGACCGCCTCGAGTACGCCGACAAGCGCCTGACGATCAACGGCGTGGAGGTCCCGCTGAAGCGGCTGGACGACTACCTGTCCAAGGAGCGCATGCAGTACTCGCGCCGCTACGCCGAGAAGTTCGGCGACGGGGAGCACGAGATCCTCGTCGACGAGGACGCCCCGGCCTTCATCCCCCAGTCGCGCGCGTTTCCCCATGCGGGAAATTGCACTTACAATACGCGCGGACTGGCCTGCACGGTTCCCCCGGGGCACTACTTCATGATGGGCGACAACCGGGACAATTCGAGCGACAGCCGGGTCTGGGGGTTCGTGCCCGACGAGAACATCGTCGGCAAGGCATTCTTCATCTGGTTGAACCTGAACGAGCTGGGCCGGTTCGGCTCCTTCAGGTGAACGCGGGAGGCGCGATATGCATAGCAAGCAGCGTGGCGTAAGTCTGGGCGGCCTGATGGTCGTGCTGTTCGTGCTCGTCATCCTCGGCCTGCTGGCCCTGAAGGTGATCCCGCCGTACATGGAATTCGGCAACATCAAGAAGGCGATCACCGCGGTCCAGGGGGGCACCAACCCCAACGAGATCCGCAAGGCCTTCGACTCGCGCGCGGCGATCGACGACTTCACCTCGGTGAAGGGCTCCGACCTCGAGATCACCAAGGAAGGCGGCCGCATCGTGATCTCGGCTTCCTACCGCAAGGAAGTGCCGCTGTTCATGAACCTCGGGCTGTACTTCGACTTCGTCGCCAGCTCCAAGGACGAATAGTCGGGCGGCGGTGTCTCGCGTCCCCGCCCTCGAGAGGCGCCTCGGGCACCGCTTCCGCGACGCCGCGCTCGTCGAGCAGGCGCTCACGCACCGCAGCTTCGGCTCGCCGCACAACGAACGCCTCGAATTCCTCGGCGACAGCGTCCTCGGCTGCGTCATCGCCGAGGAACTCTTCGCCCGCTTCCCGCAGCTCCCCGAAGGCAAGTTGACGCGCCTGCGCGCGAGCCTGGTGCGCGAGGAGGCGCTGGCCGAGATCGCGCGCCGCATCGACCTCTCCAAGAGCCTGCGCCTGGGCGACGCCGCGCTCGGGCAGGGCGCCGACGTGCGCCCCTCGATCCTCGCCGACGCGCTCGAGGCGCTGTTCGGCGCGGCGCTGGTCGACGGCGGCTACGAGGCCGCCAAGGCGGTGATCCTCGCCGCGTTCGGAGAGGCGCTGCAGCGGCTCGATCCCGAGTTGCCCGCCAAGGACCCGAAGACGCGCCTGCAGGAGTACCTGCAGGGCAGGAAGTTCAAGCTTCCGGAGTACCGCGTCGCCGCCACCAAGGGCGCCGCGCATCGCCAGACCTTCGAGGTCGAGTGCACCGTCCCCGAGCTGAAGCTCTCGGCCACCGGCACCGGCACCTCGCGGCAGCGCGCCGAGCTCGCCGCGGCCGAACGCCTGCTCGCGCAGATCGCCCGATGAGCGCCCATCGCTGCGGCACCATCAGCTTCGTCGGCCGGCCGAATACCGGCAAGTCGAGCCTGCTGAACCGCCTGGTCGGCCAGAAGCTGTCGATCGTCTCGCCCAAGGCGCAGACCACGCGCCACCTGGTCACCGGCATCCTCACCACCGACGACTGCCAGTACGTGTTCGTCGATTCGCCCGGCTACCAGACGCGCCACGCGGGTGGCCTCAACCGCACGCTCAACCGGCGCGCGAGCGACGCCGCGCGCGACACGAGCGTGGTGTGCTTCGTGGTCGAGGCCGGGCGTTTCGGCGAGCCCGATCGCGAGGCGCTGGCGCGCATCCCGCTCGAGCAGCCGACGATCGCCGTGGTGAACAAGCTCGACAAGGTGCCGCAGCGCGACGTGCTGCTGCCGTTCGTCGAGAAGCTCGCGGCCGAGCGCGACTTCCTCGCCATCGTGCCGGTCAGCGCGCGCACCGGGCGCAACGTCGACGAGCTGCTGAAGGTGTTGCGCGAGGCGCTCCCCGAGTCGCCGCCGGCGTACGGGCCCGACCAGCTCACCGACCGCGACGAGCGCTTCTTCGCCGCCGAAATGGTGCGCGAAAAGCTGTTCCTCGCCCTTGGCGAGGAGTTGCCCTATCGCTGCGAGGTCTCGATCGAGAGCTTCAAGGAGGAAGGGCGCCTGCGCCGCATCGAGGCCACCATCTGGGTCGACCGGCCGAGCCAGAAGTCGATCGTCATCGGCGACAAGGGCGCGGGCCTGAAGCGCATCGGCACCGCGGCGCGCAAGGAACTCGAGGCGCTCTTCGGCGGCAAGGTCTACCTCGGCCTGTGGGTCAAGGTGCGCGAGGGCTGGACCGACGACGAGCGCGCGCTGCGCCAGTTCGGCCATTCGGGCGGATGAAGCCGGCCCGGCGCCGCATCGAGCAGGAACCCGCGTTCCTGCTGCACAGCTACCCGTGGAAGGAGACCAGCCTCGTGATCGAGGCGTTCTCGCGCGCGCACGGGCGCGTGGCGCTGGTCGCGCGCGGCGCGCGCCGCCCGCGGTCCGCTCTGCGCGGCGTGCTGATGGCCTTCCAGCCGCTGCGCCTGTCGTGGAGCGGCGGGGGCGAAGTGCATTCGCTGGTCGGCGCGGAGTGGGTGGGCGGCCAGCCCGCGCTCGCCGGCGCGGCGCTGATGAGCGGCTTCTACCTGAACGAACTGATCCTGCGGCTCCTGCCGCGCGACGACCCGCACGAGGCGCTGTTCGATGCCTATGCGGCTTGCCTCGCGCGCCTCGCGACGCCGGAGGCATCGGCTGCGAACGCGGTGCAGTCGGCGCTGCTGCGCGGCTTCGAGAGGCGCTTCCTCGCCGAACTCGGGTATGCTGTCCTGCTCGAGCGAGACGCCGGCAGCGGCGAGCCGATCGACCCCGGGGCCGATTACGTCTACCTGCCCGAGCGCGGGCCGGTGCCGGCGGGCAGCGCGCCCGGGGACCTGCGAGTGCGCGGCCGGACGCTCCTCGACATGGCGGCGGACGACTACACGCGCGGCGAGACGCGCGACGAGGCACGGGTGCTGATGCGAGCGCTGATCGCGCTTCGGCTCGGGCCGCAGCCGCTGCACACCCGCAACGTGATGATGGAGCTGCAGGAACTGTGATCGAACTTGGCGTCAACGTGGACCACGTGGCCACCGTGCGGCAGGCGCGCCGCACGTACGAACCCGATCCCGTCTGGGCGGCGGTCGAGGCGCACCTCGGCGGCGCGGACGGCATCACCGTGCACCTGCGCGAGGACCGGCGCCACATCCAGGACGAGGACGTGCGCCGCCTGCGGGAACTGACGCACATCAAGCTGAACCTCGAGATGGCGGCCACCGACGAGATGGTCGGCATCGCCTGCCGCATCAAGCCCGAGATGGCGATGCTGGTCCCCGAGGGTCGCCACGAGATCACCACCGAGGGCGGGCTGGACGTCGCGGGGCAGGAGGCGACACTGCGCGCGAAGGTCGCGCGGCTTTCCGACGCGGGCATCGTGGTGTCGGTGTTCATCGACGCCGAGGAGCGCCAGGTCGAGGCGGCGAAGCGCATCGGCGCCTCGGTCTGCGAGATCCACACCGGCCCCTACGCGCATGCATTCCACTCGCGCGGCCGCGACGCCGAGTCCGCGCCGGTGCTCGAGGAACTCGCGCGCATCCGCCGCGCGGGCGAGCTCATCCGCTCGCACGGCATGCGCTTCAACGCCGGCCACGCCCTCAATTACTTCAACGTCAAGCCGGTGGCCGCGCTGCCCGGCGTGCGCGAGCTGCACATCGGCCACGCCATCGTGTCGCGGGCCCTGTTCGTCGGCCTGCGCGAGGCGGTGCGCGAGATGAAGCGGCTGATGGTGGAGGCGGCCGGGCGATGATCTACGGCGTCGGCACCGACGTGGTCGAGGTCGCGCGCGTCGCGCAGTCGCTGGCGCGCTTCGGCGAGCGCTTCGCCAAGCGCATCCTCTGCGACCAGGAACTCGAGCAGTTCCGCGCGCACAAGCAGCCTTCGCACTTCCTCGCCAAGCGCTTCGCCGCCAAGGAAGCCTTCAGCAAGGCGCTGGGCAGCGGCATCCGCGCGCCCGCCACGTGGCACGCGATCCGCGTCGAGAAGCAGCCTTCGGGGCGGCCGGTGCTCGGCTTCAGCGATGCGCTGTCGGCACACCTGCGAGAGCAGGGCGTCGTCGGCTCGCACGTTTCCCTCACCGACGAAAGGGACCTCGCGATGGCGACGGTGATCCTCGAATGCGCCACGTGAAGGCCCACCTGCCGCTCGGCACGCTGATGCTGGACCCGGCGGGGCCCGTGCTCTCCGACGACGACCGCCGCCGGCTGCTGCACCCGTCGACGGGCGCCGTGATCCTCTTCAAGCACAACTACGAGAACCCCCAGCAACTCGCGGCGCTGGCCGAGGAGATCGCCGCGCTGCGCGAGCCGGCGCTGCCGATCTGCGTGGACCACGAGGGCGGGCGCGTGCAGCGCTTCCGCGACGGCTTCACCGCGATCCCGCCGATGCGCGAGCTGGGCAAGGCCTGGGACCGCGATCGCACGCTGGGGCGCGAGTTCGGCCACGCGGTGGGCTACGTCATCGCCGCCGAGCTCGCCGCGCACGGCGTCGACTTCAGCTTCGCGCCCGTGCTGGACCTCGACTACGGCGGTAGTTCGGTGATCGGCGATCGCGCACTGCACTTCGACCCGATCGCGGTCGGCGCGCTCGCCGAGTCGCTGGTGCGCGGCTTCGATGCCGGCGGCATGGCCGCCGTCGGCAAGCACTTCCCGGGACACGGCTACGCCATCGCCGATTCGCACGTGGCCGTGCCGACCGACGACCGCGCCGAGGCCGACATCCTGCGCAAGGACGTGACACCGTACAAGCCGGCGATCGCCGCCGGCCTCGCGGGCGTGATGCCGGCGCACGTGATCTACCCGAAGGTCGATCCCGAGCCAGCCGGCTATTCGAAGCACTGGCTGCAGAAGGTGCTGCGGCAATCGCTCGGATTCGACGGCCTGATCTTCAGCGACGACCTGTCGATGGAAGGCGCCAGCACGGCCGGAGGGCTACCCGAGCGGGCGAGGGCGGCGCTCGAGGCCGGCTGCGACATGGTGCTGCTGTGCCAGAACCCGGCCGGGCAGGACGAGCTGCTCGAGGCGCTCGCCGGGCGGCCGATCGCCGAACCGCGGCGCTTGGAGCGCATGCGCCACCGCGGCGGCCGCGACCTGCGCAAGAGCGTCGCCTACCGCGAGGCGCAGGCGGCGCTCGCCAAGCTCGCCGGCTGAACATGGCGGACGCCCCCGCGGGCGGCTTCGACGCCAAGGGCTTCGTCGCCGGGCTGCCCAACCTGCCCGGCGTCTACCGCATGCTGGGCGCCGAGGGCGAGGCGCTCTATGTTGGCAAGGCGCGCGACCTGAAGAAGCGCGTCTCGTCCTACTTCGTGAAGCAGGTGCCGAGTCCGCGCATCCGCATGATGCTGACGCAGGTGGCGGCGATGGAAGTCACCATCGTGCGCTCTGAGGCCGAGGCGCTGCTGCTCGAGAACAACCTCATCAAGAGCCTCGGGCCGCGCTACAACATCCTGTTCCGCGACGACAAGTCGTACCCCTACCTGATGCTCACGGGAGACGCGTTCCCGCGCCTGGGATTCCACCGCGGCGCGAAGGACCGCAAGCACCGGTACTTCGGCCCGTTCCCGCACACCTACGCGGTGCGCGAGAGCATCCAGCTGCTGCAGCGCGTGTTCCAGCTGCGCACCTGCGAGAACTCCGTGTTCGAGAACCGCTCGCGGCCGTGCCTGCTGCACCAGATCCGCCGCTGCACGGCGCCATGCACCGGCGCCATCGACGCCGCGCGCTACGCCGAGGACGTGCGCCACGCCACGCTGTTCCTCGAGGGACGCGAGGACGACGTGATCGGCGACCTGAACGGCAAGATGAACGCCGCCGCGCAGGCGCTGCGCTACGAGGAAGCGGCGATGTTCCGCGACCAGATCCGCGCGCTGTCGCGCGTGCAGGCACGCCAATACGTCGAGTCGGAGCGCGGCATCGACGCAGACGTCGTTGCCTGCACCGAGGCCGGGGGGATGCTGTGCGTGAACCTCGTCATGGTGCGCGCCGGCCGGCACGTCGGCGACCGCAGCTTCTTCCCGTCCAATGCGGCCGGGGCCGACGCCGAGGAAGTGGTCGCCGCGTTCCTCGAGCAGCACTACGTCGAGCAGCCGGCGCCGCCGCTGGTGCTGGCGAGCGTGCCGGTCGAGTTGGAGCTCGAGGGCACGCAGGTGCTGTGCCCGCAGCAGGGCGAGCGCAAGGTCTGGGTCGACATGGCGCGCAAGAACGCGGTGCTGGCGATCGCCCAGCGCGAGCGGGAGCGCGCGACGCAGGAAGGGCGGCTGGTGGCCCTGCGCGAGGCGTTGGGGCTGCCCGACGGCGTTCAGCGTATCGAATGCTTCGACATCAGCCACACCATGGGCGAGGCGACCGTGGCATCCTGCGTGGTGTACGACCGCCAGCAGATGCAGAAAGCCGAATACCGCCGCTTCAACATCCGCGACATCACGCCCGGGGACGACTACGGCGCGATGCGGCAGGCGCTCGCGCGCCGCTACGAGCGCGTGACGCAGGAGGGCGGCCGCGTGCCCGACCTGGTGCTGATCGACGGCGGCAAGGGGCAGGTGGCGGCGGCGAGGGCGGCGCTGGCCGACCTCGGCGTCAGCGACCTGATGCTGGTCGGCGTGGCCAAGGGTCCCGAGCGCAAGCCCGGCCTGGAGGAACTCGTCATCGAGGCCGAGGGTCGGACGGAGATGCTGCCGCCGTCCCACCCGGGGCTGCACCTCATCCAGCAGATCCGCGACGAGGCGCACCGCTTCGCGATCGTCGGCCACCGCGCGCGCCGCGGCAAGGCGCGCACGCAGTCGTCGCTGAACGAGATCCCCGGCATCGGCGCCAAGCGCCGTCAGGCGCTGATCGCGCACTTCGGCGGCCTGCGAGAGGTGCAGGCGGCGGCGCTGGACGACATCGCCAAGGTCGAGGGCATCAGCCGGCCGCTGGCCGAGCGCATCTACAAGCACCTGCACGAGCGAGCGGCGTCGTGAGCGCGTTCAACCTGCCGAACCTCGTTACGCTGTCGCGGATCGTCATGATCCCGCTCTTCGTCGGCATCTTCTACGCGCCGGACAGCTGGCTGGGCCTCGAGCACAAGAACCTTGCCGCGACCATGATCTTCGTGCTGGCGGCGGTGACCGACTGGCTGGACGGCTGGCTCGCGCGCAAGCTGAACCAGATGTCGGCCTTCGGCGCCTTCCTCGACCCGGTGGCCGACAAGCTGATGATCGCCGGTGCCCTGATCATCCTGCTGCAGCTGGGGCGCGTCGAGGCGGTGGTCACGCTGATCATCATCGGCCGCGAGATCGCCATCTCGGCGCTGCGCGAGTGGATGGCCACGGTCGGGCAGCGAAAGAGCGTGGCGGTGGCCTTCATCGGCAAGCTGAAGACCGTGTTCCAGATGGTGGCGGTGCCGATGCTGCTCTACCACGACCCGCTCTTCGGGCTGGTCGACGTGCAGTGGCTGGGCACCATCCTGATCAACGTCGCGGCCGTCCTGACCGTGATCTCGATGCTGTACTACCTGCGCAAGGCCCTCCCGCACGCCGGCGGATGATTGGTATATAATCCGCGTCCCAATCGCGGGAGTAGCTCAGTTGGTAGAGCGTAACCTTGCCAAGGTTAAGGTCGCGAGTTCGAGACTCGTCTCCCGCTCCAGTTTCCCAGCCGGCCGGACCTCGTGTCCGGCCCGTCCTTTTCCCGGCCCGCACTTATCCTGAGTGCCGCGCCCGGGGCGCGGTGGCAGAGTGGTCATGCAGCGGCCTGCAAAGCCGTCTACGCCGGTTCGATTCCGACCCGCGCCTCCAGGATTCCCGGACCAACCGCCCGCCCGGGTGGTGAAACTGGTAGACACAGGGGACTTAAAATCCCCAGCCGCAAGGCGTGCGGGTTCGAGTCCCGCCCCGGGCACCCGCCGCCAGGCCACATGAGGAGGAGTCCGATGGATCCGATTCGCAGACGCATGCTGTGCGCGCTGGCTGCGACCGTCTTCTGCGCGAGCGCGCTGGCGCAGGGCTATCCCTCGCGCACCGTGCGTATCGTCGTGCCGTTCCCGCCAGGCGGCGGCGTGGACATCGTCGCGCGCACCGTGGGCGAGAAGCTCTCTGCGCGCATCGGCCAGCCGGTGGTGATCGACAACAAGCCCGGCGCCGGCACCACCATCGGCACCGAGGCGGCCGCGAAGAGCGCGCCCGACGGCTACACGCTGCTGGTCGGCCCCATCGGCGGACAGGCGATCGTCGGCCTGATGCACGCGAAACTCGGCTTCGACTTCCGCCGCGACTTCGCGGCGGTGGCGCGCATCGGCTACGGCACCATCGCGCTCGTCGTGCCGGCCTCGTCGCGCGCGCAAAGCGTGAAGGACCTTGTCGCGCTCGCCAAGGCGAATCCCGGCAAGGTGACCTTCGCGTCCTCCGGCACCGGTGCGTTGATCCACCTCACCGGCGAGATGTTCAAGCAGGCCGCCGGCATCGACATGACGCACGTGCCGTACAAGGGCACGACGCAGATCCTGCCCGACCTGCTCGACGCGCGCGTCGACATGGCGCTCGACAGCCTGCCTGCATACCTGCCGCACCTGAAGTCCGGCAAGCTGCGCGCGCTCGCGGTGGCCTCGCGCACACGGTCCAGCGTGCTGCCCGATCTGCCGACGATGGCCGAGGCCGGATTGCCGGGCGTGGTCTCGGCGACCGACTACGGCATGTTCGCGCCGTCGGGCACGCCGAAGGACGCGATCGCGCTGCTGAACCGCGAGGTCAACGCGCTGCTGCAACTCGCGGACGTGAAGGCAAAGCTGGCGCAGAGCGGCATCGAGATCTCAGGCAGCACGCCCGACGCGCTGCAGGCGGAGTTCGCGGACGAATACGGGAAGTGGTCGAAGGTGGTGCGCGACGCCGGCCTGAAGGCGGAGTGACTCAGCAGGCGAGCCGCAGGCGCACGCAGTTCCGCCCGTGCAGGTAGGCGTAGTCCCGGTAGGCGGCCAGTTCGCGCGTCAGCAGCACGCCGAGGCCGCCGATCCGGCGCATCTCGATCGTGGTGTCGGGCGATTCCTCGGGCAGCCGCGCATAGGGGTTGAACGGCGGCGCGGTGTCCTCGAAGGTGACGCGCACGGCGTCACCGGCGCGCTCCAGTCCGAGCCAGACCGGCGAGTCGCAGTCGCCGCCGTGGCCGTGGCGCACCGCGTTGGTGAAGAGTTCCTCGATCACGAGGTTGAGGCGCAGCATCGGCGAGCGGGGCACGGCGTTTTCGGTGCAAAATCCCTCGATGAATTCGCGCACGCCCGCCAGTGATTTCAGCCGGGCTGGGAAGATCGTCTGGCGCGGGTTCATGCGGACAGCTTACAGCCACGGCAAGGGGAGCGACAGATGAGGATCATCCCGGTGTTGGCGGGCCTTGCGCTCGCATGGGGCGCGAACGCGAGCGACGTGGGGCAGGTGAAGACCGCGAAGGGCGCGGTGCATCTCGAGCGTGCGGGCCAGCGCGTCGCGGTGGTGCCCGGCACGCCGGTGCGCGAGGGCGACGTGGTGGTGACCGGCGCTGATGGAGCCGCGGGCCTGACCTTCGCCGACAACAGCCTGCTGTCGGTCGGGCCCTCGTCGACGCTGGCGATCGACCGCTACGCCTTCGACCCGACGACGCACGCCGGACAGTTCGACTCGACCCTGCGCCGCGGCACGCTCGCCGGCGTGTCCGGCAAGATGGTGAAGCAGTCGCCCGAGTCCATGCGCGTGCGTACACCGAGCGCGATCATGGGCGTGCGCGGCACCGAGTTCGCGGTGCGCGTCGCCCCGCAGGGAGAGTAGCCGATGCGCATCGTCGCAATCGCGCTGGGCGCGCTGCTCGTCGCCGGCTGCGCGCAGGAGCCTGTGAAGCCGAAGCCCTCGGAGGAGCAGTTCGTGGTGCTGCCGGGCGCGGACGGCCACGTCGGCGCGGTGGTGGTGCAGCAGGGCGGCCAGCGCGCGGTGGTGGACCAGGCCTACGGCGCCGCCAGGATCAGCGGCGGCGGCGCACCGCAGGCCGCCAAGGCCTCGCCCGACGCGGTGAAGCGCGACTTCGGCGCCGCGCTCGGGGCGATGCCGTCGCGCCCGGCGACCTTCCTGCTGTATTTCACCAGCGGTCGCGACGAACTCACCGAGGAATCGCGCGCGCAGCTCGACAAGGTGCTGGCGGAACTCAAGTCCCGGCCGGTGCCCGACGTCATGGTGATCGGCCATACCGACACCGTCGGTCCGGGCGATGCGAACGACAAGCTCTCGCTGCAGCGCGCGGAGCGCGTGAAGGGCTTGCTGACCGGCATCGGCATCGCTGCCGACCGCATCCAAGCCGCGGGCCGCGGCGAGCGCGAACTGCTCGTGCCGACGGCCGACAACGTCGCCGAGCCGCGCAACCGCCGCGTGGAGATCAACGTCCGCTAGGACAAATCGGACGGCGGCGCGTCGTCGCCGGGCGCGGCGAGCAAGGCATCGAGCGCTGTTTCGTCGGATTCTGCCTTCATCGGACCGTTCCAGCGCACGCAGAGCAGCGTGAGATCGTCCGAAGGCTCTGCGGCGCCGACGAAGCGCGCCACGTCATCCCGCACCGCCGCGCGCACCTGCGTGGAGTTCGCATTGTCCGGCAGCGACGACAGGGCCGCCTGCAGGCGCGCGGTGCCGTACAGCTGGCCCGCGGCATCCATCGCCTCGGTGACGCCGTCGGTGACCACGCAGATCCATTCGCCGGCCGCGAGCTGGCGGTAGCTGGTCGGATAGTCGAAGTCGTCCATCACGCAGAGGGGCGGCCCCTCTGCGATGTCGAAGCGCGCCAGCATGCCGCCCGGTGCGCGCGCCAGCGGCGGCTCGTGCCCAGCGTTCGTGTACTCCAGCATGCCGGTGCGCAGGTCGAGGATGCCGGCGAACGCGGTGACGAACAGCGCTTCCGGGTTGTCGCGCGCGATCTCGGCATTGGCGCGCGACACCGCGACGCCGACCTCGCTCGCGCCGCGCAGCGCATTGGACTTCAGGATCGCCTTCGACAGCGCCATGAAGAGCGCGGCCGGCATCCCCTTGCCCGAAACGTCCGCGGCGACGAAGAACACGCGGTGCGCATCGACCTTGAAGCAGTCGTAGAAGTCGCCGCCCACCGAGCGCGCCGGCTCGAGCAGCGCGGACAGGTCGACGGCGGCTTCCTCGGCGAACACGACGCCCGGGTCGGGAAGCAGGCCCATCTGGATGCGCTTCGCGGCGTCCAGCTCCCCGGCCACGCGGGCCTGCGCTTCGCGCAGCAGTCGCGCCTGCCGGTCGCGCTCGACGAACGAGGCCGCCAGCGACGCGCCCAGCACGAGCGCAAGGCCGGTGGCGGGCACGATGCCGTCGGCCAGCCACCCGCCTAGGAACGCGAGGAAGGCGGCGAGCGGCAGTGCGAGCAGGGCGAGGGCGCCCCAGGCGACAGCGCGCGGCGCGGGCAGTCGCGGCGCGAACGCGGCCAGCGCCCAGCCGATCGCGAGCAGCAGCATGGCCTCGATCCACGGCAGCCACGTCGGGCGCACGAGGTAGCTCTTGTCGATCACCTGCTCGAGCACCTGCGCGTGGATCTCCACGCCCGGCACGACTTCCCCGGTGGAAACCGGCTTCTCGTCGAGCAGGCCGACGCCGGTGACGCCGACCAGCACCAGCTTGTCCTTGAGTCGCTCCGGGTCGACCTTGCCGGAGAGCACCTCGTCCGCCGACACGAACCGATCCTCGCGATGCGTCGAGTAGCGGATCCACATCGTGCCATCCGCCTGCAGGGGCAACACCTCGTCGCCGATGCGCAGCGTCGAGAGCCCGTCGGCCGGCGCGCCGAGCACGAAGCCGCGGGCTCCGGTCGCGAGGCGCGCCATCTCGGCCGACAGCGAAGGCACCAGCACGTCGCCAACGCGCGCGACCATGATCGCGCGCCGCACCACGTTGCCCGACACGTCCGCGGCGATGAGGCCGCGCCCCGGCGCGGCGTCGACGAGCGCCGGCACGCTCTGCAGCGCGTTGCGGTAGCTGCGCAGGGCAAGGCCGGATTCCGACGAGAGGCGGAACGGCGCGGCGCGCGGTGGCGGCAGGCGGCGGCGCGCGTCGTCGGCATTGCCGAAGCCGAGCACCGAGGGCGTAGTGCGCAGCGCCTGCGCGAGCGTGGCGTCGCCGTCGGCCGAGCGACCGGGTTCCGCGAAGATCACGTCGATGCCGATGGCGGCGGGCGCGTGCCGCCCGATGGCGGAGATCAGCTCCCCGACTTGCGCGCGCGGCCACGGCCACTGACCGCGCGCGTCGAGCGCGCGTTCGTCGATGGCGACGATGGTGACCGGTTGCGAGGCCGGAACGCGCGGGGCAAGGCGCTGCCAGTAGTCGAAGCCCAGTTCGCGCAGCGCGACGACCGGCGGCGGCGAGACTGCGAGGAAGAGGAGCGCGATCGCGAGGACCGCGGCACCGACCGTGCGCGGGCCGCGGTGCGCGATCAGAGATCCACCTCGAGGCCGTCGTAGGCCGCGAACACCTCGAGCGGCGCGCCGTCGCGCGTCAGCTCCTCGAGGCGCCGCGTCTCGGCGAGCATGCGCGAGATGGTCGCGTCGTCGTAGGCCGGCTCGTGGTGGAAGAGCGCGAGGCGCTTCGCGCCCGCGCGCTGGCACAGCTCGACGCCGACCACGTTGCTCGAGTGGCCCCAGTCGGCCTTCACCGAGATCGCGTCGGCGAGCGAGTACATGGCGTCGAATACCACCAGGTCGGCGCCGCGGAAGAAATCGACGAAGGTCAGCGTCTCCTTCAGGTCGTCCAGCTTGTGCTCGGAGTCGGTGGAATACACCCAGCAGCGTCCGCCGGCCTCGAAGCGATAGCCGTAGGAATCGCCGCCGTGGCGCTGCAGCTTCGGCGTCACGCGCACGCCGCCGACCTCGACCGTCTCGCCGGGGCGCAGCGTCACGAACTCGACCTTCGCGCCGAGCTGCTCGAAGCGCACCGGGAAGCACGGCGGCTCCTGCTGCAGGCGGAACGCGTGTTCCAGCTCGGCGTGGCAGCCGTGGATGCGGACCGTGTTGCCCGGCACGTAGGCCGGCCCGAAGAACGGGAAGCCCATGATGTGGTCCCAGTGCACGTGGGACATGAACACGTTCACGACCGCCGGGGCGCCGCCCTGGCGCGCGAATACGTGCGCGCCCAGTGCGCGCGCGCCGCTGCCGACGTCGCAGACGAAGTACTCCGGCGAGCCCGGCTCGAACTCGACGCAGGAAGAATGGCCGCCGAAGGTGCGCGCGAGCGGGAACTCGAGTTCCTGTTCCATGAAGGCCACGGCCTTCTCGAGCGTGTCGAGCCCGCGGCCGTTGGCTCGCACCAGCGATTGCGCCAGCCGGTCGCGCACGTCGCGCCAGGTAAGGGAGACCGGGATGGAGCCGCGCGTGCCCCAGAACCGGATGCGCATCAGGCGGGTTTCACCGCGACCAGCGCGTCGCCGACGCCGGGAAAGATCTCGAACAGCAGGTTGAAGCGGCTGATCTGGAAGATCTCGGCCACCACCGGCTGCAGCGCGGCCAGCACGATGCGCCCGCCTTGCGCCTTGGCCTGCTTGGCGGCGACCATGAAGCAGCGCAGGCCGGCGGAGGAGACGTAGTCGAGCCTCTCGAGGTCGACGACGATCGTCGGCTTGCCCGCGCCGACCGCGTCGAGGTGGGGCTGCAGCGCCTGCGTGAAGGCGTCGCAGCTCTCGTGGTCGAGGCGGCCGTCCAGCGACAGGACCACCGCTCCTGACTGGATCGCGTGAGCGAGCTTCATGGCGGCTATTCTACAATCGGGCCATGCATCCTGAAGTCCTGGCGCGCCGCGCCCACGATCGATGGCGCTGATCGGCTGGCGCGCCCGCGGCGGCGGCAAGCCGCGCATCCTCCCGCTCGGCGACAGCGCCATGCTCGCCGAGTTCGCGACGACGGTGGACATGGCGGTCAACGCGCGGATCCAGCAGGTGGCGTCCCGCATCCGCGCGCGCGCCCCGGCCTGGGTGCGCGACGTCGTGCCCTCGATGGCGGCGGTCGCGGTGCATTTCGACGTCGCCGCCGTCGCCGCGACCGACCCCAAGGCGCCCGACGCGCGCATTGCCGCCGCGCGCGAGGAACTGCGCCGTCTGATCGAACTCGCCGCGCTAGACGTGCCGAAGGCGGTGGAGGAGGACGTGCAGGCGATCGAGGTGCCGGTCTGCTATGGCGGCGAATACGGCGAGGACCTCGGCGCCGTGGCCGCGCAGGTCGGGATGCAACCCGACGAGGTCGTGCGCCGCCACTGCGATAGCCCGCATCGCGTGCTGATGGTCGGCTTCGCGCCGGGGCACCCGTACATGGGCGGGCTCGATCCGGCGCTGTCGATCCCGCGGCGAGCGACGCCGCGCGTGCGCGTGCCGGAGGGCTCCATCGCGATCGCCAACGGCCAGTCCGTGGTGTACCCGTTCGTGATCTCCGGCGGCTGGAGCATCATCGGCCGCACGCCGCTGCGAGTGTTCGATCCCGCCGCGACGCCGCCGGCGATCTTCGCGCCGGGGCAGCACGTGCGCTTCGTCGCCATCGACGCGGCGGAATACGCCCGGCTGCGGGCGAAGGCGGGCGCGCGATGAGCCTGCGCGTCGTCAAGCCGGGCCTGTTCACCACGGTCCAGGACCTCGGTCGCTTCGGCCTGCAGCACATCGGCGTGGTGCCGTGCGGCGCGATGGACCCGATCTCGCACCAGGTCGCCAACGCGCTGGTCGGCAACGAGGCGACCGACGCGACGCTCGAGATCACGGTGCGCGGGCCCGTGCTGGAGTTCGCGCACGCCGCGCTGATCGCGCTGCAGGGTGCCGATTTCGCCGCCAACGTCGACGGCCATCCGGTGCCGCGAGGCCGTCCCGTACTCGTCGGTCCCGGCGCGATCCTCGATTGCGGCGCGGTGCGCCTCGGTTGCCGGGCGTACCTCGCGATCGCCGGCGGCATCGCAGTGCCCGAGGTGCTCGGCAGCCGCAGCACCTACGTCACCGCCGGATTCGGCGGCTTCGCGGGCCGTGCGCTGAAGGCGGGCGATCGCGTCGCGCTGGCCGATGGCGCGGACGACCTGTCGCTCGCGCGCGGCGCGAAACTCGGCCTGCGCGGCAAGCGCATCCTCGAGTCGGTGAGCTGGCACGCCCCCGATCTAACGCTGACGCACGAGCCGGAGATTCGCGTCCACGCACTGGAGGGGCGGCACGTCGAGTTGTTCGATGCGGCTTCCATCGACGCCTTCTTCGGCGCGCAGTGGAAGGTGCTGCCCGACTCCAACCGCATGGGCTTTCGCCTCGGCGGTCCCGCGCTTCAGCGCGCCGTTCCGGGAGACATCCTGAGCGAGGCGACGTGCCTGGGCACCGTGCAGGTGCCGGCCGACGGCGCGCCGATCGTGCTGATGGCCGACCACCAGACCACGGGCGGCTACGCCAAGATCGCGGAGGTCGCCGGCGCGGACATCCCGCGCCTCGCGCAGGCGATGCCCGGCTCGCTGGTGCGCTTCGGTCGCGTGGACCACGCCATCGCCGATGCGCTGCGCGGCGTGCAGGAACACCACCTCGCCTCGCTGAAGCGCACGCTGGCCTGGAATTTTCGCTAAGCCGCGCTTGATTGCGGCCGGGCTTCAGGCTTCTCGCCCCTCGATCGCGCGGCGCAGGTCGGCCTTGCGGACCTTGCCCAGCGCGTTCTTCGGCAGCGCATCGAGGAACACCACGCGGCGCGGATGCTTGAAGCGCGCAAGCCGTTCGCGGAACAGCGCGAGCACGCCAGCCTCGTCCAGCGCGGCGCCGGGGCGGCGCACGATGCAGGCGCACGCCGCTTCGCCCCATTTCGCGTCGTCGATGCCGATCACCGCATGCTCGGCGATCTCGGCGCATTCCGACAGCACGTTCTCCAGTTCCGCCGGGTAGACGTTCTCGCCGCCGGAGATAATCAGCTCCTTCGAGCGGCCGGCGATCCAGAAGTAGCCATTCGCGTCGCGCCGCGCGAGGTCGCCGGTGCGGAACCAGCCGTCGCGCATCGCCTCGCGCGTGGATTCGGGATCGTTCCAGTAGCCGCGCATCACGTTCGGGCCGCGCACCCAGATCTCGCCTACCGTGCCGGCGGGCGCCTCGGTACCGCCCTCGTCCGCGACGACCTTGGCCTCGCAGTGCAGGGCGGGCTTGCCGGCGCTGCCGACGTACGCCATGGCGTCGTGGCGCAGCAGCACCACGGCGATCGGCGCGGTCTCCGTAGCGCCGTAGATCTGCCCGACCGGGATGTTGCGCGCGTGGAACGCCCGGATAAGGCCATCGGGCACGATCATCGAACCGGTGTTCATCAGGCGCAGCGAGGACAGGTCGGCCGCGGCCCATCGAGGATGCGAGATCACGGCCTGCATCGTCGCCGGCACCAGCAGGCTGATGGTCGGGCGGCGCGCGGCGACGTCGGCGAGCCACTGACCGGGATCGAAGCGCCGGTGCAGCGTCACGGTAGCGCCGGCGAGCAGGGCCGGGAGCGTCTGGTTGTTCAAGCCGCCCACGTGGAACATCGGCAGCACGGTGAGCACGTGGTCCGATTGCGACAGGTCATGCGCGTGGATCGAATTGAAGCCATTCCATAGCAGCGCCGACTGCGTCAGCACCGCGCCCTTCGGGCGTCCGGTGGTGCCGGAGGTGTAGACGATCAGCACGTCGTCCGCGTCGCTGCCGGGAAGGGCGGGGCGTGGCCCCTCGCCGTGCCAGCGCTCGCCCAGCACGCGCACGTCGCAGCCGAGTTCCTTCGCCGGGCCCGCGTGCTCCGCGTCGCAGACGAGGAGTCGGGGCGTGCAGTCGGCGATGATCGCGCGATGCTCGACGGCGGTGAGCCGCCAGTTGAGCGGCACGAGGATGCCCCCCAGCCGCGCGAGCGCCATCAGCAGCACGATCATGTCGGGGTGGTTCGCGCCGAGGAAGGCGACGCGCTCGCCCTTCGCGATGCCGTAGCCGGCGAGCGCGCGCGTGGCTTCCTCGATGCGCTCCCAGAGCATGGCGTAGCTCCAGTCCACGCCCTCGAAATGCAGCGCGACGCGGCTGCCGTGCTGCGCCGCCCAGCCTTCGACGATGCGCGACAGGTTCATCTCGGCTTGAACTCCCCCAGGTCCGGTTCGCCGCAGCGCGCGAGCACCTGCGCGCGGGCCGCGTCGCGCAGGCGCGCGGCCGCGGCCCAGTCCGCGCCCGTGGGCGCGATCGCCTCGCCGAACTCGATCTCCACGCTTCCGTGGCGCGGCCACCACTGGCCATCGCGCAGCACCGCGCGCAGGCCGCGAATGGCGACCGGCATCACCGGCACTCCGGCCTTCGCCGCCGCGACGAAGACGCCGGACCGGAAGGGGCGCAGGCCGTCGGTACGCTCGAGGCCGCCCTCGGGGAAGATCACGACGCTGTCGCCGCCGGCGAGCAGGCGAACGATGCCCTCTGCATCCTCGGATAGTTGCTTCGATTCCTGTCGCTCGACGAACACGACGCCAAAGGCCTCGAAGAAGCGGCGGATCCACCACGGCCCGGCGTACTCGCGCTTGGCGACGAAGTGCAGCCGCGGGTTCGCCGGCAGCACGGCGAGGAGGGCAACCACGTCGAGGAAGCTGGTGTGGTTCGAGACCAGCGCGTGCGCACCACCCGGCAGTCGCTCCAGTCCCGCGGCCGCGGGGCCGACGCCCATCAGGCCGAGCAGCGTCCGCGCGACCGCCTTCAGCACCGGGCGCGTCAACGCCTGTACCGGCACGAGGATCGCGAAGATCCACAGCGGAACCACCAGCGCGACCAGCCAGCTCCAGCACCACAGGCCGTAGAGCCGGTTCGCCGCGAATCCCAGCGACTGCCGTACGCGCGACAGTACGAACGCGGCTCCGACGCGCGCGAGCTGCAGTGCGAGCGGCGCTCCCCCGCGGCCGATCGCGCCCGAGAGGTACACCTCGCGGCAGGCCGCGCGCCGGATCTTGCCGCTGGAGGTCTTCAGCACGGTGTGCGGCGGCGCGAGCACGACCTCGTCGGGCGGCATCCCGGTGACCTCGATCGCGGCCTGGTTCACCTTGGCGACCAGCGCTTCGCGCGCGGCGGGGTCTTTCTCGCGAGTCTCGGCGAGCACGACCAGCTTCTCGGTGCCGTTCGCCGAGTCTGGCACGCCGAATACCGCGACGCAGCCCTTGCGCACGCCGGCCACGCCGCCCACGGCCTGCTCGATGTCGTAGGGATAGACATTGCGCCCGCCGCGGATGATCAGGTCCTTCTCGCGGCCGGTGATGAACACTTCGCCGCGCGCGAGGTAGGCGAAGTCGCCGGAGTCGCACCAGCCGTCGACCAGCACCTTCGCGGTGGCCTCGGGATTGCGGTAGTAGCCCTGCATGACCGAGGGCCCCTTGAACTGCAGCCGGCCGACGTGGCGCTCGGGCAGTTCGTCGCCATGCGCGTCGACGATGCGGATCTCGTGTCCCGGGAACGCGCTGCCGCAGCCCGGGATGCGCAGCGCGCCCGGCGCGTCGGGCGCGACCGCTATCGCGCGGCGCTCCTCGGCGAAGCGCGCTGGATCGATCGTGTCGACGTGCGGGCCGCGGTCGAGCGGCGGGAAGGACACGCCGAGCGAACTCTCCGCGAGCCCGTACACCGGAGCGAGCGACGTGCGGCGAAAACCCTTGGCCGCAAAGCGCTGCGCGAATTTCTCGAGCGTGTCCGGGTTCACCGGTTCCGCGCCGTTGAACGCGATGCGCCACGTGGAGAGGTCGAGGCCCTCGAGTTCGCGATCCGGCAAGCGCGCGGCTATGAGTTCATAGGCGAAGTTCGGCCCGCCCGACAAGGTGCCGCCGTGGCGGCTGATCGCGCGCAGCCAGCGCGCCGGCTCGGATAGGAACGCGAGCGGCGACATCAGCACGAACAGCATGCCGAAGGCGAGCGACCCCATGCAGGCGCCGATCAGCCCCATGTCGTGGTACAGCGGCAGCCAGCTGACGAATACGTCGTCGCTGGTCACCTGCAGCGCGCGGCCCATCGCGCGCACGTTGGCGAGCAGGTTGGCGTGCGTGAGCGCGACGCCCTTGGGTTCGCCGGTGCTGCCAGAGGTGTACTGGATGAAGGCGAGGTCCGATGGCTCGGGGCGGGAGAGCGGTGCGCCCTTTGCGCGCGCGGCGAGTTCCGGCTCGGTGACGATCTCGCGCAGCGAGGGCACCGCGGCGCGCAGCAGCATCGCGAGCGGCTTGGCCTGCGGGATGGTGACGATGACGACGCTCTCGGCGTTCGCCAGGATCCTCGAATGCCGCTTCAGGTGGTCCTCGACCTGCGCGAGGCGCACCGGCGGGTAGATCGGCACCGGCACCGCGCGCGCATAGAGCACGCCGAAGAACGCGGCGAGGTATTCGCGCCCGGTGGGCAGCATCAGCGCCACGGTCTGGTCGCGCTCGACGCCCGAGGCGACGAGACCCTGCGCCACCGCCACCGCCTCGGCGCGCAGCGCGCCGAAGGTGAGATCCTCCTCGCGGTCGTGATCGCCGTAGATAACCGCGTAGACCTGCTCCGGGTGCCGCTCGGCGTGCCAGTCGAGCACCTCGACGAGAGTCGTGGCGTCGGCGGGGTAGGTGGATTCGCGCGCGTGCAGCACGCGGCCCGCGGCGACGATCGCGCGCACGCCGCCGATCACGCCGAGCCGGATCAGGTCGCCGACGCGCTCCACGTTCGGCGCGGACTCCTCGGGAATCTCGAGCTGCAGTTCGTCCTTGGCGCGCAGCAGCAGCTCTACGCGCGCGAGGCTATCCAGCCCGAGGTCGCGCTCGAGGTGCGAGTCGAGGTCCGCCTCGCGGCGCGCGCCGGGGTGCGTTTCGTCGAGGAAGCGCTGGACGAGCGCGATCAGGCGGGCGTCGGCGTCGCCCATCGGGGCCTCAGTCGTCGGCTTCGCCGGGCTCGTAGAGCGCGTCGCGCCCGATGCGGTCGAGGCACAGCTCGGCGGTCCACGGCAGCATCAGCGAGCCGCAGCGCGAGTCGCGGTACAGGCGCTCGATCGGCAGGCTCTTCAGCATCGATTGCCCGCCGCAGGTGCGGATCGCGAGGCGGCAGAGCTCGTTCGCGTTCTCCATCACGGTGTACTGCGACGCGAAGGCGCGCAGGCGGGCATCCTTGGGCGGATCCACCTTGGCGTCCTCGAGCATGCGCAGGAACAGCGATCGCGTCTGCTCGAGCTTCACCCACATCTCGGCCACCGCGATCTGCTTGGTCGGGTACATGCGCCGCTTCACCGGCGGCATGCCCTCGATCTCGCCGCGCAGGTACCGGACGGTGAACTCGTACGCCGCGATCGCGATGCCCATGTAGGTGGGCGAGAGCGTGGTGAACATGTGCGGCCAGCGGCTCGCGGCCTGGAAGTACACGCCGCGCGGCATCATGGTCGCGTCGTCGGCGACGAACACGTCCTTGAAGAGGAGCGTCCGCGACACCGTGCCGCGCATGCCGAGCGGATCCCAGTCGCCGGTGATCGTCAGTCCCGGCGCGTCGCCCGGCACCGCCATGTAGAGCGTGTCGCGCATCGACAGGTTCGGCCTCGATTCGGTGCACAGCACGCCGTAGTAGTCGGCCGCGCCGGCGAGCGAGGCGAAGATCTTCTTGCCGTTCAGCACCCAGCCGCCGTCGACCTTCTCGGCCGTGGTGCCGAAGGGCGCCTTGCCGGCGGCGGCGGAACTGCCTTCGGAGAACGGCTGCGCGTACACCGCGCCTTGCTTCACGACGCGATCGAAGTGCACCTGCTTGTGCCGGTCGTGCTCCGCGCGCTGCTCCGGCGTCATGTCGAGGTCGTCGGCGAGTACGCCCGGCCACAGCGTCGAGCAGGCGTGCATGTTGAAGGTCAGCGCGGTGGCGCCGCAATACTTGCCGATGGTCGCCGACACCAGCGCGTAGGTCTTCAGGTCCGCGCCCTTGCCGCCGAAGCTCTCGGGCACGCAGAGGCCGAGCAGGCCGGACTTCCGCAGGTCGGCATAGTTCTCGAACGGGAAGCTCGCCTCGCGGTCGTGCTTCTCGGCGCGCTTCGCGAACGCGGGCCCGAGCGACTCGGCGAGTTCGATCAACTCGCGCTGCTTCGGCGCGAGGGCGACGTTGGAGCCGCAGACGGCATAGCGGGGGTCGGTCACAGCGCGATCCGTTCGAGGAAGGAGAGCAGGGTGGCGTTGAAGGCATCCGGCTGGTCCATCGGTCCGAGGTGGCCGCAGCCGTCCAGCACGACGAACTCCGCGCCGGGGATCTTCTGCGCCATGCGCTCCATGGTGGAGGCGGGCGCGGTCTTGTCGTCGCTGCCGGCGACGAGCAGCGTGGGCACCGTGATGCCCGGCAGGCGCGAGCGCTGGTCGAAGGTGGTGAGGAGCGCCACCGCCTTGCGATAGGTGTCCGGCGGGATCGCGGACATCGTGCGCTGCGCCAGCGCAAGGCCGGAGGGATCCGACTTCTTGCCGGCCATCATCGGCATCAGCGCCTTCGCGATCTCGCCCATCGTGCGGCCCTGGTCGAGCGGCAGTATGCGTTGCGCGATGAACTGCTTGGCAAAGTCCCCGGAGCCGCCGCCGAACGAGGCGCTGGTGAAGCAGAGCGCCAGCGCGCGGATCTTCTGCGGGAAGCGGGCCCAGGCCTCCTGCGCGATGAAGCCGCCCATGCTGTGCCCGACCAGCACGACGGGCCCGCCGCCCGCCTTGTCGATCAGGGCTTCCAGCGCGCCCGCGACGTTCGCGAGGTCGTACGGATCGACGATCGGCGCGTCGCCGTAGCCCGGCTGGTCCCACGCGATGCAGCGGTAGCCGCGCGCTTCGAAGTGCGCGACCTGCCGATCCCACGCGCCATGGCCGCCGCCGACGCCGTGCAGGAAGACGAGGGTATTCATGCGAATTCTCCCTGCAGCTTGCCATCGTCGACGATGGCCTTGCCGTCGAGCTTGACGGTGCAGTGCCGGAACGGCAGGTCGAAGTGGCCTAGCGTGTGCCGGCCCGCGACTTCGTTCGCGCCGGTCGAGTAGAGGAAGTTGCCGGCGAAGGCGCGCTGCTCGGTGCCGTTGATGTCCGCACGGTCGTACATCGCCAGCGCATCCCAGCGTGCGCGCGCATTCATGCCCCAGCCGACGTGCGACACCGCATAGGCCTCGCGATCGCCCCATGCCGCGAAATATTCGCGCATCAGTTCGGCATCCAGCGAATCGCCCTCGATCTTCGTCACGTAGTCATCGGCGATCGTCAGGCGCACCGCGGATTCCATGTAGCGCTTGAACGTGAGGTTGATGTCGCCCGGTGCCATCACCAGCGTGCCGTTCACGCTGCCCGCCTTGGGGAAGCCGAGGCAGATGCCGCCCGGCCAGTGCGACAGGGTCCCCGGCTTCTCGGTGAATCCCCAGACGCCGCCGACGCGCGCGCCCTCGAGGTCGATGGCGAGGTCCGTGCCGGCGGGCGAGGTGACGTGCATCTTCTTCGAGGAGCGGTAGAGCTTCATCGCGGCCTTCACGCGCGCCTCGTCGGCGGGCGAGGGCGCGAGGCGCTCGAGCGCCTCGGGATGCTCGTTCGAGATGTAGAGCACCCTCGCGCCGCCCTTGAGGATCTGCGGCAGCTCGATGGCGTGCATCAGGCCTTCGACCGTGCAATCTGCGACAAAGGTGCTGGCGGCGAGGGCCTGCACCGCCGGGCCGAGGCCTTGCAGCGCGACCGAGGCGCCGGTCGACCGGATCGGCACCGGCGCGGTCTGCCGCGGCGTCGGCACGGTGACGTGGAAGACGCGCGCGCCGAGGCGCTGCAGCGCGAGCTCCGTGAGTTGCACGTTGAGGGCCCGGGACTGGGACTCGGAGAGGATGGCGCAGGCGTCGTCCTTGCGGACCTTGCACAACGCGAAGACCTCGGCGAAGAGGTCGATCCACTTGCCTTCGATGCGATCGGCGTTCATGGCCACGGCATGTTAATGGATGGATCGGTTCGCAGCCCCGGCGGGGCGTTTCAGTAGAATCGATTGCATGAAGATCTACGACCTCCTGTGCGGCGGCGGCCACCGGTTCGAGGGCTGGTTCAGCTCCGCGGAGGATTTCGCCGGCCAGCAGGAGCGGGGGCTGGTGTCCTGCCCGACCTGCGGCACGGCCGAGGTGCGGCGCGTGCCTTCCGCGACGCGCGCGAACTTCGGCGCGGCGGCGCCGGCGCAGCTGCCGGTCCCGGCGGCAAAGGGCGGAGCTGCGGCGCCCGAGGGTGCGGACGGCAAGGACGCCTTCGCCATCGCCCAGATGCTCTATTCGAAGATGCTGGACGAGATCCTGTCGAAGTCCGAGGACGTCGGCACCGGGTTCGCGGAGGAAGCCCGCAAGATCCACCGCGAGGAAGCGCCGGCGCGCAGCATCCGCGGCAAGGCCACGGACGAGGAGCATCAGGCGCTGGTCGACGAAGGCATCCCGGTGGCCAGGCTGCCGATCCCGCCTTCGGACCAATGGAACTGAGGACCGGCGGCATGGCGGCCCAGTTCGACGACGCCATCCTGGCCCACGTGAACTGGATCCTGCGTTTCCGGCACCTGCTGAGCGGGATCGAGCGGGAGTCGGTGGATCCGGCGCAGGTTGGCGACGACACCGCCTGCGCGTTCGGGCGCTGGCTTCACGCGAGCCCCGAGGCGTTCAGGATGTGGGGCCAGTTCGAACTCGTGAGGACCCTGCATCGGGAATTCCACGACCAGGCCTCCGCGATCGCGGCAGCCCTGCGGGTGCACGAATCGCGGGGTCAGCTGGAGGCTCGGCTGGGGGCTCTGGAGGGGCTATCCGACCGCCTGATAGACGCCCTGTACGTGGCCAAGGCAGCGTACTCAGGCGAGTCCTCGGGCTCATCCGTATAATGCACAATGTGTGTTATGTAAAGTAATTGGTGGCGCTGAAACCACCTTCGGATCAGCTACTTACTCCACGCCCCCAGCCCGCCGGATCAGCTCCACTACCTCGGTCATGTTCCGCGCCTTGGCAATCGCCAGCGCCGTCTCGCCTTTGTCAGTCCGGAAATTCACGTCCGGATCCGCGTACAGCAAGGCCTTTGCGGCCTCGGTCTTGCCGTTACGTGCGGCCAGCATCAGCGCCGTGTAGCCGTTCGGCGCCACGGCGTCCTTGTCGGCCCCATTTTCGAGCAGGAACTGTACGGCGGCGGCTTTCCCCTCGAACGCCGCGTAATGCAGCGACGCCCAGCCCGGGTGGTTGAGCTCGGCCCCGGCAGCGACCAGCCGCTTCATGATCTCCAGATCGCCAAGCATGCTCGCCATCATCAGGGCCGTATCCCCATGGGGGGTGCGCTGGCGGACGTTGGCCTTGCGGGAAAGCAGCAATTCCACGACATCCCGGTGGCCCATGCGCGAGGCGATCATCAGCAGGCTGTACCCGGTCGACGACGTGCTGTTGACGTCCACGCCACGATCCAGGAGCCGGGCAACGGCCTCCCGTTGTCCCGAATCCACGGCGCGGACGATGTCGTCCAGCGATTGGGCGAGCGCGAGCGAAGGAAGGTTGCTGAACAACGTAATTACAATGACTTGAAGTAGCTTTCGCATTTTCGACTTTAGCTTATGACAGCCCCGGGAACCGGCTCAGGAGATCCTCTGCGAACAATCCTGGGTTCAATGGTCGGCGCGCCAAGGCCCGGTTTCGACCCATGTCCCTGGCGAACGCCAGCCAGCGCTCGGGAGAGCCCGCAGGACGGCGAGCCCCCCAAGTCGAGTAACGAGCCTGCCCTCCAAGACCGCCAATCGCCGCATCCAGCGCCATTTTCTGGAGCACTTCCGCCAGCAATTCAAGGGCTTCTCGCGTATTGATGCCAGCGGGGCGTTGCCCCGCCGCGAGCTGCTCCGTGAGCCGCCGGATCTCGCCAACGCGCTCCCCGGAGGCGAGGTCGCGGACCAGCAAGGGCGCCCCACCGGCAAAGGCTAGCCAGCGCTCGGCATCCGGGATTCCTTCCTGTTTCAACCACTTGGAGGAGGCCTCGAGGTCCGGAGGCGCAACCGCCACCTTGACGCAACGACTTCGCACCGTCGGAAGCAGCCGCCCGAACGCATGCGTCACCAGGATGAAGACCGCGCCGGGCGGGGGCTCCTCGAGCGCCTTCAGCAAGGAGTTCGCCGCGTTCAGGTTCATGGCCTCGGCCGGATGCACGAGTGCGATCCGGCGCGCGCCCCGATGGGATCCGACATACAGGAAGTCCGACAGGGCGCGGATCTGGCCAACCTTGATCTCGGTGCTCGGCTTGGCCTTTTTACCCGTGCTTTCAGGTATTTCGGCACCCTCTTCCGCCTCGCCGGCTTCCTCCGCCATGGACTCCGGCTGGATCAGACGGAAGTCCGGGTGGTTGCCGTCCAGGAACCAGCGGCAGCCCTCGCAACGGCCACAGGGCTGGCTGCCCGCGCGCGCCTCGCAGAGCAGGTATTGGGAAAAGCGCGTTGCCAGCGCCAGCTTGCCGATCCCGCGAGGGCCATGGACGAGCAGCGCATGCGGCAGTCGCGGCAGTCGCTCGACGAGGCCATTCCACGCGGATTGGTCAAAAGGATATGACATCAAATCATAATCCTATGAACACATCCTCTACTGATCTATTAACTTCGTTCGGGGTCTTGGAAGCGTCGATCACGGCGAACCGGGAAGCCTCCCGGCGAGCCCGCTCCAGATACCGCGCCCGGACCCGCTCGAAGAACGCACGGTCCTCTCGCTCGAATCGATCCAGTTCGCGGCCGGTCCCTGCCAGCCGCGCCTTGGACACCTCCCATGGGCAGTCGAATAGCAGGGTGAGGTCCGGAACCAGCCCCGGGTGGGCTTCGGACGCCAAGGCAGCGATCAGCGACTCCGGCACGCCCTTCCCGCCGCCCTGATAGGCATGCGTGGCGTCCGTAAAGCGGTCGCACAGCACCCATCGACCCGAAGCCAGTGCCGGCTCGATCACCAGCCGGACGTGGTCGGCACGGGCGGCAAACATGAGCATGGTCTCGGTGGGCGGGTCCATCGGCTCGGCGAGGAGCAACTCGCGCAGGCGCTCGGCCAGTGGCGTGCCGCCCGGCTCGCGGGTCAGCACGACCTCGTGGCCGCGGCCGCGGATGCGCTCGGCGAGGACCGGGATGTACGAGGACTTGCCCGCGCCGTCCACGCCCTCGAGGGTGATGAAGCGACCGCGCGGGCTATTTCCGGGAGGCATTCAACTGGTATTTTCGCACGGCCCGGTTGTGCTCCTCGAGGTTGCGCGAGAACTCGCTGGTGCCGTCGCCTCGGGATACGTAATAGAGCGCGTCGGTCTTCGCGGGCTTCAGCGCCGCGCGGATCGACGCAAGGCCCGGCATCGAGATCGGCGTGGGCGGCAGCCCGGTGCGCGTATAGGTGTTGTAGGGCCCGTCGGTCTGCAGGTGGACCTTGCGCAGGTTGCCGTCGAACGAGGGGCCGAGGCCATAGATCACCGTCGGGTCGGCCTGCAGCAGCATGCCGATGCGCAGGCGATTCACCAGCACGCCGGCAATCCGGTCACGTTCGGCAGGACGCCCGGTCTCCTTTTCCACCACGGAAGCCATGATCAGCGCCTCGTAGGGCGATTCCCAGGGCGCCGCCTGCGAATCGCGCGCCTCCCATTCCTGCGCGAGGTGGCGCTGCATGGCGGCGTAGGCGCGCTTCAGCACCGCGAGATCGCTCGCGCCCTTGGAGAAAAGATAGGTGTCGGGGAAGAACAGGCCTTCGGGGTGGGTCTCCTTAGCGCCGACGCGCTGCAGGAGGTCGGCGTCCGACAACTGCGCCGTCTCGTGCTTGAGGTCGACGTTCGCGTTCAGCGCGGCACGCACCTGCCGGATGTTCCAGCCCTCGATGAACTTCACCTCGCCCTGCGTGACGTCGCCGCTGGTCAGCTTGTCGAGCATCGCCAGGGGCGTGAGCGGCGCGGAGATCTCGTAGCTGCCGGCCTTGATGTCCTTCGCGCGCCCGTACCAGCGGGCGAGCAGTTCGAACTCGCGGCGTCCGACGCGGATGCCTGCGGCCTCGATGCGCGCTGTCGCCGTGCGAAACCCGGCGCCCGGCGGGATCTCGAACTCGGCCGGGATCTTTTGCATCGGCATCGGCGTCCCCACGTACCATGCGGCGTAGCCGGCCGCGGCGAGCAGCGCGAGTATCCCCAGCAGGAAGACGGTCTTGAAGAGGAAGCGCACGGGGGTCGCGCCGCGATTGCGGGCGCGTCACGACTAAAATCCCATTCTACGATGAGCCCCCTGCCCCATCCCGATGCCTCCACGGAACTGTCGCGCCACGGCCTGATCGCCGTGCGCGGCGAGGAAGCGCGCAAGTTCCTGCACAACCTCCTCACGAACGACATCGAGCACCTCGACGCCGGGCGCGCGCGCCTCGCCGGCTGGTGCTCGCCGAAGGGAAGGCTGCTTGCGAGCTTCGTCGCGCTGCCGGCGCCCGACGGCGTCCTGCTGCAGCTGGCGCGCGACCTCGCGCCGGCGGTCGCCAAGCGCCTGTCGATGTTCGTGCTGCGCGCCAAGGCCAAGGTGAGCGACGAAACCGAGGCGTGGAAGCAGTACGGCACCTGGGGGCCGGGCGCGGCATCGCGCCTCACGGCCGCCGGCCTGCCCGTTCCCTCGGGCCCGCTCGCATGCGCGAGCATCGATGGCGCGGCGGTCGTGGCGATGGAGGCGGAGCGCTTCCTCGTGCTCTCGCGCGATCCGCGACCCGCGCTCGCCGAAGGCGGCAACGCCGACGACTGGGCGCTCGCCGAGATCCGCGCCGCGCGCCCGTTCATCACGCAGGCGACGCAGGACCAGTTCGTCCCGCAGATGGCGAACCTGGAGCTGGTCGGCGGCGTGGATTTCAAGAAGGGCTGCTATCCGGGACAGGAAATCGTCGCGCGCACGCAATATCGAGGGATCCTCAAGCGCCGCATGTACCTCGTCGAGGCCGACGAGCAACTGGCGGAAGGGCAGTCGCTGGTCAGCGACGATTTCCCCGACCAGGCAAGCGGCATGGTGGTGAATGCCGTAGGCCGCGAGGGTCTCGCGGTGCTGCAGATCGGTTCCGTCGAGCAGTCGCAGCCAGTGCGGCTGCGCGCGGGCGGCCCGGCCCTTCGCGTTTCCCTTCCGCCCTATTCCCTGTGACTCACTATTACGTGTACTACAAGGTCGACCTCGCGCAGGTCGCCGCGCTCGCGCCCGTTGTCGCCGAATTGTTCGACGCGGTGAAGAAGGAAACCGGCATCGCCGGCACCTGGCTGCATCGCCGCGACGAACCCTCGACCTACATGGAAGTCTACGAGGGCGTGCGCGACGACGCTGCCTTCGAGGCGCTGCTGGTGCGCGAATGCGAACGGCTCGGTTTCCAGAAGTTCCTCAAGCCCGGCGGCGGCCGGCGCGCGGAGTGCTTCGTGTGTGCCTGATCCTGCTGGGCTGGCGGGTGCGCGAAGACGCACCGCTGGTGGTCGCGGCGAACCGCGAGGAATTCCATGCCCGCCCCACGGGCCGCGCCGCGTTCTGGAGCGACAGGCCCGCGATCCTCGCCGGGCGCGACCTCGAAGCCGGCGGCACGTGGATGGGCGTGGCGAGGAATGGCCGCTTCGCCGCGGTGACCAACGTGCGCGGCGGCCGCGATCCCGCAGCAGTGGAATCGCGCGGCGCGCTGGTCACGCGCTTCCTCGAAGGCACTGCGTCGCCCGAGACCTACATTGCTGAACTGGCGCCGCGCGGCGCGGGCTATAGCGGCTTCAACCTGCTCGCCTGCGACGGCGAGGACCTGTGGTGGATGTCCAATCGCCACGGCACGCCCCGGCGACTCGCGCCCGGCGTCTACGGCCTCGGCAACGACTATCTCGACGCCGACGAATCCGCGGTCGCGCAAGGCAAGGGCCGCCTCGCGGCGCGCCTTGCCGAGCGACCCGTCGTGGAGGCGTTGATGGAGGTGCTCGCGCCGGCGCGCATCACGAACGTCACGTATGGCACGCGCTGTTCCACTGCGTGCATCGTTGGCGTCGATGGTAGCGCGGCGTACGCCGAGCGCGCCTTCGACGCCGAGGGCGGCGAAGGCGAGACCGTGCGCTACGAGTTCCGGCTCGCCGCCTGAGCTAGAACCGGCGCCGCATCGCGCGATGCGGGATGCCGGCGTCGTCGAATTCCGGGCCTTCCTCGACGAAGCCGTGCGCGCGGTAGAAGTCCATCGCCTGCACCTGCGCGTTCAGCACCACCTCGAGGTCACCACGCTGGCGCGCGCGCTCGGCCAGCGCCTCGAGGATCGCGCCGCCGACGCCCTGCCCCCGCGCCTCGCGCGACACCGCCATGCGCCCGATATGGCCGTCGGGCAGCAGCCGCCCGGTGCCGACCACCTTTCCCGAAGAATCGGCCGCGAGCGCGTGGATGCAGTGCGGGTCGTGTTCGTCCAGTTCGATCTCGGCCGGCACCTGCTGCTCGTCCACGAACACCGCGAAGCGGATGCGGCTCGCCTCGGGGCGCGCTTCTTCCCACGTCACGAGGCGGATCGAGACCATGCGGAAAGTATAATTGCGCCCCATGAAAAGCCTCTGGAACGACGAAGAAGCGGCGCAGTACCCGGGACTGCTCGGGCAGCGCGTCTACACCTCTCGCCTGCTGGGCCGCGACAAGTCGCTGGTGCTGCACGGCGGCGGCAACACCTCGGTGAAGATCCGCGAGAAGAACCTCTTCGGCGAGGAGCAGGACCTGCTCTACGTGAAGGGCAGCGGCTGGGACCTCGAGACCATCGAGCCGGCCGGCTTCACGCCGGTGGCGCTCGACTACGTGAAGCGCCTCGCCACGCTGCCCTCGCTGCCCGACCCGCAGATGGTGAGCGAGCTCGCGACGCACACGATGCGCGCGGGCGCGCCGGCGCCGTCGGTCGAGACCATCCTGCACGCGACGATCCCGCACGTCTTCGTCGACCACACGCACGCCGACGCCGCGCTGTCGGTGTCGAACGCGCCCGACGGCGAGAAGCGCATCCGGGAAATCTACGGCGACGCCGTCGTCGTGATCCCGTACCTGATGCCGGGCTTCGACCTCGCCACGTTCTGCGCGCGCGCCTTCGCCGAGCAGGCCGGTCCGAAGACCATCGGCATGGTGCTGCTGTCGCACGGCGTGTTCTCGTTCGGCGCGAACGCGAAGGAGTCTTACGAGCGCATGATCGACCTGGTCTCGCGCGCCGAGAAGTACCTCGAGAAGCACAAGGCCTGGTCGCCCGCCGCCGCGCCCTCGGCACCGGCGAAGTTCGACCGCGACGCGGTGTCCGGGCTGCGCAAGGCGGTGTCCGACTGCGCCGGCGTGCCGATGCTCGCGCGCGTCAACGACACGCCGAAGTTCCTCGGCTTCGCGCAGCACCCGGCAGTCGGCAAGATCTCGCAGAGCGGCCCGGCAACGCCGGACCACGTGATCCGCACCAAGCCGTTGCCGATGCTCGGCCGCGACGTCGCCGCGTTCGCCAAGGCCTACGAGGCCTACTTCGGCCGCCACGCGCCGAACGCCAAGGAGAAGAAGACCATCCTCGACCGCGCGCCGCGCATGGCGCTCGACCGCGAGCTTGGATTCGTCGCCTTCGGCCGCACCGCGAAGGACACCGCGATCGCCGAGGAACTGTACGACCACACCATCGACGTCGTGCTGCGCGCCGAGGCGCTCGGCGGCTGGAGCGCGGTCGGCGAGAACCACCTGTTCGACGTCGAGTACTGGGACCTGGAGCAGGCGAAGCTGAAGAAGGGCGGCACCCCGCCCGCCTACGCCGGCGAAGTGGCGATCGTCACGGGCGCCGCCTCGGGCATCGGCAAGGCCTGCGTCGACTCGTTCCTGAAGCGCGGCGCCGCGGTGGTGGCGCTAGACATCAACCCCGCGGTCACCTCGATGTGGAAGCGTGCCGACGTGCTCGGCGTCGCCTGCGATCTCACCGATGCCGCGGCCGTGTCGAAGGCGCTCGATGCCGCGGTGCGCCGCTTCGGCGGCGCGGACATGCTGGTGCTGAACGCCGGCATCTTCCCGGCCAGCGCGCCGGTCGCCGGCGTGCCGATGGACGCGTGGCGCCGCACGATGGCGATCAACGTCGAGGCGAACCTGCAGCTGATGCAGGCCTGCCACCCGATGCTGAAGAACGCGCCGCGGGGTGGCCGCGTGGTCGTCATCGGCTCGAAGAACGTGCCGGCGCCCGGCCCCGGCGCCGCGGCCTACTCCGCGTCGAAGGCGGCGATGAACCAGCTTGCGCGCATCACCGCGCTCGAGTGGGGCAAGGACCGCATCCGCATCAACTCGATCCACCCGAACGCCGTCTACGACACCGCGCTGTGGACCGAGGAAGTGCTCGCCGCGCGCGCCAAGGCCTACAACCTCACGGTCGAGCAGTACAAGACCAACAACGTGCTGAAGACCGAGGTGGCATCAAAGGACGTGGCCGAGCTCGCCGCCGAGATGTGCGGCCCCCTCTTCGCCAAGACCACCGGCGCGCAGGTGCCGGTGGACGGCGGCAACGAGCGGGTGATCTGATGAGTGAAGTCGAGCCCCTGCGCTGGAAAGGCACGCATCTGGAGTTGCTGGACCAGCGGCTCCTGCCCGACCAGATGGTCTACGTACCCTGTCGCACCGCGGCCGAGGTGGCGACCGCGATCCGCGACATGATCGTGCGCGGCGCGCCCGCGATCGGCTGCGCGGCCGCGTTCGGTCTCGCGCTCGACGCGGCGCGCGGCGCAGACCTGAAGGCGGCGCACGACGTGCTCGCGGCGAGCCGCCCGACGGCGGTCAACCTCTTCTGGGCGCTGGAGCGCATGAAGGGCGCGAAGGACGCCACCGCCGAGGCGGTCGCGATCTACGACGAGGACATCGCGGGCAACAAGGCGATGGGCGCATTCGGCGCCGCGCTCGTTCCCGCAGGCGCGCGCATGATGACCCACTGCAACGCCGGCGCGCTCGCCACCGCGGGCTACGGCACGGCGCTCGGCGTGTTGCGCGCCGCGCATTCCGCCGGGAAGAAGATCTCGGTCTACGTGAACGAGACGCGGCCCTACCTGCAGGGCGCGCGCCTCACCGCGTGGGAGATGGTGCAGGAAGGCATCCCCGCGACGCTCGTCACCGACAACATGGCCGGGCACCTGATCAGCCGCGGCGAGGTTGACGCCATCGTCGTCGGCGCCGACCGCATCGCGGCCAACGGCGATGCGGCAAACAAGATCGGCACCTACACGCTCGCGGTGCTCGCCGAGCGGCATCGCATCCCGTTCTACGTCGCCGCCCCGCTCTCCACCTTCGATCGCGCGATTCCCGACGGCAGCCGCATCCCGATCGAGGAGCGTCCGGGCGAGGAAGTGGTCGGCTACCGCGGCGTACGCTGGGCCCCGGAAGGCATCTCGATCCGCAACCCGGCGTTCGACGTCACGCCCGCGGGCCTGATCACCGCCATCGTCACCGAGAAGGGCGTAGTTCACCGGCCCGACGCGGCCGGCGTGGCGAAGCTCTTCAGCTGATCTCGACTTCGGTGTAGGCCGGCACGCGCTCGAAAAGTTCCACAATGTCTTCGTTCCGCATGCGCACGCAGCCGTGCGAGCCCGGCTTACCCATCTCGGCGCTGTCCGGCGAGCCGTGGATGTAGATGTAGCGGCGCATCGTGTCGACGTCGTGCAGCCGGTTGCGGCCCGGCTCGCAGCCCGAGAGCCAAAGGATGCGCGTCAGGATCCAGTCCCGGCCCGGGTACTGCGCGTGCAGTTCCGGCGTCCACACCTCCCCGGTCGGCCGACGCCGGACGAACACCGAACGCAGCGGCACGCCGGCGCCGATCTTCGCGCGCACCAGGTGCCGGCCGGTCGGCGTCTGGAAGCTGCCGTTTTTCTCGCCCAGGCCCTTCGCGGCCGTCGATACCGCATAGCGCCGCAGCGTCGCGCCCGCGTCGTCGAGGAGCGCGAGTTCCTGCCGGGTGGCGTCGATCTGGATCTTCATCGGCGCGCGGCGAAGAACGCCTTCAGCATCGCGCCGCACTCGTCGGCGAGCACGCCGCCCTGCACGGTGGCGTGGTGGTTGAGGCGCTTCTCGGCGAAGAGGTCGATCACGCTGCCGGCCGATCCGGTCTTGGGATCCGGCGCGCCGAACACCACGCGGCCGATGCGCGCGTGGAAGATCGCGCCGATGCACATCGCGCAGGGCTCGAGCGTCACGTAGAGCGTCGTGCCGGGAATGCGGTAGTTGGCTGCCGCTGCACAGGCGGCGCGAATTGCCTCGATCTCGGCGTGCGAGGTCGCGTCGTGCCCGCCGATCGGCCGGTTGAAACCTTCGCCGAGGACGCGGCCCTCATGGACGACGACCGCGCCCACCGGCACCTCGCCTGCCGACGCGGCGCGCGCAGCGAGCTCGAGGGCGTGGCGCATCCAGCGATCATCGTCGGCCACCGTGGTACTCATGGGGCGCCATTATTGCAGGCGCAGCCGATCGCCGAGGCGTCGCCCCCGGGGTTCAGGCGCAGACCACGTCCAGCACCGCCTGCCGGCGCTCCTCGCGCACGATGCGCAGCGCCCGCGCGATCGCCTCCGGCAGCTTCGCCGGATCCGTGACCTGCTCGCCGTGTCCGCCGACGCACTCGACCACCTTCGCCAGTTCCAGCCGCCGGTCGAAGTGCGTCAGCGCCTCGCGCTTCTCGCTGACCGCGAGTCCGGTCGGGTACATCAGCCGCGTGGCGACGCCGACCTCGTTCCAGCGCCGGTTGTTCATGATCACGGTGAGGAATGGCGCGTCCTGCTCCATCGCCGTGTAGTGCGCAGCGACCGGCACGCCGAACATGTACGAGCCGTCGCCGGTGGCGAGGATGATGGTGCGCTCGGGCGCGGCCATCTTCGCGCCGATCGCGGCCCCCAGGCCCCAGCCGAGGCCGCTCGCCGCGCCGGTCGCGTAGTACGCGTGCTCGTGGTCGGCGCGGAAATGCGGGTATGAAAAGGCCGGCGCCTCCCGGATGATCGTCGTGCGCTCGTCGCAGGCCTCGCTCACGCAGTGCGTCAGCCACTGCGTGCGGATCGGCGATTGCGCGCGCATCGGCTCGAGGTCCGCGCGCACTTTCGCCAGGCGCTCGTCGCGGCGCTTCACGATGGCCGCGCGCCGCGCCTCGACGCCTGCACCCGGACCACCGCGCCGAGCCAGGGCCTCGAGCAGCGCCTTCAGCGCAAGGCTCGCCACGCTGGTGATGCCGAGGTCGCACTCGAATCCGCGTGTCGGGATGCCGCCGTGCAAGGGATCGGCGCCGACGTGGATCACCTTCGCGTCGGCCTTCGGCCGGATCGTGCCCGGGATCCACGGCACGACGCTGTCGACTACAAGGACCAGGTCCGCCTCGCGCAGCCACGGCACCGGGTCGAAGCCGGCATGCATCGGATGGTTCGTCGGCAACGACATGCAGCGCGCGGAGTGATGCACGAGCGGTACCGCATAGCGTTCGCAGAGTTCGGCGAGCGGCGCAAGCGCGGCGGAATCCATCCCGGCACTGGTCGTGATGAGGACGGGGTGCTTCGCACCGGCCAGCATCTCCGCGGCCTGTTCGATCGCGCGTGGATCGGGCCCCGGCGGCGCCGGCGACGCGCGACGGCCGGCCGGCAAGGTCGCCGGGGGCGATTCGAGCCTCGTCGCGATCACCTCGCGCGGCAGCGTCAGGTACACCGGGCCCGCCGGCGCGGCCTGCGCCATCGCGATCGCGCGGTCGACGACGATCTCCATCTGCTCGGCGTTGCGCAGCTCGTAGTCCCACTTCACGAACTCGCGCAGCATCGCCGACTGGTCGTACATCTCCTGCGTCCAGTGGATCAGCAGGTTGCGATGCCCCTCGAGCCCGGTTTCGTTCAACGGCGTGCGGCCGGCGGTCATCAGGATCGGCACGTGCGCCCGCGCCGCGTTGATCAGGCCGCAGATCGCGTTCGCGGTGCCGACGCTCACGTGCACCATCACGGCCTGCATGCGCCGGCTGAGCAGCCAGTAGCCCATCGCCATCGCCACCGCCACGTTCTCGTGCGGCACCAGCACGGGGCGCGGCGTCGCCACGCCCTCGCCCGCCCGCGCATAGCCCTCGATCAGCGGCGCGAAATCGGTGCCGGCGTTGGCGAACAGGCAGTCGATGCCTCGCTCGGCGAGCAGGCGCAGGTAGGCATCCGCGACGGTGCCTTCGGCCGCGTGGGTGCCCGGGTTCGGTGCGCTCAAGGTATGTCTCCACGAAGGGGATGGTCGGGGACGAGTGTGGCATGAACGGGGCGGCCGCATGGCGCGCGCCTGCGCCGATCTGCGAAATCGGCGCGAGCGCCGACCGGCCGCACAGTAGACTGGACCGCAACTCGACCCTCCGGGAGTGCCCATGACGAAGCCGATTGCCGCAGTCCTCGCCGCCTGCGCCGCGCTGCTCGCCGCGCCTGCGTCCGCCCAGGACCCCTTCCCCAGCCGCCCGATCCGCATCGTCGTGCCGTTCCCGGCCGGCGGCGGCCCGGACATCATGGCGCGCCTGGTCGCGCAGAAGATGTCGGCGACGATGAACCACTCGGTGATCGTAGACAACCGCGCCGGCGCCACCGGCCTGATTGGCAGCGAGCATGTGGCGAAGTCCGCGCCCGATGGGCACACGCTGCTGCTCGGCACCCCCGCGCCGATGACCATCGCCGGCGCTGGCGGCCGCAAGATCAACTACGACCCGATCAAGGACTTCGCCGGCGTGACGCAGGGCGCGATCCTGTCGCCTATCCTCGTCGTCGCGCCGGGTTCGCCGTACAAAACCGTGGCCGACCTGGTCGCGAACGCGAAGGTGAATGGCGCGAAGATGAACTTCGGCTCCGCCGGCATCGGCAACTCGCAGCACCTCGCCGGCGAGCTCTTCAACCAGATGGCCGGCCTGAACGTGCTGCACGTGCCCTACTCCGGGACCGCGCTCGGCCTGGTAGCGGTGATGAACGGCCAGACCGAGTACTACTTCTCCGACCCGTCGGCGCTGCCACACGTGAGGAGCGGCAAGCTGAAAGCCCTGGCGGTGACGACGCTGCACCGCTCGAAGGTGCTGCCCGACGTACCCACGGTGCACGAGTCCGGCCTGCCGAACTACGAGTACACGAACTGGTACGGCTTCGTGGTGCCGGCGAAGACGCCGCGCCCGGTGGTGATGCGCCTGCACAAGGAGATCACCGAGGCGCTGAAGGCCCCGGACCTGGTCGAGAAGCTGATCGTGGCGGGCATGGAGCCGGCGCCGGGCACGCCCGAGGAACTCGACGCCTTCCTGCCGAAGGACCTCGCGAAGTGGGCGAAGGTGATCCGCACCGCGAACATCAAGTTCGACTGAGGCGGCGCGCGTGACCTTCACCGTCATCGGTTTCTGCTCGCGCACGCGCAAGGTCGGCTTCTGCCAGGCCACCAGCACGCCCGCGGTCGGCTGGCGCTGCACCGACGTCGTCCCCGGCCGCGGCGTGCTCACCGTGCAGGCACACGGCGACTACCGCCAGCTGCAGCTTGCCAAGAAGATCTTCGCGGCCGGCCACTCGCCGCGAAAGGTGCTGAAGGACCTGTCCGACGACGACCGCTACTTCGAGTTCCGCCAGGTCGCGATCCTCGATCTCGAGGGCAACAGCGCCGTGCACACCGGCGGCCGCGCGCGGCCGTGGGCGGGCGAAGTCGTCGGCCCCGACTTCGTCGCCACCGGCAACGTGCTCGTCGGCCAGAAGGTGGTGCAGGCGATCGCGGATCGCTTTGCCGCGTCCGCGGGCGAAGACCTAGAGGAGCGCCTCCTGCGCGCCACCGAGGCCGGCCGAGACGCCGGCGGGCAGGAGGAAGGCCAGACTTCCTGCGCACTCGTGGTCTGGGACCGCTACGAGTTCCCGGTCGTGAACCTGCGCGTCGACGTGAGCATGGAACCGGTGGGCGAGATGCGCCGCATCTTCGACTGGTTCCGGCCGCTGATCCCCTACTACATCGAGCGCACCCTGAACCCCGGCTCGGTAGTGCCGAAGAAAGCCTGGCTCGAGGCCCGCGGCCTCGTGGTCAATCCATTCTCGAAGTAAACGTCGCAGAGGAAGAACCGCAATGACCTTTACCGTCGTCGCCCGCGAGCCGAAGACCGGCCTGCTGGGCATCGCCCAGTCCACCAACCCGATGTCCGTGGGCGGGCGTTGCCCGTTCATCCGCGCCAACGTCGGCGCGGTCAGTACGCAGGCCTACACCGATCCCGGCCTCGGGCCGCTCGCCATCGAACTGTTGACCCTGGGCCATTCTCCCGAGAAGGTGATGAAGGAGCTCGCCGAGACCGACCCGCACTTCGCGTGGCGCCAGGTCGGCATCGTCGACCGCCACGGCCGCGTCGCGGTGCACAGCGGCTCCGAGTGCAAGACGCACACCGCGGCGATCACCGGCCCCGGCTACGTCGTCATGGGCAACTATCTCCTCACCGACAAGGTCGTGCCCGAGATGGACCGCGCGTGGCGCGAATCCGAAGGGCAACTGTTCGAGGATCGCCTGCTCGCCACCATCATCGCCGGCCGCAAGCAGGGCGGCGACCTCGGCGGGCATCGTTCCGCGGCACTGCTGGTCTACGACACCGAGGCCTACGCGCGCACCGACCTGCGCGTGGACTTCGTGCCCAAGCGCGAAGGCCAGCCCGACGCGGTGGATGCGCTGAAGGACCTCGTCGAGCACTGGCGCCCGATGATCGACTACTACAAGTTCCGTCCGCACAACCCGCAGGTGCCGGGCTGGTACGACTGGCTCGCGGCGCAGGGCACGCCGTTCAAGGACTGAGCATGGCCGCGCAACCGACGCAGGGCGGGCCGCTCGCCGGCGTGAAGATCGTCGAGCTCGCCGGCATCGGCCCGGCGCCGCTCTGCTGTTCGCTGCTCGCCGACATGGGGGCCGACGTGGTGCGCATCGACCGCAATGCGCCGGCGAACCTCGGCTTCGAATTCGCCGGCCCGCGCGCCGACGTGCGTCGCCGTGGCCGCCCGTCCGTGGCCGTGGACCTGAAGCACCCGAAGGGCATCGAGGCCGTGCTCGGCCTGATCGACAAGGCCGACGCCGTCATCGACCCGATGCGCCCCGGCGTGATGGAGCGCCTCGGCCTCGGGCCGGACGTTTGTCTTGCGCGCAACCCCCGCCTCGTCTATGGCCGCATGACCGGCTGGGGACAGGACGGCCCGCTCGCGCAGGCTGCCGGCCACGACCTCAACTACATCGCCATCACGGGCGTGCTGAATGCCATCGGCCCGAAGGCGAAGCCGATGCCGCCGCTGAACGTCGTCGGCGACATGGGCGGCGGCGCGATGTTCCTCGCCGTGGGACTGCTCGCCGCAATCCTTGAGGCGCGCACCTCCGGCAAGGGCCAGGTGGTGGACGTCGCGATGTCGGAAGGCTCGGCCTACCTCGCGCTCGGCACCTTCGGCCTCGCCGCGGTCGGCGAGTACGTGAACCAGCGTGAATCGAACATCCTCGACGGCGGTGCTCACTTCTACGGCTGC
>CAZTXP010000128.1:0-29065 GCA_964617355.1 uncultured Enterobacteriaceae bacterium
GCCTCGGTGAAGGTGAGCGCGGGGTCCCTCTCGGGCGAGGTCACCGAACTGAAGGTCACCGAACGGGTCGAGGAAGGCTCGGGCCGCATCGCCGTGCCCGCCAAGCTCAGCGGCAAGCTGGTGCTGAAGAACACCTCCGCCGACCAGACCGTGCGCATCGTGGGCGGCCGCTTCACCTACGTCGACGCGCAGGGGCAGGCCATCAAGCTGGAGGAAGGCCGCGCGGAACCGATGCTGAAGATGACCACGTCCTACAACGCGCCCGACCGCCTCGATCCGGGACAGGAAAGCAGCCAGCTGGTCGAGGTGGAGTTCCCCGCCGAGGCCCTGAAGGCGAAGAAGCTGCACGACATCCGCCTGCAGGTCGCCTACATTCCCTCGCCGTTCCGCGAACAGGCGATGAACTTCGGCGTCTCGGTGGGCGGCCAGTAACCGCCCTGCCCGGCGCGGCGGCTCAGGGCCGCCGTTCGTCGTAGCGGCCGCCCAGCGCCTCTACGCCGCGCCGCAGGTCCGCCATCGCCGGCTCGACCTCGGCCGGCGCGCCGCGCACGCCCAGCTCGATGTGGCGCCGCGTGCCGCCCTCGCCCATGCTGGGCAGGCTGAAGGCCTTCAGGCCGGCGTACTTCGCGTTGATCTCCTCCATCAGCGGGGAGATCGTGGACTCGGGCAGGTAGACGATGATCGAGCCCTCGCCCCAGCGGTCGCGGTCGAAGAGCTCCCGGTAGTGCGTGTCGAGCACCCACTCCGACATCGGCCAGGCCATCTGCGGGAAGCCGGGCACGAACCAGTGGTTGCGGATCGAGAAACCGGGCACGCGATTCACCGGATTCGGGATGATTTCCGAGCCGAGCGGGAATTCGCCCATTCGTAGCCGGTTCGGCGTCGCCTCCGTGCCGGGGAAGCGCGCGCGGATCTCGCGCTCGGCGTCCGGATGCAGCGCGAGCGTGGTGCCGAGCGCCTCGGCCGCACACTGGCGCGTGTGGTCGTCCGGCGTCGCGCCGATGCCGCCGAAGCTGAATACCACGTCACCCGACGCGAAGCTGCGCCCCAGCGCCGCCGTCAGGCGCGCCGGATCGTCGCCCTGGTACTCGGCCCATGCGAGACGCAACCCGCGCGCGGCGAGCGCGCCGATGAGGAACCCCAGGTGCTTGTCCTGCCGCTTGCCGACGAGCAGCTCGTCGCCAATGATCAACGCCCCGAACGCCATCAAGCCTCCAGCTGCTTCGACACCACCTCGCCCTCGATCGGCGCGGTGCGCAGCGCCTCGAGCTCGGCGAGCAGGAAGTGGATGAACGCGAGGCCGAGCAGCACCGGCGCGACGAAGCCGATGATCGGCACGTAGGCGATCAGCGCGAGCACGAGGCCGAGCGCATAGAGCGACATCTTCCGCTCGCCGAAGATCTTCTTCATCTCGTCGGCCGTGGCGTGCGCGGCGAGCGCGTCGTAGCGCAGCATGCGCTGGTTCACCCAGCCCATGACCAGCACCGGGATCACCGGCCACAGCGGCGGGAACACCCACAAGGGCAGCGTCACGAGGAAGAGCGCGACCATGCCCGCGAGCGCGATCGCGCTGTTCCACAGGCTGCCGGCAAACGAGCCGCCCTTCCGGCGCGCGAGCGCGGGGAAGCGGCGCGCGGCGACGGCGTCGACCATCGCGTCCATGCCGAAGACGCCGAGGATCATCAGCGCGGTGAGCTGCACCAGCGGCACCAGCATCAGCACCACGATGATCTTCGCCGACACGAGCGCGACGGTGCTCGCGTCCCAGTTGAAGAAGAAGGTCGCGGTCGTGATCCACCGGTTCAGCAGCCCCGAGAGCGAGACCACCAGTTGCGTCCAGAACACCAGTACCACCACGCCCCAGAGGAAGGACGCGGCGAGCACGGGCCACACCATCAACCACAGGATGCGGCGACTGAAGAGGCTCGCGAACGCGCCGAGGATTGCGCTGCCGAGGCGACGGAACATGCGCGCGAGTCTACCGTCGAATGCCCTGCCACAGCTTGGCGAGGCGCTTCGCGGACACCGGCACCGGCGTCCTCAGCTCCTGCGCGAAAAGCGACACGCGCAGTTCCTCGAGCAGCCAGCGGAACTGCTCCAGTTCCGCGTCCGGCGGGCCGCCCGCCTTCGCGCGCGCGACGGCCTCGCGCTGCCACCCAGCGTGCAGCGGAGCCAGCTCGGCGGCGAGCCGCGCGTCGCGCGCGGGATCGGCGCGCAGCTTGTCGAATCGCGTCGCCGCGGCCTTCAGGTAGCGCGGATAGTGTTGCAGCCGTTCCCACGGCACGCGCGCGAGGTAGCCCTTCTCCAGCAGCCGCGCGCATTGCTGGCGCACGTCGTCCACCACGGCCGGGAAGACCTTCGCCGCGGCCGCGAGTCGCTTCTGCACCTGCGCGTGCTCGGCCTGGATGGTGCCGGCGAGCCGCACCACCTCCTGCGCGATCAGCCCGAAGCGGTTTCGCCCCTCGTCCACGCGCTTCGCGAAGTCGAGCTGCGTCACCGGCAGCGACTCGGCGAGGAAGGTGCGGTCGAGCGCCGCGGCGACGAGGTCGTCCTTCAGCGGCGCGAGCGCCATGTCGCGCCCGAGCGTCTTCTCGAGGTCCTTCACCCGCTCCTTGAACGCGAGCATCAGCAGCCGCCGCACGCCGGCGCGATGGCGCTCGCGCGCCTCCTCGGGCGAGTCGAACACCTGCAGTGTGACCGCGTCGCCGGCATCCACCACCGCGGGATAGCCGACGAGCACCTGCCCGCCGCGCTTCATCTCCATTATCTCGCCGAGGTCGCCGAAGGTCCACGCGCCATGGCGATCGCCCTCGCCCACCGGCGCCTCCTCGCGCAACACCGCCGCGGTCTCGGCCCCGAGCTCGCGCTTGAGTTCCACGAGCTTGCGGCTCATGCCGAGCTGGCGGCCGTGCTCGTCGACGACACGGAAGTTCATCTGCAGGTGCGGCGGTGCCGAGTCGGGGCGGAAGGCGTCCACCGGCAGCTCCAGCTGGAGCGATTGCCGCACGTGGCGCGTCATCGCCTGCGCGAGCGGCACGTCGGCGGGCGGCACTTCGGCGACGAACGTCGCCGCGTAATCGGCGAGCGGGCCGAGCTTGTGGCGCAATCGCTGCGGCATCGACTTCGCGTAGGCCTGCACCTTCTCCTTCAAGAGGCCCGGCACCAGCCACTCGGTGCGCGCCACCGGCACCTGGTTCAGCAGCGCCACCGGCACCGTCATCGTCACGCCGTCGCGCGGCGAGCCCGGTTCGTGGTGGTACTCGAGCGAAAAGGCGTTCGCGCCGATGCGCAGCTGCGGCGGGAAGTTCTCGGTGGTGATGCCCGCCGCCTCATGCCGCATCAGGTCGTCGCGCGAGAGGAACAGCACCTTCGGATCGGCGCGCTCGGCCTCCTTGCGCCAGAGATCGAAGTCCGCGCCGTTGTGGATGCCCGCGGGCACCTTGGCGTCGTAGAACGCGAAGATCAGCTCGTCGTCGACGAGGATGTCCGGCCGGCGCGACTTGTGTTCCATGCGCTCGATCTCGGCCACCAGCCGCCGGTTGTGCGCGAAGAACGGCGCGCGCGTCTCCCACTCGCCCTCGACCAGCGCCGAGCGGATGAAGATCTCGCGCGCGCCCTCGGGGTCGAACGGCCCGTAGTTCACGCGCCGGTTCACGTACACCGGCAGGCCGTAGAGCGTGCCGCGCTCGTTCGCCACCACCTGCGCGCGCGACTTCTCCCAGTGCGGGTTGTCGCGGTGGCGCTTCATCAGGTGGCCGCCGAGTTCCTCGATCCACTGCGCGTCGATGCCGGCGACGGTGCGCGCATAGAGGCGCGTGGTCTCGACGAGTTCCGCGGCGAGGATCCAGCGCCCGGGCTTCTTGGTCCACGAGCCTGGGTGGATCCAGAACGTGATGCCGCGCGCGCCGGTGAAGCTCTCCGAATCGTCCTTCTTCAAACCGACGTTGCCGAGCAGGCCGGCGAGCAGCGCGCGGTGGATCGCGCGATGGCCCTCGGGCTTCGCCGGGTCGACGGACGAGGATTTCCACTTCAGCTCGTCCACCGTCTCGGAGAGTTGCCGATGCACGTCCTTCCACTCGCGCAGCCGCGCGACCGAGAGGAAATGATCGCGGCAGTATCGCCGCAGGCCGGGCTGATCCTGCACCTTCCAGAGCTTCAGGAAGGCGAGGAAATCCGAGCGCTCGTCCGCGAATGCCGCGTGCTTCTGGTCCGCCGCGGCCTGGCGATCCAGCGGGCGCTCGCGCGGATCCTGCACCGACAGCGCGGCGGCGATCACGAGCATCTGCTCGAGGCACCCTTCCTTGCGCGCGCCGAGCAGCATGCGGCCGACGCGCGGGTCGAGCGGCAGGCGCGCGAGCTCGCGACCGACCTCGGTGAGGCGGCGCTCGTCGTCCACCGCTCCGAGTTCCGCGAGCAGGTCGTAGCCGTCCGAGATCGCCTTCGAGCTCGGCGGGTCGACGAACGGGAAGTCCTCGACTCGCCCGAGGTCGAGCGACAGCGCGCGCAGGATCACCGAGGCGAGCGAACTCCTCAGGATCTCCGGGTCGGTGAAGGCCTGGCGCGCCTTGAAGTCGTCCTCGTCGTAGAGGCGGATGCAGATTCCGTCGGCAACGCGCCCGCAGCGCCCCGCGCGCTGCGCCGCCGCCGCGCGCGAGGTTTTCTCCACGCGCAGCTGCTCGACCTTGGTGCGATAGCTGTAGCGCTTGACCTTCGCGTCGCCCGTGTCGACCACGTAGCGGATGCGCGGCACCGTGAGCGAAGTCTCGGCGACGTTGGTGGCGAGCACCACGCGGCTGCCCGGCCCGGGATGGAAGATGCGGTCCTGCTCGGCGGCCGACAGGCGCGAGAACAGCGGCAGGATGTCCGGCTTCGGTCCGCGCGGATGCGTCGCGAAGCGCTTGCGAAGCGTGTCGGTGGCGTCGCGAATCTCGCGCTCGCCAGGCAGGAAGACGAGCACGTCGCCCTGCCCCTCGCGGCAGAGTTCGTCCACCGCGTCGGCGAGCGCCTCCTCTTCCTCGTCGCGCGTCGTGTCCTCGGCGTCGCCGCCCACGGGGCGGTAGCGCACCTCCACCGGATACAGCCGCCCCGAAACCTCCACCACCGGCGCTGGCACGTCTCCCATCGCGAAGTGCTTCGCGAACTTCCCCGCGTCGATGGTCGCCGAGGTGATCACGATCTTGAGGTCGGGCCGCCGCGGCACGAGGCGCCTCAGGTAGCCGAGCAGGAAATCGATGTTCAGGCTGCGCTCGTGCGCCTCGTCGAGGATGATGGTGTCGTAGGCGCGCAGCTCCGGGTCGCCCTGCGTCTCGGCAAGGAGTATCCCGTCGGTCATCAGCTTCACCGCGGTCGACGGCCCGGCCTTGTCGGCGAAGCGGATCTTGTAGCCGACGACGCCGCCGAGCTCGACCTTCAGTTCCTCGGCGATGCGCGCCGCCACCGTGCGCGCAGCGATGCGCCGCGGCTGCGTGTGCCCGATCAGCCCGGCGCGACCGCGCCCCATCTCGAGCAGGATCTTCGGCAGCTGCGTGGTCTTGCCGGAGCCGGTCTCGCCGCAGACGATGACCACAGGGTGGCGCGCGATCGCGTCGCGAATCTCCTCGCGCCGGTCGCAGACCGGGAGCGCGGGGTCGTAGGCGATGGCCACGCGCGAGAGGGCATCCTCGCGCGCTTTGACAGGCGTCAAGGCAGGCTTCACGGCGGCGGCATAATAGCGTTTTCGCAACGCAGCATTCTCGGAAGGGGTCTCGAATGGAACTCACCAGGATTGGCGTCGTCGGCGCCGGCACCATGGGCAACGGCATCGCGCAGGCGCTCGCGGGCGCCGGCATCGAGGTCGTCCTCACGGACGTCGCCGCGTCGCAGCTCGAGCGCGCACTGAAGACGGTCGACGGCAGCCTCGACCGCCTCGTGCGCAAGGAGAAGATGACCGAGGCCGACAAGAAGGCGGTGCTCGGCCGCATCCGCACCTCGACCGACTCCGCGGCCGTCGCCGACTGCGGCCTCGTCATCGAGGCCGCGACCGAGAACGTCGACCTGAAGCTGAAGATCTTCGCGGGCCTCGATGCCGTGATGAAGCCCGACGCGATCCTCGCCACCAACACCTCGTCGATCTCGATCACCAGGCTCGCGGCCGCGACCAAGCGCCCGGACCGCGTGATCGGCATGCACTTCTTCAACCCGGTGCCGGTGATGGCGCTCGTGGAGCTCATCCGCGGCCAGCAGACCGCCGAACCCACCTACGCCGCGGTCGAGGCGCTGACGAAGAAGATCGGCAAGTCGCCGGTGAAGGTGCGCAACTCGCCCGGATTCGTCGTCAACCGCATCCTTTGCCCGATGATCAACGAGGCGATCTTCGCGCTGTCCGAAGGCCTCGCCACCGCGGAGCAGATCGACGAGGCGATGAAGCTCGGCGCCAACCACCCGATCGGCCCGTTGGCCCTTTGCGACCTGGTCGGCCTCGACGTCGAGCTGGCCGTGATGCAGGTGCTCTACGAGGGCTTCAAGGACTCGAAGTACCGCCCCGCGCCGCTGCTGGTCGACATGGTCGAGGCGGGCTACCTCGGCCGCAAGACGAAGCGCGGGTTCTTCAGCTATTGATCGAGGGGCAGGGCTCAGCCCTGCCGGTACGCCACCAGCTCGACGCGCTCGTTGACGCGCAGCGTGCCGCCCTGCCGGCGCGTCTGCTCGCGGGCGACGAAGCGGCGCAGGACGCCGGGCGCCATCCAGAAGCGGTCCTCGCCCCAGCGCTGCTGGGTCCGCCAGCCGGTGCGGTCGGCGATCACCGCCTCGCCCCTCACCACGAAGCAGTCGAAGGTGCCGGCGGGCACGATGACGTTCTCGCGTCCGACGACGCGGTACTCGATCTCGAAGGACACCTCGCCGCCCTTCTCGCCGGTGCGCGTGAACCGCGTCGTCCAGCGGCGGCCGACGCTGTACTCGCTGACGAAATGCTGCTGCGTCGCGTACTGCCGGCCGCGCGCGTCCTGCAGCGTGTTGCCGAGCAGGTCGAAGATGATGCGGCCGTCGTTGTACACCACCGCGTTGTCGCGTACCTCGGTGACGCGCTGCACGATCTTGCGCAGCGGGTTCTTCGTCTGCAGGTCGACGACGCGATATTCGTAGCGGTCGCCGACCTTGTAGGCCGTGTCGAGGCGCGCCGTGCCCTTCGAGAACGGGTTCTCCGGCGCGCTCACGACCTCGACGCGCTTCTCGCCCTGCTTCGCGAGCAGGTGGTCCAGGCGGGCCTGCGCGAGCTCGGAGAAGCTGCCGTTCGGGTGGCGGTAGAGGAAATCGGCGAACGCCGCCGGGTCGGAGGACTCGACGAGGTTCTCCCACTGCGCGAGCTCGGCCTCGTAGCGCTTCTTGCGCGCTTCCTCGTCGCGCTCCTTCGCCGCGCGCTCCTCCTCGAGCTTGCGTCGCCGCGCCGCCTCGGCCTGCTGGCGCGCGAGCGCCGCCTCGGCCTCCTTCTGCTGCCTCGCAAGATCCGCCGCCGTTCGTACGCGGCGTTCCTCGTCCGCCTTCCTGAGCGCCTCGGCCTCCGCCTTCGCGCGTGCGTCCTCGGCTTCCTTCAGCTTGCGCTGCCGCTCGGCCTCGGCGACCTGCTGGCGCCTGAGTTCTTCCTCCAGGCGCTTCCTCTCCTCGGCCGCCGCCTTTTCGCGAGCGAGCCGCTCGTCCTCTTCCTTCTTGCGCCGCTCGGCCTCCACGCGCTGCGCCTCGCGCTCGGCCTCGACGCGCTTTTGCCTTTCGGCCTCCGCCACCTTCCTCAACTCCTCCGGCGGCTGGAAGTAGAAGTCCTCCTCCAGCGACGTGCTCTCCCACGGGATCTGGAAGCCCTTCGATTGCCGCCTCACCGCCAGCCGGACGCGCTTGAAGATGTCTTCCACCTTCGCGTCCTGCACCCGCATCTCCTTCAAGAGGTGCTCGGTGTAGAGGCCGTTCGTGCCCTCGCCGTCGATCGCGACGTTGCCGGGAGCGGTCGCGTAGGCGAGCAGCGTGCCCACCGGCGCGTCGACTTGCGACAGGCCCTTCTGCTCGACGCGGAAATCGCGCCCGAACGGATTGTTGCGGCATGCGTCGAGGATGACGATGTTCGCAGGGTTGCCCGCCTTGCCCATCGTGTCGAGCAGCTGTGCGAGGTCCACCGCCTTCCGGGGCACTTCCTCGGTGTTCGCGATCTGCGTGTCGACCGGCAGCAGGTAATTCCGCCACGACAGCTGGATGCCGTGGCCGGCGAAGTAGAAGACGCCCACGCCCTTCGTCTTCGCGAGGTCGCGCCCGAACGCGTCGACGCGCGCGCGCATGTCGGCAAGACCGGCGTCGAGCAGCGTGGTGACCGCGAAGTCCGAGGCCTGCAGCTCGGCCGAGATCGACCGCGCGTCGTTCACCGGGTTCTTCAGCGGCGAATCCCGGTAGCGGTCGTTGCCGATCACCAGCGCGAGGCGCGGCGCGCCGAGCACCGATGCAGCTGCGCCTCCGGCGGCCGCCGCCATCTGCGCCAGCGCGGCGGTCGGGCGAAACGAGAAGAACGACAGGCCCGTCGCCGCGGCCGAGGCCTGCAGCACGCGACGCCGGGATAAGTGGAGCGGGGCGGACATCGGACTACTCTAGCGCAACGCCACCGGCACCGGGCGAGGGCAAGGCCGGCGCATCCTCCTTCAGGCCCACGCCCGAGAGGCGCAGCCGGCGCGACTCGGCCATCAGGTAGCGCAGCTTGTGCGCCGCAAGTTCGTAGGACAGGCCCTCCGGCGGGCGCACGTTCGAGAGGCAGTTGCGCTCCGCATTGCTGCGACCGGGAACCGGATCCCAGGTCAGGTAGGCGCCGAGGCTGTCGGGCGACGACAGTCCCGGGCGCTCGCCGACCAGCAGCACCGTCATCGCGGCGCCGAGCAGCGCGCCGACTTCGTCGCCGACCGCGACGCGCCCCTGCCGCACGATCGCCACCGGCGCGAGCGCCCAGCCTTCGGCGCGCAGCGCCGGCACCAGCGCAGCGAGGAGCGGCGCCGCGTGCGCCTCGACCGCCGCGGCCGACAACCCGTCGACCACCACCAGCGCGCAATCGGCCTTCGCCGCCGGCCGCACCTCGAGCGCGCGGCGCGACGCGTCGTCGAGGATGCGCCCGCGGTCCGGTCGCGCTATGTACTCGGCGCGATCGCGCGCGGCGGAATGCAGTCGCAGCACCTCGTGCCCTGCGTCCTCCAGCGCGCGCGCGAGGGCCGCGTCGTCGAGTTCGCGATGCACGGCGTCGCGCGCCCGCGCATGCGCGAGCTGGAACTCGAGCAGCGCGCGCGTCGGCAGGCTGCCGCCGGCGCGGCCGAGCCCGACGCGCGCGCTGGTGACGCGCGACAGCGCGCGCCACGGATCGGGCACGCTGCGCGTGGGCTTCATGCGTCCGCGGCGGGTGGCGCGAGCGACAGCAGGCGATGCGCCGGATCCGCGGGCAGCAGCCGCGTGCCGCCGGACATCACGCCCATCGCCTCCAGCCACGCCTCGAACTCCGGCGCCGGGCGCAGGCCGAGCGCCTGGCGCAGGTACAGCGCATCGTGGAACGAGGTGCTCTGGTAGTTCAGCATGATGTCGTCGGCGCCGGGCACGCCCATGATGTAGTTCACCCCCGCCGTACCGAGCAGCGTGAGCAGCGTGTCCATGTCGTCCTGCTCGGCGTCGGCGTGGTTGGTGTAGCAGACGTCCATGCCCATCGGCAGGCCTAGGAGCTTGCCGCAGAAGTGGTCCTCGACGCCGGCGCGCACGATCTCGCGGCCATCGAGGTACTCCGGCCCGATGAAGCCGACCACGCTGTTGACGAGCAGCGGCTGGTAGCGCCGCGCGAGGCCATAGGCGCGCGCCTCCAGCGTCTGCTGGTCGACGCCGTGGTGCGCGTTCGCCGACAGCGCGCTGCCCTGCCCGGTCTCGAAGTACATGACGTTCGCGCCGACCGTGCCCCGGCGCAGCGCGCGCGCCGCGTCGTTCGCCTCGCCGAGGATCGCCGCGTCGACGCCGAAGCTGCGGTTCACCGCCTCGGTGCCGCCGATCGACTGGAACACGAGGTCCACCGGCGCGCCGCGCGCGATCGCCTCGAGCGTCGTCGTCACGTGCGTCAGCACGCAGGACTGCGTCGGGATCCGGTAGCGTTCGATCACGTCGGCCAGCAATCGGCATAGACGCAGCACCTGCTCGAGGTTGTCGGTGGCGGGATTGATGCCGATCACCGCGTCGCCGCTGCCGTACAGGAGGCCGTCGAGCAGGCTCGCCGCGATGCCTTTCTCGTCGTCGGTCGGGTGGTTCGGCTGCAGGCGGCACGACAGCCGCCCGCGCAGCCCGAGCGTGTCGCGGAACGCGGTCGTCACGCGCACCTTGCCTGCCACCAGCACGAGGTCCTGCACGCGCATCAGCTTGGATACCGCCGCGACCATCTCGGGCAGGAGGCCCGGCGCGAGCGCGCGCAGCGCGGCTTCGTTGGTGTCGTAGTCGAGCAGCCAGTCGCGGAAGTCGCCGACGGTGAGGTGCGCCACCGGCGCGAACGCGGCGCGGTCGTGCGAATCGACCTGCAGCCGCGTCACCTCGTCCGATTCGTAGGGCACCACCGCCTCGTCGAGGAACGCGGCGAGCGGCAGTTCGGCGAGCGCCATCTGGGCCGCCACGCGCTCCTCTGCGCTCGCGGCCGCGAGGCCCGCCAACCGGTCGCCGGAGCGCGCCGGCGTCGCCTTCGCCAGCAGCGCCTTCAGGTCCTCGAAGCGGTAGCTGCGGGCCCCGACGACGTGGCGGCGCTCGGGCATGCCCCGCTCAGTCGGCCTTGATGCCCGCCGCCTTCACCACCTCGGGCCAGCGCTTCAGTTCCGACTTGATGAAGGCGTCGAACTGCTGCGGGGTGCCGCCGACGATGTCGGCCGCCTGCGCCTCGGTGATCGCGGTGCGCACCGCAGGCAGCTGCAGCACCTGGTTGAAGATGCCGTTCAGGCGCGTCACCAGCGCCGGATCCATGCCCGCCGGACCGACGACGCCGTGCCACACGGAGACATCGAAGCCCGGCACCGTCTTGCCCGCGGGCGGCGTGTCCGGCAGCTGCGCCATCGGCCGCGTCGAGGTACCGGCGAGCGCGCGCACCTTGCCGTCGCGCACCTGGCCGAGCGAAGTCGACACGGTGATCACCGCGGTGTCCGCGTCGCCCCGAAGCAGCGACGTCAGCATCTCGGCACCCGAGCGGTAGACGACGTTCACCTGCTCGACGCCCGCGCGGCTGTTGAAGTACGCCATGAAGAGGTGCGTCCAGTTGCCGGTGCCCGCCGAGGCGTAGTTGAACTTGCCCGGCTGCTGCTTCGCCGCGGCGACGAACTCCGCGAGCGTCTTGTACGGCAGCGTCGAGCGCACGAGGATCACCGCCGGCAGGTTCGCCACGTGGATGATCGGCGTGAACGCGGTGTGCGGATCGTACGGCACCTTCGAGAGCGCGTGCGACACCGCGTTCGGCCCCACCTCGGCGAGGAAGAGGTTGTAGCCGTCCGGCTTCTCGCGCAGCATCGCCGAAGCGGCGACCACGCCGCCCGCGCCGGGCCGGTTCTCGACCACCAGCGCCTGGCCGTTGGCGAACTGCGCAAAGCCGCTCGCGAGATTGCGCGACAGCGTATCCGCCGCACCGCCGGCACCCACCGGCACCAGCAGGCGCACCGGGCGCTCGGGGAACTGCGCGGCCGACTGCGCAAACGCGGGCGCCGCTGCGGCGACCGACAGCGCGGCGCACAGCGCGCGCATCGTGTTGAGGCGATTCATCGTGGCCCTCCTCCGGGCTGGAACGCTTGGAGCCGCCATTCCAGCAACAACCCGCGCCGGGATCAAGCCAATTCAGCGCCGGCCGCCGAGCATCCTCTCGACATACCGGGCGATCAGGTCGACCTCGAGGTTCACGCGCACGCCCCTGGCAAGCCGCGACAGCGTGGTCACCTCGAGCGTGTGCGGGATCAGGTTGACCTCGAACACCGTGCCGCGCACGCGGTTGACCGTGAGGCTGGTGCCGTCGATGGTGATCGAGCCCTTCCTCGCGATGAACTTGGCCAGCGCCTTCGGCGCGCGGAAGGCGTACACGCTGCCCTTCACCGACTCGACCTTCCCGACCGCGTCGACGTGGCCGGTGACGAGGTGGCCGCCGAGCTTGTCGCCGAGCCCGAGGGACTTCTCGAGGTTCACCGGGCCGGGTCGGTCGAGGCCGGCGGTGCAGTCGAGCGTCTCCTGCGAGACGACGAACGAGAGCCGCCTTCCGGCCTTCTTCGTCACCGTGAGGCACGCGCCCTGCACGCAGATCGAGTCGCCGATGGCGACGCCCTTGAGATCCAGAGCGCCCGCGTCGATGACGAAGGGCTTCACGCTGACGATCCTGCCTACGGTTTGCACGATGCCGGTGAACATCAGGTCCTCGCGACGATGCGGATGTCTTCGCCGATCCGGTCGAGCGACCGGATCTTCAATCGGGTTCGGCCCTCCAGCACGGCGGGCGCGACGAGGTCGGCGATGCCGGGCCCCGAATCGCCGAGCAGGCTCGGGTTGAGGTACAGCAGCAACTCGTCGACGCAGCCTTCGCGCAGCAGCGAACCGTTGAGCTTGAAGCCACCCTCGACGTGCAGTTCGTTCACGCCGCGCCGCCCGAGTTCCGCGAGCATCGCCGGCAGGTCGACCTTGCCGCCCGGGTTCGCGAGGCGCACGGTCTCGGCGCCGCGCGGCGCACTCCCCTCCACGGCGCAGAAGAAGAGCACATTGCCGCCTTCGAGGATGCGTGCGGTCGAAGGGGTCTCGAGACGGCTGTCGACGACCACGCGCAGCGGCTGGCGGGGCGTGTCGACCCCGCGCACGGTGAGCTGCGGGTCGTCGGCACGCACCGTGCCGATGCCGGTCAGGATCGCGCACGCGCGCGCGCGCCAGCGGTGGCCATCGAGCCGTGCCTCCTCGCCGGTGATCCACTGCGAGCGGCCGTCGGCCATCGCGGTGCGGCCATCGAGCGTCGCGGCCGCCTTCATGCGCACCCACGGACGGCCGCGCGTGACGCGGGACACGAAGCCGATGTTCAGTTCGCGCGCCTCGTCTTCGAGCAAGCCCGACTCGAACGCGATGCCCGCGGCACGGAGCGTCTCGGCGCCGTGCGCCGCCTCGGGATTCGGGTCGCGCATCGCCGCGACCACGCGCGCCACGCCCGCCTCGACGAGCGCCGACGCGCACGGCGGCGTACGCCCGTGGTGGTTGCAGGGCTCGAGCGTGACGTAGGCGGTGGCGCCCTTCGCCTCGCCGCGCGCGGCGGCGAGCGCGGCGGCCTCGGCGTGCGGGCCGCCGGCGCGTTCGTGCCAGCCCTCGCCGACCACGCGCCCGTCCTTCACGAGCACGCAGCCGACGCGCGGGTTCGGCGTGGTGGTGTAGAGGCCGCGCGCCGCGAGCTCCAGCGCGCGGCGCATGTGGGCGGCGTCCTGCGGCGGGAAGGCGCTCACGCGCGGCGCTTGGGCGGCTTGGCGACTTCCTGCAGCGCCTCGCGGAAGTCCTCGGGCGTCTCGAAGCTGCGGTACACCGACGCGAAGCGGATCCACGCGATCTTGTCGAGCTTGGCGAGCTCGCGCATCACGAGGTCGCCGACGCGCGAGGTCTTTACCTCGCGCTCGCCGAGCGCGCGCAGGCGCTCCTCGATGCGCTCGACCGCGGCGTCCATCTCGTCGGTCTTCACCGGGCGCTTCCTGAGCGCGATCTTGATGCTGCCGAGCAGCTTCTCGCGGTCGAAGTCGGTGCGGCTGCCGTCCTTCTTCACCAGTCTAGGCATCTTCAGGTCGACGCGCTCGTAGGTGGTGAAGCGCTTCTCGCACTTCAGGCACCGGCGGCGGCGGCGGATGGTGTTCGCCTCCGGGTTCGCCCGCGTGTCCATCACCTGCGTGTCCTCCGAGTTGCAGAACGGACAGCGCATGGCGGCGACGGATCAGGCGTAGACCGGGAACGCGGCGCAGAGCCGCCCGACTTCGCCGGCGACGCGCTTCGTGGTCGCGTCGTCGTCCGGTTTCTCGAGCACGTCGGCGATCAGGTGGCCGAGCGATTCGGACTCCTTCACGCCGAAGCCTCGCGTGGTCATCGCCGGCGTGCCGATGCGCACGCCCGAGGTCACCATCGGCTTCTCGGGATCGTTCGGGATCGCGTTCTTGTTCAGCGTGATGTGCGCGCGGCCGAGCGCTTCCTCGGCCGCCTTGCCGGTGATGCCCTTGGGACGCAGGTCGACGAGGAAGAGGTGCGACTCGGTGCGGCCCGAGACGATGCGCAGGCCGCGCTCGGTCAGCACGCGGGACAGGACCTTCGCGTTCTCCATCACGCGCTGCTGGTACTCGCGGAACTCCGGCTTCAGCGCCTCGCCGAAGGCCACCGCCTTGGCCGCGATCACGTGCATCAGCGGGCCGCCCTGCAGGCCGGGGAAGACGGCGGAGTTGATCGCCTTCTCGTGCGCGGCCGAGGCGAGCACGAGGCCGCCGCGCGGGCCGCGCAGCGTCTTGTGCGTGGTCGTGGTGACGACGTCGGCGATGCCGATCGGGCTCGGGTAGAGGCCGGCGACGACGAGGCCCGCGTAGTGCGCGATGTCGGCGAAGAGCACCGCGCCCACCGAGTCGGCCGCGGCCTTCAGGCGCTTCCAGTCGATCGCGAGCGAATAGGCCGAGGCGCCGGCGACGATCATCTTCGGCTTGTGCTCGGCGGCAAGGCGTTCGACCTGCGCGTAGTCGAGCACCTCGTTCGCATCCAGCCCGTAGGACACGGCCTTGTACAGCTTCCCGCTCGAGCTGACCGAGGCGCCGTGCGTCAGGTGGCCGCCGTGCGCGAGCGACATGCCGAGGATGGTGTCGCCCGGCTTGATGAAGGCCATGTACGCGGCCTGGTTCGCCTGCGAGCCGGAGTTCGGCTGCACGTTGGCGTAGTCGCAGCCGAAGAGCTTCTTCGCGCGCTCGATGGCGATGGTCTCGGCGACGTCGACGAACTCGCAGCCGCCGTAGTAGCGCTTGCCGGGGTAGCCCTCGGCGTACTTGTTGGTCAGCACCGAGCCCTGCGCCGCGAGCACCGCGCGGCTGACGTAGTTCTCGCTCGCGATCAGCTCGATGTGGCGCTCCTGCCGGTCGTTCTCCTGGCGGATCGCGCCCCAGACTTCGGGGTCGGCGAGTTCGAGGATCTGCGGCGTGTGCATCTTCGGGGCTCCGGTAGCAGGAAGCCGATTTTACCAGCCGCCTGCAGCGGGCCCGTCGGCTACTCGAGCACCGGCGGCGCGAGGTCCGAGGGCCGGTCGATGTCGCGGATCACGCCCGGATCGCCGACCGGGATCTTGAGCAGTTCCGCAGCGCGAGACTCGAGCAGCGCGCGCGCGCCGGCGTCGCCCGCGCAGGCCTCCAGGTCGCCGCGAAACGCGCCGGCGATGCCGACCGGGTGCCCGCGCCGGCCGTGGAAATACGGCGCCGCGAGCGAGGCGCCGGCCTGCAGCGCGTCGCGCACCGCCTCGATGGACGAGGGCCGGATGAACGGCATGTCGCCGAGCGCCACGAGGTACCCGTCGGCCGCGCCCGCCGCACGCGCCGCGCACGCGAGGCTCGCGCCCATGCCCTCGGCGGCGTTGTCGCAGGTGACGACCTCGCAGCCCTCGGCCTCGAGCACCGCGCGCGCGTCGTCGGCGCCGGGCTTCACCACCGCGACGATGCGCGGCGCGACGGCCTTCAGGTGGCGCACGGATTGCACGACGATCGGCACGCCGTGCACGAGGCGATGCAGCAGCTTGTCGGAGCCGAAGCGGCTCGCCGAGCCGGCCGCGAGCAGCAGGCCGACGAGCTTCAAGCTTTCACTTCACACGCCGAGGCGTCGAAGCGCGCGGTTTCCTTCGCGGCCCAGTCGGGCTTGGCGACGCCGTGGCGCACCGCGGTCATCTCGGCGATGATCGCCACCGCGATCTCGGGCGGCGTCTTCGAGCCGATGTAGAGGCCCACCGGGCCGCGCAGGCGCGCGATCTCGGCTTCCGAGAGGTCGAACTCTACGAGGCGCTTCCTGCGCGCGTCGTTGTTCTTCTTCGAGCCGATCGCGCCGACGTAGAACGCCGGCGACTTCAGCGCCTCCATGAGCGCGAGGTCGTCGAGCTTCGGGTCGTGCGTCAGCGCGACCACCGCGCTGTGCCCGTCTAGGTTCATGCCGGTGACGAGGTCGTCGGGCATGGTGCGATCGAGCGGGATGCCGGCGACCGCCCAGCCGGCGGCGTATTCGTCGCGCGGCTCGCACACCGTGACGTGGTAGTCGAGCATGCGCGCCATCTCGGCGAGGTACTGCGTGAGCTGGCCGGCGCCGATCAGCACGAGGCGCCAGCGCGGGCCGTGCACAGAGACCAGCGTGGAACCGTCGAACGACAGCGCGTCCTTCCACGCGCCCGGCTCCTGCATCACGCCGCCGGTCTTCAGGTCGAGCGTGCGGCGCACCAGCTGCTGGCGGCCGACGGTGTCGAGCAGTTCGCCGATGCGGCTCTGCTCCGTCACGGGCTCGAGCACCAGCTGCAGCGTGCCGCCGCAGGGCAGGCCCCAGCGCGTCGCTTCCTCGTTGGTGACGCCATACGTGACCGCCTGCGGCAGCGTCGCCGCCACCGCCTGCGAGCGCACCTTCTCGATCAGGTCGTCCTCGACGCAGCCGCCGGACACCGAGCCCACCACCTGCCCGTCGCCGCGGATCGCCACCATGGCGCCGACCGGCCGCGGGGCGGAACCCCACGTCTTCACGATCGTGCCGAGCGTCGCGCGGTGGCCGTCCTTGCGCCACGCCTCGACGGCCTTCAGCACTTCCATGTCTACGCTGTCCATGGCCTCATTTTATCCCCGCGGCCGCGACGAGGGGCAGCGTCACCGCGACGCGCGTGCCGCGACCGCCCGGCCCCTCGGAGATGGCCACCGCGCCACCGTGGGCAAGCGCGATCTCGCGCACGATGGCGAGGCCGAGGCCGCTGCCCACGCCCGGGGTGCCGGCGGGCCGGTAGAAGCGCTCCAGCACGCGCTCGCGCTCGGCCGGCGGGATGCCCGGGCCGTCGTCCTCGACCTCGAGCACGGCGGCGCCCGCCCGCGCCGCCGTGCGCACGGTCACCGTGCCGCCGGCCTGCGTGTACTCGATCGCGTTGTTGACCAGGTTCGCCGCGGCCTCGCGCAGCAGGAAGGCATCGCCGCGCACCGGCGCCTCGCCGAGGTCGAAACCGAGGTCCACGCCCTTGGCGAGCGCGCGATGCACCCAGGCATCGGCCCCGTCCTCGACCACCGCGCGCAGCTCGACCTCGCCCTGCAGGTCGCGCGCGGCGGCGCCGGGCTCGGCGTGCGCGAGCGACAACAGCTGGTTCGCGAGGCGCACCGTGCGCTCGGTGGCGCGGTGCACCTGCTGCAGCTCGGCGCGGCACGCGTCGGGCACCGGCTGGCGCATGGCCAGTTCCGCGTGCGCCTGCAGGCCGGCGAGCGGGGTGCGCAGCTGGTGCGCCGCGTTCTCGATGAAGCGCTGCTGGCTGCGATTGGCCTCCGCGACGCGCGCGAGCAGCTCGTTCAGCGCCAGCACCAGCGCGCGCGCTTCGTCGGGCGCGCGGCTGGCGTCGATCGGCGACAGGTCGCGCGGCGTGCGCGCCTTGATCTCGTCGGACAGGCGCTCGAGCGGCGCCAGGCCGCGGGCAACGCCGAACCAGACGATGACCAGCATCGCCGCGGCGAGCAGCGCCTCGGGCAGCAGGCTCGAGAACAGGATGTCGCGCACCAGGCGGCCGCGCTTGTTCTGCGTCTCGGCCACCTGCACCGTGCAGATCGCACCCGCGCAGGGCACCAGCACCGACACCGCGCGCACCTTCGCGCCGCGATAGACGGTGTCGTAGACGATCACGCCGTCCTGCGGCGCGGCGCCCTTCGGCGGCGGCGGCAGGTCGGGGTCGCCCGCGAGGCCCGAGCCGTCGGGCGCGCGCACGCGGTAGTAGATCGTGTCGTACTTGTCGGTGCGCAGCACCTGGTCGGCCGCGCCGGGGATGTCGATGGCGAGGCGCCCGTCGGCCTGCCGGATGCGCTCGCCGAGCGCGAGGCCCGCGTCGATCAGCGCGAGGTCGTAGGCGTCGGTCGCCGCGTCGAGCGAGGGGAAGTACGCCAGCAGGCCGCCGAGGCCGAGCAGCGCGACGATCGGCGGCAGCATCCAGCGCAGCAGCCGGACGCGCAGGCCGCGCTGGATCACGCGCCGGGGTCCTTGAATTCCTCGAGCATGTAGCCGAAGCCGCGCACGGTGCGGATATGCACCCCTGCCGGCTCGAGCTTCGCGCGCAGCCGCGAGACGTACACCTCGATGGCGTTCTGCGACAGTTCCTCTCCCCAGCTCGCCACCGCCTGGATGATCGATTCCTTCGACACCACCTTCTCGACGCGCGACAGCAGCACCTCGAGCACCGCCCACTCCCGGCCGGCAAGCTCGAGCGGCTGCTCGGCGAGGAACGCGCGCTTGCCGGCGATGTCCATGACCAGCGGGCCGTGCACGATGCGCGGCTCGGTCTTCGCCTGCGAGCGACGGATCAGCGCGCGCACGCGCGCGGCCAACTCGTCGGTGGCGAAGGGCTTGGCCATGTAGTCGTCGGCGCCGAGGTCGAGGCCGTGCACTCGGTCGCCGACCGCGTCGCGCGCGGTGAGCACGAGCACCGGCAGCTTGCGGCCCGAGGCGCGCAGGCGACGCAGCACCTCGAAACCGTCGAGCCCGGGCAGGCCGACGTCGAGGATCGCGAGGTCGAACTTCTCGGCGCTCGCGGCGGCGAGGGCGCGGCCGCCGTTGTCGACCACGTCGACGGCGTAGCCCTCGGACGCGAGCAGCCGCGACAGGCCCTCGGCCAGCGCGGCGTCGTCTTCGACGATGAGGATTCGCATGCCGCGATGATACCCCCGCGCTTCGCGGGACGGCCCCGCAAGGTCGTGGAAAGCGCGATGTCAGGCCCGCGCAAGTCACCCCTCCTAGAATTGCATGCATGCTCCCCTTGCCCCTGCCGCGCAGGATTCCCGGCCGCCTCGCCGCGCTCGCGCTCGCGGCTTGCGTGCTGGTCGCGGTGTCCTCGGCCACGCGCATCGCGCTCGCGCTGCGCGCCGACGTGCCGGCCACCGGTGCCGGCGAGCTCGCGTGGGCATTCGGCTGGGGGATGGTGTTCGACGTGGCCGCCGCCGCCTACGCGCTCGCGCCGCTGTCGCTCGTGCTGCTGCTCGCGCCGGACATCCTTGCGCGAACGCGGCTGTTTCGCGCGTTCGCGGTGTTCGCGGTGTTCGCCACGCTCTACGGCGCAACCCTGCTGGCGCTCGGGGAATGGCTGTTCTGGGACGAGTTCGCCGGCCGCTTCAACTTCATCGCCGTCGACTACCTGCTCTACACGCAGGAAGTGATCGGCAACATCTGGCAGAGCTACCCCATGGGCCGGCTGCTCGCCGCGTTCGCGCTCGCCGCGGGCGTGGCGACGCTCGCCCTCGCGCGCCCCCTCTGGCGCGCGGCGCCCGACGCGCCGCGCCTGCGCGTGCGCCTGCTCGTGCTCGCCGCCCACGCGGGGCTGGCGCTCGCCGCGTGGCGCTTCGTCGACAGCGACCTCAAGCTGCGCCCCGATTCGGACATCGCCTCCGAGCTCGCCGGCAACGGGCTCTACGAGTTCTTCGCCGCCAACCGGCGCAACGAACTGCCCTACGAGCGCAACTACGCCGTGGTGCCGCCCCGCGAGGCGCTCGCCACCGTGCGCTCCGCGATCGGCGAGGCCGCCTCGCGTCCCGCCGAGTGGGTACGGCCGGAAGCCGGCGGCGTCGAGCGCCGCGTCGAGGGCGGCGGCGCGCCGAAGCGGCTGAACGTCGTGCTGGTCAGCATGGAAAGCATGGGGGCCGAGTTCCTCGGCGCGTACGGCAATCCGCGCGGGCTGACGCCGAACCTCGACCGCCTCGCCGCCGGCAGCCTGTGGTTCGCGAACGCCTATGCCACCGGCAACCGCACGGTGCGCGGCCTCGAGGCGCTCTCGCTCGCGCTGCCGCCGACGCCCGGCCAGTCCATCGTGCGCCGGCCGAACAACGACACCCTCTTCTCGCTCGGCAGCGTGTTCGAGGACTTCGGCTACGGCGCGCTGTTCGCGTACGGCGGCTACGGCTACTTCGACAACATGAACGCGTTCTTCGACGCCAACGACTACCGCGTCGTCGATCGCCGCGCGATCCCCAAGGAGCGCATCGCGTACGAGAACATCTGGGGCGTCGCCGACGAGCACCTGTTCGACCAGGTGCTCGACGAGATCGACGCCGAGAAGCGCGCGCGCCCGGACCGCCCGGTGTTCGTGCACGTGATGACCACCAGCAACCACCGGCCGTACACCTATCCCGCGGGCCGCATCGACATCCCGCCGGGCACCGGGCGCGACGGCGCCGTGAAGTACACGGACTGGGCGGTCGGCCGGTTCGTCGACATGGCACGCTCGCGTGCCTGGTTCCACGACACGCTCTTCGTCCTCACCGCGGACCACGGCGCGAACGCGCGCGGCGGCCAGCGCATCCCGGTCGAGCAGTACCGCATCCCGGTGCTCCTGTACGCCCCCGGCCACGTCCAGCCGCGCCGCGTGGACCGCCTGATGTCGCAGATCGACATCCCGCCCACGATCCTCGGCGCGCTCGACTTCAGCTACCTGAGCAAGTTCCTCGGCCGCGACGTGCTGCGCGCGCCGCCGCAGACGGATCGCGCGTTCATCGCCAACTACCAGACCCTGGGCTACCTGCGCCCCGACGGCTTCGTCGTGCTCCACCCCAAGCGCCGCGTCGAGCACTTCCGGCTGCAGGGCGGCGAGTACCTGCCACTTGCGTCCCCCAACCCCTCGCTCGCCCGCGAGGCGATCGCGTACTACCAGCTCGCCTCGCACCTCTTCCGCAGCGGCCTGTATCGCGACGAAGAGCAGCGGCCGCCGGAGCGGCGCGCGGACACCGCCGCCCTGGCACCCGCGCACGGCGACGCACGCCGCGGCCGCTAGCGCGCGTCGAGCATGTAGCCGAAGCCGCGGATCGAGCGGATCGTGAGCCCCGCGGGCTCGAGGCGCGCGCGCAGCCGCGACACGTACACCTCGACGCTGTTCGGCGTCGCCGGTTCTTCCTTCGTGGAGAGCGCGCCGATCAGGCCCTGCTTGGCCACCGGCTTGCCGGCGAGCGCGACCAGGCACAGGAGCGCGCTCCACTCGCGACGCGGCATCTCCAGCGGCTGCCCGTCGAGCCACGCGCGGCGCGCGTCGATGTCGACCGTGAGGCCGTGGAACTGGTAGCGCCGCATCGACTGCTCGCGCACGCGGCGCAGCAGCGCGCGCACGCGGGCGAGCAACTCCTCGGTCGCGAACGGCTTGGGCAGGAAGTCGTCGGCGCCCGCGTTCAGCGCGCGCACCCGGTTCGCGGTCACGTCGTGCGCGGTGACCACGAGGGTCGCGCCGCGATGGCCGGCCGACTTCATGCGCGCGATCACCTCGAAGCCGTCGATCCCGGGCAGGCCGAGGTCGAGCAGCACGAGGTCGAAGGCAAGCTGGCGCAGCCGCGCGAGCGCCTCCTCGCCGCTCGGCGCCACCTCGCACACGTGGCCGTCGCCGGTGAGCGCGGCCGCGAGCCCGGCCGCGATCAGGGCATCGTCCTCGACCACCAGTACGAGGCTCTCGCGCATCGCGCTACCGGGTCCCCGACCCGCCGTCCGGCTCGCGACCGGCGCGCCGTCGCCTGTCCGGCCCCTGGTAGGTACCGTCACCGCGCCGGCGCTCGCGCCGCAACCGCGACACGCGGTGCAGCATGACGTAGAGCACCGGCATCACGAACAGCACCAGCAGCGTGGCCGTGACGAGGCCGCCGATCACCACCACCGCGAGCGGCCGCTGGGTCTCGGCGCCGATGCCGGTCGACAGCGCCATCGGCAAGAGGCCCAGGCTCGCCAGCAGCGCCGTCATCAGCACGGTGCGCAGGCGCGTCATCGCGCCCTGCACCACCGCCTCCTCGGGCGCGAGGCCATGGTTCTTCAGTTCGTTGAACAGCGACACCATGACCACGCCGTTCAGCACCGCCTGCCCGAAGAGGGCGATGAAGCCGATCGCCGCCGACACCGACAGGTAGATGCCGGTGACCCACAGCGCGAGGATGCCGCCGATCACCGAGAACGGGATGTTCGACACGATCAGCAGGCTCGAGCGGAACGACTTGAAGGCGTCGAAGAGGAGCAGGAAGATCACCACGATCGAGATCGGCACGATCACCGCGAGCCGCGCCATCGCGCGCTCCTGGTTCTCGAACTCGCCCGACCAGGCCACCGTGTAGCCGTCGGGCAGCGGCACGTTCTTCTTCACGCGCGACTGCATGTCGGCCACCACGCTGCCCATGTCGCGGCCGCGGATGAACACGCCGATGGCGAGCACGCGCGTGCCGTTCTCGCGCGCGATGTTCATCATCCCGCCGACCGTGCGGAAGCTGGCGACCTCCGACAGCGGCACGTAGGCGCCGGCGGGCGTCGCCACCAGCAGGCCCTGCATGCGCGTCAGCGTGCGCTCGGATTCGTCCAGCCGCACCGCGACGCCGAACTTCTGCTCGCCCTCCCAGAGCTGCGTCACCTGCTTGCCGCCGAGCGCGGTCTCGATGATGTCCTGGATGTCGGCGACGTTCAGGCCGTGGCGCGCGGCGCGCGCGCGGTCGATCTTGACCTGGATCTGCGGCAGCTCGCCGAGGCGGTCGACGAACGCGCGCGCGACGCCGGGCACGGTCTCGACCTGGTGCAGCATCGCCACCGCGGTGTCGCGCAGCTTGTCGAGGTCGTCGCCGAACACCTTGATCACGATCTGGCCGTCGATCTGCGAGATCGACTCGAGCACGTTGTCTCGGATCGGCTGCGAGAAGGTCGGCGTGACGCCCGGCAGGCGCGCGATCTCGGCCTCCATGGCGCGCAGCAGCCCGGCCTTGTCGATGCCGCGCTTCCACTCCGACTCCGGCTTCAGGTCGACGAGGAACTCCGCCATGTTGATCAGCTTCGGATCGGTGCCGTCCTCGGGGCGGCCGGCCTTCGAGTTCACGCGCTCGACCTCGGGGAACTTGCGGATCGCGGCGCGGATGCGGCGCGTCATCTCCTGCGCCTCGCTGGGCGAGACGCTGGTCGGCAGGGTCACGTTCACCCACACCGAGCCCTCGTTCAGCTCGGGCAGGAACTCCGAGCCGAGCGTCGGCACCAGCGCGAGGCTGCCCGCCAGCGCGGCGAGCGCGGCGCCGACCACGGTGCGGCGGTGCGCGAGCGCCCAGCGCAGCGCCGGCTCGTAGGCGCGCTTGGCCGCGTGCACGAGGAAGTTCTCCTTCTCCGGCAGGTTGCGCTTGAGCATCACCGCGCACAGCAGCGGCACCAGGGTGAGCGACAGCACCAGCGCGCCGACCAGCGCCGACACCACCGAATAGGCCATGGGCGCGAAGATGCGCCCCTCGTGGCGCTGCAGCGTGAAGATCGGCACGTGCGCGGCGATGATGATCAGCATCGAGAAGAGGGTCGGCCGCCCGACCTCCACCGCGGCCTCGAGGATCAGGCTCTTCCTGCGGTGCTCGTCGAGCTCGCGGCCGCCGTGCGTGGCCTCCGAGAGCTTGCGGAACACGTTCTCGACCACGATCACCGCGCCGTCGACGATGATGCCGAAGTCCATCGCGCCCAGCGACAGCAGGTTGGCCGGGATGCCGATCCACGTGAGGCCGAGGAAGGTGCCCAGCAGCGCGAGCGGGATCGTCACCGCGACGATCGCGGCCGCGCGCAGGTTGCCGAGGAACAGCCACAGCACGATCGAAACCAGCAGCGCGCCCTCGACGAGGTTGGTGAACACGGTCTTCAGCGTCTTGCCGATCAGCCAGGTGCGGTCGTAGATCGGCGCCACCTTGACCCCGCCGGGCAGCACGTTGGCGTTCAGGTTGTCGATCTTCTCGCGCACCCGCTTGAGGACCTCGGAGGGGTTCTCGCCGCGGCGCATCAGCACCACGCCGGTGACGATGTCGTCCTCGTCGTCCTCGCCGGCGATGCCCTGGCGCGGCACCGCGCCGATGGTCACCTTGGCGACGTCGCGCACCAGGATCGGCGTGCCGCCGCGCTCGGCCACCACCACGTTCTCGATGTCCTGCGGGCCGGTGAAGAGGCCTATTCCGCGGATCAGGAACTGCTGGCGCCCCTGCTCGACGTAGCTGCCGCCGGCGTTCGAGTTGCCGCGCTCGATCGCCTGCGCGAGCTGCGGCAGCGTGATGCGGTAGTCGCGCATGCGCGCGTGCTCCGGGTGGACCTCGTACTGCTTCACCAGCCCGCCGAGGCTGACCACGTCGGCGACGCCCGGCACCAGCTTCAGCTGCCGCACCACGGTCCAGTCCTGGTAGGTGCGCAGCTCGCGCGAGGACGCGCCCTCGCCCTTCATGCGGTAGCGGTAGATCTCGCCGACCGCGGTCGAGAACGGCGCCAGCTCGGCGCTCGCGCCCGGCGGAAGGTCGACCTCGCGCAGGCGCTCGACGACCTGCTGGCGCGCAAAGTAGCCGTTGACGCCGTCGTCGAAGGTGAGGATCAGGAACGACAGGCCGAACTGCGTGTGCACGAACATGCGCACCGCGCCCGGCAGGCCGGACAGCGCCACCTCGACCGGGATCGTCACCTGCTTCTCGACCTCCTCGGCGGCGCGGCCGGGATAGAGCGAGATCACCGTCACCTGCGTGTCGGTGACGTCGGGGAAGGCCTCCACCGGCAGGTTGCGGAACGCCGCCACGCCCGCGCCGATGAAGACGATCGTGGCGAGCACGACGAACAGCGGTTGGAAGAGCGCAAACGAGACGACGCGCTTGATCACGGTCGCTCAGTCCTTCTCGGCCAGCAGGCGTTCCAGGAGCAGGTTGCCCTCGGTCACCACCTTTTCGCCCTCGGCGACGCCTTCGTTCACCACCTGCTGCGCGTCCTGCGCCGGCCCGAGTTTCACCGTGCGCCGCACGAAGCGCCCGCCGCCGGCATCGACGAACAGGAAGTAGCGCTCGCCGCGCAGGTAAACCGCCTTCGCGGGCACCAGCACGCCCTTCGCCGCCGGCACCGTCAGCTCGGCGGTGACGAACATCTCGGACTTCAGGCGCCGCGCCGCGTTGTCGACGACGCCGCGCAGCTTCACGGTGCGCGTCTGGGGGTCGACGAGGTCGGCGACATGCACGACGCGGCCCGCGACGCGCTCGTCGCCGAGCACCGTCGCGCCGATGCGCACCTCGGCGCCGGCCACGACGCCCGCCAGGTCCGCCTCGGCGGCGTCGAGCATGAACCAGAGCCGGGAGGGATCGGAGATCACGAACAGGCCGCCGCCGCTCGCCGAGGACGCGCCCGGCGCCGGCGGGCCATCGGGCCGCACTTCCTGCCCCGGGTTGAGGTTGCGCTCGACGACGGTGCCGGCGATCGGCGCGCGCACCTCGAAGCGCTGGTCGACGCTGCCGCCCGCGCCGTAGAGCGCGAGGCGCGCGGCGGTGCGCGCGCGCTCGGCGGCGGCGCGCGCGAGCTCGGCCTGCGCCACCTGCAGGTCCTTCGCCGGCGCGACGCCCGCGCCCGCGAGCTCCTCGACGCGCGCGAGGTTCTTCTGCGCCAGCAGGTGGTCCTGCTCGGCGCGCCTTGCGTCCGACTGCGCCTGCCCCAGGTCCGCCGAGGCGAGCACCGCGAGCGGCTGGCCGGCCTTGACCGTGTCGCCGGCGCGCACCGCGATCGACTGCACGCGGCCGGCCAGCGGGCTGAACACGCGCACCGTGCGGTCCTCGTCCCACACCAGGCGGCCGTTGAAGCGCACCACCGCCTCCGTGCGCGCGGCGGCGGGCACCGACAGGATGGTCGCCACCTGCGGGCTGGACGGCGCAAACACGACGGCGTTCTTCTCGACCTTGGCCTGGGGCGCCGGCTCGCGCGCCTGCTGTTCGCTGCAGCCCGCGAGGGCGCATGCAAGGGCGCAGAGCGGAACGGCGATGGGACGCATGCGAAGGCTCATTTCGGATCCTTGGGAAGCTCCAGTGCCGGCACGGATTCATGGGCGGCGCGCCACGCGGCGAGCGCCTTGGCGTGGTCCGCGCGCGCGGCGAGCGCGTCGACCAGCACGCCGCGCAGCGTGCGCCGCGCATCGAGCACTTCGAGCACCGAGGTCGCGCCGCGCTGGAAGGCGAACTCCGCCGCCTCGGCGGCGCGGCGCGCGGCGGCGAGCAGCGTGGCGTCGAAGCGCTCGAGGCGATCCGCGGCGCCGTTCAGGTCGCCGGCGGCGCGGCGCAGCTCGGTCTGGGCCGCGGCGCGCACGCGCGCCTGCGCGTCGAGCGCGGCGTAGCGGTCCACCTCGGCCCTGCGGATGTCGCCGGAGAAATCGTTGCCGGTGAAGAGCGGGATCGAGATGCCCAGGCCGATCGAGTTCACCGGCGAGCTGCTCGGGTAGCGCTCGTATTGCGCGCCAACGGTGACGTCGCGCGTGCGCTGCGCGCGCGCGAGTTCGCGCAGCTTCTCGGCGGCCTCGACGCGCGCCGCGGCGGCCGCGACATCGGGGCGGGCATCGACGGCACGCGCCACGGCGGCAGCATCGGCGCGCTGCACCGCGGGCCACGCATCGGCAGCGCGCAACGTAGCGGCGGCGGATTCCTCGCCGATCATGAAGGCCAGCGCGAGTTGCGCGCGCGCGAGGTCGGAGACCGCGGCGCGCAGGTCGTTCTGCGCGCGCTCGTGGTCGACCTGGATCTTGGCGACGTCGGCGGCGGCAAGGTCGCCCGCCTTCAGGCGCAGTTGCGCCGCGCGCAGCGTGCCGGCGAAGAGCTCGGCCACTTCTCCGAGCACCGCGCGGCGCTCCTCGGATTGCTTCAGGTCGTAGTACGCGCCGCGCATCGCGGCGAGCTGCTGGCGCAGCACCTCGCGCGCGTCGGCCTGCGCGGCGCGCTCCAGGCCCTGCGCGGCGTCGATGCGCAGTTCGCGCTTGTCGCCGCGCTCGAAGGGCTGGTCGATGCGCAGCACGGTATCCATGCGCTTCTGCGTGAGGGACCCCGGCCCGATGCCGGGGTTCGAGCTGATCGACGAGGTGTTCAGCGACAGCGTCGCGTTCGGGCGGGCCGCGGCGATCTCGACCTGCGCGCCGGCCGACTCGACCACCCGCCGTGCCGCCTGCAGGTCGCGGTTGCGCGCGAGGAACTGCGCCTCGGCCTCGGCGAGCGGCAGGTCGCGCGCGAGCGCGGGCAGCGCGCACGCGAGCGCGCAGATCCACCCCAGCCGAGACACGGAATAGCGCATGGGAGGCGAGACCCTACTCAAACCCTCTTGCCCCATCCTTGCGTTATCCTTGCAAGAACCTGAACGGGCTTGCCGCGCCGCACGCTACCGCGGCGCAACATTGCCCGTGCCGAGGGGCTTGGCTAGGATGTCTACCCCCGCAGGAAATCCCACCCGGAACCATCGCGCCGCGGCGCGAAGAGGAGGCAGCATGGCAGTCAAGGTATCCATGAAGGTCAATGGCAAGGCGGTGTCGGCGGAAGTCGAGGAGCGCACGCTGCTCGTCACCTTCATCCGCGAGCACCTGCGCCTGACCGGCACGCACGTGGGCTGCGACACCGCGCAATGCGGCGCGTGCTCGGTGCACATGAACGGCAAGGTGGTGAAGGCCTGCTCGATGGTGGCGATGCAGGCCGAGGGCGCCGAGATCGTGACGATCGAAGGCGTCGCGGCGGCCGACGGCACGCTGCACCCGATGCAGGCGGCCTTCAAGGAGAACCACGGCCTGCAGTGCGGCTTCTGCACGCCGGGCATGGTGATGAACGCGATCGACTTCGCCAAGGGCAACCCGAACCCGAGCGAGCAGGAGATCCGCGAGGCGCTGGATGGCAACCTGTGCCGCTGCACCGGCTACCACAACATCGTCAAATCCATCGCGGCCGGCGCAAAAGCCATGGCCGCCTCGAAGTAACGCGCCCGTTCCCGGAGGAGGAGACCCCATGAACGCCCCGCTCATCGGCGCAAGGCTGGCCCGCAAGGAAGACTATCGCTTCCTCACCGGCGCCGGGCAGTACACGGACGACGTCGTCCTGCCGAACCAGTCGTACGCCGCGTTCGTGCGCTCGCCGCACGCGCACGCGACCATCAAGTCCATCAAGGCCGACCGCGCGCTGAAGGCGCCGGGCGTGCTGGCCGTGTTCACCGGCGACGACCTCGCCGCCGCCAAGGTGGGCGGCCTGCCCTGCGGCTGGCTGATCACCGACGTCAACGGCCAGCCGATGAAGGAGCCGCCGCACCCCTGCCTCGCGCAGGGCAAGGTGCGCTACGTCGGCGACCACGTCGCGGTGGTGATCGCCGAGACTCAGGAGCAGGCGCGCGATGCCGCGATCCTCGTCGACGTGGACTACGACGTGCTGCCCGCGGTGGTCGACCCGGTGAACGTGAAGAAGGGCCCGGCGCTGCACGACGTCGCGCCCGACAACGTCTGCTACGTCTGGGGCATCGGCGACAAGGCCGCCGTGGACAAGGCGTTCGCGGGCGCCGCGCATATCACCAAGCTCGACCTCGTCAACAACCGCCTCGTGCCGAACGCCATCGAGCCGCGCGCGGCCAATGGTTCCTATTCGCGCTCGGAAGACAGCTACACGCTGTACGTCTCGAACCAGAACCCGCACGTCGAGCGCCTGCTGATGACGGCCTTCGTGCTCGGCCTGCCCGAGCACAAGGTGCGCGTGGTCGCGCCGGACGTCGGCGGCGGCTTCGGCTCGAAGATCTACCTGTACGCGGAAGACGTGGTGGTCACCTGGGCCTCGAAGCGCGTCAACCGTCCGGTGAAGTGGACCGCCGATCGCTCGGAGGCGTACTTGTCGGATGCGCACGGCCGCGACCACGTGACGGTGGCCGAGATGGCGATGGACAAGGACGGCAAGTTCCTCGCCATGCGCGTGAAGACCACGGCGAACGTCGGCGCGTACCTGTCGACCTTCGCCTCGTGCGTGCCGACCATCCTGTACGCGACGCTGCTCGCCGGCCAGTACACCACGCCGCTGATCCACTGCGAGGTGACCGCGGTGTTCACCAACACCGCGCCGGT
>CAZTXP010000129.1:0-76774 GCA_964617355.1 uncultured Enterobacteriaceae bacterium
TGCACGACGAGATCGTGCGCGAGACGCTCGCCGCGTTCGAGCACGCGCTCGCCGCGCCGCACCCGGTCGAAGCCGACCTCTACACGCACGTCTACGCGGACTGAAGACCCCTCCATGGCCTGGGACGAAAGCCTCGTCAATTCGCTGGTCTACGACGCCCCCGACCCGAAGGAGGGCCGGGTGCTGCCGTACGCCAGGGCGATCAACGAGGCGCTCGAACTCGCGCTGACGCACGACCGCGGCGTGTTCGTCTACGGGCAGGGCGTCGACGACCCGAGCGCGATGTTCGGCTGCACCCGCGGGCTGAAGGAGAAATTCGGCAACGAGCGCGTGTTCGACACGCCGGTCGCCGAGGAGAGCCTCACCGGCATCGGCACGGGCGCGGCGATGAACGGCATGCGGCCGTTCTACATGCACAACCGCCCCGACTTCATCCTGCTCACCTTCAACCAGCTGGTAAACCACGCGTCCAAGTACCACTACATGGACAACGGCCTCACCAAGGTGCCGCTGGTCATCTGGGCGGCGATCGGCCGCGGCTGGGGTTCGGGCTCGCAGCACTCGCAGGCGATCCAGGGCCTGCTGCTCGGCGCGCCGGGCCTGAAGATCGTGATGCCTAGCACGCCGCACGACGCCAAGGGCCTGACGCTGGCCGCGATCGCGGACAACAACCCAGTGCTGATCTTCGAGCACCGCTGGCTGATGAAGAAGGACGGCGTCGTGCCCGAGGGGCACTACACCGTACCGATCGGCAAGGGCATCGTGCGCCGGCCGGCAAGGACGTCACCGTGGTCGGCGCCTCGCACGCCATCGAGCTCGCCTCGCAGGCGGCCCAGGCGCTCGCGAAGGAAGGCATCGACTGCGAGGTCATCGACCTGAGGACGGTGAAGCCGATCGACGAGGCGATCATCGAGAAATCCCTCGCGAAGACCGGCCGGCTGGTGGTGGTGGACACCGGCTGGATGATGGGCGGCGTCTGCGCCGAGATCGGCTGCCTCGCGGCCGAGAAGTGGTTCCGGCACCTGAAGGCGCCGGTGCGGCGCATCGGCCTGCCCGACGTGCCGTCGCCGGCGGGCTTCGCGCTGGAGCAGTTCTACTATCCCGACGCCGCGCGCATGGCCGGCGTCATCCGAGAAATGGTGCGCTGACGATGTTCTACGAGCTGGCGAGCAGTACCTGGGGGACCGAAGAGATCGACGCGATGCAGCGCGTCATCAAGAGCGGCATGTTCACGATGGGAGAGAACGTGCGCGCGTTCGAGGCGGCGTTCGCGAAGCAGTTCGGCACGAAGCACGCATTGATGGTGGGTTCGGGGTCGGCGGCCAACCTCGTCGGCGTCGGCGCGCTGTTCTACGCGAAGGACCGGCCGCTGCAGCGCGGGGACGAGGTCATCGTTCCGGCGATCTCGTGGTCCACGACCTACTACCCGTTGCAGCAGTACGGCCTGCGACTGCGCTTCGTGGACGTCGAGCTCGACACCCTCAACTTCGACGTCGCCAAGCTCGAGGCGGCGCTGACGAAGAAGACGCGCATGGTCGTGGCCGTCAGCATCCTCGGCAACCCCTGCGCGCTCGACGTGATGCGCGCGTTCTGCGACAAGCACGGGCTGATCCTCTTCGAGGACAACTGCGAGTCCATGGGCGCGACGCTGAACGGCCGGCAGTGCGGCACGTTCGGCCACATCGGCACCTTCAGCACCTTCTTCTCGCACCACATCTCGACGATGGAGGGCGGGGTGATCGTCACCGACGACACCGACCTCTTCCACGTCGCCAAGAGCATGCGCGCGCACGGCTGGACGCGCGACCTCCCGGCGGACACGACGATCTACGACCGCCGCGACGACGACTTCTACGAGGCCTACCGCTTCATCCTGCCGGGCTACAACGCGCGGCCGCTGGAGCTGTCCGGGGCGATCGGGATCGAGCAGCTGAAGAAGCTCGACCGGCTGATCGAGATCCGGCGCAGGAACGCGGAACTCTGGGTGAAGCTGATGTCCGGCGACGAGCGCTTCATCATCCAGCGCGAGCACGGCCGCAGCTCGTGGTTCGCGTTCACGGTGATCCTGAACCCGAAGATGAACATCGACCGCGCCAAGGTGATGGCGGCCCTGAAGAAGGCGGACATCGGCTACCGCATCATCACCGGCGGCTGCTTCCTCAGGCACGACGTGATCAAGTACTTCGACTACGACACCGTCGGCGAGATCGTGCACGCCAACACCGCGCACGACCGCGGCTTCTTCGTCGGCAACCACCCGCACGACCTCACGCCGCAGATCGAGCGCTTCCGCGAAGTGCTCGACCAGGCGGCGCGCTAGGCGAGGATCGTGGAGGCGGTCGTCCTCGCCGGCGGATTCGGCACGCGCCTGCGCGCCGTGGTGAGCGAGGTGCCCAAGCCGATGGCGCCGGTCGGCGGGCGGCCGTTCCTGGAACTGCTGCTCGAGTACTGGATCCGGCAGGGAGTGCGCCGCTTCGTGCTGTCGATCGGCTACCTCGCCGGGAAGATCTCGGAGCACTTCGGCACGGCGTGGCGCGGGGCCGAGATCGCCTATGCGCACGAGACCGAGCCGCTCGGCACCGGCGGAGGCCTGCTGCTCGCGGCGGCCGAGGCGCGTGGCGAGGACCTGCTGGTGCTCAACGGGGACACGTTCTTCGCCGTGGATCTTCCCGGGTTCGCCGAGTTTCATCGCGAGCGCCGAGCGGACTGTTCGTTCTCCCTGTTCCGTTCGACGGACACGAAGCGCTACCTCGGCCTTGCGGTCGAGGCGGACGGCCGGGTGCGCGGCATGGAGGCGGTGCAGGGCGGGCTCGCCAATGGCGGCGTGTACCTTTTTCGCCGCGCCGCGCTCGCTGCGCTGCCGTGGCGCGCCGGCGAACGCGCGAGCCTGGAGACGGATATGCTGCCGCACGGCCTGCGCGACGGCTGGCGCGTCTACGGGCGCGAGTGCGCGGCGACGTTCATCGACATCGGCGTGCCGGACGACTACCGGCGGGCCGCGGAGGTCATCAAGGCATGAGCAACTGGTCGCAGCTCCTGAAGGACAACCTCGAGTCGTCGACGCGCGCCAAGCAGCAGTTGCTCGGCGACGCCGCGCAGATGGCGGTGTTCCAGCGCGCGATCGACGCGGTCGTCGCCTGCTACAAGGCCGGCGGGCGGCTCTACATCGCCGGCAACGGCGGCTCGGCGGCCGATGCGCAGCACCTCGCGACCGAGTTCGTCAGCAAGCTCGCGCGCGACCGCGCACCGCTGCCGGCCGAGGCGCTGACCACCGACAGCTCGCTCATCACCGCGATCGGCAACGACTACGGCTACGAGCACGTGTTCTCGCGGCAGATCGCCGGCAAGGCCTCGGCGAAGGACATGTTCCTCGCCATCACGACCTCGGGCGTCTCGCCCAGCATCCTGCGGGCGCTCGAGCAGTGCCGCAAGCAGGGCGTGAAGAGCGTGCTCTTCACCGGTCGCGACGGCGGGCCGGCGAAGCCGCTCGCGGACTTCGCGATCGTCGCGCCGGGCGAGAACACCAACCGCATCCAGGAAGTCCACCTCGTGCTCGAGCACACACTTTGCGAAAGCGTAGAAAGGGCGATGTTTCCATGAGCCTCAAGATCCTCGTCACCGGCGGTGCCGGCTACCTCGGTTCCATCATGGTCCCGGACCTCCTCGAGGCCGGGCATGAGGTCACCGTGCTCGACAGCTTCATGTACAAGCAGGCGAGCCTGAACCACGTCTGCTGGAATCCGCGCTTCAACGTCGTGAAGGGCGACATCCGCGTCGCCGAGACGATGAAGCCGCTGATGGCCAAGGCCGACGTCGTCATCCCGCTCGCCGCGCTCGTCGGCGCGCCGCTCTGCAACCAGGACCCGGTCGGCGCGACCACCACGAACCACGACGCCATCCTGATGATGCTGAAGATGCTGTCGAAGGACCAGCGCGTGCTGATGCCGACGACCAACAGCGCCTATGGCACCGGCGACGAGAAGAACTTCTGCACCGAGGACTCGCCGCTCAGGCCGATCTCGCGCTACGCGATCGAGAAGGTCGAGATCGAGAAGCACCTGATGCAGCACCCGAATGCGATCAGCTTCCGGCTCGCCACCGTGTTCGGCATGTCGCCGCGGATGCGCATCGACCTGCTGGTGAACGACTTCACCTATCGCGCGGTGTACGACCGCTTCGTGGTGCTCTTCGAGTCGAGCTTCAAGCGCAACTACATCCACGTGCGCGACGTCTCCCGCGTGTTCCAGCACGGCATCGCGAACTTCGATCGCATGAAGGGCCAGATCTACAACGTCGGCCTCACGGACGCGAACGTGTCGAAGAAGGAACTCTGCGAGGCGATCAGGAAGCACGTCCCGGAGTTCACCTTCATCGACGCCCCCGTCGGCAAGGATCCGGACCAGCGCAACTACATCGTGTCGAACGCCAAGATCGAGGGCACGGGCTGGAAGCCCGCGTTCCCGCTCGACACCGGCATCGCCGAGCTCGTGAAGGGTTTCCGCATGGTGAAGAACACGCTGCATGGCAACGTCTGACGACGGGGGCGAGCCCGGGATCCGGGTTCGCTCGCGTCGTCGCATCGGCACCAACTCCCTCTTCGACGTCTACTTCGACGACATCGACGACGGGCGCGGGCACCGCGTGCCGGATTTCCTCGCCGTCGAGCCCCGCGTCGTGGACGACGCGGGCATCACGGGCATCTCGATCCTGCCCGTCCGCTCGGGCGCGATCGGCCTGATGCGCATGTACCGGCACCCGTACGGCGGGCACGGCTGGGAGATCCCGATGGGATTCATCGATCGTGGCGAGTCGCCGGAACGGGCCGCGGTGCGGGAACTCGAGGAGGAGACCGGACTCACCGCGGACGAGTCGTCCCTCGTTTCCCTGGGCGGAATCTCCCCGGCGCCCAGCGTCGTCCGTGCACGAATCCGGCTCTTTGCCGGCACGGCGCTCGGCGAAGCATCCCGGTCCCCGGCCGAAGAGGCCGGCCACGGCCGGTTCGCTTGGGTGCCGCTCGACGAGGCCGTGTCGATGGCCGAACGCGGCGAGATCATGGAGCCCTGCACGCTGGTGAGCCTCTACCGCTACCTGAGATTGCCCGGTGCGGCGCGCCCGCGCGGGGCCGGCTGATAAAATCCCGGGTCTTCCCCGCGGATCCAGGTCATGCTGCTCGTCACCGGCGGTGCCGGCTTCATCGGTTCGAACTTCGTCCTCTCGACGCTTGGCGAGGGTGGCGAGGGCATCGTCAACGTCGACAAGCTGACGTACGCGGGGAATCGCGCGAACCTCGAGGATGTCGCCGGCGACGAGCGGCACCAGTTCGTGCAGGCCGACATCTGCGACCGCGAGCGCATCCGGGAACTGCTCGCGACGCATCGCCCGAGGGCGGTCGTCCATTTCGCCGCCGAGAGCCACGTGGACCGATCGATCCACGGCCCCGGCGAGTTCGTGCGCACCAACGTGGTCGGCACCTTCAGCCTGCTCGAGGAGGCGCGCGCGTACTGGGGCGGGCTTTCCGGTGCCGAGAAGGACGATTTCCGGTTCCTGCACGTGTCCACGGACGAGGTCTACGGCTCGCTCGGCGAGTCGGACCCGGCCTTCAGCGAGACCACGCCGTACCAGCCGAACAGCCCGTACAGCGCGTCCAAGGCGGCGTCCGACCACCTCGTGCGCGCGTACCACCATACCTACGGCATGCCGACGCTGACCACGAACTGCTCGAACAACTACGGGCCGTTCCAGTTCCCCGAGAAGCTGATCCCGCTCGTGATCCACAACGCGCTCGCCGGGAAGCCGCTGCCGGTGTACGGCGACGGCCTGAACGTGCGCGACTGGCTGTACGTCGGCGACCACTGCTCGGCGATCCGCACCGTGCTCGCCCGTGGCCGCGTCGGCGAGGTCTACAACATCGGCGGCGAGAGCGAGCGCACGAACATCGACGTGGTGCGCACGCTGTGCGCACTGCTCGACGAACTGCGCCCGAAGGCCGGCGGCCGCTACGCCGACCAGATCACGTTCGTGAAGGACCGCCCCGGGCACGACCGCCGCTACGCGATCGACGCGCGCAAGATCCGCGGGGAACTCGGCTGGACGCCCGCGGAGTCGTTCGAGTCCGGCATGCGCCGCACCGTGTCCTGGTACCTCGACCACCAGGACTGGGTCGCGGCGATCGCGAGCGGCGCCTACCGCAACTGGGTCGAGAAGAACTACGCCCGGAGGGACGCGGCGTGAAGGGCATCATCCTCGCGGGCGGCTCCGGCACGCGCCTCTGGCCGGTGACACAGGTCGTCTCGAAGCAGCTGCTGCCCGTCTACGACAAGCCGATGGTGTACTACCCGCTGTCGGTGCTGATGCTCGCGGGCATCCGCGACATCCTCGTCATCTCCACGCCGCAGGACACGCCACGGTTCCGCGAGCTGCTCGGCGACGGCACGCAGTGGGGCATTCGCCTCTCGTACGCGGTGCAGCCGTCGCCCGACGGCCTCGCGCAGGCCTTCATCCTCGGCAAGGACTTCATCGGCAGCGACCCGGTCGCGCTGATCCTCGGCGACAACCTGTTCTACGGCCACGACCTCGCGGCGCTGGCGCGACGCGCGGCGGAGCGCAAGACGGGCGCCACCGTGTTCGCCTACCGCGTGCACGACCCCGAGCGCTACGGCGTCGTCGAGTTCGACGCGTCGGGCCGCGCGATCAGCCTCGAGGAGAAGCCGAAGCAGCCGAAGTCGAACTACGCCGTCGTCGGCCTCTACTTCTACGACAACCGCGTCGTCGACGTCGCCGCGAACCTCAAGCCCTCGGCGCGCGGGGAACTCGAGATCACCGACGTCAACCGCAAGTACCTCGAGTGGGGCGAATTAGAGGTCACGACCATGGGCCGGGGCTACGCCTGGCTCGACACGGGCACGCACGAGTCGCTGCTCGAGGCGTCGCACTTCATCGAAACCATCGAGCGCCGGCAGGGCCTGAAGATCGCGTGCCCCGAGGAGATCGCGTACCGCTCCGGCTACATCGACGCGGCGCAGCTGGAAGCCGTCGCGCGGCCGCTCGCCAAGAGCAGCTACGGGCAGTACCTGATGCAGGTGCTGGCGGAGAAGCCGCGCGCATGAACGTCGTCCGCACCGCCATCCCCGAGGTCCTGCTGCTCGAGCCGAAGGTCTTCGGCGACGCGCGCGGGTTCTTCCTCGAGAGCTACAACCGCCGCGCGTTCCGCGAGGCGACCGGGCTCGACGTCGACTTCGTGCAGGACAATCATTCCCGCTCGGCGAAGAACGTGCTGCGCGGCCTGCACTACCAGGTACAGCAGGCGCAAGGCAAGCTGGTGCGAGTGGTCTCGGGCGAGGTGTTCGATGTGGCGGTCGACATCCGCCGCGGCTCGCCGACCTTCGGGCGCTGGGCCGGGTTCACGCTGTCGGCCGAATCGAAGCGCATGGCGTGGATCCCTCCGGGATTCGCGCACGGCTTCCTCGTCACCAGCGAGTCGGCGGAGTTCCTCTACAAGACGACCGACTACTACGCGCCGGTGCACGAGCGCACGATCCTCTGGAGCGATCCCGCCATAGGCATCCACTGGCCGCTCGACGGCGAGCCGATCCTCGCCGACAAGGACCGGCGCGGCGCGCTGCTGGAGGCCGCGGAGCTCCCCGCCTGATCAGACGAGGCCGCGCAGGCGCGCGTGCAGGAACGCGCCGAGCGTGAAGGAGTCCTCGATTTCGCCGGAAGTCACCATGCGCTCGAACTCCGTGATCGAGACCGGGTGTATCGCGCCGATTCCCTCGCCGACCTGTGGTGCACCGATCGATTCGAGTTCCGCGTAGAAGAGATGCGCGCCGCTCGCATACAGGTTCGACGACCCGAGCAGGAACCCCAGTTTCTCGACGCGCCGCGCCACGGCGCCGATTTCCTCCGCCAGTTCCTGGCGTACGCATTCCTCGGGTGAAGCGCCCGGCTCGATCCCGCCGCGCGGGATTTCCCACATCCAGCGGCGCGGAGCGTGGCGGAAATGACGAATCAGCACGATGCGTCCGTCCAGCACGGGCAATGCGGCCGCACCGTTGCCGTTTCGATTCATGAGGCGCGCGTGAGTGCGCCTTCCGCCGTCCGGGAACTCGACTGCGTCGCGAATGACGCTGAACCACGGATCGCGCAGGACGACGCCCACGTCCGCGCCGGAAGCGTCGAGGCCGGACCGAACCAGCGATGCGCGGACCGAGCGTTCCACGTCGGCGATTTCGTCGCGATCGAGCAGGATGCGCACGCCTCCGGGTTCGGTGCGAAAGAGATCCGGCTTCTGGCGGGAGAGTTCCAGGTACTCGTCTATGCGATCCATCCGTTGGACACCTCGTTCGAAGTCAGCGCGATAGCGCGATGGTCGCGACGCCGGCCATGACCGTCAACGACGCGCCGATGCGGACGAATCCGGCGCGCTCGCCCAGGATCGCGACGCCGATCAGCGCCGCGAAGGCGATGCTCGTTTCGCGCAGCGCGGCGACAAGGCCTACCGGCGCGCGTCCCAGCGCCCACATGAAGACGCAGAACGAGACGGTGCCCAGGAGCCCGGTGCCGAGCACGCGCGTCCAGTGGATCCGCCAGTGTCGGGTGGCGGAGGCGCCTCGGGTAGCGACCGCGTAGCCCACGAACGCGAGGCTGTCCGCGGCGACCAGCCATGCGGTGAACGCGAGCCAGTCCCCGGTCAGTCGCACGCCGTAGGCGTCGACGACCGAATAGGCGGCCACCGCCAGGCCGGCGGCAAGCGCTGCGAGCAACAGGCGCATTGGCGGTGGGGCACGGCGCTTCTCGAAGGCCAATCCCAAGAGCCCCAGCGAAACGAGCGCAAGCCCCGCGAGCCCGAGCCCGGATGGACGTTCTCCGAGCCACGCGAGGCCAAGCGCGGCGGCGGCGAGGGGCGTGGTGCCGCGCGCGAGTGGGTAGGCTTGCGCAAGGTCTGCCGATCGGTACAGGCGCGCAAGCGCAATCTTGTACCCGACATGCAGCGCCACCGAACCGGCGATCACCCCGAAGGCGGCTCCGGGCGGGGCGGCCACGAGCGGCAGGGCGCATAGGGCGACGGTCCCGCTCACGAGATTCATGCCGGCCAATGCCACGACCTGGTCGCCACTCACCTTGACGAGGGCGTGCCAGGACGCGTGCAGCAGCGACGCCGCCAGCATCGCGAAGACGACTTGGGGATCCATCTTGGTGGGGCCTTTCCAATATAATCGCAGGTTTACTTCCCCACCTTCGCCCATGCACGCCCAGACCTACTTCAAGGAAGTCGCCAAAGTCGCCGAGACGATCGACCTCGGCACCATCGAGCGTCTCGCGACGGAACTGGCCGCGCTGCGCGAGCGGCAGGGGCGCCTCTTCCTCCTCGGCGTCGGCGGCAGCGCCGGCAACTGCGCGCACGCGGTCAACGATTTCCGCAAGCTCTGCGGCATCGAGGCCTACGCGCCCACCGACAACGTGTCCGAACTGACCGCGCGCACGAACGACGAGGGCTGGGAGACCGTCTTCGCCGCGTGGCTGCGCACCAGCCGCGCCGGCGCCAACGACGCGGTGCTGGTGTTCTCGGTGGGCGGCGGGAACCTCGAGAAGAACGTCAGCGCGAACATCGTCGCGGCGCTCAAGGAAGCCAAGCAGCGCGGCACCAAGGTGTTCGGTATCGTCGGGCGCGACGGCGGCTACACCAAGCAGGTCGGCGATTGCGTGGTCGTCGTCCCGGTGGTCGATGCTTCGCGCGTGACGCCGCACACGGAGGCCTTCCAGGCGGTCGTCTGGCATTGCCTGGTGTCCCACCCGGCCCTGCAGCAAATCGCCACCAAGTGGTAGCACGAAGGGCGGTCTTCCTGGACCGCGACGGAGTGATCAACCGGTCGGTGGTGCGTGACGGCAAGCCGTATCCGCCGGATTCGCTCGACGAGATGGAAATCCTTCCAGGGGTCGACGAGGCCCTGCGGCGCCTGCGTGCGGCCGGATTCCTCAACATCGTCGTCACCAACCAGCCCGACGTGGCGACGGGCAAACAGGCGCAGGCGGTCGTCGAGGCGATGCACCAGCGGCTGCAGGAGTTGCTGGCCATCGACAGCGTGAAGGTTTGTTATCACGTTGACCGGGACGGCTGCGATTGCCGCAAGCCGCGGCCCGGAATGCTGTTCGGCGCGGCTGCGGAATTCGGCATCGACCTCTCGCAAAGCGCGCTGGTTGGCGACCGTTGGCGGGACATTGCTGCAGGCCAGGCGGCCGGCTGTTTCAATTACCACATCGACTACGGATACGCGGAAAAACGTCCGGAAAAACCGTACGTTGCGGTAAAATCGCTGCTTGACGCCGCGGAACACATCCTGCGGCAACCGCCTATTCCCACCACGACACAATCGTCATGAGCCCAGCCAACGCTCTCAAGGTAAAGCTTTTCGCCGACGGCGCCGACCTCGCCGGCATGAAGGAGATGGCGGCCAATCCGCTCATCAAGGGGTTCACGACGAACCCCACCCTGATGCGCAAGGCCGGCATCGTCGACTACAAGGCGTTCGCGCTCGACGTGCTGAAGGCGATTCCCGACCGGCCGGTGTCGTTCGAGGTGTTCGCCGACGACTTCGCGACGATGGAGCTGCAGGCGCTCGAGATCGCGTCGTGGGGCGCGAACGTAAACGTCAAGGTGCCGGTCACGAACACCAAGGGCGAGTTCTGCGGCCCGCTCGTCGAGCGGCTGTCGAAGCAGGGCGTGCAGCTCAACGTCACTGCCGTGATGACGCTCGAGCAAGTGCGCCAGATCACCGAAAAGCTGCACGCAGACACGCCGGCGATCATCTCGGTGTTCGCCGGCCGCATCGCCGACACCGGACGCGACCCGATGCCGGTGATGGCGGAGTCGGTGAGGATCATGAAGGCGAAGCCCAAGGCCGAGCTCATCTGGGCGAGCCCGCGCGAGCTGCTCAACATCTTCCAGGCCGACCAGGTCGGCTGCCACATCATCACCGCGACCAACGACATCCTGAAGAAGCTGTCGCTGGCCGGGAAGGACCTCGACAAGTACTCGCTCGAGACGGTCGAGATGTTCTACAAGGATGCTTCCGCGGCGGGCTACCGCATCGCCACGCGCGCGGCGGCCTAGTCAGTCTTCACACTCCAGGGACAGGATCAACATGCAATTCAAGAGCGTTCTCGTCACCGGCGGCGCAGGGTACGTCGGCAGCCTTCTCGTGCCGCAACTCCTCGAGCTCGGCTACAAGGTCACCGTGTACGACATCATGTACTTCGGCAGCGATTTCCTGCCGAAGTCGAACCCGGCGCTGAAGGTCGTCGACGGCGACATTCGCGACACCGGCAAGCTGGCCGAGGCGATGAAGGGCATCGACGTCGTCATCAACCTCGCGTGCATCTCGAATGACGCGAGCTTCGAGCTCGACGAGAACCTGTCCACCACCATCAACCTCGACGCCTTCGAGCCGATGGTCATCGCGGCCAAGAAGGCGGGCGTGAAGCGCTTCGTCTACGCGTCCTCGAGCTCGGTCTACGGCGTTTCCGATGCCCCCGACGTGACCGAGGAGCATCCGCTGCTGCCGCTGACCCTGTACAACAAGTACAAGGGCATGTGCGAGCCGCTGCTCTTCCGGCACCAGTCGCCCGAGTTCACCTGCGTGGTGATTCGCCCCGCGACGCTGTGCGGCTACGCGCCGCGCCAGCGCCTCGACCTTTCGGTGAACATCCTGACGAACCACGCCATCAACAACGGCAAGATCACCGTGTTCGGCGGCTCGCAGAAGCGCCCGAACCTGCACGTGCAGGACATGTGCGACGTCTACAAGCACCTGCTGACCCTGCCGAACGAGAAGATCGCGGGCAAGATCTTCAACGCCGGCTTCCAGAACCTGTCGATCATGGAGATCGCGCAGGTCGCCAAGCGCATCGTGCAGCAGGAGTTCCCCGAGAAGGGCGACATCCCGATCGTCACCACGCCGACCGACGACATTCGCTCCTACCACGTCAACTCCGACAAGATCCAGCGCGAACTCGGCTTCAAGCCGCGCTTCACCGTCGAGGACGCGGTGCGCGACCTCTGCAAGGCGTTCAAGGCCGGCAAGCTGCCCAACAGCATGCAGGACACGTTCTACTTCAACGTGCGCCGCCTCAAGGAAGTGAAGGCGGCATGAGCGCGCGGCCTGTCGCCGTCGTCACCGGCGGCGCCGGGTTCATCGGCAGCCACATGGTGGACCTGCTCGTCGAGCAGGGCTACGCCGTGCGCGTGATGGACAACATGGTCGGCGGTCGCGCCGACAACGTCGCCCATCACGCGAAGACGCCCGGGTTCGTGCTCGAGGAGCGCGACATCCGCAGCTACCAGCCGGGGGACCCGCTCTTCAGCGAGGCGAAGCACGTGTTCCATTTCGCGGGCATCGGCGACATCGTGCCCTCGATCGAGCGGCCGATGGAGTACATGTCGGCGAACGTGCAGGGCACGGTGCACATGCTCGAGTGCGCGCGCCACGCGAAGGTCGAGAAGTTCGTCTACGCCGCATCCTCGTCGTGCTACGGCCTCGCGAGCGTGCCGACCCGCGAGGACCATCCGATCCAGCCGCAGTATCCGTACGCACTTTCCAAGTTCCAGGGCGAGCAGGCGGCGTTCCACTGGCACCAGGTCTACAAGCTGCCGGTGAATTCGATCCGCATCTTCAACGCCTACGGCACGCGCTCGCGGACCTCCGGCGCGTACGGCGCCGTGTTCGGCGTGTTCCTGCGGCAGAAGCTCGCCGGCAAGCCGTACACGGTGGTCGGCGACGGCAAGCAGTCGCGGGACTTCCTCTACGTGACCGACATCGCGGAGGCGTTCCTCGCCGCGGCGCGCACGCCGACAGTCGGCCGCGTCTGGAACCTTGGCGCCGGCAACCCGCAGTCGGTGAACCGCCTCGTCGAGCTCCTCGGCGGCGAGAAGACCTACATCCCGAAGCGCCCCGGCGAACCGGACTGCACCTTCGCCGACATCTCGCGCATCACCTCGGAACTCGGCTGGAAGCCGCGCGTCAGCTTCGAGGAGGGCGTCGGCCGGATCGTGGCAAACATCGACTACTGGAAGAACGCCCCGCTCTGGGACCCGGACTCGATCGCCAAGGCGACCAGGACCTGGTTCGAGTTCCTCACCCCGCAGGGAAAGCAATGATGGACAGCGCCAGCAAGCACATCTTCTCGCACAAGATCAAGACGCCGGAGCAGCTGCGCGACGCCATCGGCCCGCGGCCGCGAAAGAAGCGCGTGATCATGTGCCACGGCACCTTCGACGTGGTCCACCCCGGTCACGTTCGGCACCTGCTGTACGCGAAGACCAAGGCCGACGTCCTGGTCGCGAGCCTGACGGCCGACGAGCACATCATGAAGGGCAACCTGCGCCCCTACGTGCCGCAGGAACTGCGCGCGATCAACCTCGCTGCCCTCGAGATGGTCGACTACGTCGTCATCGACAAGGATCCCACGCCGCTTCGCAATCTCGCGCTGATCCAGCCCGACTACTTCGCCAAGGGCTACGAGTACACCGCGGGCGCGGTGCACCCGAAGACGCAGGAGGAAATCAACGTCCTCGAATCCTACGGCGGCGAGATGATCTTCACGCCGGGCGACATCGTCTACTCGTCGTCCGCGCTGATCGAGCTCGCGCCGCCCGACATCGGCGTCGACAAGCTGCTGATGCTGATGCAGGGCGAGGGCATCACCTTCAAGGACCTGCGCGACGCGCTCGGCAAGCTGAAGGGCCTGCGCGCGCACGTGGTCGGCGACACCATCGTCGACAGCTACACCTACACCTCGATGATCGGTGGCATGACCAAGACGCCGACCATCAGCGTGCGCTTCGAGAAGAAGACCGACTTCGTCGGCGGCGCCGGCATCGTCGCCAAGCACCTGAAGGCTGCGGGCGCCGAAGTCACGTTCTCGACCGTGCTGGGCAACGATGCGTACAAGACCTTCGTGCTCGACGACCTCAACACCTACGGCGTGCACTGCCTGCCGATCATCGACGAGACGCGCCCGACGACCAACAAGAACGCCATCGTCACCGAGGGCTACCGCCTGCTCAAGGTCGATACGCTCGACAACCGCTCGATTTCCGACAAGATCGTGGAGCAGATCAAGCGGCAGATCGGCGACACGCGCACCGACGCAGTGGTGTTCAGCGACTTCAGGCACGGCATCTTCAATCGCAGCACGATCCCCCAGCTCGCGGCCGCGATTCCCGAAGGCATGTTCCGCGTCGCCGACAGCCAGGTCGCCAGCCGCTGGGGCAACATCCTCGAGTTCGAGGGCTTCGACCTCATCACCCCGAACGAGCGAGAAGCACGCTTTGCGCTTGGGGACCAGGATTCAGTGGTCCGCCCTCTCGCGATGGAACTGCACAACCGCTCGCGTTGCAAGACGCTGATCCTGAAGTGCGGCGACCGCGGGATCATCACCTACCGCGGCAGCACCTCCGAGCTGCGCCAGTTCTTCACGATCGAATCCTTCACCGATCGCGTCGTCGACGCCGTCGGTGCCGGTGACGCCCTGCTGTCGTATGCCACGCTCGCGATGGTCGCGACCCGCAACGAGGTGATCGCCTCGATCCTCGGCAACATCGCCGCCGGCGTGGAGTGCGAGCACGACGGCAACGTGCCCGTGACGCCCGACATGGTGACCAAGAAGATCGAGGCCCTCGAAAAAGTCGCGCACTACGGCTGAACTCGCGGCATGCGATCGATCGTCGTCGGGCTGGGGGTGCAGGGACACAAGCGGCGAAAGTTCGCCGGCGCGGACTTTGTCGCGGCCGTGGATCCGGTCCACGCGGAGGCGAAGTACCGCGACGTGCGCGACGTCCCGCTCGCGGACTACGACGCCGCGCTGGTCTGCACGCCCGACGAGCCGAAGGTGGATCTCCTCGGCTACCTGCTCGGCAACGGCAAGCATGTCCTGCTCGAGAAGCCGCTGTGGGCCGGCGCGGACGCCGACATCGAGCGGCTGCAGGCGACGGCGCGCGCGCAGGGCGTCGTCTGCTACACCGCGTACAACCATCGCTTCGAGCCGCACTTCGTGCGCATGCGCGAACTGATCGAGAGCGGCCGCCTCGGGCGCATCTACCGGTGCAGGATGTTCTACGGCAATGGCACGGCGCGGCTGGTGCGCAACTCTGAATGGCGGGACCAGGGCGCCGGCGTGCTTCCCGACCTCGGCTCCCACCTGCTCGATACGCTGAACTTCTGGTTCGGCCTCCGCTCGGACGACTTCCGGGTCGTCTCGGCCAGCTGCTTCGAGAATCGAGCGCCGGACCACGTCGTGATCGCCTCCGAGTCCACGCAGCCGAAGGTCGAGCTGGAGATGACCCTGCTCATGTGGCGCAACCACTTCACCTGCGACGTGCTGGCCGAGAACGGTACCGCGCACATCGAGTCGTTGTGCAAGTGGGGTCCCAGCAAGTTCGTCGTCCGCACCCGCGTGCTGCCCTCGGGCCGCCCGCCCGAGGAGACGGTCACCCTGGTCCAGGACGACCCGACCTGGGAGGTCGAGTACCGCCACTTCAAGGACCTCTGCGCGGCGGGGCGCCCGACGGACCTGTCGACGGACCTCTGGCTGAACCGGACGCTGCGCACGCTTTCCGCCAGGGCGCTGGAGGCGCGGGCATGAGCGGCATCGTGATCGGCTTCGCGGGCATGACCCACCTCGGCCTGCTGTCGGCCGCGGCGTCGGCGGGCCGCGACTTCCGCACCGTCTGCTTCGACCGCGATGCCGCCCTCTGCGAGCGCCTGCGCGCGGGGGACCTTCCCGTGGTCGAGCCCGGCCTGCCGGAACTTCTCCAGGCGAAGCGCGGGCTCCTCGATTTCTCGTCGGACCCCGCCGCGCTGGCCCGTTGCGACGTGGTCTACGTGGCGCCGGACGTTCCCACGGACGACACCGGCGCGAGCGACCTGCGCCCGGTGGACGCGCTGCTCGACCTGGTCGCGGCGAACGTGAAGCGCGACGCCGTGGTCGTGGTGCTCAGCCAGGTCCCACCCGGATTCACGCGGCAGCGCCAGCGCGCGGGCCTCAACCTCTACTACCAGGTCGAGACGCTCGTCTTCGGCCGCGCGGTCGAGCGCGCGATGCATCCGGAGCGCTACATCCTCGGGTGCCCGGATCCGGCCGCACCGCTGCCCGCCGCCTACCGCGCATTCCTCGAGGCCTACGGCTGTCCGCTGCTGCCGATGCGCTTCGAGAGCGCGGAACTCACCAAGATCGCGATCAACTGCTTCCTCGTCGCGTCGGTTTCCACCTCGAATACGCTGGCGGAACTCTGCGAGGGCATCGGCGCCGACTGGGCCGAGATGGTCCCCGCCCTGCGGCTCGACAAGCGCATCGGCGCGCACGCCTACCTGAACGCGGGCTTGGGCATCGCCGGCGGCAACCTGGAGCGCGACCTCGCCACGGTGTGCCGATTCGCGGACGGCCTGCAGAGCGACGCCGGCGTCGTGCGAGCGTGGATCGACAACAGCCGACACCGCAAGACCTGGGCGGCCCGCACGATCAAGCGCGTGCTCCTCGATGCCCAGCCCCGGGCCCGCGTCGCCGTCTGGGGTCTCGCGTACAAGGAAAACACGCATTCGGTGAAGAACTCGCCGTCGCTCGCGAACATCGCCCAGTTGCCCGGCGCCCGCCTCGCGCTGCATGACCCGGTGGTCCCGGCGTCGGCTGCGGCGCATGACGGCGCCGAGGCCGCGCCGGACGCGCTGTCCGCGGCGCGCGAGGCCGATGCGCTGATGATCCTCACGCCGTGGCCCCAGTTCAAGGCGATCCCGCCGACCGAGATCGCCGCGGCGATGCGCGGCCGGCTGGTGCTCGATCCCTATCGCGTGCTCGATCCCGCCGCGGCCGCGGCGGCGGGCCTTCGCGTCCTGACTCTCGGCCGATCGATCGAGGATGCGCATGCTTGAGCATTTCCACCCTGCGCCCGTGAAGCCCGCCCGCGTGGTGGTGATGGGCGCCGGCAGTTTCGTCGGCGGGGCCATCCTCGCCCGGCTGGCTTCCCGTGGCATCGCGACCCTTGCGCTCGGGCGCGCGCAAGTCGATCTTCTCGCATCAGACGCCTCTGGCCGCCTTGCGTCCCTGCTGCGCCCGGACGACGCCTTCGTCGCCGTGTCGGCGATCGCGCCCTGCAAGGACTCGCGCATGCTCGTCGACAATCTCGTCCTCGTGCGGGCGATGGCCCAGGCGCTGGCACAACGGCCCGTGGCGCACGTGCTGAACATCGGGTCCGACGCGATCTACGCCGACGGCCCGCGGCCCCTCACCGAGGCGACCCCGGCGGCGCCGACGTCGATCCACGGCGTGATGCACCTCGCGCGCGAACTCGTGTTCCAGGCCGAAGTGACGTCCCCCTTTGCGAGCCTGCGCCCGACGCTGGTCCACGGCGTGCGCGACCCGCATAACGGCTACGGGCCGAACCGCTTCCGCCGGCTTGCGATGGAAGGCAAGGACATCGCGCTCTTCGGCGCGGGCGAGGAGCGGCGCGACCACGTCTTCGTGGACGATGTCGCCGAGCTTGCCGTCCGCATCCTCGAGCGGCGCAGCACCGGTACGCTGAACGCGGCGACCGGGAACGTGCATTCCTTCGCGGATGTCGCGAATCTCGCCGTCCGGATCTCGGCGAAGTCGGTACGCGTGACCACCTCGCCGCGCACCGGCCCGATGCCGCACGACGGCTACCGCCCGTTCGACGTCGCCGCGGTGCATGCCGCATTCCCCGATTTCCGCTTCACGCCATTCGAGGACGCCTACGCGCGCGCCTTCAAGGGAGAACACCATGGGTAGGGAAGTCAACCTCCTGGCGCGCCTGCCGCAGGGCAAGCGCAACATCACCGCGCGCGCCACCGCGAAGACGCCGGAGATCATCGCCAAGTCGCGCGAGTACGGCCAGGAGTACTTCGACGGTCCGCGCGAACTCGGCTACGGCGGCTACCGGTACGACGGCCGCTGGGTGCCGATCGCCGAGGACATCGTGAAGCACTTCGGCCTGAAGGCCGGCGACCGAGTGCTCGATGTCGGCTGCGCGAAGGGCTTCCTCGTGAAGGACCTGATGAAGGTGTGCCCGGGCCTCGAGGTTTTCGGCCTCGACGTCTCGAAGTACGCGTTGATGCACTGCGAGCCCGAGGTCGTGGGACGGCTGCAGATCGGCAGCGCGGAGGATCTTCCGTTCCCGGACAACTCCTTCTCCGCGGTACTCTGCATCAACACCATCCACAACCTCGAGCGCCCGGACGTGATCCGCGGATTGCGCGAGATGCAGCGCCTCGCGCCCGGCCGCGGCTACGTGCAGGTGGACTCGTACGACAACCCTCAGCAGAAGGCGCTGTTCGAGGAGTGGGTGCTGACCGCGAAGTACCACGACTATCCGGACGGCTGGATCGCCACCTTCAAGGAGGCGGGCTACACCGGCGACTACTACTGGACCAATAACTGGAAGGACGTCAAGTAAACTCATGGCGACCATGACACAGGGCGCGAACAGCTTCGACGTGGCCGCGGCGCGCAAGCGCTGCATGGCGCACCGCAAGCGCATCCTCGACATTTCGCAGACCGTTTCCGCACTGCACGCGGCCGGCGCATTCTCGTGCATGGAAGCGGTGGACATGATCTACCACGGTCTCATGCGCCGCTCCGGCAAGGACATGCACGACATCTTCGTCATGTCGAAGGGGCACGGCTGCATGGCGCAGTACGTCCTGCTCGAGAACCTCGGCATCCTGTCCTCCGACGCTCTCGCGACGTACTGCACCGCGGACGGCATCCTCGGATGCCATCCGGACCGGGGCAATCCCGGCATCGTCGCGTCCACCGGCTCCCTCGGGCACGGCATGGGGCTCGCGTCCGGGATGGCCTATGCCGAGCGCATCCAGGGCAGCGACCGTCGCGTGTTCACGGTGCTGTCCGATGGCGAACTGCAGGAAGGCTCGACCTGGGAGGCGATGATGATGGCCGCCAACCTGAAGCTCGGGAACCTCTTCGCCTTCATCGACCTGAACGACCAGGCGAGCCTGTCGCGCATGAGCGAGGCGCACCCGGCGTTCTACCCGCTGAAGCAGAAGTTCGAGTCCTTCGGCTGGGAGTGCGCCGAAGCCAACGGGCACGACGCGGCGGCGATGTTCGCTGCCGCCACCGCGCGCAAGGGCGACCGCCCGTTCGCGCTCGTCGGCAAGACCATCAAGGGCCGCGGGGTGTCCTACATGGAGGGCGTGCCGATCTGGCACTACCGCTCGCCGAACAAGCAGGAGTACGAGCAGGCCCTGCGCGAACTGAAGGAGATCGCGTCGTGAGGAACATGTTCGCGAACACGATCTACGAGTGCGCCAAGCGCGACCCGAAGATCTGCATGGTGGTGGCCGACATCTCGCCCGCCGGCTCGATGGAGAAGTTCCGCCAGGAGTACCCCGAGCGCTTCCTCAACACCGGCGTCGCCGAGCAGATCATGATCGGCCTGTGCGCCGGCATGGCGATGCGCGGCATGCGGCCGTTCGCCTACACGATCGCGACGTTCACGTTCTACCGCCCGTTCGAGTTCGTGCGCGACGACCTCTGCTACCAGGACCTGCCGGTCACCATCGTCGGCATCGGCGGCGGCGTCGTTTACTCGACGCTCGGTTCCACTCACCACGCGCAGGAAGATGTCGCCATCGCGCGCGCAATCCCGAACATGCAGGTGATCGCGCCTTGCGACCCGGAAGAGGCCAAGGCCGCGGCGCAGTGGTGCGCGACCGAGAACCAGCATCCGGCTTACCTGCGGCTTGGCAAGGCCGGGGAGCCCGTGATCACCGCCGGCGCGGAGCCCTGGGTGTTCGGCAAGGCCCGCACCATCAAGCAGGGCACCAGCACCTGCATCATCGGCTACGGCCCGATCCTGAAGATGGCGCTCGACGTCGCCGCGAAGCTCGAGGCCAAGGGCGAGTCCACCGCCGTCGTGTCGCTGCACACGATCAAGCCGCTCGACACCGAGGGTCTCGCGAAGATCCTCGGGAAGTACCGCCGCGTGGTCGTGCTCGAGGAAATGTCGCCGCACGGATCCGTCGGCAAGGACGTCAAGGCCTTGGCATACGAGTCCGGCTCGAAGGCCAAGGTGCACGCGTTCTCGCTCAAGGACGAGTTCATCCACTGCTACGGCAAGCACGAGGAGCTCCTCGCGCGCCACGGCATCTCGATGGACCTGATCCTGCAGCGGCTGGAGCGCGACTGATGGACCTCGAGACCCTCTCGCAGCGCATCCGGGATCCGCGCCTCGCCATCGACGGCGGCGAGAAGGTCCGCCCCGCGCCGATGCCCAAGCGCATCGCCATGGGCGACGGCGAGATCGCGATGCTGAACGAGGCGGTCAACGCCTACCGGGCCGAGGGCGTCGACCCGGGCTACCAGGGCGTCTTCGAGAAGCGCTACTGCGACGACTTCGTCGCCATGATGGGCGGTGGCTATGCCGATTCCGTCGCCACCGGCACGGCGGCGATCTGGCTGGCGGTCGCCGCGCTCGACCTGCCCAAGGGCAGCGAGGTGCTCGTCTCGCCAATCACCGATCCGGGCACGCTCGCCGCGATTACCTTGAACGGACTCAAGCCGCGTCTGGGCGACGCGAAGCCGGGCAACTACAACATGGGCTCGGAGCAGGTCGCGGCCCGCCTCGGGCCGAACGTCTCGGCGGTGATGGCGGTTCACGCCTCTGGCCAGGCCACCGACATCGACAGGATCGTCGACATCGCGCATGCCAAGGGCGTGAAGGTGATCGAGGACTGCAGCCAGTCGCACGGCGCGCGCGTCAACGGACGGCCGATCGGCACCTTCGGCGACATCGCCGCCTTCTCGACCATGTATCGCAAGATCCACATGACCGGCGGCTCGGGCGGCGTGGTCTACGCGCGCGACCTGAAGGTGTTCCGCAATGCGCTGGCGCATGCGGATCGCGGCAAGCCGCGCTGGTCGGCCGACTTTGACGACCGCAATCCCGAGACCTACCTCTTCCCGGCGCTCAACTGGAACACCGACGAACTCTCGTGCGCGATCGGCATCGCGTCGCTGCGCCGCCTCACCGACACAGTGGTGCGCAGGCTCGCCTTCGTGTCCGAACTCGCGTCGATCCTCGCCGAGATGGACACGATGTTCCGCCTGCACGACTGGACCCCGCAGGACTCGCCGTTCATCCTGCCCGTCTACGTCGACCTGGCGCGCGCGAAGCGCAGCAAGATCGAGATCGCCGAGGCGGTGCGAGCCGAGGGCATCGACCTCAATTCGCACTATCGCTACGTCGTCGCCGACTGGCCGTACATCAAGCCCTACCTCGCCGACGACTTCGACACCGTGGTGGCGCGCGACAATCGCGACCGCAGCTTCTGCCTCTACCTGAACGAGAACTACGGCGACACCGAAGCGCTCGACACCGCGGCCGCCTTCCTCAAGGTGCACCAGGCGCTGGGCAAGGACGAGGCGAAGCCGCGTCGCCCCGACGTGATCCCCATCGTCGCGCGCTAGGTCCTGGTCCCCGCCAACGCCAGAGTCGCCAATGCCGCGGCGGCCGTGATCCGGTTGCCCGGTCCGCGTTACCTGCTGCAGCTTCGCGACGAGCGCCCGGACATCTGGTACCCCGGCTGCTGGGGCTGCTTCGGCGGGGCGCTGGACGCCGGAGAGGACCCGGTGACCGCGCTCCGGCGCGAACTCCTCGAGGAACTCGAACTCCGTGTCCATGACGCGACCGAGGTTTCCCGCATGGACTTCGACTTCGGTCCCGTCGGCCTTGGCCGCGCGTTCCGCGCCTACTACCTCGTGGACATCGACGACGCGCAGGCGGCCCGGCTGGTGTTGCACGAAGGGCAGCGCGTCGAGGCATTTCCCTACGAGCGTCTCGTCGCGGACCTCCGGCTCGTGCCCTACGACGCCTTCGCGCTGCACCTCGTGCACGGACGCGTCGCGCTATAATCGCGCCTTCAAATCAAGGTCTTGGGCCAAGCCATGAAAGACTGGAGCAAGGCGGACTGGGTCGATCCGAAGTACAACTGGAAGCCCGCGCCCGTTCCCGAGTTGCCGCCGCGAGTCATCATCGACTTCGCGACCAAGTGCAACCTGCGCTGCCACATGTGTCCCGTGTGGGGACTCGACGATGACCAGGCGATCGACTCCGTCGAAGGCCTGATGCCGCTCGAGAAGGCGCGCAATCTCCTCGACGAACTCGCGAAGGCCAAGCCGCTGCTGCATCCGTGCCTCTACGGCGAGCCGCTCGTCGCCCCGAACATCAAGGACCACGTCCGCCAGGCGAAGGCCTCCGGCATGCCGGTGGCGATGAACACCAACGGCCTCGCGCTCACGAAGGACCTCGCCGAGTTCCTGGTCGAGCAGCAGGTCGACTCGGTCATGATCAGCATCGACGCGGTGACGCCCGACACGCTGAAGAAGATCCGCGGCATCCGCAAGCTCGAGCGCATCGAACGCGCCGTGTTCCTGATGTTGAAGGTGCGCGGCGACCGCGAGATCCCGCGCATCGGCGTCTCGTTCACCATCCAGGACAACAATCGCCACGAGCTCGACGCCTTCATCAAGCGCTGGGTCGGCGTGGTCGACGTCGTTCGCACCGGCCGCGTGTTCGAGGAAGGCAAGTTCCAGGGCCTCGAGGCGCCGAAGGAGCGCACCGCCTGCCCCGTGCTCTACAAGACGCTGCCGGTGCACAACGACGGCACCGTCACGGTGTGCTGCCTCGACGGCCTGCGCACCACGAAGATGGGCAACGTGTTCGAGCAGGGCGTGGAGGGCGTCTGGCAGGGCGAGGAGTTCGCCAAGATGCGCTACTACCACGAGACCGGGCAGTGGGACAAAGTCCAGTTCTGCATCCCGTGCAACGGCTGGGCGCAGTACGAATACGAAGAGGAAATCCGCGACGGCCTGCTGATCCGCCGCTCGCCGGAATTCACCTACTACAACAAGATCGAGCGCCTGACCAACTGGCAGGGCAAGCTGCTCGGCGGCCATCCGCCGCCCCCCGAAGGCCTTGTCAAGCAGCGCGCCGCCTGAGTCCCGCGCGCCTCGCGCGCTGACGCTCGCCGCACCCCCGCACCGCAACGGCATCGAGGACGACGCGCGCCTGCATCGCCAGTGGGCGCTGTGGGACATCGTCGAGGGCGCCCGGCTGTGGCCGATGTGGTGGCGCCAGAGCGTGAACGAGATTCGGCGTCGCTACAAACGCACGCTGCTCGGGCCCGCCTGGGTCACCGTCAGCCTGATCATCTTCGCGGTCGCCCTGAGCGTGGTCTGGGCGGGCCTGTTCAAGATGAAGGTCACCGACTTCCTGCCGTTCCTGATGTCGGGCCTCCTGCCGTGGACGCTGGTCTCCTCGTGCATCGGCGAGGGCTGCGGCGTGCTCGTCGGCGGCGAGTCGCTGATGAAATCCCGGCAGTTCCCGTACACCTCGCTCTTCTACGGCAGCGTGTCGCGCAATGGCGTGATCTTCGCGCACAACCTCGTCGGCTACTTCCTGATCGCCGCGTTCTGCGGCGTGCACATCGGCTGGCAGACCGCACTGGTGATTCCGGGGCTGGTGCTGGTGCTCGTGAACTGCATCTGGATCGAGGTGGTCGTCGCGGTGTTCTGCCTGCGCTTCCGCGACTTCCAGCAGCTCGTCGCCTCGTTCCTGCAGATCGCCACCTTCATCACGCCGATCTTCTGGCAGGCCGGCCAGCTCACCGGCAAGCGCGCCATCATCGTCCACGGCAATCCGCTGCACCACATGGTCGAGATCGTCCGCCAGCCGCTGCTCGGGCAGGTCCCGGCCATCGAGAGCTACATCGCCTGCCTCGCCACGGCGATCCTCGGCAGCGCGGCCGCTTTCTACCTCTTCGCCAGCAAGCGCCACCGGCTGGCCTACTGGTTCTAGGGGCATGGTCGCATGAGCCGGCTCGCATTGCAGGGCGTCGGCGTCGACTTCCCGATCTTCGGCGCGCACAAGAACCTGCGGCTGTCGCTGCTCGCGGGCGTCACGGGCGGGCGGATCCTTCCGAAGCACATGGAGAAACCGGTCATCATCAAGGCGCTCGAGGGCATCGACCTCGACCTGCGCGCCGGCGACCGGGTCGGCCTCATGGGCCACAACGGCGCGGGCAAGTCGACGCTGTTGCGCGTGATGGCCGGGGTCTACTGCCCGACCTACGGGCGGGTCGAAGTAGAAGGCTCGCTCACGCCGCTGCTGAACACCACCCCGGGCATCGAGCTCGAGGACACCGGCTACGACAACATCATCACCGTCGGCCTGCTGCTGGGCATGACCATGGCCGAGATCACCGACAAGGCCCCCGAGATCGTCGAGTTCTCGGAACTCGGCGACTACATCCACCTGCCGGTGCGCACCTATTCCAGCGGCATGCAGGCGCGCCTGACGTTCTCGATCGCCACGTCGCTTGACCCGGGCATCCTGCTCCTCGACGAGGGCATCGGTGCGGCCGACGCGCGCTTCAGCGAGAAGGCGGCCGCGCGCACCAACCAGATGATGGAGAAGACGGAGATCCTCGTGCTCGCCTCCCATTCCGATGCGCTGCTCGAATCCATGTGCGACAAGGCGGTGCTGATGCACCACGGCCGCATGATCGAGTACGGCCCCTTCGCCACGGTGAAGGCCGCGTACCACAAGCTGCTGCAGGCCGGCTGATGCCCTTCAAGGAATACGTCATCGACCGGTTCGAGAACACCACCGACGCGCCCGCGTTCATCTGCGACGGGCTCACCAAGCTCAATCCCGGCGCGCGCATCATCAAGTCGCGCCTGCTCGGCCCCGTCTACCTCAACCGCAACACGCAGGTCGGCCCCGACGTCGTCGTAGGCAAGTACTTCGGCATGAACGAGAGCTGCTTCGTCGCGCGCGCCACGGTGGGCGCGTACTGCGCGATCGGCGCGCGCACCTCGTTCAACCCGTTCAACCACCCGACCGACTGGCTGAGCATCAACGAGTTCCAGTACCACCCGAACTCGTTCGACTGGGTGCCCGAGTACAACGACTTCAAGCGGCTCGAGCGCACGCCCGACATGTTCCAGCACGTCACGATCGGCAACGACGTCTGGACCGGCCACAACGTCAACGTGATGTCCGGCGTCAACGTCGGCGACGGCGCGGTGATCGCCGCGGGCGCGATCGTCACCAAGGACGTGCCGCCCTACGCCATCGTCGCGGGCGTGCCCGCTACCGTGAAGCGCATGCGCTTCCCCGAGAAGACCATCGAGCGGCTGCTGCGCCTCAAGTGGTGGGACCTCGACCTGCCCGAGCTGAGCGGGTTGCCCTTCCGCGACATCGACCGCTGCATCGACATGATCGAGGACATCAAGGCGCGCAAGCCCGCGAAGGGCGGCTGAAGGTGGCCGACGGCCGCGAGCGCGAAGCGCTGCTGCCGATCCTGCGCCGCGCCGGCGTGGCCGGCGACGGCATCCTCGTGGTCCACAGCGCGATCGGCGGGCTGAGCCGTCAGGGATTCCGTGCCGAGGCGATGGTCGACGCGATGCTCGATCACCTGCGCGGCGGCACGCTCCTCATGCCGACCATGACCTGGCGCATCGTCACGCCGCAGAACCCGGTGTTCGACGAGGCGGCGACGCCGTCGCACACGGGCGTCCTCACCGAGGTCTTCCGCACGAAGTACGCGACGCACCGCAGCCTGCACCCCACCCACTCGGCCGCTGGCCTTGGGCCGCTCGCGCGCACGCTGCTCTCGACCCATCACCTCGGCGACACGCCCGTGCCCGCCGGCAGCCCGTACGCGATCATGCGCGACTACCCGGCGCACATCCTCTTCATCGGCATCGGGCTCGAGATGTGCACCGCGATCCACCATCCGGAGGAGGCGGTCGCGCCGGAGATCTACGTGCAGCCGCGCGATCAGGCGGTGCCGTACGAATTGCGCCCGAGGCACGGCGAGCCGGTGACGTTCATGCTTCGCAGGCACCTGCACCCGCGCGACCGGCAGTTCCCGAAGTACGGGCCGATCCTAGCCGCGAAGGGACAGCTGCTCGAGGGCGAGATCGGCAGGGTGCCGTGGAAGATTGTCAGGGCAGCAGATCTTCTGGGCGAGGTGTTCGCGCGGCTGGTGGAGCGGCCGACGTTCAACCTGGAACCCTGATCTAGTCGAACGCACGTGCGTAGGCCGGCCCGAGGTGCCGGAACGCCGAACCACCATCCCCGGGGAGCCCAAGCATGGACCTTCACATCAATCCCGAGCCTTCGTTTACCCGTTGGCTGGTCGCGCGCGGTCACCTGCGCAAGCCGTTCGTGGTCGTGGACGTCGGGGTCCAGGGCGGGGAGAGCGGACGGTGGTCCGTCCTGGGGGACCATCTCGTGATCCACGGCTTCGATGCGATCGCCGCAGAAGTCGAGAAGCTCGCGGCCTCGAATCGCGGGCGCACGAACCTGCATTACCACTGGCTCGCGATCGGCAATGAGGACGGCGAGCGCACGTTCTACGTCAATGACGCGAATCCGACCTCCAGTTCCTTCCACCGTCCGGGCGCAGGCCGCTTCGAATCCGGCTGGCGCGAGGGCGAGCGCGAACAGCGCGTCCCGATCCGCCGCCTCGACACGCTCCTTCGCGAGGGCACCATCCCCCGCGCCGATTTCCTGAAGATCGACGTCGAGGGTTTCGAGAAGGACGTGCTGGAAGGCGCCCGCGAACTCCTGGCGGCCGGCATGCTGGGCGTGGAGTGCGAGACCAGCATGAACGTCAGCGAGACCTACCCGCGCGGGCACTTCGCGGCGATGAACGAGATCCTGGTCCAGCATCACCTGCTTCCCTTCGACCTCGCGTTCGACCGCGTTCCGCGCGCGACCTTTCGCAATGCGCTCGCCGAGGCGGGCAAGGCCCTGCGCGACGATTTCTCGATCGGCCGCGTCGCCACGATCAACGCCCTCTTCGCGCGAGACCTGGTCGAGGAGGCGGACCGCCCGCTGCACCACCTCCCGGCCCCTGCACCCCACGACGAAGACGACATCCTCAAGCTGATGATCCTGTTCGAACTCCACGGACTGAACGACGTGGCATTGGATACTGCTGTCAGGTTCAGCGACCGCCTCGCCGGAAGGATCGACGTGGCGCACGCGGTACAACTGCTTGCCGATCCCGCCTGCGGCACACGGATCGACGCCTTGGCCGAGCTGCGCCGGCGCGTCGAGGCGATGGAGGCATCCACGAGCTGGCGCGTCACCGCACCGCTGAGAGCGGTATCGCGCGTGCTTAAGAGATAGTCTTGATCCAGTACAACTTGTTCGATTGCCTGTGGCGAGCGTCAGATAGATCGAAGCCAGCCGCTAGCGCCGAGCTATGACACGAAGATTCCGAGCGGGAACACCAACCCTGTGATCACGAAATTCGCTTATGTTCAGCAGAACTCTTGTGTTTGCGGAGCCGATCTTGGTGTGGCTGGGCGTGCAATACGGAAGACTTTTCCGCGGGGAGATGTGCTGTTCCGCCAGTGCCGTGAATGCGGAACATACATGCAGGCCCCCAGATTGTCTCCCGATAGTCTCTCGGCCTGGTATGACTCCCCCGAATATTCCGGTGGTGCGGGCTCAAAGGGAGTTGGATATATCGACTATGCCGGATCCGAACCGCAACGATTGATAGAAGCGCGGTTTCGCTATCGTCGCGATCTGGCGCCGCGCCTCATTGGACCTTCGAGAGTGCTTGAGGTGGGTTCTGCAACCGGAACACTTCCTGCCGTACTGCGGGAGTCTGGCCACACTGCAATCGCCTGCGACCTTTCCGATCGTTTTGCGCAGATGGCTCGTACCTGGTACGGCGTCGAAACGTACATCGGCGATTGGCTTGGAATGCAGTGCGAAGAAGGCTCATTCGATGCCATCGTGATGCTCGGAACGATCTGCAACCTGGCCGATCTGCCGCGCTCCCTAGCCAAGGTACGAAAGATCCTGAAACCCGGCGGATTCTTCTTCTTCAATTTTCCGGACGCGAACTCGCTTGTCGCGAGACTGTATGGGAAGCGGATGTGGATGTTCACTCCAAGCATTATGCAGTTCCCGACCCGAAGGGGGATTGCAGCTTGCCTATCGAATGCCGGACTTGAAGTGGAGAACATGTCACTGGACTATCAGTCGCCGACAATGTCCAAGGTTCTGGGACATGCGCGACTTGGTGCGCTCTTTCCAATAGCAGAGCTGCTGAAGGTTGCCAATAAGGCGTTGCCGTTTTCAGTTCCATTGCCGGGGATCGTTGCCGTGTGGGCCAAAGCCCCTGTTCGGTAGGGGCGGGCGGAATCCGGTTTACCAGCAGACATCGGCCTCGTGTTTGGTGGAGTACAGCCGCTACCGGCGCGGGGATCAATGTGGCGATTGCGCTAGACTCCCGCTTGCATGCTCTGAATTCACGGAAGGAAGTTGATGGGGAATAGAACCCAATATCTGGCATTCGGGCGCCCGAATTTTGCAGAGGCGGAGATTGCTGCGGTCACGCGTGTCATGCGGTCAGGCTGGGTTGGGATGGGTCCCGAGACCATAGAGTTCGAGCGTGAGTTGGCAGCTTTCACCGGTGCGAATCAGGTCGTCACGGTGAGTTCTTGCACCGCGGCGTTGTTCTTGTCGCTTGCTGCACTCGGCATCGGGCCGGGCGACGAGGTTGTATGCCCGAGCTTCACCTGGTGCAGTACCGCGAACGCCGCACTCTACCTAGGGGCGAAGCCGGTCTTCTGCGACATCGACGCCGGCACGCTAAGCGTAACCCCGGAGACGGTTCTTCGGCATGTAACCTCTCGTACTCGTGCGGTCGTTGTGGTGCATTTCGGTGGCCTCGCGGTCGACGTAGGTGAGTTGAGAAAGGTCCTGCCGGAATCCGTTTCAATCGTGGAAGACGCCGCGCATGCGCTTGGCGCATGCTATCCGGACGGCAGGCCCGTCGGCTCTTCTGGAAACCTATGCTGTTTCAGCTTTTACGCAAACAAGAACCTATCGACGGGAGAGGGCGGGGCCGTTGCGCTATCCGATCCCGTGCTTTCATCGAAGATCCAGTCACTGCGGCAGCACGGATTGCCTCTCGATGCGTGGAAGCGATTTACCCACCCGCAGTCGATGCTGCTGTCTAACCAGTTGACGCATCTTGGTTACAAGATGAATTACACAGACCTTCAGGCTTGCATCGGACGCGAGCAACTGAAGAGACAAGGAGAATTTGCAATCGTGCGTCGCGCCGTCGCCGAGAGGTATTGCTCGGAGCTGGGTGACTTGGAACCCCGTCTGCGCTTCCAAACCGGCTGTCTGACCGCCGCCCACGCCTTACACCTTTTTGTGATCCAGTTGCCGCTGGAATCCATGATTTTGACCCGCGAAGAGGTGATTCTCGGTCTGCGCGCGCGAAACATCGGGGCGACGTTGCACTACCATCCCCTGCATTCGATGCCGCTCTATGGGAGCGCGAACCGGTTACCGGTGACCGAGCAGGTGGCCAAGCGATGCGTGACGTTGCCGATCAGCGCCAGCATGTCTGATGGTGATACCGCAGACGTAGTGGAAGCGTTCAGGGACATCTATCGATGAGCGCGTATGGATTTCGCGAACGGCTGAGCGCAGCGTTTCCCTCGCAGATTGTTATCGACGCGACGGAAGTCTGCAATTTGGCGTGCGTTCATTGCCCGCACCCCGAGTTCAAGAAGTCAGAACACTATCGTGCCCGCTATCTCGATATTGATCTGAACCGAAAGATGGTGGACGAGGTCGCGGCCGACGGCAAAGGAATCGCCCAGTACATACGCTATACGAGCAATGGAGAACCTCTGGTCCATCCTAGGATCTACGACATGCTGGATGATGCAGTGACCAGATCCGGCGTGTTCGTGACGCTTACGACCAACGGGACCTTGCTTAATGAGCGGCGCGTGGCGAAATTGTTTTCTTCCGGCCTGCATATGGTGGATGTCAGTATTGACGCGCATCTTCCCGATACCTACTCGCGAATTCGAGTGAACGGGGACCTGGAGGTTACTCGGAGCAACGTGCTTCGCCTAATCCGCATGCGCGCGGAGCTGAATTCGCGGACGAAGATCGTCGTAAGCTTCGTGGAGCAGCCGGCAAACATGGCGGAGGCGGGTCCGTTCGAGCAATTCTGGAAAGCTCAGGGGGCCGACGCAGTGGTGATTCGACGCTTGCACTCCGCGGCAGGAGGCGTAGTGCGCGTTGCGGACATGCTACGGGGTCAACAGAGGAGCCAATCGCGGTACCCCTGCCTCTACCCGTGGGAGCGGATTCTTCTGAATCCTGCCGGGCAGCTTGCCTTCTGCCCTCAGGACTGGCTTCACGGCTCCGCAATCGCTGATTTCCGGCAGGCGACCATCAAGGAAACCTGGGTCGGCCCCATCTACGGGATGCTCAGGGAAGCACATCTCAGCAACGATTTCGGGCGCCACCCTTTCTGCGGCGGATGTCCGGACTGGGCGCAAACGCGGTGGCCCGGTGAAGGTAGGAGCTACGCGGATCTCGTCGCGGAGTTTGCGTCATCGGGATGACTCGCGTTGCGATTCTTCAATCGAACTACATTCCGTGGAAGGGGTACTTCGATCTCATTCACGATGTGGATCTGTTCATCTTCTACGACGATGTCCAATACACCGTGCGCGACTGGCGGAACCGAAATCGCGTCGCGGTCAACGGAAGGGCATGCTGGCTATCCATTCCTGTCGGGGCCGACCGAAATCGCCTCATATGCGATGTGCAGATAGCTGATTCGTCATGGCAGGCCCTGCATTACAAGACATTGCTGCAATCGTACGCGCGGGCTCCCAACTTCGCGCACTATGACCCGTTTCTTCGCGACTTCTATCTTGGTACGGTCTGGAAAAGCCTGTCAGACGCGAACCAATACCTCATTCGACATATCGCGCACGAATGGTTGGGCATTTCGACCAGGTTCGGCCAAGCATCCGACTATCCCACCAGCGAAAGGAAGCAGGAGCGAATACTCCATCTGCTCCGAGCGGTAGGTGCGACGCATTACGTGTCCGGACCTGCCGCGCGCGCCTACCTTGACGAGGGGCGGTTTGCAGCCGAAGGGATATCCCTTGAGTGGAAGGACTACTCCGGGTATCCGGAGTATCCACAGGCGATGTCGCCCTTCGAGCATTCCGTAAGCGTCTTGGACCTGCTCTTCAATGTCGGACCCGTTGCCCCGTGGTACATATGGGGTTGGAGGACTTTACCGGCGCCGAGGGCCGCCTGATAAGGATGCGCAAGCGACTTTCAATCGTCGTTCCCGTCTACCAGAACGAACCAAACCTGCCCGATTCGGTGCCGGCGTTGCTGGCATTGCGGGAAAAGCTTCCCGACTTCGAATTTGAACTTGTATTCGTCGACGATGGTTCCACCGATCGTTCGTTCTTGCTGTTGCAGGAGTTTGCACAGCGCAATTCCTCGTGCATCAAGGTCGTGCGTCTGTCGAGGAACTTTGGCCAGACTCCTGCCATCCAGGCGGGTCTTCGGATTGCTACCGGCGATTGCGTGGGTGTGATTTCCGCTGATCTGCAGGAGCCGCATGAGCTGTTCATAGACATGGTGGACCGATGGGAGCGGGGAGCGAAGTTCGTCATTGGCGAGCGTGAGGCACGCGACGAAGGGTGGCTGCATCAGGCGGTCTCCGGGCTGTATTGGCGCCTGATCCGGAAGTTTGCGATCAAGGACTTTCCGAAGCTCGGATACGATTTCTTTCTCATCGATCGCCAGCTCGTCGATGACGTGAACCGGATCAACGAGAAGAACACTTCAGTGTTTGTGCTCCTGTTCTGGCTCGGGTACCGCCCGACACGCCTGCCGATCACCCGACGCCTGCGCACCAAGGGAAGATCCCAGTGGAAATTCGGGCGCAAGTTCATGCTTACGCTCGATACGCTAATGGCGTTCTCCTACCTTCCGGCGCGTCTAATCTCGAGTCTTGGCGTGACGACCGGGCTCGCGTGCCTCGCGTATCTGCTCTACGTGCTTGTCGTATGGGCGCTGCACCATTCCGCCCCACCGGGCTGGATGACCGTAGTCGGGCTAATCACGCTCCTAGGATCCCTGATATTGATCTCGCTCGGAATTATCGGGGAGTACCTGCTCCGAATACTCGATGAAGCGAGAAAGCGACCGCCCTACGTGGTCGACTCCCTCACCCCCGAAATTCCGGACAAGCGAGAGGACTAACGCAGGTCGCGCGCGTTGCCGTGACGTCGGAGCCGCAACTTGCCTTCCTGAGGGCTTGCACTAGGCAAGCCGGTCAGGTCGAAGAACCGACTTTACTACGCGTGGCGCAATCGAGGGGTCGTAAAGCATGTTGATGGGCGTTGCGCACATCCAGTCGCAGTTGCACTTCTTCTCAACGATGTCCTTGCGATAGAACCCTGCGGCCTTCTCGCTGCGACGAAGCTCGTAGTAGTCGAGCGAGTAGTCACGCAGGTTGCCGAGCTTGACGGGCTCCAGCACTTCGCACGGCGAAACCTGGCCATCGTCATAGAGTGTGACGAACTTGCGTGTAGCGTGGCAGGGGCGAAGAAACTTGCCCTCTCGCCGGATCTGCATAATGTCCTTGTAGGTAACGGATTGCAGTGCACGAACGGCCCTGCTCCAGAGCGTCTTCCGGTGGTGCCGCCATTCGTAGTCCTCGTTCTTCACTAACAGATCGAAGAACGGTTGCACTAGATGGTTCTTCGATTGCGTTACGAGCTGACCGGTCTCGCGAATTAAGTAGAAGATCTGCTGATCGTAGTCGAAATTCGAACGACAGAAGTCGATCATCTCCTGCATCTGATTCAGGTTGAAGTCGTCGTATGCGGTGGCGATCTGGATGCGCAAATTGGGGTACCACCGGCGCAGACGCGAAAGCTCTCGAAGCGTGGCCGCCATGGCACGGAATCCACCGGCAATCTTTCGCGACTCATCGTGCGAAGTCTCCATTCCGTCGAGGCTGACCTGTATGGTCAGGAACAATCCGGGGCAGCGCGTAAGGATCTCCTGTGTGGTCTCGGTTACCTTTCGCGTCAGACTCGCATTCGTGGGGATCGTCACCCACTGCGTACGCGCCAGATCATGGAACGCCTCAATGGCGTCGGCAAGGTCAGGCCGCATGAATGGTTCGCCACCGGAAAGGTTCAAATACGGCAGGCGGCCGAAATTCCTAGCGATCGTCTGGATCTCTTCGAGCGTCAGTTCGACTGGCTTTCGGGCCTTCCAGTTCTCTACGTTCTCCAGATTGAAGCAGAACGCACATCTGGCATTGCAGGCCGAGGTAATGAAGAAGAACAGCTTGGAGATGCGGCCGGGCATCCAAAAGTGGGCGATCGATGCGCCGACATTCCACGCCTTGCGCAATCGCGCTATGACCGAATGCCCCAAATGCAGTGCAAACCCCCACGCCCAACATGCGCTTCGCAACGGAAGCAGGCACAGAATCCCGAGCCGCTCGCGCGGCGAAAAATCGCGCTCGGCCAGAAAGCGATCGAAGCGCCGGCTCCCCCAGAATGCCACTAGCGTCGCGATCCCAGCAATTGCAAATGCCGCCGGGGAGAAGATTCCCGCCACCAACGCTATCAGGGCAACTGGGATCAGCAACGAGGCGGCGAACAGCGGAAAGCCGCCGTATCCTCTTATTCCGCCCTTCGTGTCGGCGAGCATCTTCTTGGCCAGACGAAGCCCGAGCGATCGACCTCGATTGACGTGCCGGCGAAAGTAGCCGCCTGTGTCTCTCGCCTGGTGGACTACGCTGAGCGAGTCGACATACTTTACGCGGGCAGACTGCCGGACCTCGTTGAATACGAATTCGTCCTCGCCGCTATTGATGCCTCGGAAGAGATAGGTCTCGTGTCCGCTTCGGGCAGACTGCCACACCGATCGCCGGAACGCGGAATTCCCGGCCGGTGGATTGGATTCGTACGGCGACAAAGCCATCAGGCGATGGGCATATTCTTCTTCCGCAAGGGCCAGTGCGGCGACGATCGATCCGGACTTGCTATGATCGTAGCGTCCTCCTATTGCCCCCAAACTTTCGTCAGAGCCGAATTCCTCGAGAATTCTCGACAGCCAGTCCTTCGGGGCGATGCAATCGCTGTCGATGAAGGCGATGACTTCGCTCGACGACTTTGCCGCTCCGTGAGCCCGCGCGAACCCGGCCCCGGAATTCCGCTCCAATCTCATGACAGTCGCGCCATGCGCAGCCGCGATCGACGATGTGTTGTCCGTCGATGCATCGTCAACCACGATGATCTCGTGCGGGTCCACCGTCTGATTGCGCAGAGAGTCCACGCACGCCCCGATGAACCGGGCGGCGTTGAACGCCGCAATGACGACCGAAACGCGGCCCACCATCTCGGCTCGAACCGAAGGAGACACGCCGCGGGCGCGGGTATAGAACCGGATCGTGCTCGAGCGGCTCATCGCAGGAACGGGTTCATTTTGGCCGGAATGGGGTCTCGCGATCGATGCGGAAAATTACCCATCGAATTCTATCGTGCGGACACGGCACGGCGCGAGGCAAGCCCCTTTCTAACGCAACGGATCGCGCGGCGCGTCTCCTGCCTTGAGCGCCACCGCCTCGTCGTAGTCGCCTCGCCGGCAACCGGACCCCTCAAGAGGCGAAACCGCGAGGGAAAGTCGCCCGGACAATGACCCTTGAAACAAGACGGCTGTTTGGCTGACATTCGCGCGAAATATCTTCGGCAAGATACCCGAAGAGTCGCGAAGATGGTTCTGAAGACAGCGCGAGAACTCGAGGGGTAGTACCAAGAGCGAAGTCCCTTCGCTGCGTGCGGCAATCTCGACCCCGATCGGCAAGAATTGAATTCCGCCGGCCGTGCCGCTAACGAGATTCGCTCGCTCGGGCAACGGCGCGAAGAGCACGACCGCTTCCGTGAAATCGAACGATGGACGTGCGATGACTCGAAGCGCATCCCCTACGGTTCCGACAACATCTACGTGCGTGGGAGTTACTCCCGCGAGATTGGGGTGCGGGATCTCTACAAGCCACTGGTTGTGTCCGGAGCCAATCGCCTGAACGAACGCCGCCTTGCCATGCGTAGGCGGGTGATCTTGCAGCAGGAACCGTACGCCCCATTGCGCAAGCACCCTCTCGTCAGGTCTCGTGATTGTGGTTTGGGGGCGGGTGTGCAGGATATCAGGCGGTGCTAGGAGTCGCGAGGAGACCGCATGGAAGAAGGGAGATGAAAACTGCGTCATCTCGATGAGGGTCGGAATTCCGTAGTACCAGAAGCCGTACATTCGGTGGTCGTTTCCCGTGTGCCAACTCACCATCCCGTCATAATTGTGCTGGCTGACGAAGGGAACGTGCCGATACTGTCGTTCCCAGTCGCTGCCGGCGGTGCTCGCAACGCGACCCCGGAATTGCCGACTGTCATTGAGGGAAACACGCTTCGAGAGATAGGTGACCAGTTCGGACTTCGCAGGAGGCCACGGAAACGGCACCTCGCCCCGAATGGCCGGTCGGTCATATGGCGGGGACCATGCAAGCAAAGCGCACCAGGGTACCACTGCCGCACTTGCAAGCGGGATCTGCTGGCCAATCCGTAGGCCGTGCCCTACGACATCAGACACTGCCCGACCGACAAAGTATGCGTACATCGGGAGCGCGAATAAGTCGAAATACGCAAGTACTGGGCCACGCCACACAATTCCGGATCGACCGATGAATTCGGCAATCACCAGCGACCCCAGAACAAGCATCAGGAACGCAAATGCCGCTCCCTTCGCGAGCGGGTTCCTGTCCCTGCAGCACCAGAGCGCCGATAGGATTGCGGTAACCCAGATCACCAATCCGTACCAGCGCGAAGAATGTTCGAGCCAGAAGGACTGCTGCCGAAATCCTCCGCCTGCAGGGACAAGCTCGGACCAGAAGATCACCGGCTTGGAGTTGAGGAACAGCCCCTTGAGATAGTCCGCAAAAATCAGGTACAGAAGCAAGTACACGATTGCAAGCGCAAGCAGTTTCAGCCGTCGCTCTCGCCATCCGGGAGCGGTGACGACCGCGAAGAACGTGAACAGCGCAAAGACAGGCCACGCCAGCACGGTCGTCAGCGGCTGGCTGAAGGCGACGTAGGATTGGAGCGAAAATGCCGCGAGTGTGAGGCCGGAAAAGGCCGCAATTGATCGGTGCTGCCCGATTCGGTAGATCGAGACGATAGCGAGGACGCTTGCCGCGATCGCGGTAAGAAAGTGTGGGTTCCCCCAGATCCGTTCCATACCGGGAGTCGGCACCCAGTAAGGAAGCATTCCCAGTGCGACTGCCCAAGCTCCGAGTATGCAACCGCGCCAGTCGAGGCCGAGTATCTTGCCAACCACAAGCGACGAAAGCAGGAACTCCGCAGCAAACCAGGTGGTTGCAACCGCCGGCAATGCGCTTGCGTCGATTGCCCACCGCGCGACTGCGAAACCTGGAATCAGGCCCATCGCGGTCGGGAACCACATGCCCGCATTCCCTTCAAGCGGATTGAATGCGAATGCGTGCGCAGAACCCATCCAATGGGCTTGATTCAGGGCGACTGATGCGAGAAATGTTCCGTCGAAGCGGAACATCGTTACGGGGAGCTGGAGGTGAAACATCAACCATGAAAGGCTGATGAACGACAGTACGTTGGCTCCAACCAAGAAATGCGCGCTTCGGGCCGGCGAGCTGAACATGAATTCCTTCGAGCGCTAGCCTTGATGGATTCGGCCCGCGCGAGATGCCAAAATCAGCAAGCCACCCGGTAACGAGATGGCAAGGGTCAGGAGACCGATCGCGAGCGACACGATGAGAGCTACTGAGGCGGGGACCCCTGAGTAACCGAGTACTGAAACTGCGGAAAGCTCGCGAACACCCCAACCGCCAATCGTGACCGGAATCGAACTCAGCAGAATCACGACCGGCAACAGTGCAATCGCATCGCTGAGCCGCAAATTCGCTCCCAATCCGCCCGAAAGCACGACTGCCGACGACGAGAACGCGAGTTGAGCGACAAGAACTGTTGCGGCGATCGTCGCAATGGCCGGTATTGATCGGAAGACGATGCGCGCATGCGCAACAAACGATTCTGCGTGGCGCGCAATCGACCCTGGCAGCCAAGCGAGATTCGGGCGGCACTTCGCCGTCAGCATCGCAACCGCCGCGATGCTAAGACCTGCAATGGTCCACAGCCCCAGCAGAATTTCAAGCGGAAGGACATCCCGCTTCCAGGCGCTTGCTGCCATTGCCGCGCCAAGCGAAAGGAGCAGAAGGTGCCCAATACGGTCGATCAGAATGCTATTCAGCGTAAGCGGGAGCGCGACGCCGATCCGCGAGGAAGCCCAAGCACGCACTGCATCCGCGCCAACAGTGGAAGGAAGGAACTGGCTTGCGAAGAGCGCGACGATAGTGATACGAATCGCCTGCACAAGCGTTACCTTCGCGCCGATCACTCGCAGGATGACGAGCCACCGAATTGCTCCCGCCGCGAAGTACGTCGCAAGGAGCAGTGCGGCCGCGGCAAGCGCGGAAGCTGGAAGCGCGACCGCGATTCGGATCGAATCCTGAATGCCGCTTCGACTTAGCAACCAGGCAATCAGCGACACCGAGACCGCCCCCTTTAGCGCGAAGAGTATCCATGAGCCTAGACGGGCACTGTTCGAAGTCGGGCTGCTCACCATGCGTGATTGTAGGGTCCGGTGCACGGATTTCGGGGAGAGCGAGGCAATTGCGTAATAAAATGATGCGCCTGCCTTCAGACTTCGGGACAGTAGAACGCATGGGGGACTATCGGGTCCGGCTCGTCACGTACGCGTGGGGGCGGACGTACATCGACCGGATGCTCGATTTCCCGCTGTCGTCGGTACTCGCGCCTGGCAACCTTCCCGCGCTCGCGCGCGAGTTCGGGTGCGAGGTGGCGATCGTCACCGAGGAAGCGGAATTCGAGTACCTGCGCAGCCATCGGGTTGTGCGCGAGCTCGAGCGCATTTGTCCGGTGAAGCTGGTTTCGCTCGACGACCTGATCGCAGAACCCTGGCAGTACGGCATCTCGCTCGCTTATGCGCTGTTCCGCGGCATGACCGCCGAACTCGACGGCCCGATCACCGAGACCTACTTCCTGTTCCTCAACGGCGACTTCGTGCTGGCCGACGGCAGCTACGAGCGGCTCGTGCCGCACATCCACGCCGGCCATCGCGCGCTTCTTTCGCCGAGCTATTGCGCGAACGAAGAGGCTGTGGTGCCCGAGCTCGAGCGGGGGCGGGATGGCTCGACTGGCGCGCTGGCCATACCTGCGCGGAGGATGGCAGGCCTGGTCCTCGCCCATCGCCACAACACGATCCGTGCGAAGACCGTGAGCCAGGAGGTCGCGCACTTCCGCTACATGGATCAGTTCTACTGGCAAGCGGACCCCGGCACGCTGCTTGGCTTCCAGATGCCGATCTCGCTGGTCGCGATGCGGCCCGAGGCAGAACTCGACGATATTGGTGCCTTCTGGGACTGGGGGATCGTCTACGACTTCTGCCCGTCCAGGACGCTCACCGTGCTGGGCGATTCCGACGAGTTCCTAATGCTGGAACTGCGCGAGGCGGATACCCACCGGGACGCGATCCTGCTCGGTCCGAACGATCCTGTCGACGCGGCGTCCAGGATGATGGGCTACATCACGCAGTATCAGGTCGACAATGCCCGGCATCCGCTCGTGCTGCATGATCGCGACGTGCCGGACCTCGCCGCTGCGTTGCGTGGGCTCGAGGCGTATCGCGACGCGCTGATCGCGCACCTTCCGAAACGACCCATCGACCACCGCGGTCACTCGCAGTGGACATACCATCACCGACACCTGTTCCGGTTCCCGGTGGACGCGCGCCGGGAGTACACGCGACTGCGCGGCGAACTGCGCAAGCTGGAGGCGCGCCGGCTGGATGTGCAGAAGCAGATTGACGCGATCGCGGGTCAGCACGATGCGCCGCCTTTGCCACAGGAAGACGCGCTCGGCCCCCGGGATACCGGGGCCGTCGCGACCCTCTACCGAAGGGCCTTCGGTCGCCTGCCTCGGCCTAGGGTCTGGCATCCGCTGTACCTCGCGTACCGGGAGGTCGCGTTGGCGCTCGAGGTGGCCTCGGCCGAAGGCCTGACCGTGCTGCTCGTCAGTGCGCCGCGAGAGGCGCTTTCCCGCTCTGCCGACACGCTTCCGCGGGGGAGCGAGCGTGTGTCGCCTCATGACTTCGACAGCATGGAGCGGCTCCGTTCCGAAGGACGGCGGTTCGGTGCCTGCATGATCGAATGGGAGGCCGGCACGCTGGAGGATCTAGGCGAGGTTCTGCGCAAGGCCGAGTCGCTGATCGACGCGCGCGCGCGCATTTCGATCCATTGCGTCAACCACTATGGCCTTCCCGTAGATGTTTGGGCGCACGGGATCGCTCGGGCCGCGCTTGAGACCCCACGGAATGTCGAGATCATCGCGACCGGCTCGCTGCCCGGGTTCCTGGCCGTTCGGTGTACTCGCCTGCTCCAAGCAGGGCGGCGCCTCGGTCGTGGCGGGGCGATTGCGGTCGCTGCGATTGCGCTGGTGACCGGTGCTGGATTCGCGCTGCTGGCGTGGCTCGTGGAACCTCGGCGCCAAGGGTTCCACGGGCGCCCTCGGCGCAGTTGTACCTCGGTGACGCTGACGCTGGGGCCCGAGGCAGGAGAGTCCGCCGCATGAAGGCCCGCATCGTCATCCCCGTCTGGGGCGCGAAGTACATCGAGCGCCTCGCGCGCCTGTGCCTGCCGGCGCTGCTCGCGCCGGGCAACCTGCCGCACCTCGCGAAGCACTTCGAGTGCGAGCTCACGATCGTCACGGAGTCGAAGCTCTTCGACATGGTGCGCGCGCTGCCGGTGATCCAGGAGGCGGGGGCGCACTGCACGCTGCGGCTGGTGTCGCTCGACGACGTGCTGTCGCACCAGGCGCACTACGGGTACACGATCACGCACGCGCTCTTCCGCGGCTTCTCGGACCTCGGCGAGGCGGCGAAGGACGCTTGGTTCCTGTTCCTCAACGCCGACTTCATCCTCGCCGACGGCTCCTACGTCGAGCTAGCGAAGCGGATGCTCGCCGGCGAGCACGTGATCTTCGCGCCCAGCTACTGCGCGATCGAGGAGAACGTGTTCCCGGCGATGGCCGAGCGGCGGCTCCCGGGCAGCCGTGCGGTCGCCATCCCGCCGCGCGAGATGGCGGGGCTGATCCTCGACAACCGCCACTTCACGATCCGCTCGAAGATCATCAACTGGCGGATGTATCGCATCGACCGCGTCGACCAGTTCTACTACGTGGTCGACAACGACACCATGCTCGGGCGCCAGCTGCCGATCGCGGTGGTCGCGTTCCGCCCGACGCGCGTGCCGCCGGAGCCGGTGACGTTCTGGGACTACGGCATCGTCGCCGAGGTCTGCCCCGATTGCACGCTGTCCGTGATCGGTGACTCGGACCAGTTCCTGATGATGGAGCTGCGCGGCGAGCGCACGATGAGCGAGCAGTTCGAGCTCGGCTGGATGGACAAGGACGCGATCGCCCGCGACCTCACGATCTGGACGACGAAGGACCAGCGCGACAGCGGCGAGTTCCCGCTCGTGCTGCACCGCGCGGACCTTCCGCCGACCGTCGCCGAGGGCGAGCGTGTGCTGGAGGAGTACTACCGCGACGTCATGAGCCGCGTGTCGCCGAAGCCGCTCGACCACCTCGACCACTACATCTGGCGCGACGTCATCCGCCTGCACGCCGAGTGGCAGCGCGAGCGCGCGTGGACCGAGGCGCTCGAGAAGGCGCGGCAGGGCGATCCGGCGTCCGCGCCCGCCGGCGCCGGCTGGCGGTGGTTCGACCTTGCGCGCGGCGCATACCGGAAGCTGTTCGGGCGCGTGCCGGAAGTCGGGCGGATGCACCCGCTCTGGGCCGACCTGCATCCCGTGATGAGCGCGCTGCAGGAGCGTGCGCCGCAGGTTCGGTCCGCACTCTGCCTCACGTCGCGCGGCGGCGGCATGATCGCGCCGTACCTGTCGCGGTGGCTGCCCAAGCTGGACCGCGTCGCGTTCGCCGACTTGCTCGACGACACGGTGCCGCAGGATGCGCTGCCGGGCGCGCCGTACGACTTCTGCTTCGCCGAGCTGGTGTGGGAGGAGTTCCTGCAGTTCCGCGAAGTGCACGCTCGACTGCGACGGTACGTCAGGAAAGGCGGGACGATCCTCGTGTTCTTCCGTCCGCGCGAGCCACACCGCATCGCGCCGCGGGACTTCAAGATGATCGCGGGTGCGCTGCCGGGCTGCGATGTCGCCGAACTGCGCTTCAGCGGAAGTCCGATGCTGCGCTGGCTGCAGCGCCTGTGGGACCGCGAGACGCAGAAGCTCGGCCGCGGGCGCGCGGGACTGCTGCTCGGCCTCGCGATGACCGGTGCGTTCGTCGGCCCGCTCGCCTACGTCGCCAACGCCCGCGTGGCCGGCCGCGCGCCGGGCGAGCTGCCCCCGGGGTGCACCAGCCTCGTCCTCGACATCAGGGTGATCTGAGATGAAATGCGTGATCCTCGCGGGCGGCCTCGGCACCCGCATCAGCGAAGAATCCCAGCTGCGCCCCAAGCCCATGGTGGAGATCGGCGGCCGGCCGATCCTGTGGCACATCATGAAGATCTACTCCGCGCACGGCATCGACGAGTTCATCGTCTGCCTCGGCTACAAGGGCTACGTGATCAAGGAGTACTTCGCGAACTACTTCCTGCACATGTCGGACGTCACCTTCGACATGGCGCACAACAAGATGGAGGTCCACCAGAAGGGCGCCGAGCCGTGGCGCGTCACGCTGGTGGACACCGGCGAGGCGACGCAGACCGGCGGCCGCCTGAAGCGCGTGGCGAGCTACCTCGGGGAAGAGGACTTCTGCTTCACCTATGGCGACGGCGTCGGCGACGTGAACATCCGCGAACTCGTGGCGTTCCACCGCGCGCAGAAGGTGAAGGCCACGTTGACGGCAGTGCAGCCGCCCGGGCGCTTCGGCGCGCTGAACCTCGAAGGACCGCTCGTCACCAGCTTCCAGGAGAAGCCGCGCGGCGACGGCGGCTGGATCAATGGCGGCTTCTTCGTGCTGTCGCCTTCGGTGGTGGACCACATTTCCGGCGACGACACGATCTGGGAGCGCGAGCCGATGGAGCGCCTCGCGCGCGAGCGCAGCCTCGCGGCTTACTTCCATCGCGGCTTCTGGCAGCCGATGGACACGCTGCGCGAGAAGCAGCAACTCGAGGCGGCGTGGGCTAGCGGCAAGGCGCCCTGGAAGATCTGGTGAGCCTGTCCGCTTCCTTCTGGAAGGGCCGGCGCGTGCTCGTCACCGGGCACACCGGCTTCAAGGGCGCGTGGCTCGCGAGTGGGCTCGTCGGCATGGGGGCGAGCGTCACGGGCATCGCGCTCGCGCCCGAGACCTCGCCCAGCCTCTTCGACCTGCTCGGCCTCGCGCGCGACATGGACTCGCGCCTGCGCGACGTGCGCGATCGCGAGGCGATCGCCGGCATCGCGCGCGCTGTGAGACCCGAGATCGTGATCCACATGGCCGCGCAGGCGCTGGTGCGGCGCTCGTACCAGCAGCCGGTCGAGACCTTCGCGGCCAACGTCATGGGCACTGCGCACGTGCTCGAGGCCGCGCGCGCGGCGGGCTCGGTGCGCGCGATCGTCAACGTGACGAGCGACAAGTGCTACGAGAACCGCGAGGCCGACTACGCCTACCGCGAGACCGACGCGATGGGCGGGCACGACCCGTACAGCGCGAGCAAGGGCGCAGCGGAACTGGTGGCCTCCGCGTATCGGCGCTCGTTCCTGTCGGCCGAGGGCATCCTCATGGCCTCGGCGCGCGCCGGCAACGTGATCGGCGGCGGCGACTGGTCGGAGGATCGACTGATCCCCGATTGCGTGCGGGCGTTCTCGGCGCGCCGCGCCCTCGTCGTGCGCAATCCCCTCGCGATCCGTCCGTGGCAGCACGTGCTCGAGCCGCTGTCGGGCTACCTGATGCTGGCCGAGCGACTCGCGAACGGTGATGCGGCGTTTGCCGACGGCTGGAACTTCGGCCCGGATGCGGGCGAAGCCGCACCGGTGCGACAGGTCGTCGACGAAGTGGTGAAGCTCTGGGGCGACGGCGCGCGCTGGGAGCAGGATCCCGCGGCGCAGCCACACGAAGCGCATCTCCTGAAGCTCGACGCCTCGAAGGCGCGGCGCGAGCTCGGCTGGCGCCCGCGGCTCGGCCTCGCCGAGACGCTGCGCTGGACGGTGGACTGGTATCGCGGGCACCTCGGCGGCGCGAGCGCGCGCGAGCTGGTGGCCGCGCAATGGAAGGCCTACGGCGAACGCAAGGAGAAGGCGGCGGCATGACGCTTAACTGCAGGTTCTGCGGCACGGAGCTGCGCCACACCTTCGCCGACCTCGGCATGTCGCCGCTCGCCAACTCCTACGTCGCCGGCGACAAGCTCGAAGCGATGGAGCCGTTCTACCCGCTGCACGTGCGCGTCTGCAGCCAGTGCCTGCTGGTGCAATTGCCGGAGTTCGAGAGCCCGGAGCACATCTTCAGCGACTATGCGTACTTCTCCTCGTACTCCGACAGCTGGCTGAAGCACTGCGAGGCGTACGCCGCGAACATGCGCTCGCGGCTGAAGCTCGGCAAGGACGCGCTGGTCGCCGAGGTGGCGAGCAACGATGGGTACCTCTTGCAGTACTTCGTCAAGGCCGGCATACCGGTGCTCGGCATCGAGCCGGCGGCGAACGTCGCCAAGGTCGCGGTCGAGAAGGGCGTGCCCACCGAGGTCGCGTTCTTCGGCGTGAAGACCGCGGAGCGGCTGGCCGCGGCGGGCCGTCGCGCCGACCTCGTCGCGGCGAACAACGTGCTGGCGCACGTGCCGGACATCAACGACTTCGTCGGCGGCTTCGCGCGGCTGCTCAAGCCCGAGGGCGTGGTGACCGTGGAGTTCCCGCACCTCCTGAATCTCATCGAGCAGAACCAGTTCGACACGATCTACCACGAACACTTCTCGTACCTGTCGTTTGGTGTGGTGGAACGCATTTACGCGAAGCACGGCCTGCGGGTGTTCGACGTCGACCGCCTGCCGACGCACGGCGGATCGCTGCGCGTGTACGCCTGCCTCGCGGGCGCGTCGCACGCCGAGTCGCCTGCCGTGGCGGCGATGCGCGAGCTTGAGCGCGAGGGCGGGCTGCACACGCTCGAGGGCCACACGCGCGTGCAGGAGCGCCTCGTGGACTTGAAGTGCGGAGTGATGGCGTTCTTCGTCGAGGCGCGGCGCGCAGGCAAGCGCGTGGCGGGCTACGGCGCGCCCGCGAAGGGCAACACGCTCCTCAACTACTGCGGCATCGGTCCCGAGCTGATGCCGTTCACCGTCGACCGCAGCCCGCACAAGCAGGGCCACTACCTGCCCGGCGTGCGCGTGCCCATCCGGCATCCGGACGAGATCGCGCGCGCGAGGCCGGACTACGTCTTCATCCTGCCGTGGAACCTGAAGGACGAGATCGTCGAGCAGATGGCGCACGTGCGCGGCTGGGGCGGGCGCTTCGTGGTGCCGATCCCCGAGGTGAAGGTCCTGCCGTGAAGTTCGCGCCGACGCCGCTCGAGGGCGCCTTCGTCGTCGATCTCGACCGGCTGGAGGACGAGCGCGGCTTCTTCGCGCGCACGTTCTGCGAGGAAGAGTTCCGTCGCGCCGGCCTCGTGCCGGTCGTTTCCCAGTGCAGCGTGTCGTTCAACAAGCGGCGTGGCACGCTGCGCGGCATGCACTACCAGGCGGCGCCGCACGAGGAGACCAAGCTCGTGCGCTGCACGCAGGGCGCGATCTGGGACGTGATCGTGGACCTCCGGCCGGGCTCCGCTACGCGGTGCCGCTGGCATGGCGTCGAGCTTTCGGCCGAGAACCGGCGCGCGCTCTACATCCCGGCCGGCTTCGCGCACGGCTTCCAGGTGCTGCGCGAGGATTCCGAGGTGCTCTACATGATGGACGTTCCCTACCACGGGCCTTCGGCGCGCGGCGTGCGCTGGGACGACCCGGCGTTTGGCATCGCGTGGCCGCTGGCGGATCCGTTCATGTCCGATCGCGACCGCGCCTACGAATCGTTCAAGGGCTGAACCCATGCGCATTCTCCTCATCGGCCGCACCGGCCAGCTCGGCGGCGACCTGCTGCGCAATGGCACGAGGCACGAAATCGTCGCTCCCGAGCGCTCGGAGCTCGACGTCGTGCGCCCCGAGCAGGTGCGCGCCGCGATCGAGCGCGTGCGGCCGGACCTCGTGATCAACTGCGCCGCGTTCCACAACGTGCCGCTCTGCGAGACGGAGCCGGACCAGGCCTTCCGCGTGAACTGCATCGCGGTGCGCGACCTCGCCGCGGCCTGCCGCGACGCGCGAGTGCGCTTCATGACCTTCAGCAGCGACTACGTGTTCGGCGGCGGGCCGCAGCGCAGCCCGATCGGCGAGGACGAGACGCCCGCGCCGCTGCAGGTCTACGGCATCAGCCGGCTTGCGGGCGAGCACGCCGCGCTCGCGACAGCGCCGGAGCACGCGTTGGTCGTGCGCACCTGCGGGCTCTATGGTGCGTCGGGCGCGAAGTCCAAGGGCGGCAACTTCGTCGACGGGCGGGTTGCCGATGGACGCGCGGGCAAGACCATCGAGATGGCCTGCGAGCAGGTCGTCGCACCGACTTCGACGCACGACCTGAGCCTCGCCGTGCTGGCGCTCGCGGAGCACCCGTCCGCGGCGCCGGGCATCTACCACCTCGTGAACGAGGGGCCGTGCAGCTGGTACGACCTCACCGCCGCGATCGTCGAGATCCTCGAGCTGCCGGCGAAGGTGATCCCGGTGGATCGGGGCGGCGTTACGGGAACCATGCGCCGCCCGCTCTATTCGGTGCTCGACAACCGGCGCGCGCGCGCGCTCGGCATCACGATGCGGCCTTGGCGCGCTGCCCTCGAGGACTACCTTCGCCGGCGGTATCCGGGATGAGCGGTGCGGCGGCCGCCGGCCGATGCCACTTCTGCGGCGGCGCCACCGCTCCGGCGCTCGTCGCCACCGACCGCAATCGCGGCATCTCGACGCTCGCCTTCGAGTATTCGCGCTGCGCCGACTGCGGTACTTACTCGCTCGACAACGTCCCGCCGGACCTCGGCCGCTACTATCCGGACGACTATTACGCCTTCCCGCGCAACCGGGACGAGGCCGACCGGTCGCTCGACGGCGATCGCTACAAGCTGGAGCTGATCCGCCGCCACGCGCCGAAGGGCCGGCTGCTGGAGATCGGCCCCGGCGCCGGCATGTTTGCGCACCTGATGGCGACCAGCGGCTACGAGGTCGAGACGATCGAGATGTCGCCTCGCAGCGCGAAGTTCCTGCAGGACGTGCTCGGCATCCGCACGCACCTCGCGAGCGACGAACTGGCCGCACTCGCGCAGTGCAAGGACTTCGACGTCATCGCGCTCTGGCATGTGATCGAGCATGTGCGCGCGCCGGCCATGCTGGTGGAGGCGGCCGCGAAGGCGCTGCGGCCGGGCGGCATCCTCGTGCTGGCGACGCCGAATCCCGCGGCGCTGCAGTTCCGGCTCTTCGGCGCCCGCTGGGTGCACCTCGACGCGCCGAGGCACGTGTGGCTGATCGGGCCGCGCGCGCTGCGCGAGTGCGGCGCGCGCGCCGGCCTGCGCGAGATCGAGTACACCGAGGCCGACGAAGGCACGCGCTACTGGAACCGCTTCGGCTGGGACTACACCATCCGGGGCCTGGTCGAGCGCTACATTCGCCGCCGGCCGAGCAACCTGGTCGCGCGGATCGCCGGCGCGCTCGCCGCGCCCTTCGAGGCGCGCGCCGGTGCCGCGAGCGCCTACACGATGATCCTGCGCAAGGCGTGACGATGCGCTTTTCCGTGCTGCTGCCGACGAAGAACCGGCTGGATCTGCTGCGCTACGCGGTCGATACCGTGCGCCGCCAGTCGTACGCGGACGTCGAGATCGTGATCTCGGACAACTGCTCCGAGGACGACATTGCCGGTTTCGCCGCGAGCCTGGGCGACCCGCGCGTGAAGTACGTGCGCTCGCCCAAGCCGATCCCGGTGACCGAGAACTGGAACCTCGCGCTCGAGCACAGCACCGGCGACTATGTCGTGATGCTCGGGGACGACGACGGGCTGCTGAAGGGCTACCTCGAGACCGCCGCCGCGCTGATCGAGCAGCACGGCCGGCCCGACCTCGTGCTGACCGACGCGCTGCTTTATGCCTACCCGGGTGTCATGCCGGGACACCCGAAGGGGTTCCTGCAGGTCGGCTACGGCCGGTTCTTCGAAGGAGTGAAGGAACCGTACCTCCTTGATCGCGGCGTGGCGCGGGAGGCGGTGGATGCCGCGCTCGACTTCCGGCTCACGTTCCAGTTCAACATGCAGTACTCGATCGTCAGCCGTCGCCTCGTGGAGCGCCTGCGCGAGCACGGGCCGTACTTCCAGTCGCCGTACCCGGACTTCTACGCCAGCAACGCGAACCTGCTGCTCGCCGAGCGCATCCTCGTCGTGCCGCGCCCGATGGTCTGCATCGGCATCAGCCCGAAGTCCTTCGGCTGGTACTACTACAACCAGCGGCAGGAGGAGGGCGCGCAGTTCCTCGCCAACATGATGCCCGGCGAGATCTGGGAGCGCCTGCGCGGCACGCTGCTGCCGGGCAACGACCTGATGAGCTGCTGGCTCGCGGCCGTGGACACTGTGCGAGAGAACCTCCGGCGCGCGCCCGTGGACGGCCGGCCGCTGGAGGTCGGCACGCAGCGCTATCGCTTCCTGCAACTGTGGCACGCGGCCAACCATCTTCCGCGGCGTCAGCTGTTCGCGGTCTTCGGCGCGGCGCGCTGGTGGGAGTGGGTCGTCTTCGGACCGGTGGCCGCGCTGCTCGTGTTCGCGCGGCGCAATCCGGCGAGCGGGTGGCTGCAGGCGCTGAAGCGCGCGATCGACCGCCGGATGTCGCCGTTGCCGGACCGGGACACCCGGGTGAAGGAAATCCCCGCCCGCAACATGACCGAGGTGTTCGACTCGGTCGCGCCGGAGTACTACTAGCGTGGCCGCGGACAAGGCAGGGCGCATCGGCCGCCTGCGCGAGGTCATCGCCCGCGAGGCGACGCGCAAGATCATCATCGACGGCAAGGCGATGGCCTACTGGGGGCCCGCGGGCATCCTGCGACTGATGGGCCGGGCGGGGACGGTGCTGTCCAAGGACGGCATGCGCGGCGTGGTGGACAAACTGCGCGGCGTCGCCGGGCGGGCCGTGTCGCGCGCCGACTACGCGACCTGGGTCGACGAGCACGAGGCGTGGATGCGCGCGAAGCGCGACCAGCGCCAGCGCGACCTCGCGGGGTTCGCGCTGAAGCCCGTGGTGTCGTTCGTGATGCCGACCTACAACTCGCCGATTCGCTGGCTGCGCGAGGCGATCGAGTCGGTGCTCGCGCAGGACTACCCGCACTGGGAGCTCTGCATCGCGGACGACGCCTCGCCGAACGCCGAGGTGCGCGAGGTGCTGCGCGAGTACGCCGCGGCCGACCCGCGCATCAAGCTCGTGTTCCGCGAGGCCAACGGCCACATCTCGCGCGCGACCAACTCGGCGCTCGAACTCGCGACCGGGGAGTTCGTCTCGCTGATCGACCACGACGACCGCATCCCGGACTACGCGCTGCTGGAACTGGTGCGCGCGCTGAACGCCGACCCGGCGCTCGACATGGTGTACTCCGACGAAGACAAGATCGACATCGGCGGCACGCGCTTCGAGCCCTTCTTCAAGCCGGACTGGTCGCCCGAGTACCTCGAGTCGTGCATGTACACCGCGCACCTCGCGATCTACCGCAAGTCGATCGTGGACCGCGTGGGCGGCTTCCGCCCGGAGTGCAACGGCGCGCAGGACTACGATTTCGTCCTGCGCTTCACCGAGCACGCGCGCGGCATCGGCCACGTGCCGCTGGTGCTGTACCACTGGCGCGCGCTGCCCGGCTCGACCGCCGCGGCGATGGAGCAGAAGAGCTACGTGGTCGACGCCGGCATCCGCGGCCTGCAGGATCGCCTGCGCCGCACCGGGCGCGAGGGCACGGTGCGCTCGAGCGAATACGCTGGCTGCTTCGACGTGCGCTGGAAGTTGCTGCGCACGCCGCTGGTGTCGATCGTGATCCCGACCGCGGGCGGCGACCGCACCGTGCGCGGGGAGCGCGTGAACCTCGTCACCCGGTGCGTGCAGCGAATCTTTGCCGACTCGACCTACCGCTCGTTCGAGATCGTGATCGTCGACAACGGCGACCTGCGTCCCGAGGTCGCCGCGGCGCTGCGCGAGGCGGGTTGCCGCTTCGTCACCTACCGGGAGCCGGTGTTCAACATCTCCGAGAAGCTCAATCTCGGCGCGGCCGAGGCGCGCGGCGAGTACCTGCTGCTGCTGAACGACGACATCGAGCTGATCACGCCCGACTGGATTGAGGCCATGCTGGAGCCGGCGATGAAGGACGGCGTCGGCGTGGTGGGCGCGAAGCTCCTGTACGAGAACGACACCACGCAGCACGTCGGCGTGGCGCACCACGGCGGCCTGCCCGACCACGTGCGCAAGCACTTCGCGGGCGACGAGGCCGGCTACAACTTCAGCTCGGTGTCGGTGAAGAACTACCTCGCGGTGACGGGCGCCTGCATGCTGGTGCGGGCCGACCTGTACCGGGAGGTCGGTGGCTACGACCCGGCCTACCGCATCAACTACGGCGACATCGACTTCTGCCTGAAGGTGCACCAGCGCGGGCTGCGGGCGGTGTTCACGCCGCACGCGCGGCTCTACCACTACGAATCGGCCTCGCGCGACGCCGTGGTCGCGCAGGAGGAGATCGACCTCTTCCTCGAGCGGTGGAAGGCGGTGACTTCGCGCGATCCGTACTACAACGCCGAGTACCTCCAGACCTCGCCGCCGGACTACTCGCTCCGCCTCCCGCCCCGCGGGGAGTGGCGCTGAAGGACGACCCCGTGGCCGCGGCTCGCATGCCGGTGTGCGCGGTGGTCGTGACATACGAGCCGCGGGTGGATGCGCTGCAGGGCGTGCGGGCACTGGCGCCGCAGGTCGATCACCTCGTCGTGGTGGACAACGGCTCCGGCGCCGCGAGCGAAGCCTACTTTGCGGGCCTGCCGGTGCAGGCGCAGGTCCTTCGCCTGGGCGACAACCTTGGCGTGGGCGCCGGTCACAACGCCGGCATTGCGCGTGCGCGCGAACTCGGCGCGCGCTACGTGCTGCTCATGGACCAGGACAGCGTGCCGGAATCGGACATGGTGGAGCGACTCGTCGAGGGCGACGAGCGCTTGCGCGGCGAAGGTTGCCGCGTCGGCGCCGTGGGCCCGGTCTACTTCGACCAGCGCGTCGGCAAGTCCTGGCCCTTCTATCGCCTGGAAGGGTTCGGCGTGCGTGGGCACGAGTGCGGCGATGCGCCGCAGGTGGCGTGCGATTTCCTGATTTCGTCCGGGACGCTGGTCCGGCTCGACGTGCTGGACGAGGTCGGCCCCATGCCTGAGGGATATTTCCTCGAGCACGTGGACACCGAGTGGTGCCTTCGCGCACGGCATCGCGGCTACGAACTATTCGGCATCTGCGCGGCGCGCATGCTGCACGCGCTGGGCGATGATGCAGTAGATGTGCCCCTGATCGGCCGCCGCGTGCAGGTCTATCGCCCGTACCGGCACTATTACCTGTTCCGCAACGCGGTGCTGCTGGCTCGCGAGCGGCACGCCCCGATTCGGTGGTGCGTGCACGAGGCGCTGCGGCTCGCGAAGCGCTTCGCGTTCTTCGGGTTGTTCGTGCCGCCGCGGCTGCCGCGGATCGGCTGGATGCTGAAAGGCGCGTGGCACGGCCTGCGCGGCCTCGAGGGCCGCATCGACCGGCCGGCGGCTCAGCGCCGGTTGTAGCGGTCCTCGAAGCGCTGGATGTCGTCTTCTCCGAGGTAGCGGCCGGACTGCACCTCGATCAGGAAGAGCGGCGCGCGGCCCGGGTTCTCGAGGCGGTGCTTCGTACCGAGCGGGATGAAGGTCGACTGGTTCTCAGACAAGGTGAGCTTCTGGTGGCCGCGCGTCACGCGGGCCGTGCCCGACACCACCACCCAGTGCTCCGCGCGCTTGCGGTGCAGCTGCAGCGACAGCGCCTGCCCCGGCTTCACCATCAGGCGCTTCACCTGGTAGCGCGTGCCGGCATCCACGGTCTCGTAGTAGCCCCACGGGCGGTACACGCGCCGGTGCGAGACGTGCTCCTCGCGCCCCTCGCGGTCGAGGCGCGCGACGATGTCCTTCACGTCCTGCGTGCGCTCGAGGTTCGCGACCAGCACCGCGTCGCCGGTCTCGACCACCGCGAGGTCGCGCACGCCGAGCAGCGCGACGTGACGGCCCTCGGCGCTGACGTAGCAGCCTTGCGCGTCCTCGAGCAGCGCGTCGCCGCGCGTCGCATTGCCGCGGGCGTCCTTCGCGCTGCGGTCCCAGAGCGCCTTCCACGAGCCGACGTCGCTCCAGCCGAAGGCGCCGCGCACCATCGCGCCCGACTTCGTGTGCTCGAACACGGCGTAGTCGATGGATTCCGACGGGCAGCGCTGGAATGCGGCGCGGTCGAGGCGCAGGAAGTCGAGGTCGCGTTCCGCGCGCGAGAGCGCACGACGGGTCGCGGCAAGGATGTCGGGCCGGTGGGCTTCGAGTTCCTCGAGGAATCGCCCGGCCTTGAAGGCGAACATGCCGCTGTTCCACGCGAAGCCGCCCTTGGCGAGGAATCCCTTCGCGCGCGCAAGCGACGGCTTCTCGACAAAGCGCCGGATGCGCCAGGCGTCGCGCCGCCCGGGAACCGGCTTGCCGGCCTCGATGTAGCCGTAGCCGGTCGCGGGATGGTCCGGGACGATGCCGAACGTGACGAGGTAGCCTTCGGCCGCGACGGCGGTCGCGCGCGCGACCGCAGCGCGGAAGGCGGACTCGTCCGCAATCGCGTGATCCGAAGGGAGCACGAGCAGGATCGCCTCCGGGTCCTGCGCGGCGACGAGCAGCGCGGCCGCCGCGATCGCGGGCGCGGTATTGCGGCCGACCGGTTCGAGCAGCAGCGCGCGTGGCTTCGCGCCGATCTCCTGTAACTGCTCGGCGACGAGGAAGCGATGTTCGTGGTTGGCCACGATCACCGGCGCGCCGCAGCGCTTCAGCGGGCGCAGGCGCATCACCGTGTCCTGCAGCAGCGAATGCGGCGTGACGAGCGAGAGGAACTGCTTGGGCAGCAGGCGCCGGGACTTGGGCCAGAGGCGCGTGCCAGAACCGCCGCACAGCACGACCGGGACGATCGAATTGGAGGAAACGCTGCGCAAGGGTGCCTCGTCGAAAGATGCCGCGGGATTCTAGTCCCGGCTGCCGGAGAGCAGGAACCGCGCGATGCTCGCCAGGTGCCACTTCAGGTACCGAGGGTCGCGATGGCTTGCGCGCTGCGCGTCGTGCACGATGCGCGCGGACTGCACTAGCCGCACGTCGAAACCGGCGCGGCGCAGGCGCCGGCACAGGTCGACGTCCTCGTAGTACATGAAGTAGCGCTCGTCGAATCCGTGCACGGCCTCGAACGCGGTGCGACGCGCCAGCATGAACATGCCGGCCACCCAGTCCGGGGAAAGCGTCGCGTCGCCATCGGGATAGTCGAGCGGCGCATTCATCCTGAGCGCCTTGGCGGCGAGGCTGAGGAAGGTCGGGAAGCGACGCGCGCTGTTCTCGACCGAGCCGGAACTGGTCACCACGCGCGGCGCCGCGAGTCCCGCCGAGGCGGGCGCGAGCGCCGCAAGCAGGTCGGGGAACGGGTCGCCGCGCAGGCGCACGTCCGGATTGAGGATGCAGACGAACTCGTCCGTCGAGCCCCGCAGCGCCTGGTTGTGGTTCGCGCCAAAACCCATGCGCGTCGCGTTGCGGATCCAGCGCACGTCGAGCCCGGAGGTCGCCGGCGGCTCCTCGGGAATGTTCAGCGTGACGACGAAGTGCAGGTCGCTTCGACCGAGCGCCGCGAGGTCGGCGAGCAGCCGCTCGACGAGCGCCGCCTGCCCGTGGCTGACGATCGAGACGGTGATCATCGTGGCGCCAGCTCCTCGAGGCGCCGCAGGAAGGGGCGCACGCGCTGCACGAGCGCCTCGTACGAGAAGCCACGCAGGTGCTCCACCGCCTCGACGCGTGGGTCCGGTCGCGGGCGACCGGCGACGATCTCGTCGAGCACGCGCGCGAAGTCCGAACCCTCGTCCTCGCGCGGGTCGCGGTAGAGGAAACCAGAGCGTCCGGGCAGCACGGTCTCGGTGAACGGCGGCGCATCCGGCGCGAGCACGGGGGTGCCGCAGAGCTGCGCTTCGAGCACGTTCAGTCCGAGCGCTTCCTTCTCGGGAAGGCCCGCGAGCAGGTAGTCGAGCTGCGGGTAGATCGCCTGTACGTTGCGCTGGTAGCCCCAGAATCGCGCGCGTTCGCCGAGCGGCGCCAGTGCGCGGCGGATGTCGCGCACCTGCGCGTAGCCGCCTTCGCCGAAGACCTCGACGTTCACTTGCGGGTGCCGCGCGAGGTGCGGCGCGAGGTGCGAGAAGAGAAGCGGGAATTGCTTGATCGGCGAGAGCAGCGACACGACGCCGAGCGTCACGCCCGGCCGGCGCTCGAAGCGCACTGGCGCGCGCAGGCGGCGCGAGACCGGCTCGAGCGCCCCCAGCGCGACGTCGCGGAACTTGCGACGGTCCCATCGATAGGGCGAGTGCGCGACGATGGGCGCGTCGTCTCCGCGCTGCGCCTCGGCCGTGCCGTAAAGGGGCTCCGGATAGAGCCGCTCCACGCCGGCGTCTCGCAGGAGGTCGACGCAGTAGCGCGACACCGTCGCCACCAGGCGTGCGTAACGAAAGCCATCCGCGCTGCGGCCCGCGACCACCGGCATGTGGGCGAACTGGACGAACGCATGGCGGGCGCCGAGCGCCGCGGCACAGTCGCGAGAGATCGGGCCCTGCGCGACGACGACGGAAGGCGTGCTCGGCAAGCGCGACAGGAACTCGGCCTCGTCGGCGGCGCCTGCGCGATCGATGCCCGGGCGCGGCAGGTCGTCCCAAAGGCGGTTCGCGGGGTGGGCGTAGAGCGTGAGCTTCGCGCCGGCGTCGGCGAGCGCACGCGTCATCGCGTGGGTGTAGACCTCGCCGCCTCCGGTCTGCGGCTGCAGGTTCATGTGGTGGATGTGCAGCATCGCGAGGCCACCCGAGCGCGGAACTGCAGCCTCGCAAGGGTGCCCGATTATAATCGCGGCCTCTTGAAAGTCCTCGTCATCAAGCGCGACAAGCTCGGCGACCTGCTCCTTACGACGCCGCTCCTCGCGCACCTGAAGGCCTCGCGGCCGGACGCGCAGGTCCACCTGCTCGCGAACGACTACAACGCGTGGGTCGTTGCGGGCAATCCGCACGTCGACCGGCTCTGGGTCTATCGTCGCGTGCGCCACGCGGGCGGCGTCAGCCTGTCGGCGGCGCTCGCGTGGTTCTGGCAGTCGCGAGCGCTGCGCGCCGAGCGCTTCGACTGGGTGATCGTGGCCAATGGCGACGAGTCGCGCCGCGCGATCGAACGCGGCCTGTCGGTGCGCGGCGCGCGCACGGTCGCGTACTGCGCCGACCCGTCGCGCTTCCCGAAGCTGAGCGATCCGCTCGCGCCGGACCGCTCGAGGCACGAGATGGATCGCATGCTGGCGATGCTCGGGCCGATGGGGGTCGCGATGCCGGCGACAGCGCCGAATCCGACCTACCTGCTGCCGGCCGCTTCCGCCGAATTCGCGCGCGGCTGGCTCGCGCAACGTGGCCTCGAGGCCGGTCGCTACGTCGTGCTCGGCCTTGGCGCGCGGCGGCCGAAGAAGCAGCCTTCCACCGAGCAGGTGCTGCGCTGGTCGGCGCACTTCAAGGAGCGGCACGGGCTCGACACGGTGTTCATGTGGACGCCGGGCAAGTCCGATGATCCGCGCTACCCCGGCGACGACGAGACCGCGCAGCCGGTGCTGGACGCTGGAGCGCCGCAGATCCATCCGCATCGCGGCCCGCTCTCCGAGGCCATCGGCCTGGTATGGAGCGCGCGCACGTGCCTCTTCCCTGACAGCGGCCTGATGCACTTCGCCGCCGCGAGCCCGGGCGGGGTTCTCGGCTTCTTCGCCGAGACCGACGTCTCCCCGAGCCCTGCGCAGTGGGCGCCACGCGGGCCGAAGGTGGCATGGCTCGACGCGCCCAGGAGCGTGACCGAACTCGCCGACGGCGACGTCTACGCCTGCGTCGAGCGCCTGCTGGCGGCATGAGCGCGCCAAGGCGGATCCTCTTCGTCCTGCGCGGCAAGCTCGGGGATTCCATCGTCGCGTTCGCATCGGCGCGCGCCTACGCCGATGCGCATCCGCAAGACGACGTGGCGCTGCTCGTGCGCGCCAACTACGCGCCGCTCTTCGCCGCGGAGAAGGGCTTGCGCGTGATCGGCTTCGACAGCCGCCTCGCGATGTTCCTCAAGCTCGCGTGGATGCGCTGGACCGAGCCCGGCTGGGATGCGCTCGTGGTGCTGCTGGGCTTCGGCGCGCCGGTCGAGCGCCTCGGCCGGCTGGTGCGCGCGAAGCGCCGCATCTACCTCGACGGGCGCTTTGCCGACGCGTATCCGGAGTGGCCCGAGGTCCGGCCCGACCACCTGCAACCCGAGCCGGCGTGGCGCGCGGTGCGCATGATCGACCCCGCGCTCGCTTTTCCGGAACGATCGGCGATCCCGAGCCTCGCGGCGCGTCGCGTGGCCTCGCCGCGCGCGGTCGGGCTGGTGCCGATCTCGGACGAGCCGCGGCGCACGATGGGCCTCGCCGCGACCCGCGCGCTCGCGGCGCATGCGGCGCGAGCGCACCCCGGATGCGAGGTGCGGGTGCTGGTGAATCGCGAGGATCGCTGGGCCCGACCCCTGCTGGACGCCGGGCCTCCTCCGGGCGCCGTGTTTCGCGATTTCCCGGCGATGTCGGCGCTGGTCGCCGAGCTGGCCGAATTGGCGCATCTCTACACGACCGACACCGGCCTCTACCACCTCGCGGCGGCGATGGGCGTGCCGACGACGGTGTTCTACGGGCCGACGCAGCCGTGGAAGAACGGCTTCCCCGGGCAGCCCGCGCTGGAGCGCGCGCGCCTCGAGGCGCTGGGCGGCGAGCATTGCGAGGAGAAGGCCTGTCGCGATCCCGTCTGCCTCGACCGCGCAGTGGCGGGCTTCTGCGGTGCGGGACCAGACGCCTCGGGCCCGGTCGACGGCACCCCGGACGGGTGCCTGTTGCGGAGATTTCCCGCCGATCGCATCGCGCCCGTCGCCTTGCAACGGGCGGGCGATGCCGCCGCGCCCGTGCCGCGCTAGAAGAAGACGCGCCCCTCGCGGACGCGCTTCGCGTCCGCTTCGAACATCCGGCTCGCAAGCGTCGCGACGTCCATAGTGGCTCGCCAGCCGAGCGCGGCCTGCGCCTTCGCGGGGTTGCCGACCAGCAGGTCGACCTCGGCGGGCCGGAAGAACGCCGGGTTGACGCGGAACAGCACGCGGCCGCTCTGCTCGTCGATACCGGTTTCGTTCTCGCCCTTGCCCTGCCAGGCGACCCGCACGCCGGCGGCCCGTGCCGCGAACTCGATGAACTCGCGGATCGTGTGCGTGCGGCCGGTGGCGAGCAGGTAGTCCCCCGCCTCCGCCTGCTGGGTCATGCGCCACATGCCCTCGACGTAGTCGCCCGCGAATCCCCAGTCGCGACTGGCGTCGAGGTTGCCGAGCTCCACGCACGCCTGCTGCCCCGCGAGCACGCGCGCGAGCCCGAGCGTGATCTTGCGCGTGACGAACTCGGATCCGCGCAGCGGCGACTCGTGGTTGAAGAGGATGCCCGACGACGCGTGGAGGCCGAACGACTCCCGGTAGTTGACCGTGGCCCAGTGCGCCATCAGCTTCGCGAAGCCATAGGGGCTGCGCGGATAGAACGGCGTGCGCTCGTCCTGCGGCGTGGCCTGCACCTTGCCGAACATCTCAGAGGTGGAGGCCTGGTAGAAGCGCGCCGCCGGACAGTGGACGCGGATCGCCTCCAGCAGGCGCACCACGCCGATGCCGTCGACGTCGGCGGTGTAGAGCGGCTGGTCCCACGACACGCCGACAAAGCTCTGCGCGGCGAGGTTGTAGACCTCGTCCGGCCGCACCCGCTCGAGCAGCCGCAGGATCTGCGTCAGCTCCCCGAGTTCCAGGTCGGCGCGCTCGACGTCGCCCTCGATGCCGAGGTCGGCGAGGCGGGGCAGCGTCGCGTTCGAGCTGCGGCGCGCGGCGCCGACGACGCGATAGCCCTTCTCGAGCAGGAGCTTCGCGAGGTAGGCGCCGTCCTGCCCTGAGATACCCGTGATCAGCGCGGTCTTCATCCTGCCTTCTTCTCCCCGCGCATTTCTCCATATACGGCGGGGTTCAGCTTCGGGTCGTTGTACATCTTGAACTGCCGGTAGACCTTCCAGTAGCCCTCGCCGCGCTCGCATTCCGCGAGCAGTCGGTCCAGGCACCCCGCGAGGTCGGTGCGCTGCTCCAGGAGCCGCGCGAGCTTCGCCTTGCAGGTATCCACGTGCGCCTGGTCGACGTCGGTGCGCAGCGTCTGGATGCGCATGTGGTGGATCTTCAGCGACAGGATCGACAGTCGGTCGCACATCGAGCCCGCCGTCTCGCTGTTCAGGCGCGCGCCGGGCTTCGGCGCCGCACTCGCCAGCGCCGAGAGCAGGTGCTCGTCGATGCGCTCGATGGCGTCGTTGCGCCGCTGGTTGTAGCGGTCGATCGCGCGCTTGTTGCCGGCGATCTCGGCGTCGGGGGCGTGGCGCCGGCGGGCGAGGTCTTCCTCGTCCCACAGCGCGCAGTTGTTGCGGTGGTTGTCCTCGACGGCCCTCCAGAGGCCGTCCGCGTGGTCGGAGGCGCCGGTGGTCGCCCAGCCCGCGATCGCGAGGCGGGCATCGTGGAAGGCGACGAGGTCTGCGGATTTCAGTTCAGGCATGGCGGTAGTATCGCTTGAACCAGTCGGCGAAGCGCGCGAGGCCTTCGTCCAGAGGCGTCGACGGCGCGAACCCGGTCGCCTCGGCGAGGCGAGTGGTATCCGCGTAGGTGGACTTCACGTCGCCGGGCTGCATCGGCTTCAGTTCGAGCTTTGCCTCGCGGCCGAGCGCGCGCTCCATCGCCGCGACGTAGTCGAGCAGGCCGACCGGGGTGTGGTTGCCGATGTTGAAGACCTCGCAGGGTGGCGTGCCGCCGGCGGGCCGGTCGAGCACGCGGATCGTGCCTTCGACGATGTCGTCGACGTACGTGAAGTCGCGCTGCATGTCGCCGTGGTTGAAGACCTGGATCGGGCGGCCCTCCATGATCGCCGACGCGAAGAGCATCGGCGACATGTCCGGCCGGCCCCACGGGCCGTACACCGTGAAGAAGCGCAACCCGGTCGCCGGCAGGCCGAAAAGGTGGCTGTAGGAGTGGGCCATCAGCTCGTTCGCCTTCTTGGTCGCCGCGTACAGGCTCACCGGGTGGTCGACATTGTCCGTTTCCGACCACGGCAGCTTCCTGTTCGAGCCGTAGACGCTCGAACTCGACGCGTACACGAGGTGCCGCGGCGGGTGCCGGCGGCACGCCTCGAGCACGTTCGCGAAGCCGACCAGGTTCGACTGCACGTAGGCCGCCGGGTTCTCCAGCGAGTACCGCACGCCGGCCTGCGCCGCGAGGTGCAGCACCGCGTCGGGCTTCTCGCGCGCGAAGCGCGCGTGCAGCGCCGGGCCGTCGGCGATGTCCATGCGCTCGAACCGGAACGCGGCGTGCGCGTCCAGTGCGGCCAGCCGCGCCTCCTTCAGCGATACCGCGTAGTAGTCGTTCAGGTTGTCGAGGCCGACCACCGCGTCGCCGCGTGCGAGGAGCCTCGCGGCACAATGCATGCCGATGAACCCGGCCGCGCCGGTGACCAGCACCTTCATTGCGCGGCCCTGGCGCGCTGCAGTTCGATCAGCTTCGCGTACTTCATGAAGCTGTTCATGCAGCCGATCGCGATGTGCACGAGGCCCGCGAGGCCGTCGAGCATGCCTAGCCGCAGGAAGTAGAATTTCAGGAACCGCGCCACGGGCGAGGCGACGAGCCGCGCGTAGCCGGCACTCGCGCCGCTCGCGTGCAGGCGCTCGGCGGCCAGCGTGGTGTACCGGTTCTGCTTCTCGAGGTACTGCGAAAGCGTCTCGGCCGATTCGTGCAGCAGGTCGCCTTCGAGGGTGGCCGGCTCGCCCTCGTGCAGCACCTTCTCGTGCACTGTGTCGTCGCTCCAGCGTGCGCGGCGCCGGTCGAAGAGACGCAGGCTCCAGTCCGGGTAGCCCTCGCCGTGGCGCAGCCAGCGGCCGAGGAAGCGGTTGCACCGTGCCATGCGGTAGACGGGGGAAGACGGCGCGGCCACGGCGGCCGAGACGCTGCGGGCGAGTTCCGGGGTCACGCGCTCGTCGGCGTCGAGGCAGAGCACCCAGTCGTGCGAGGCTTGCGCCACCGCGAACTGCTTCTGCGGGCCGAAGCCGAGCCAGTCCTTCTCGATCACGCGCGCGCCGCGGCGCGCGGCGATCGCGCGCGTGTCGTCGGTGCTGGCCGAATCGACCACCACGATCTCGGCGGCGAACGCGGCGCTCTCGAGGCACGCGTCGAGCTGCGAGGCGGCGTTGCGCGTGATCAGGACCACGGAGAGCGGGGCCCGCGCGGGAGCGTTCAAGGGCCTTCCCTTACAATCGGAAGCAGGCATTTTATCCGACGCGGCGTGCGCATCCTCTTCGTCAAGACCTCGTCCCTCGGGGACGTGATCCACCACTGTCCCGCGGTCAGCGACGCGGCGCGCCACGTGCGCGGCGCGAGGATCGACTGGGTGGTCGAGGAGGCGTTTGCCGACGTGCCGCGCATGCATCGCGCGGTGCATCGCGTGATCCCGGTCGCGCTGCGCCGCTGGCGCCGCGCGCCGCTGCGGCGCTCGGTGCGCGACGAGTTCGCCGAGTTCCGCCGCGTGCTCGCGGAGGAGCGCTACGACCGCATCGTCGATACGCAGGGCCTGCTGAAGAGCGCCCTCATCGCGCGCCTCGCGCGCGGCCCGCGACATGGCTATGACCGTGGCAGCGCGCGCGAAGGCGTGGCGTCGCGCCTGTACGCCGGGCGCCACGCGGTGCCGCGCGGGCTGCACGCGGTGGAACGCAATCGTCGCTTGAGCGCCGCGGCCCTCGACTACCCGGCGCCGCACTCCGCGTGCGACTACGGGTTGCGCACAGGTCCGGATGCGCCGGTGGCGGTCGACGGCCCCTATTGCGTGCTGCTGACGATGTCGAGTCGCGGTGACAAGCTCTGGGCCGGCGAGCGCTGGGTGGCGCTTGGCGAGGCGCTGGTGCGCCGCGGCCTGCGCTGCGTGCTGCCCTGGGGCAGCGAGGCCGAGCGCGCGCGCGCCGCCGGGATCGCGTCGCGACTGGATGGCGCGGTGGTCCTGCCGGCGCTGGGCATCGCGCAACAGGCGGCGCAGATGGCGCAGGCGGTCGCGGTCGTCGGCGTCGACACGGGCCTGACGCACCTCGCGGTCGCGCTGGGTCGACCGACCGTGGGCATCTACACCAGCACGGAACCGGGGCTCACTGGCCTGCATGGCGGGGCGCAGGTGCGCAACACGGGCGGGGCGCACGCGGCGCCTTCCGTGGAGGCGGTGCTGTCCGCGCTCGACGCGGTCTCGCGCTGAATGGGGCGCGGCCTCTACACGCTGCTGCTGGCCTGCGCGATGCCGCTGGTGCTGGCGCGGCTGTGGTGGCGCGGCCGTCGCGAGCCGGGCTACCGGCGGCACGTCGCCGAGCGCTTCGGCTGGTATCGCGAGCGCGCGGCGAAGCCGGTGATCTGGGTGCACGCCGTCTCCGTGGGCGAGGTGCGCGCCGCGGCACCGCTGGTGCGCGCGATCGCGGAGCGATGGCCGGATTGCCGGGTGCTCGTCACCTGCATGACCGCGGCCGGCCGCGATGCGGCGGAGCAGGTCTACGGCGAGTCGGCGAGGGTGGCCTTCCTGCCTTACGACCTGCCTTCGTCGACGCGACGGTTCCTGGAGTGGTTCCGGCCGCGGGTCGGGATCCTGATGGAGACCGAGGTGTGGCCGAACCTGATCGCCGCGTGCGGGGAGCACGGTGTTCCGGTGATGCTGGCGAACGCGCGCCTGTCGGAGAAGTCATCCCTGGGCTACGCGCGCCGGCCGCGCCTCTTCGGACCCGCGTTCGCGGCGCTGGCTGCTGTGTGCGCGCAGACCGACGCCGACGCCGCGCGGCTGCGCGAGCGCGGCGCGACCGGGGCGCGCACAACCGGCAACATCAAGTTCGACGTGATGCCGGATCCCGCTCGCGTCGCCGAAGGGCGCGAAGCCGCGCAGCGACTGGATCGTCCCGCGATCGTGCTCGCCAGCACTCGCGAACGCGAGGAGGAACCCTTGCTGGACGCCGCGAGGGCGCTGGGCGACGCCTGTGCGATCGTCCTCGTGCCGCGTCATCCGCAGCGCTTCGACGAGGTGGCGGGGCTCGCCGAGGCGCGCGGCTACCCGGTCGCGCGTCGCAGCCGCGGCGAGGCGCTGGCAGGAAACGCCTTGCTGCTGGGCGACACCATGGGCGAGATGCCGTTCTACTACGGCATGGCGAGCGTGGCCGTGATCGGCGGCTCCTTCGAGCCGCTCGGCGGGCAGAACCTGATCGAGGCCTGCGCCTGCGGGGCGCCCGTGGTGATCGGGCCGAGCGTGTTCAACTTCGCGGAAGCGACGCGGCTCGCCGTCGCGGCGGGCGCGGCCGTGCAGGTCGGGTCGGCGAAGGAGGCACTGGAAGTCGCTGCCGCGATTGCGCGCGATCCGGTGCGCCGCGATTCAATGCGCGCGGCGGGGCTGGCGTTCTGCGCAAGCCACCGCGGCGCGACCGGGCGCCACGTCGAAGCGCTGGCGGAACTCCTTACTGCGCCAGCGCCGCGTTGACTTCCTGGAGGTCTTCCTCGCGCAGGCTGCCGGCGGCGGCCTTCAGGCGCAGGTGGTTCGTGATCGTGTTGTAGCGCGCCACCGCGAGGTCGCGGCGGGTGGAAAAGAGCTGCTGCTGCGCGTTCAGCACGTCGATGTTGATGCGCACGCCGACCTCGTAGCCGAGCTTGTTCGAGTCGAGCGCGCTCTGCGAGGAGACCAGCGCCTGCTCCAGCGCGCGCACCTGCGCGATGCCGTTGATCACCGCGAGATAGGACTGCTGCGCCTGCAGGACGGAAGTGCGCTTCGCGTTCTCGAGGTCCTGCTTCGCCTTCTCGAACAGCGCGGCGGCCTCGCGCTCGCGAGAACTGATCGCGCCGCCCTGGTACAGCGGCAGCGCGAGTTGCAGGCCCAGGGACCCGAGGTTGAGGCGCGAGCTGTTGGCGCTGATGTTGGAGCCCGTCTGCTCGGTCTGGCCGTAGGAGGCGACGAGATCGAGCGTCGGGTAATGCCCGGCCTTGCCGATACGCGTCTGCAGCTCGGCGATCTGGGTCGCCGCGTCCTGGATCACCACCGGGTAGGCCTGCTTGCGTGCGAGGTCGACCCATGCATTCATGTCCGCCGGCGACGGCTGCGCGAGCGTCACCTGGGGGCGCAGCGGCCGCAGGCCGGCGTAGTCGCGGCCGGCGATCTGCGCGAGCGCCTTCTTCTTGTTCTCGAGGTCGTTCTGCGCCGAGATCTCCTGCGCGACCACCAGGTCGTAGCGCGCCTGCGCCTCGTGGGTGTCGGTGATCGTCGCGGTGCCGACCTCGAAGTTTCGCTTGGCCTGCGCCAGTTGCTCGGAAATCGCCGCCTTCTGCGCCTGCACCAGTGCCAGCGTGTCCTGCGACGCGAGCACGTCGAAGTACGCCTGCGCGACGCGCACGACGAGGTCCTGCCCGGCCTGGCCGTAGGCGGCTTCGGCTTGCCGCACCTGCTGCTCCGCCTGGTCGTACTGCAGCCAGTTCTGCATCCGGAACACGGGCTGGGTGAGCTGCAGCTGGTAGTTGCGGTTGGTGAACCAGCGCTCGGACGCCGGGGCCGGGTTGCGTCCGTAGGGTTCGACCTCGAGGTTGCTGCGCGTCGCGGCGGCGGTGAGGCCGATGGTCGGCAGGGCGAGCGCCCTTCCCTGCGGCAGCTTCTCGAGTCCGGCCTGGAGCGCGTGGCGCGCCGCGGCGTAGGGCGCGTCGTACTTCGCCGCGTCGCGATACACCTGAAGCAGGTCCTGGGCGTGCGCCGTCGCGGCGATGCACGCGAGCGCGATGGAGAGGGCGAACCTTGCGATCATGCGGACCCCGGGGCGGCTGGCGTTCGAGTTCAGTAGACGGGCATAGACGCGTCGACGGTGCGAGCCCACGCGTCGACGCCGCCCGAGAGGTTGTGCACCTTCGAGAAACCCTGCCGCTCGAGGAACGCGGCGACCTGCATGCTGCGGCCGCCGTGGTGGCAGATCACCACCGTCTCCGCCGCCGGGTCGAGTTCGCCGAGGCGGGCGGGGACCTCCCGCATCGGCACCAGCAGCGATTCCGGCAGGTGGCAGGTCTGGAACTCCCACGGCTCGCGCACGTCGAGCAGCACCGGCCGAGCGCGCGAGGCGTCGGCGAGCCATTCGGACAATTGCGCGGGGCGCAGCTGGTTCATCGGCGTCGGCCGGTCAGAATGCGAACCGGGCCGGCTGCTCGGCGTTCTCGAGCGGCGCGAGCAGGGTCTCGAAGAGGCCCGCCTGGGCAATGACGCCCGGCGCGGTGCAGGTGAAGAGGCGCGCCGACATGACCGGCGCGTCGCCCACGACCGCGAAGGCGCGGCCGCCCGGCGCGAGCTGCTCGAGCACGGATTGCGGCATCACCGGGACCGAGCCCGTGAGGACGATGACGTCGTACGGGGCCCAGCGGCCGTAGCCGCGCGCGCCGTCGCCGATTTCCAGCGTGACGTTTTCCGCGCCGTGGCGCGCGAGGTTCGCGCGCGCGACCTCGGCGAGCTTCGGCTTGATCTCCACCGAGTAGACATGCGCGGCGCGATGCGCGAGCAGCGCCGTGAGGTAGCCGCTGCCGGTGCCGACCTCGAGCACGCGATCGGACTTGCGCACGCCCAGCGCCTGCAGCGCGCGCGCCTCGATCTTGGGCGCCCACATGCGCTCGCCCGCATTGCTGCCCGACTCGATGGGCACCTCGATGTCGGAGAACGCGAGCTTCTTCGAGGCCGAGGGCACGAAGCCCTCGCGCGGCACCACGTAGAGGAGGTCGAGCACCTCCTGGTCGAGCACTTCCCACGGGCGGATCTGCTGCTCGATCATGTTGAAGCGCGCTTGATCGAAGTTCATGGGCGGCTCTCGGAGGGGTCGGGTCGGGGGGCGGAACCTGCGCGGGCGGAAGATCCTGCGCCGTCGAGTTTACCAAAGCGCCTCGCCCGGGCGGCAAGATCGTCGAGGTACGTGTATATCACCGGCACGACGATCAGGGTGAGCAGGCCCGAGGTGATCACGCCGCCGATCACCGCCTGCCCCATCGGCGCGCGCTGCTCGCCGCCCTCGCCCAGTCCCAGCGCGAGCGGGATCATGCCGAAGATCATCGCCAGCGTGGTCATCAGGATCGGCCGCAAGCGGATGCGGCCGGCGTCCAGCAGCGCGGCGCGGCGGTCGGCGCCGTCGGCGCGCCGCTGGTTGACGAAGTCCACCAGCAGGATCGCGTTCTTCGTCACCAGGCCCATCAGCATGATGAAGCCGATGATCGAGAAGATGTTCAGCGTCGAGCGCGCCGTCATCAGCGCCAGCACCACGCCGATCAGCGACAGCGGCAGCGACATCATGATCGCCACCGGCTGGATGAAGCTCGCGAACTGCGAGGCGAGGATGAGGTAGATGAAGACGATCGCCAGCAGCAGCGCCTGGGACGCGAAGGACATCGACTCCTCCATGTCCTTGGTCGAGCCGCCCATGGTGTAGCGGTAGCCGGGCGGGAAGGCGATGCGGTCGACCTTCGCGCGCAGGTCCTTCGCGGCGTCGCCCGAGGGGCGGCCGAATGCGTTCGCCGACACCAGCACCTCTCGCAGCTGCTCCTTGCGGTTGATCTGCTGGGCGCCGTAGGCGTCCTTCACGGCCGCGATCTCGCGCAGCCGCACCATCCGGGGCGAGCCGGACGCGTCGGGCTGGCTCGAGGCGAGCGGCACGCGCGCGAGGTCGGCGGCGCGCGCGCGGTCGCCGCGGGCGAGGCGCACCTGCACGTCGTAGTACTGGTCGTCCGGGCCGCGCCAGTTGCCGACCGCCTCGCCGGCGAGCAGCGGCCGCAGCGTGGCCGCCACCTGGCCGACGCCGACGCCAAGGTCGCTGGCGAGTTCGCGCTTCAGGGCGATCGACAGCTGGGGCTTCGCGGCCTCGTCGCTGGACTCGATGTCGACCGCGCCCTCGACCTCGCGCATCGCCTCCATCACCTGCCGCGAGAGCTCGGCGAGCACCGCGCGGTCCTGGCCCAGCAGCGAGACCTGCAGGGGCTTGCCGCTCGACACGGTCTTGTAGGCGCCGATCTGCGTCACTTCCACGCCGGCGATGCGCGACAGGCGCTCGCGCATCGGGCTGGTCAGCGCCTGCTGGGAGATCGCGCGTTGCTTGCGCGGCACCAGCTGCACGAAGATGTTGACGCGGTTCTTGCCGAGCACGGTGCCGGTGTTGATCGTGGCATACGTGTACTTGACCTCCGGGAACTCGCGCAGCGCCGCCTCCGCCTGCTGCGTCTTCGCCTGGGTCAGCTCGAGCGAGGAGCCCACCGGGGTCTTGAACTGCACCTGCAGCTCCGAGAGGTCGGGCTCCGGCACGAACTCGGTGCCGACGAACTTCATCAGCGGGAAGCTGGCGAAGAAGCTCGCCGCGGCGATCGCGAGCACCGTGCGGCGATGCCCGAGGCTCCAGGCGAGCGCGCGTTCGTAGCCGAGCGAGAGCCGGTCCATCAGGCGGTGGAACCACGCGAGCATCCGGCCCAGCGGCCCGCGGCCGAAGTGCCCCTCGGCCTGCGGGTCGTGCCAGATCGAGGACAGCATCGGGTCGAGGGTGAACGACACGAACATCGAGATCAGCACCGCCGCCACCACCGTGAGGCCTAACTGGTGGAAGAACCGTCCGATGATGCCGCCCATGAAGCCCACCGGCAGGAACACCGCGACGATCGACAGCGTCGTCGCAAGCACCGCGAGGCCGATCTCCTTCGTGCCTTCGAGTGCGGCGGCGTGGTGGTCGGCGCCGAGCGCGACGTGGCGCACGATGTTCTCGCGCACCACGATCGCGTCGTCGATCAAGAGGCCCACCGACAGCGACAGCGCCATCAGCGTGAGTACGTTCAGCGTGAACCCGAAGGCGTAGATGACGAGGAAGGTGCCGATCAGCGCGATCGGCAGCGTGAGGCCGGTGATCACGGTGCTGCGCCACGAGGCGAGGAACAGGAACACGATCGCCACCGTGAGCAGCGCGCCCTCGACGAGGGTCTTCTTCACGTCGGCGACCGAGTTGCGGATGCCGGTCGAGGCGTCGCGCACGATGTCGAGCTTCACGCCCGGCGGCAGCAGCGGCTGCAGTTCGGCGACCGCGCGGCGCACGCCGTCGACCACGGCGATGGTGTTCTCGCCCTGCGCCTTGACGATGTCGATCGACAGCGCGCGCTGGCCGTTGATCAGCGCGGCGGTCTCCTCCTCCTGCTGGCCATCCTCGATCTCGGCGACCTGCCCGAGCAGCACCGGCTTCCCCCCGCGTCGCGCGACGATCAGGTTCGCGAAGTCCTGCGGCGTCTTCAGGCGCGCCTGGATCTGCACGATGCGTTCCTGGCTGGAGCCGGTGATCGAGCCGGCGGGCAGTTCCTGGTTTTCCGTCTGCAGCGCCTTCAGCACCTGGTCGGCGCCGATCTTCTGCGCTTCCAGCGCCTCGAGGTTCAGGTAGACCTTGATCTCGCGCTTCACGCCGCCGACCAGCGTGGCCTGCCCGACGCCGGAGACGTTCTCCAGCCGCTTCTTCACGACCTGGTCGGCGAGGGTCGTCAGCTCGCGCAGCGAGCGCGAGGTGGTGGTCACGGCCACCGACGCGATCGGGAAGTCGTCCGGGTTGAAGCGGCTGACCTTCGGTTCCTTGATCTCGTCGCGGAAGGTCGGGCGGATGATGGCGATCTTCTCGCGCACGTCCTGCGCGGCGAGCTTCGGGTCGATGGTGAGGTCGAACTCGACGATCACCACCGAGCGCCCCTCGTAGGAGCGCGAGGACAGCGTCTTGATGCCGCTCACCGTGTTCACCGATTCCTCGATGCGGCGTGTCACTTCCTCCTCGACGTTCTCGGGCGAGGCGCCGGGGTAGTCGGTTTCCACGACCACGACCGGGAACGCGACGTCGGGGAACTGCTCGACCGACAGCCGCGAGTAGGAGAACAGGCCCAGCACCAGCAGCGCGGCCATCATCATGGTCGCGAACACCGGGTTCTGGATGCTGATGCGGGTGAACCACATGGCGCGGCGCCCTACTTCTTCGCCGGCGAGGCCGCGACGACCTTCGCCTCCACGCCCTCGCGCAGCGAGCCGAGGTTGTTCTTCACGATGCGCTCGCCCGGGGCGAGGCCGTCGAGCACCTGCACGCGGCCCTCGGGGTCTGCCGGGCCCACCTTCACCGGGCGCTTCTTCACGCGGCCTTCCACCAGCGCGTAGACGTACGACTGCCCGATCTCCTCGCGCACCGCGGACGAGGGCACGACCAGCGCGCCCTCGATGCGGCCAAGGCTGGCCGTGCCCTGGGCGAACATGCCGCTGCGCAGCACGCCCTCCGCGTTCGCGATCACCGCGTAGACATTGATCGAGCGCGAGCCCGACACGGTCGAAGGATTGATGCGGTCGATCCGCCCCTCGAAGGCGCGCTCGCCGAAGCCGTCGACCTTGAAGGCCACGGATTGCCCGACGCGAACCTGCCCGATCTGCGCGGCCGGCACTGCCGCCTCGAGTTCGAGGCGCGACAGGTCGACGATCGAGATCACGCGCGCGTCGAGCGCGACGCGCTCGCCCGCCTGCGCGTGGCGCTGCGACACGATGCCCGCGAACGGCGCGACGAGCACGGAGTCGCCGAGCGACTTCTTCGCCACCACGAGGTCCGCCTCGGCGGCGCGAAGCTTGGCCACCGCGACATCGTAGTTGCTCTGCACGTTGTCGAACGCGTTCTGCGAGATGAATCTCTTCTCCAGCAGCGCGTTCTGCGTCGCGCGGTTCTTGTCGGCCCAGACGAGCTGCGCGCGCGCGGCCTCGACGTCCGCCTCGCGCGCCGCGACGCGCGCCAGCACTTCGGTCTGGTCGATCTTCGCGAGCACCTGCCCGGCCTTCACGGATTCGCCCTCGCGCACCGCGACCTGCACCAGTTCGCCGGCGACCTTGGCCTTCACCGTCGCCTCGACCAGCGGCACCATCGTGCCGGTGAGGGGGAGGGTGCGGTCGAGCGCACGCGGCTCGACGAGCGCGAGGTCGTCGGCGAGGAACTCCGCCACCGGAGCGGCGGCCTTGGCCGCGCGCGGCTCGGCGGGCTTGCCCCGCACCGCGGCGAACCCGCCGGCGGCCGCGATGATGGCGACGAGGGCGGCGATGGCGATCGTGCGGCGCTTCATCGGGCCTCCTTGCGCAGCGCATGGTCGAGCAGGTCGAGATGGGCCTCGAGGTAGCCTGCCGGATCCGGGGAGATGGTGGCGTATTGCGCGAGCGACGTGCGCCAGAGCATCGACAGCAGGAGTGGCGCGACGACCAGTCGTGCGACGTGGTCCGGATCGACGGCCCGCACCTCGCCACGCTCGATCCCGCGCCGGATGATCTGCATGACCACGGCGTGCCCGGGTTCGACGACCTCGGCGACGTAGAAGCGCGCGAGTTCCGGGAAGTTGCCGGATTCGGCGAGGATCAGCTTCGGGATGCCCGAGACGCGCGTCGCGCCGATCTTCTCCCACCAGCCGCACATCAGCATCCGCAACAGGCTGAAGGTGTCGCCATCGAAGTGCTCGACGATGTCCTTGAAGGCGGCGAGCGGCGATACCAGTCCTTCGCGCACCACGGCCTTGAAGAGTTCTTCCTTGTTGGCGAAGTAGAGGTAGAGCGTGCCCTTGGAGACGCCTGCCTTGGCGGCGACGTCCTCGAGGCGCGTCGCGGCGTAGCCCCGCTCGACGAAGAGCTCCAGCGCGGCGGCGGTGATTTCCTCCGGACGCGCTTCCTTGCGACGCGACCAGCGCGGTTCCTGGCGGGCTTCGGTGAAGTTGGACATGGGGAGAAAAATAACTGGACGGTCAGTAATATATTGCGGCACTGCAAAAACGTCAACCCGGTGCACACTTACGGTCGTACGCAGGGGTCCTGCTCCCCATGTTGCCGAAAGGCGGGAGCGGGTGAGAGACACCCTCCGAACCTGATGCGGGTAATGCCGCCGAAGGAAGCGTCCGTGCCGGGCCTCCTTTGCATCGGGTCGCAACCGAAAAGGAGTCCGCAATGAACGCCAATCCCAAGTTCCTCGCCGCCACCGCGCAGGTGGACGACGCCGCGGTAAAGCCGCTGCCCAATTCGCGGAAGGTCTACGTGCAGGGTTCGCGCGAGGACATCCGCGTGCCGATGCGCGAGGTCTCCCAGGCCGACACGCCGACCTCGTTCGGCGGCGAGGCGAACCCGCCGATCACCGTCTACGACACCTCGGGTCCGTACACCGATCCCGCGGCGAAGATCGACATCCGCTCTGGTCTCCCGGCGCTGCGCGCGAAGTGGATCGAGGAGCGCGGCGACACCGAGCTGCTCTCCGGGCCGACCTCGGCGTACGGCCGCGAGCGCCTCGCGGACGCGAAGCTCGCCGAATTGCGCTTCAACCTCGCGCGCGCGCCGCGCCGCGCGAAGGCCGGGCGCAACGTGACTCAGATGCACTACGCGAGGAAGGGCATCGTCACCCCGGAGATGGAATACATCGCCATCCGCGAGAACCTGCAGCGCGAGCAGTACGAGGACAGCCTGCGCCGCGCCGGCGGCAAGACCGGCGAGCGCATGCTCGAGCTGCTGACGCGCCAGCATCGCGGCGAATCGTTCGGCGCAGCGATCCCGGCGCGCATCACGCCGGAGTTCGTGCGCGACGAGGTGGCGCGCGGCCGCGCCATCATCCCGTCGAACATCAACCACCCGGAATCCGAGCCGATGATCATCGGCCGCAACTTCCTCGTGAAGATCAACGCCAACATCGGCAACTCGGCGGTGTCCTCGGGCATCGGCGAGGAGGTCGAGAAGATGACCTGGTCGATCCGCTGGGGCGGCGACACGGTGATGGACCTCTCCACCGGCAAGCACATCCACGAGACGCGCGAGTGGATCGTGCGCAATTCACCCGTGCCGATCGGCACCGTGCCGATCTACCAGGCGCTCGAGAAGGTGGACGGCAAGGCGGAAGACCTCACGTGGGAGATCTTCCGCGACACGCTCGTCGAGCAGGCCGAGCAGGGCGTGGACTACTTCACCATCCACGCCGGCGTCCTGCTGCGCTACGTGCCGATGACGGCCAGCCGCATGACCGGCATCGTCTCCCGCGGCGGTTCGATCATGGCGAAATGGTGCCTCGCGCACCACGAGGAGAGCTTCCTCTACACGCACTTCGAGGAGATCTGCGAGATCATGAAGGCGTACGACGTCGCCTTCAGCCTTGGAGACGGCCTGCGTCCCGGTTCGGGCTACGACGCGAACGACGAGGCGCAGCTCTCCGAGCTGCGCACGCTGGGGGAACTCACCCAGGTGGCCTGGAAGCACGACGTGCAGGTGATGATCGAGGGCCCCGGCCACGTGCCGATGCAGCTCATCAAGGAGAACATGGACATCCAGCTGAAGGAGTGCCACGAGGCGCCCTTCTATACGCTGGGGCCGCTCACCACTGACATCGCCCCGGGCTACGACCACATCACGTCCGCCATCGGCGCGGCGCAGATCGGCTGGTACGGCACGGCGATGCTCTGCTACGTCACGCCGAAGGAGCACCTCGGCCTGCCGAACAAGAAGGACGTGAAGGACGGCATCATCGCCTACAAGATCGCGGCGCACGCGGCGGACCTCGCCAAGGGCCATCCTGGCGCGCAGATCCGGGACAACGCGATATCCAAGGCGCGCTTCGAGTTCCGCTGGGCCGACCAGTTCAACCTCGGCCTCGACCCGGATACCGCGAAGGACTTCCACGACGAGACGCTGCCCAAGGACTCGGCGAAGGTGGCGCACTTCTGCTCGATGTGCGGCCCGCACTTCTGCTCGATGAAGATCACGCAGGACGTGCGCGACTATGCCGAGAAGGGCATGCAGGAGAAGTCGGTCGAGTTCGTGAAGAAGGGCGCCGCGCTGTACCACAAGGCCTGAGGTGACGGCCGCCGGGCTCGCGGCCTCGGTCGCGAAGATCGCGCTCGGCGTCGCCATCGGGCTGCCGGCGGTGCTGTACCTGTTCCAGGACCGGTTGCTGTTCTTTCCGCAGGCGCTCGAACCCGGGCGCCGGGACGCGCTGGCGCGCCGCGCGCCCGCGATAGAGGAGGTGCGCGTCGCGGGCGAGGGCGGAACGGCACTGCACGGCTGGTTCGCCCGCGCGCCGGGCGACGGTCGGCGACCGCTGGTGATCTACTTCGGCGGCAATGCGGAGGAGGTGTCGTGGGTCCTCGACGATCCCGATCGTCCCCGCGACTGGGGCTGGCTCGCGCTGAACTACCGCGGGTACGGGCTCTCGGAGGGCGCCCCGTCCGAGCGCGATCTCGTCGGCGACGCGAAGCGCATCTACGACTGGGCGATCACGCGGCCCGACGTCGATCCGGCGCGCGTCGTCGTGTGCGGCCGCAGCCTCGGCAGCGGCGTCGCCACGCAGCTCGCGGCGTCGCGACGCACGGCGGGCGCGATCCTCGTCACGCCCTACGACAGCCTCGTCGCGGTCGCGGGCGTGCACTATCCGTGGGTGCCGGTGTCGCTGCTGCTGCGCCACCGGTTCGAATCGCTGTCGTACGCTGGCGCGATCGACGCGCCCGCTCTCGTCCTCGCCGGCGAACTGGATACGCTCATCCCGCCCGCCCATGCGAAGCGCCTGGCGGAGGCCTGGAAAGGCGGCGCGCGCTATGTCGAGCTTCGCGACGCCGACCACAACAACATCGGCGGCCATCCCGAGTTCTGGCGACTGCAATCGGCGTTCCTCGCGGGCCGCTAGCCGCGGCGCCCGATCGCCGCGGCTCCACTAGAATCGCGCAGTGCAGGAAACCAGCCTCTTCGCCGCGCTGGTGCTCGGCATCGTCGAGGGGCTCACCGAGTTCCTGCCGATCTCGAGCACCGGCCACCTGATCCTTGCCGCGAGCCTGCTGGGCGCGAACGACGAGCGCGGCAAGGTGTTCCAGATCGTCATCCAGTCCGCGGCGATGCTGGCGATCGTGTGGGAGTACCGGGCGCGCTTCGCGCGCGCCGCGCTCGGCGCGTTGTCGGACCGCGGCTCGCAGCGCTTCCTCGCCAACCTCGCCATCGCCTTCATGCCCGCCGCGGTGCTCGGCCTCGCGTTCAATTCGGCGATCAAGGCGCATCTCTTCCGGCCCGTGCCGGTGGCGCTCGCGTTCATCGCGGGCGGGATCGTGATCCTGTGGGTCGAGCGCGGATCGTGGTCGCGGCGCCCGCCGCGCGTCGTCGACGTGGACGACATGACATGGCTCGATGCGCTGAAGGTCGGCTTCGCGCAGGCCTTCGCGCTCGTGCCGGGCACGTCGCGTTCCGGGGCCACCATCATCGGCGGGATGCTCTTCGGCCTGTCGCGCAAGGCCGCGACCGAGTTCTCGTTCTTCCTCGCGGTGCCGACGTTGATGGCCGCCGGCGCCTACGATTTCTGGAAGCATCGCTCGCTGTTCGTCGCCTCGGACCTCGGGCTCTTCGCGGTCGGCGGCGCGACCGCGTTCGCGTCGGCGTTCCTGTGCGTGCGCTGGCTGATCCGCTACGTCGCCTCGCACGACTTCACGCCGTTCGCGTGGTACCGGATCGCGTTCGGCCTCGTCGTGCTCGGGACCGCCTGGGGCGGGGTGGTCGCGTGGGCGCCCTGACCTAGCCCTGCACCCACGGCAAGCCGCGCGTGCGCCAGCCGTTCACCGTGTTGCGGTGCTGGTTCGCGTCCTTGTCGCCCTCGAATCCCTCGAGCACGTTGTAGCACTCCGCATGTCCGGCCTGGGTCGCGGCCACCGCGGCGTTGTGCGAGCGCCCGCCCGAGCGACACAGGAACATCACCGGTTCGCCCTTGTCGACGTGCTCGGACAATTGCGCGAGGAATTCCGCGTTCGGCTTGCCGCCCGGCCAGGTGTTCCATTCGACGGGGAGGGCGCCCGGAACGCGTCCCACCCATTCCAGCTCGGCACGGGTACGCACATCCACCATGCGCATCCCGGCCTCCATCAATGCATGCGCTTCCCCCGGAAGAACCGCTCCTGCATAGGGCAGGCCCTGCTCCCGCGCGCGTTCCCGCGCGGTGCGCTTGATCGTCTCGATGTCGCTCAACTGAACCTCCATGCACGCATCAAATAAGTGCGATGCACTACAAGAGTGCACCATGCCGGTGCGTGCCCGCTGGGGCTAGAATCAGCCTCCCGTCGCGCCAAAGGGCAATGCCCGGTCGCGAATCGTGGCACAGAATCTGCTCAATCGCTTCCACCTAGCAGCCGTACCCGTGACCCCCAATCAGGAGACCTGAAGATGGCGATGACCGCCGATGACGTCTTGAAGCTGGCCAAGGACAAGGAAGTCAAGTTCGTCGACTTCCGATTCACCGACACGCGCGGCAAGGAGCAGCACGTCCAGGTCCCGGTCAAGCAGTTCACCAAGGACAAGTTCGAGTCCGGCCACGCCTTCGACGGCTCCTCGATCGCAGGCTGGAAGGGCATTCAGGCCTCCGACATGCTGCTGATGCCCGACGCCTCCACCGCGCGTCTCGACCCGTTCTCGGACGAGACCATGCTGATCATCAGCTGCGACGTGCTCGAGCCGTCCGACGGCAAGCCCTACGACCGCTGCCCGCGTGGCATCGCCAAGCGCGCCGAGGCCTACCTCAAGCAGAGCGGCATCGGCGACGTGGCCTACTTCGGCCCGGAGCCCGAGTTCTTCATCTTCGACGGCGTGACCTGGAACGTCGACATGTCCGGCTGCTTCGTGAAGATCAAGTCCGAGGAAGCGCCGTGGTCGACCGGCATCGACTACGAGGCCGGCAACATGGGCCACCGCGCCCCCGTGAAGGGCGGCTACTTCCCCGTGCCGCCCGCCGACACGCTGATGGACATCCGCAATGCCATGTCGCTCGCGCTCGAGGAGCAGGGCGTCGAGGTCGAGGTGCACCACCACGAAGTCGCGTCCGCCGGCCAGTGCGAGATCGGCACGCGTTTCGCGCCCCTGGTGCAGCGCGCTGACTGGCTGCAGATCCTGAAGTACACGGTCTGGAACGTCGCCGCGTCCTACGGCAAGACCGCGACCTTCATGCCCAAGCCGATCGTCGGCGACAACGGCTCCGGCATGCACTGCCACCAGTCCGTGTGGAAGGGCGGCCAGAACCTGTTCGCGGGCAACGGCTACGCGGGGCTTTCCGACTTCGCGCTGTACTACATCGGCGGCATCATCAAGCACGCCAAGGCGCTGAACGCGATCACCAACCCGGGCACCAACTCGTACAAGCGCCTGGTGCCGGGCTTCGAGGCGCCGATCAACCTCGCCTACTCGGCGAAGAACCGCTCGGCCTCGTGCCGCATCCCGTACGTGTCGAACCCGAAGGCGCGTCGCGTCGAGGTCCGCTTCCCGGATCCCACCGCGAACCCGTACCTCGCGTTCGCCGCGCTGCTGATGGCTGGCCTGGACGGCGTGCAGAACAAGATCCACCCCGGCGACCCGATCGACAAGAACCTGTACGACCTGCCGCCCGAGGAGGCCGCCAAGGTCCCGACGGTATGCCACTCGCTCGACCAGGCGCTCGGCGAGCTCGACAAGGACCGCGCGTTCCTGACCAAGGGCGGCGTGTTCTCGGACGACTTCATCGACTCGTACATCGCGCTCAAGGAAGAGGAGGTCACGCGCTTCCGCATGACCACCCACCCGGTCGAGTTCGACATGTACTACTCGGCGTAAGCGTCGCGGGACTTCAGGCGTTAAAGGAGGGACGGGGAGCAATCCCCGTCCCTTTGTTTTCCCGGTGTTTGCAAAAATTCCTGATGTGGCATAGAGTTACCGGCCCCTTTTAGAGTGCCTTCTGATCCAATGTCCCGGCTCCCACCGGTCGTCCTGCTGGCCTCCGCGATCGTCGCGGTGCCGGCGCTCGCCCAAGGGGACCAGTTGCAGACGATGTGGAACTGCAAGGACAAGGACGGCCGCGTCCTCCTGACGAGCCTGAAGGAGGACACGGTCGGCAAGGAGTGCCGCATCATCCAGCAGTCGCGCGTCACGATCGTGCCGGCGACGCAGGTGCCGGCGGCGCCGTCCAAGGCGGCTCCGGGTGCCTCTGGCACCCCGGGGACGAAGCCTGCGGCGCCGACCGCGTCGACCTCGCCTTCCCCGTCGGGTTTCCCGAAGGAGACGCCGACCGACCGCCTGAAGGGCCGCGAGAAGCAGCGCGCGATCCTCGAGGGCGAGCTGTCGCAGGAAGAGCAGCTGCTCGCGCAGGCAAAGCGCGAGCTCGCGCAGCAGGAGTCCACGCGCAGCGGCGACGAGCGCAACTACGCGAAGGTGCTGGAGCGCCTGCAGAAGTACCGGGACAACGTCGAAGTCCACGAGAAGAACATCGAAGCGCTGAAACGCGAGCTGGCGAACCTCTACCGCTAGCCTGAATCGGCGCCCCATGGCGACACCGTTCCCCGGCCTCGAGTACCTGGCGACGGCCGTCGTCGGCCTCGACGACGACCTCGTCGTGCGCTACGTGAATCCCTCGGCCGAGAGCCTGCTCGAGACGAGCGCCAAGGGCCTCGCCGGCCAGCCGTTCCTGTCGCTGTTCGCCGAGGACGTGGCGCTGGAGAAGACCGTCTCGGGCGCGCTCTCGACGCACTGGGACTACTCCGCGCAATCGGTCACCTACGCCCGCCACGGCCACCAGCCCGTGCAGCTGGTGTGCGTGATCACGCGTATCGACCTGCCGGGTTGGCGCTTGCTCGCCGAGCTGCGTCCGGCTGCCGAGGAAATGCGCCACCTGCGCGAAGAGCGCCTGATCGGCGAGCAGCAGGCCAGCCGCGACCTGCTGCGCAACCTCGCCCACGAGGTGAAGAACCCGCTGGGCGGCCTGCGCGGCTCCGCGCAGCTGCTCGAGCGCGAGCTCGAGCGACCCGAGTTGCGCGAATACACGCAGGTGATCATCAAGGAGGCCGATCGCTTGCAGGCGCTTGTCGATCGGCTATTGACGCCGAACCGGGCGCCGCAGGTCGCGCTGCTCAATTTCCACGAGGTGCTGGAGCGCGTGCGCAGCCTCGTGCTCGCGGAGTTCCCGGACCAGGTCGCCATCCGCTGCGACTACGATCCCAGCGTTCCGGATCTTGCGGGCGACAAGGAGCTGTTGATCCAGTCGGTGCTCAACATCGTGCGCAATGCGGCGCAGGTGCTGACTCAGCCGCCTGCGGGGCGCGCGCCGGGCGGCACGATCACGCTGCGCACGCGCGTCGCGCGGCAGGTGACCCTCATGCGGCAGCGCTGGAAGCTGGCACTAGAATTGCAAGTGATCGACGACGGGCCCGGCGTGCCCGACGAGATCCGCGACCGCATCTTCAGTCCGTTGGTCTCCGGGCGCCCGGGTGGAAGCGGCTTGGGGCTCTCGCTCGCC
>CAZTXP010000130.1:0-1600 GCA_964617355.1 uncultured Enterobacteriaceae bacterium
GTCGTCCATGCCCTGGATCACGCCGCGGCGGGACGACAGGTCGCCCATCACGTCGCCCATCTTCTCTTCCGGCGTCTCGACCTCGACCGCCATCATCGGCTCGAGCAGCACCGGGTTCGCCTTGCGCATGCCGTCCTTGAACGCGAAGATCGACGCCATCTTGAACGCGTTCTCGTTCGAATCGACGTCGTGGTAGGAACCGTAGAACAGCGTGACCTTGGCGTCGACGACCGGGTAGCCCGCGAGCACGCCGTCCTGCAGCGCCTCGACGACGCCCTTCTCGACCGCCGGGATGAACTCGCGCGGCACCGCGCCGCCCTTGATGGCGTCGACGAACTCGAAGCCCTTGCCCGGGTTCGGCTCCAGGCGCAACTCGACGTGGCCGTACTGGCCGCGACCGCCGGACTGCTTGATGAACTTGCCTTCCTGCTCGACCGACTTGCGGAAGGTCTCGCGGTAGGCCACCTGCGGCTTGCCCACCGAGGCCTCGACGCCGAACTCGCGCTTCATGCGGTCGACGATGATCTCGAGGTGCAGCTCGCCCATGCCGGCGATGATCGTCTGGCCGGACTCCTCGTCGGTGCGCACGCGGAAGGACGGGTCCTCCTGCGCGAGGCGGCCCAGCGCCACGCCCATCTTCTCCTGGTCGGCCTTGGTCTTGGGCTCCACGGCCTGCGAGATCACCGGCTCGGGGAACACCATGCGCTCGAGCGTGATCACCTTCTGCATGTCGCAGATGGTCTCGCCCGTGGTCACTTCCTTCATGCCGACGCAGGCCGCGATGTCGCCGGCGCGAACTTCCTTGATGTCCTCGCGCTCGTTGGCGTGCATCTGCAGCAGGCGCCCGATGCGTTCCTTGCGGCCGCGCACCGAGTTGTAGATCGTGTCGCCCGAGGTCAGCACGCCGGAGTACACGCGCACGAAGGTCAGCTGGCCGACGTAGGGGTCGGTCGCGATCTTGAACGCGAGGCCTGCGAACGGCTCGGTGTCCTCGGCCTTGCGGGTGTCGGGCTCGCCGTTCTCCTTCTCGCCCTTGACCGGGGGGATGTCGATCGGCGAGGGCAGGTAGTCGATGACGGCGTCCAGCATCGCCTGCACGCCCTTGTTCTTGAACGCCGAGCCGCAGAGCATCGGCACGATCTCGTTGGCGATCGTGCGCAGGCGGATGCCGCGCTTGAGCTCCTCGACGGACAGGTCGCCCGCCTCGAGGTACTTGTTCATCAGCTCTTCATTGGCCTCGGCCGCGGCCTCGACCATCTTCTCGCGCCACTGCTGGGCTTCGTCCGCGAGGTCGGCCGGGATCGGCTTCTTCTCGAACTTCATGCCCTGGGACGCCTCGTCCCAGAAGATCGCCTGCATGGTGACGAGGTCGACCACGCCGAGGAACTTCTCCTCCGCGCCGATCGGGATCTGGATGGGGATCGGGTTGGCCTTCAGGCGAGCGCGCATCTGCTCGTAGACCTTGAAGAAGTTCGCGCCGACGCGGTCCATCTTGTTGACGAACGCGAGCCGCGGCACGCGGTACTTGGTCGCCTGGCGCCACACCGTCTCGGACTGCGGCTGCACGCCGCCGACCGCGCAGTACACCATGCACGCGCCG
>CAZTXP010000131.1:0-6909 GCA_964617355.1 uncultured Enterobacteriaceae bacterium
CGAGGCCGCGCGCGCGGTCGAGTTCGCGCTGCTCTCGTCGCGTCGCCGCCTCGCCGTGCGCGCTGGCGAAGCGGTCCGGCGTCGGCGTGCCGCGCAGGTCGGAGCGGATCTTGAGGCCCTTCAGCTTCTCGAGGTCGGTGCGTTTCATGCGGTCAGAAGAGGTCGAAGTATTCGCGCTGCTCCCACTCGCTCACCTCGAGGGCGTAGCGGGCGAGCTCGGCGTGCTTGATGTGGCGGTAGTAGTCGACGAACGGGCGGCCGAGGCCTTCGACGAGGCAGGTGTCGGCCTCCAGCGCGGCGAGCGCCTCGGCGAGGTCGTGCGGCAGGCGCGCCGCCGTCGATTCGTAGGGCGTGTCGGCGGAAGGGCCGGGATCGAGCCGGCGCGCGAGCCCGTCGAGGCCGGCGAGCACCTGCGAGGCGAAGTAGAGGTACGGGTTCGCCGCCGGCTCGCCGGCGCGGTTCTCGATGCGAGTGCCGGCATCGCCTTCGCCGCCGAGCACGCGCAGCATCACGCCGCGGTTGTCGCGGCCCCAAGTGGCGCGGTCGGGCGCGAGCGAGTAGCTGCGGTAGCGACGATAGCCGTTGATCGTCGGCGTCGACAGCGCGGTGCAGCCCGCGGCGTGCTCGAGCAGGCCGCCGAGCCAGTGCATGCCGGTCGCGGAGAGTTCCCGGTCGCCGGCCTTGGGCACGAAGGCGTTCGATCCGTCCTTCGCCACCAGAGACTGGTGCAAATGCCAGCCGCTCGACATCACGTTGGGCAGCTTCGGCCGGCACATGAAGGTGGCGTGGAAGCCGTGCCGGCGGCAGACCTGCTTCACCGCCGAGCGGAACAGCACCATCGCGTCGGCCGACTGGATGCCGGGCAGCGCGCCGAGCGTGACCTCGACCTGGCTCGGGCCGTACTCGACTTCGTAGGAGCGCAGCGGCAGGCCGAGCTGGCCGAGGTTGTGGCGCAGCAGCGCCATCACCGGCTCGATTTGGTCGTAGCGGTTCTCGGTCAGGTACTGGTAGCCCTGCGTGAGCAGGCTCACCTCCGGCGGCGTGCCGGGCTGGCCGGCGTCGTCGGTGCCGAGGCGGGGGTCTTCGAGCTTGAAGACGTGGAACTCGATCTCCAGCCCCGCGAGGTAGCCGTATCCGGCGTCGCCGAGCCGCGCCATCACGCGGCGGCAGAGATCGCGCGTCGCGAAGGGCACTGGCTTGCCGTTGCCGAAGTACGCGTCGCACAGCACCCAGCCATTGCCCGGCGCCCACGGCAGCACGCGGAACGTGGCCGGGTCGGCGACCATCAGGAAGTCGGCCGCGCCTTCCATCTCGCGCAGGTCGAAGCCGCCGCCGGCGGTGAACACCGGGAACACCGTCTTGTGCGAGGTGTCCTTGGCGAGCAGCGTCGTGGTGAGCGAGACGCCGTTGTCGAGCGCGTGGCGCAGCGCCGCGGTGGCGACGGCCTTGCCGCGCAGGATGCCGTGCTGGTCGGGGAACGCGAAGCGCACGGCTTCGAGCTTGTGCGCCTCGACGCGCGCGAGGAGCTCCTTCGCCGCGTCGCGCTGCGCGGAGGTCCAGAGGCCGTGCTTGTCGACGAAGCTCATCGGCGCCACGACGCGGCGGCGCGGCGCTTCGCCACGGTGTCCTTCCAGTACGGCTCCCACGCGTCGGCGGGCGCGACGCCGTCCAGCGTCTCGGGGCCGGTGAGGGCTTCCGCGTCCGCGGGGCCGAGCTTCATCAGCGGCGTCTCGCCTTTCGCGGCGACGTCGATCGCCTGGTTCAAGAGGCGCCGGTAGAGCACGATCGCCTTGTCGGTGCTGCCGAGATTCTCGCGCGTGCGGTCCTGGATCGCGCCCATGGATTCGCAGGCCCACTGGTCGTGCACGTTGATGTCGAAGCCCATGCCGGTGAAAGTCTCGCTCGACTGTTCCCTCGGATCGTAGCCCCAGTCGTTGGCGCGGTTGCGGCGTGGCAGGTAGTCGGGCAGTTCGTACAGTTCGAGGCGCTGGGCGCGCATCTTGTCCTTGTCCACCGGCGCGCCGAAGCTGGTGAAGATCGCGTACCAGTAGCAGTTCTCGTCGTCGATCGGCACGTGCCACTGCGTGATCGTCATCTCGGCGCTCATCGGGATCACGAAGGCCTGCGGGAATACGAGGTTGGTCACGCGCACGTGCGTCTGCGCTTCCGAGAGCTTGCGCAGCGCGGTGACGCGCATGCCCCACGGCGAGCGCTCGGCGCGGATCTCGGGCCGCGCGAACTCGCGCAGCACGCGCGTCATCGGGATCTCGGTGCCGGCCGAGGCGCCGCGGAACTGGCGGCCGTACGCGGCGGAGGTGTCCTCGTCCTTGAAGAAGCGATGCAGGAAGGAGGCGTGCGCCGGGTCGATGCCGACCTCGAGCGCCTGCAGCCAGTTGCAGCCGAAGTGGCCCTTGAACGCGAAGGTGTGCGTGCCGGGCGCGACGAAGCAGTCGAAGGCGGGGAAGGCCGCCGGCTCGCCGCCGCCGATCCATGCGAAGACGATGCCGCTCTTCTCGACCACCGGGTACGAGGGCTGGCGGATGTGCTCGCAGAGCCGGCTGCCCTCGGGCTCGCCGGGGGTGTCGATGCACTGGCCGGTGACGTCGAACAGCCAGCCGTGGAACAGGCAACGGAGGCCGCCGTCCTCGAGCCGGCCATAGGAGAGGTCGGCCGCGCGGTGCGGGCAGCGGCGGTCCAGCAGGCCGACGCGACCCTGCTCGTCGCGGAACAGCACGAAGTCCTGCCCCATCAGGCGCACCGCCCGCGCGGGACGCGGGCCGGAAAGCTCCTCGGACAGCGCCACCGGCTGCCAGTACTGGCGCAAGAGCGTGCCGGCGGGCGTGCCGGGGCCGACGCGGGTGATGCGGTCGTTCTGTTCGGCGGAAATCATGCGGTGCGAAGGTGGCCTGGAGGCGCGAAGGGCGCGCGGAATCGTTCGCCCGTCATTCTGGCACGGATGGCGCGCGGTCGGCATTTTGCCGACCGCGGGGTGGCGTCGCGGAGGTGGTTCGTATCGGAAGTTTCCCTACTCCCGGGGCTCCCGCCGCAGGCCGTAATGACTTCCGTGAACACCCTTCCCAACAGTTCCCTCCCGGACCCCGAGCGCTGCGTCGCCGAGCCGATGGCCGGCGTCGACGAAATCGCGTTCTGCCGCGTCGACGAAGGCTACCTGTGCCAGCACGTGCTGCCCTTCGGCGACGAGCACTTCTGCCGTCACCCGGAGCGCAAGCGCTTCGTCGTCCGGGTGCTCGAGCGCGCGTGAGGCGCGCTCCGCGTCCGCGAGCCTGAGCCTCGGTTCGCCTGGCGAGCGCGCCCTCGGCCGCGCACGTGCGTGCGAGAATGCGCCCCCGTGCGCGAGGGCGAGAAGCGGCATCCATGCTGAAGCTGGTCGAGGTCACCAAGCGCTTCGGCGCGCGCGCCGTGCTGCCCGGCGTGTCGCTCGAGCTCGCCGCGGGCGACTACGTCGCCATCCTCGGTGAATCCGGCATCGGCAAGTCGACGCTGCTGAACGCCATCGCCGGCCTCGAGCCGGTGGACGGCGGCACCATCGAATTCGACGGCCGGGACCTCGCGCGCATGGACGACGACGCGCTGACGCTCCTGCGCCGCGAGCAGTTCGGCTTCGTGTTCCAGGCCTTCCACGTGCTTCCGCACCTCGCGCTCGAGGCCAACGTCGGGCTGCCGCTGGTGCTGCGCGGCGTCGGCGAGGCCGAGACCGCGCATCGCGCGCGCGAGGCGCTGGCGGCGGTGGGCCTGTCGGGCCGCGAAGCCTCGATGCCGCGCGAACTCTCGGGCGGCGAGCTGCAGCGCGTGGCCATCGCGCGCGCGCTGGTCGGCCGGCCGCGGCTCGTGCTGGCCGACGAGCCCACCGGCAACCTCGACCCGGAGAACGCGAGGCAGGTGCTGGAACTGCTGCGCGCGCAGGTGAAGTCGACCGGCGCGGCAGGCATCCTCGTCACGCACTCCGAGGCCGCGGCCGCGGGCTGCGACCGGCGCTACCGGCTCGGCGCGGCGGGGCTCGCGCCGGCCTGAGGCGCTTCGACCTCGATGCGCAGCGCCACCTTGCCCGACGCGATCGCGTCGCGCAGCTTCGTCGGCACGTGCGCGATCGAGCGGCCGCCGCGCACCGGCGAGGCGTAGCGCGCGAACTCGCGGCCGGCCTTCGAGTAGATCCACCACGCGCGCGCGCCGTCGGGCGCTGCGACGGCGTGCTCGAGGGTCCAGTGCGACTCGTAGGCGCCGACGTGCGCGCCGCGCGCCGGCGCGCCGCCGGGGAAGGGGCGTGCTTCGCGCCAGCCGAACACCGAGTCGTGCTGCAGCAGGCTGCGCTGCGCGAGCGGCCAGACGTGGCGGCGCAGGAAATGCTGGTCGGCGAAGGAGCGAACATGCGGGGACGCGATGAACGCGTGCATCTGCGCCGCGAGCGGCGGCAGCGCGGCGCGCGCCGCGCCCCAGAGGCCGGCGAGCAGCAGCTCGGTGTGCGAGCCGTGGTCGCGCAGCGCGTGGAACCAGCACTCGCTCGCCAGCCATTCGGCCACCGCGCTCGCCTCGCGCTCGCCGACGAGCGAATCCGCGTCGCGCAGCAGCACGCGATCGAGCGCAGGGTCGTCCAGCGCGAGGAAGCGCCACATCGTGCCAGGCAGCGTGCGGTGCTCGGGTGGCACCGCGATCACCTGTGCGCCTGCCTTGCGCAGGCGCTCGACCACCTGCGCCGGGACGCTGTCGTCTACGTAGAAGCGGGCATGCCATCCGGGATACACGCGAGCCAGGGCGTAGGCGTTCAGGATCGCCGGTTCGCAATAGCGGCTGGAGGCGCCGAAGAGCGAGTACGCGACGGCGTGGCGCTCGGGCCTCGCCGGATCGAAGGCGGGAGGCCGCACCGGCGCGGCGTGCGGCGAGGGAGCGAGGCCTTCCACCGAGCGCGCGCGCAGCTCCAGCGCGGCACGGCCGTGGTGCGCGGCTTCGTCGCGCAGGCCGAGTTCATCGAGCGCGTGCGCGAGCGCGTCGTGCGCGACGAGGCTGTCGGGATCGAGCGCGAGCCCCTTCCGGGCGTGCGACGCGGCCTCCGCGTGGCGACCGAGGTGTACGCAGCTGGCCGCGGCCTCCAGTCGCGCCGCGAGCGAGCCCGGGTCGCGCGCCAGCGCGGCTTCGGCGGCCGCGAGGGCGACGGCGTGGTCGCGCGCGTCGAACGCCGCGGACATGGCTTCGCTCAGCGCCGGTAGAGCTTGCGCGCCGGGAAGGGCAGGGCATTGCCGCCAAGCGCTTCCTCGATGCGCAGCGCCTCGTTCCACTTCGCCAGGCGCTCGCTCCGGGCGAACGATCCGACCTTGAGCTGTCCCGCGTTCCAGCCGACCGCGAGGTGCGCGACGGTGACGTCCTCGCTCTCGCCCGAACGCGCCGAGACGATCGTGCCGAAGCCGTGACGCCGGCCGGCGTCGAGCGCGGCCCGCGCCTCGGTGAGCGTGCCCGCCTGGTTGGGTTTCACGAGCACCGCGTTGCACGCGTGGTCCAGCGCCGCGCGGTCGACCTGCGCGGCATCCGTCGTCAGGTAGTCGTCGCCGACGATCTGGATGCGGTTGGCGACCGCCTCGCCGAAACGGATCCACGCGACGCGGTCGTCCTCGGCGAACGGGTCCTCGATCGACACGATCGGGTAGCGCGCGATCCAGTCGAGCAGCATCGCGGCCATCGCGTCGCGGTCGAGCTCGTTGCCGTCGAGCGCGAGCCGGTAGCGGCCGTCCCTGCCGAACTCGGACGCCGCGACGTCGAGCGAGATCGCGACGTCCTCGCCCGGGCGGAGGCCTGCGCCCTCGATCGCGCGCACGAGCGTCGTGAGCGCCTCCTCGTTCGATGCGAACGCGGGCCACCAGCCGCCTTCGTCGGCGACGCCGCCGAGCCTGCCCGACGCCTGCATGATCGCGCCGGCCGCGCGATAGACCTCGGCGACGATCGCGATCGCGTCGCCGAACGTCCACGCGCCGACCGGCATCACCATGAAGTCCTGCACGTCGACGCGACGGCCCGCGTGCGCGCCGCCGCCGAAGATCTGGACTTCGGGCAGCGGCAGCGCGACCTGCGCGTTGCCCGCGAGGTGCCGCCACAACGGCACGCCGCGCGCCGCGGCGGCGGCGTGCGCGACGGCCATCGACACGGCGACCGTCGCGTTGCCGCCGAGCTTCGCCTTGTTCGGCGTGCCGTCGAGCGCGACGATCGCGCCGTCGATCGCCGCCTGGTCGAGCGCGTCCCTGCCTCGAAGGGCGCCTGCGATCCGCGAGCGCACGTTTTCGCAGGCCCCCATCACGTCGAGGCCGCCGAAGCGCGTGCCGCCGTCGCGCAGATCGACCGCTTCCCGCGTGCCGCGCGACGCGCCTGCCGGAGCGATCGCGCGTCCGCGCGCGCCGCCGGCGAGCTCGACCTCGGCCTCGACGGTCGGGCGTCCCCGCGAGTCCCAGACGCGCCGGGCGCGGATCGCGACGATCGACGTGCTGCTCATGGCGTTCGCGTCCGGGCGCGGGGTGCGCGCGTCAGTCCAGCGTGACGCCGCTGTCGCGCACGACCTTGCCCCACCTTTCGGTTTCGGCCTCGACGTATCGCGCGAACGTGTCGGTTCCGCCGCCGGGCGGGAACGGCACGACGAGGCGGATCGGCTTCGTGGGCCACTGCTGGGCGTGGGCGCGGTCCGCCGCCCAGGGCGAGACGGCGAGCGCCGCGGCGACGAGCGCCGCGTACGTGATGCGGACGAGCATGGCGGGTCCTTCTTCGGGGGAAAGGGGGGTGCGGCGGCGCGGCGTTCAGCGCACGCGGCCTTCCTTGGCCAGGCGCTCGCGGATGCGCTCGACGACGGCATTGATGATCGCCTGCGTCTCGATCTCGCCCAGCTCCGCCGCGGCGCGGGTGCGCGTCGCGTAG
>CAZTXP010000132.1:0-50956 GCA_964617355.1 uncultured Enterobacteriaceae bacterium
TGCCGACGCCGATCACCATCCCCACCATCAGGAAGATGCCGTCGGGCACCGACAGCAGCGCCTGCGGCGCGGCCTCGCCCCGGGCTACGGGTTTCTCGTGATCCGCCATGGCAGCCTCTTCACCCTTTCGCCGTCCGACACGCGCAGTTCGCCCTCGATGGACTCGCCCTTCAGCGTGCCCTGGAAGCGATGATTCCACACCTTGCCCGCCACCATGCCGGTGCCGAGAAGGACGACGTCGTTGCCGGTGAGCCCGGTGCCGCGGATCGGCACCTCGTCGGCGCCGCCCCAGGCCTTCACCTGCAGCATCTGGTGGGTTTGCTCGACGTCGAAGCGCCAGCGGCCGCCGTGGTCCGGCAGCTCGCCCGTCCAGCGGCCGCGAAGGTTGGCCGGCACCACCCACAGCATCACCTTCGAGCGGCCGACGGGGCCGACGAGCTTGTCGGGCGTGCGCACGTCGATGGTCTCGTCGGGCACCCAGTCGCCGAGGTCGTAGTCGTGCGACACGATGCGCGTGCCCGGCCGCAGCATCTGGATCAGTCGCGGGCGCAGCTGCAGGTTCACTTCCGGCAGCAGGTACATGGTGACGATGGTGGCCTTCGAGAGGTCGGTCTCGAAAAGGTCGCGCACCTCGAAGGTGGCGCGATCCGACACGCCGGCGCGCCGTGCGCCCTCGCGCGACCACTCGACGAGCTTCGGGTCGATGTCGACGCCGAAGCCGCTCGCGCCGCGCTTTGCCGCCTCGATGACGATGCGACCGTCGCCGCAGCCGAGGTCCATGAGGTAGTCGCCCGCCTTGGGCGCGGCGAGGTACAGCATGCGCTCGACGACGATGGACGGCGTGACCACGAACGGCGTGACGCCGTCGTCGAAGGCCCGCGCCACTTGCGTGACCGGCGTGGCGAGCAGCGCCGCACCCGCGGCGAGGAACCTGCGTCGGCTAGAATCGGCGTCCATCGCGGCGCGCATTCTCGCAGAATCGCGTCCTCGCCGCTCCCCGTAGTTCAATGGATAGAACGAGCGCCTCCTAAGCGCTAGATTCCGGTTCGATTCCGGACGGGGGGACCACGTGGAGGGCCTGCGTGCCGCGACGGAGCATGGCCGCCGTCCAACAGGAGCATCGATGCGCACTCGCTTGTCCCTTCCCGCCGTCTCCGCAATCGCGGTGACGATGGCGCTGATCGCGCTGGCGGACGCCCAGGTCTCGCAGGTCAGCCTGTGGCCGTTCTACATCGGACCGGTGCTCGCGGCGAGCTGGTTCGCCGATTTCCGGGACGGCGCGACGACCGCGCTCGCGGCCGCCGGGCTGATCATCGTCGCCACGGGCTTCTCGGGCCATCCCTACGCGAGTGACCTGTATTTTTTGATCGCCACGGCTTCGAGGCTCGGCGCGCTGCTCGTGATCGCGTGGCTCGCCAACCGCCTCGCCGCGACGCAATCGCTGTTGCTGCGCCTGCTCCGCCCCGATCAGGAGGTGACGCACCGCTGACGCACCGCGTCGCCAGACCCGCCCGCCGGGCTCAGGCCTGCTCGCGGATCCCGGGCCTCGGCAGGTCGCGCCCGAACCGCAGCGTGTGCGTGGCGAGCCGGGTCTCGGCGAGGAACAGCAGCAGCGCGAGGACGAAGCTGCCGACCGCGCCGAGGAAGGTCCACGGCACGATGCGCTCGGACTTCGGCAGCATGGTCTCGCCGAGGAACATCACCATCACGGTGGCGCCGATCAGCACGCCGGTGACGGTGAGGAAGCCGATCGACGCGTTGCAGATGCCGCCGCGCAGCTTCAGGCGATCCAGTTCCCAGAACGCGCCCGCGGCGTTGCGCGCCGTGCCGGCCTCCAGCCGCTCCTCCACCTCGCGCGCGCGATCGATGATGCGCGCGAGGCGCGCGGCGACCGTGCCGATCATGCCGGCGACGGCGGCGAGCATGAACACCGGCGCGACGGCGAGCTGGATGGCGTGCAGCGTATCGGGAGCGCTCATGCGCGGATGATGCGCCGCCGGTGCGAAATCTTCCAGCCAACGCGCCGAATGGCCGGGTCGTCGATCCGGTTGCAAATCGCGCGCGTGGCCCTGATCATCGGCAACTTCCCGCTTCCAGGAACCCGACCGATGCGCCTCGCCGCCCGCTTCGCCGCCCTCGCCTTCGCCGTCGCCGCCGCACCCGGATGGGCACAGTCGTACCCGTCGCAGACGGTGCGCATCCTGGTCGGCTTCCCGCCCGGCGGCACGACCGACGTCATCGGGCGGCTGGTCGCGCAGGAACTCGGCGCGCAGACCGGCAAGGCCTTCGTGGTCGAGAACCGCCCGGGTGCGAGCGGCACCATCGCCACCGGCGCGGTTGCCAAGGCCGCACCCGACGGGCATACCATCGTGGTCACGTCGAGCACGCACGGCACCGCCGGTGCGCTGTACGCGAACCTGCCCTACGCCGAAAACGAGCTGCAAGCGGTCGGCCTCGTCGCCAGCACGCCGTACGTCTTCGTCGTGCACCCGACGATCCCGGTGAACACCTTCGCCGAACTGCTCGCGCTGCTGAAGAAGAATCCGGGCAAGTACGAGTTCGCGTCCTCGAGCCCCGGCACCGCGCAGCACCTCGGCGGCGAACTGGTGAAGCGCATGGCCGGCGTGGACATGGTGCACGTGCCCTACAAGGGCTCGGGCGCGCTGATGCCCGACCTGCTCTCGGGGCGCGTGCCGATGATGTTCGAGAACTTCGCGATCATGATGCCGCACATCCGCAAGAACGCCTTGCGGCCCCTCGCAGCCTCGAGCGCGAAGCGCACCGCGCTGTTGCCCGACCTGCCCACCGTGGCCGAGACCGGCATGGGCCTGGAAGGCTTCGAAGTGCTGGGCTGGTTCTCGGTGCTGGTGCCGGCGAAGACGCCGCCGGAGGTGGTGCGCTTCCTGAACACGGAGCTCGTGAAGATGGTCACCAAGCCCTCGATCGTGCAGCGCTTCCAGGAACTGGGCGCCGAGCCCATGAGCGGCACGCCGGATCAGGCCTCGGCCTACATCCGCGCAGAGCAGGACAAGTGGGGCAAGGTGATCCGCGACGCGGGGATCAAGGCGCAGTAGCGCCGTCGCCCCGCGTCGGCGGGGCTAGTCGTGCAGCGCCGCCACGGCCTTCGCGTCCGCACCCCGCCTGGCCGCTGCGATCTCCTGCGCGCCCATCTGCTTTTCCGCCTGCGACGGGTCGAGGTAGCGGCCGTAGTAGTCGCCCATCCCCGAGGTGCGCAGCATGTGGCGGATTTCGGCGGGGTCGTAGTCGCCGACCGCGAGGTGCACGAGGCACCGGTTGTCCCACATCACGAGGTCGCCGACCGTCCAGTAGTGCCGGTAGGTCATGCGCGGACCCACCGAGTGCTGGCAGAGGAACTGCACGATCGGCTTGCTCTCGGCTTCCGAGAGGCCGAGGAAATTGCGCACGCGCTCGTTCACGTAGAGCGCCCGCTTGCCGGTCTCGGGATGCACGCGCACGGCGGGATGCACCACCGGCGGGTTGAGGCGCCGGAACTCGTTCGCCACCTCGGGCCCGCGCTTGTCGAGGCCCTCGATCAGGCTCGCGTCGTGCACGCCCTCGAGGCCGTCGAGGAACTCGCGCATCTTCGGCGACAGCGTCTCGTAGGCGAGGTACATGTTGGCGAACATCGTGTCGCCGCCGACCGAGGGCTTTTCGACGCAGTACACGCTCGTCGCCTTCGCGGGGCGCAGCGTGTACGACAGGTCGGTATGCCAGTTCTGGCCCGCGTTGTAGGTCTTCGAGGGCTTGCCGTTGGTGTGCTTGTTGGTCAGCACCATGACCTCGTTGATCTCCGGGTGCCGGTTGAACGGCTGCGTCGCGTAGTCGTCGAGCGGCCCGAAGAGCCCGGTGAAGCGCACCAGCGCCTTGGCGTCGAGTTGCTGCCCCGGGAACACGAGCACGAGGTGCTCGAGCCAGGCCTTGTGGATGACGTCGAGTTCCTCCTGCGAGAGCTTCTTCGACACGTCGATGCCGGTAATGCGGGCGCCGCAGGCATAGCCGACGCGTTCGATGCGGATGCTGGACATGATGCCCTCCCCCTTCTTCAGATCGCCGCGTACTTCAGCCGCTCGACGCGGTCCATGTTCAGGCCCTCGATGCGCACGAGGCGCGTCGCCGCCTCGCGCAGCGGCGCGTGCAGGTCGCCCTCGTTGTACAGGTACGCGTCGCCCGGGCCGATGGCGTAGCTGCGCGTCGCGCGCACCTTTCCCGGCTTGCCCGGCGCCGCCGCCTCGACGAGCGCATAGTCGGTCATCTTCGTCTCGCCGCGCGCCTGGCCGTAGATCGCCCACGAAGGGCCGTGGTCGTGCGGCGGCACGTCCTTGCGCGCGCCTTCGTAGCGATGCCCGAAGATGCAGAAGCCGAGTTCCTTGTCCTCGTAGGCAAGGTGCCGCTCCGAAGTGCCGTCGTCGACGACCTCCCGCACGAAGGCGTCGTCGCTCAGCGCGGCCGACAGCAGCTCGCAGACCCGCTTGCGCCCCGCCGGCCCCGGCTCCGCCTGCAGGAGTCGCCGGCATTCCGCCGCGAATTTCTCGAGTCGTGCGCCCATGGCAATGCCTCCTCGTCGCTCAATCCGGCTGGATGCCGGCATCCTTGATCGCCTTGCCCCACTTCGCCATCTCGGCCTTGAGGAAGGCGTCGTACTCCTCCGGCCGCCCGAACGAGAGATCGAAATTCTGTGCCACGAGCCGGTCGCGGTTCTCGGGCTTCTGCATCGCGCGCGCGAGGTCGCCCTGGATGCGCAGTGCGAGCTCGCGCGGCATGTTCGCCGGGCCGAGCATGCCGAACCAGGTCACCGCCTCGTAGCCGGCGACGCCCGCCTCCTGCATCGTCGGCGTGTCGGGCATCAGCGGCGAGCGCGCCGCGGTCGTGATCGCGAGCGCCTTCACGTGGCCGGCCTTGGCGTTCTGCGAGGCGGCGGAAATCTGGTCGAACAGCAGTTCGATGCGCCCGCCGATCAGGTCGGCGCTGGCCGCGGCGAGGCCCTTGTACGGCACGTGGGTCACTTGCACCTTGGCGAGGACCTTGAAGAGCTCGCACGACAGGTGCTGCGAGGTGCCATTGCCCGAGGACCCGCAGTTCAGCTTGCCGGGATTCGCCTTCGCGTAGGCGACCAGCCCCGCGACGTCGTTGACCGGCAGCGCCTTCGTCGCCACCAGCACGATCGGCAGCCGCGCGAACAGCGTGAGCGGCGTGAATCCGGCCACGGTGTCGTAGGGCATCTTGCGAAAGAGGCTCGGGTTGGTCGCGTGGCTCAGCGACACCGTCAGCAGCGTGTAGCCGTCGGGCGCGGCCTTGTGCACCAGTTCGCTGCCGATCATGCCGCTCGCGCCGCCGCGGTTGTCGACCACGACCGGCTGCTTCCACTCGTCGGCGAGCGCCTTCGCCGCCGCGCGCGAGATGAGGTCCAGCCCGCCGCCGGGCGCAGCCGAGACGACCATGGTCACCGCGCGGCGCGGGAACTCCTGCGCGCCTGCGCTTGCGGCGGCCAGCGCGAATACCATGCCTGCGGCAATGGTCCAGCGTTGCATCGATCCTCCTCCAGGAACGGCGCACCTTACCGCCCTTGCGCCGGGCGCGGGAACCGCCTTTCGAAACGCCTCAGGCCGGCGTCGTGCGGAACTTCAGGTACGACTCCTTCTCCAGCTGCGCGAGCAGGTTCACTTCCCAGGTCAGGTATTGCTGCATCGCGTCCTCGACGCCGACGTTGCGGTCGTAGGGCCGGTACCAGACATCCTCGGTCGCGGTGAGGAACTTCGGGTCGCTGTCGCCTTGCGCGGGCTCGGTCTTGAAGCCGTCGTGGTTCCACGCCGCGGTGCCGCCCTGCAGGTACGAGGCGTTCGAGTAGCCCAGCGCGATCGCATCGTCCGCGGCGAAGCGGGAAAGCCGGCCATCCGAGCAGCAGAACACGAGCTTCGCGCCCTTGTCGAAGCGCTCGAGGCAATACGCCAGCCGCGAGCGGATGCCGTACCACGCGCCGGGGATACGGCCCTTGCGATACTTCAGGCTCTCGCCGACGTCGATCACCTCGACGCCGCCGGCGTCCAGCATCGCCTTCAGCGCGGCCGGCGCGACGCCGGGCGACGCCAGCGCGGCCTCGCCGAGCGCGGGCGACGCGCCCTTGCCCTTCTCGAGCGCGCCCTTCAGGCCGTCGCGCAGCACGCAGGCGTCCCAGCCCATCTGCTTCAGCCAGTGCGCGGTCATCACCGACTGCACGCAGTCGGCATCCACCAGCACGATGCGCGCGTTGCGCACGGCGGCGAACACGTCCGTGCCCTGCACCAGCTGCCCACCCGGCGCGGACAGCGCGTCCGGGCGATGGCCGGCGGCGTAGTCTTCCGGCAGCCGCACGTCGAACAGGTACGTGGTGCGCGAGCGGTCGGCGCGCAGCTTCGCGAGCGCCGCCTCGTCGATGAACGCGATCTTCCACTTCTCCGCGACCTCGCGCGCCATGGCCTGCGCCATCGCCACCGCGTCGCCCTTCGGGCCCGGGGCGAGGTTCTTCTCGCCGCGCGCCACCTTCAGGCCCGACAGGTGCCAGCCCATGGTGCCGTTCTTCAGCGCCACGACCTTGTTCGGCAGCCCGGCATTGCGCAGGCTCTGCGCGCCGATGATCGAGCGCGTGCGGCCGGCGCAGTTCACCACCACTGTGGTATCGGGCGACCGCACCAGGCCCGGTACGCGGTAGACGAGTTCCGCTCCGGGACAATCCATCGCGCCCGGGATGCTCATAGCCTGGTACTCCTTCATCGGCCGCGAATCGAGCACGACGATGTCGCGCCCCTCGTCCTGCCAGGCTTTGAGCTCCTTCGCCTCGATGCGCGGCGTGTCGTTCGCGTGCTCGACGAGTTCGCCGAACGCCTTCGAGGGCACATTGATGCCCGAAAACAGCTCGTAGCCCGCGTCGCCCCAGGCCTTGACGCCGCCGGCGAGCACCGCGACGTTCGTCCAGCCGTGGCGCCGCAGGACGCCCGCCGCCCGCTGCGCCAGGCCGTCGCCGTCGTCCATCAGCACCACGCGCGCATCGCGGCGCGGCACCAGTGCCGGCACGCGCAGCTCGAGCACCGACAGCGGCACGTTGCTCGCGACGAGCAGGTGCGAGCGCGCAAACACGCCGCCCTCGCGCACGTCGAGCAGCGCGATCTCGCCGCCATCGCCGAGCATCGCGCGCAGCGCCTGCGCGCTGACCTGGGGCGAATGGAACACCGGCTTCGCCATGAAGCGCTGGCATTCGCCGCCCGCGGCGCCGGCGAAGAACACCCGATCCGGCAGGTCGGCGAGGCTGAGGCCGTAGAGGTGCAGGTGCAGCGACTTGCCCTTGCCGAGCACCTCGATGGTGTGGAAGTCGTCCGGCAGGAAGGCCACCGCGTTGCCGCGCTTGCAGGTGAGCTCCCAGCGCTTCTCGAGCTTGCCCCACCCGGCCTTCGAGCGATCGTCGACGCGCTCGTAGGCGACGTTGTGCTCCTCGCCGTAGACGCCCGAGATCGCCGCCCACGTCGTGTGGTTGTGCGGCGGCTGGGCTTTTCCGCCGACGCCGGCCGACGCGTAGAGCGCATAGCGGCGATCGAGGTCGGTGGCGAGCTCGTAGATCGCGCCGTGCGCGCCGGCGGGCACCGCGAACGATTCCTCGGGGAACAGCTCGGTGCGCGACGCGAGCTCGACCAGCACGGGCTTGATGCGCTCGAGGTCCTCGCGCGTCACCTCCGGTGTCGGCGCGATCTCGCGGATGCGCGCGATCATCGCCTGCACGGCGTCGTGGCGGGATTGCATGGGATCGACGGACGGCATCGCAGGAAACTCCGCTAGTAGAATCGTCGGGGGAGGAACGGATGGTCTTTCACGGCAAATGGTACGACGAAGTGCGCGACGGAGAAACGTTCGGTTCGCGCATGACGGTCACCGAGGCGCACCTCGTGCTCGCCGCCGGCCTTTTCGGCGACTTCAATCCCCTGCACGTCGACGAGGTGTTCTCGCAGCAGTCGATGTTCGGCTCCCGCATCCTGCACGGGCCGTTCACCAGCGCGATGATCTCGTCCCCCGTGGGCATGTTCTTCGCCGGCACCGCGATCGCCTACCTCGAGCACGCCTGTCGCTTCAAGGCGCCGGTGCGCACCGGCGACACCATCGCCACCGAATGGCGCGTCACCGGCAAGCTGCCCAAGCCGAAGCACAAGGGCGGCATCGTGGTCATGAAAGGCGAAGGCCGCAACCAGCACGGCGACGTGGTGGTCGAGGCCGACGGCAAGATCCTCGTCGCCTCGAAGCCCGGCGGCTGAGGCGCCCGGCGCTCAGCGGCCGGGCTTGCGATCGCGCCGGTCGCCGCCCTGTCGGCGCTCGGGGCCCTTGTAGCTGGCGTCGCGCTTGCGGCGGCGGTCCGGGCCACGTACCCACAGCGACTCGCCGCTCGCCTTCTCGGCCTGCGCCTTGTCCTCGGCGCGCCGGCGCAGCACGTCGGCCTGCGCGAACAGCGTCGCGGCGCCTGCCTCGGGTTGCACCTTGCGCTCGCGCATGCCCATCAGCAGCCAGAACGCGCAGGCATTGATGAGCACGTAGATCATCTCCAGCGTCAGCATCGGCAGGAAGATCTGCCGCCGCACCTTGTCGCCGAACGCGAAGTAGAAGCCGTCGAACGAGCCCACGGTGACGCGCCCCGCCCACGGGAAGGCCTCGAACGGCGGGAACAGCAGCACCACCACGAGGTTGATCCCGGCCAGGATCAGCACGATCAGCCGCGGCGCGATCGGCTGCGGGCGCGACAGCAGGATGAACGACAGCACTGCGTTGCCGACCACGCCGTAGATGGCGAAGAAGAGCAGATCGGCATTGACCGTGCGGTTCGGCGGCACCGAGAACACCGGGTAGAAGGCGTCGAAGTAGCGCACGCCGCGGTCGGTGAGCGACATCACGTCGTACGGCGGGAACAGCATCAGCAACAGGATGTTGGCCAGCGCCCCGAAGAGCACGATGTTCGAGAACCGCTTCATGGGGCCTTGCCTTCCTCTCGCTTGCGCAATTCCTTGCGCTGCACCTTGCCGGTGGTGGTCATCGGCAGCGCGTCGATGAACTCGATTTCCTTCGGGTACTCGTAGGGCGCGAGGCGGCCGCGCACGTGCGCGCGGATCTCGTCCTCGAGCGCCGCGCTCGGCGACTGGCCGGGTTGCAGCACGATGAAGGCCTTGACGATCGCGCCGCGCGTCGCGTCCGGCTTGCCGATCACCGCGGCGTTGGCCACCGCCGGGTGGCGCACGAGGCAGCTCTCGATCTCGGCCGGGCCGATGCGATAGCCCGAGCTCTTGATGACGTCGTCCGAGCGGCCCTGGTACCAGATGGTGCCGTCCTCGTCCATGCGGCCCTGGTCGCCGGTGAGCCCCCAGTCGCCGACGAACTTGTCCTTCGTCGCCTGCGGGTTCTTCCAGTACTCGAGGAAGAACACCGGATCGGGCGTGCCGTGCACGTCGGTGCGGCGCACCGCGATCTCGCCGAGCTCCCCGCGCGGGCGCTCGTGGCCCTGCTCGTCGATGACCGCGACGCGGTGCCCCGGATACGCGCGGCCGATCGCGCCCGGCTTCACCGGCCACGCCGCCTGGCAGTTGCCGACCACGTAGTTGATCTCGGTCTGGCCGAACATCTCGTTCACGGTGACGCCGAGCTCGGCGCGGCACCAGTCGATCACCGCGGTGCCGACCGACTCGCCCGCGCTCATGATCGAGCGCACTCGCAGGTCGTACTGGCCGCGCGGCGACGGCACCGCCTTCATCATCAGCTTCAGCGCGGTCGGGAAGAGGAAGGTGTTCCTCACGCCGTAGCGCTCCAGAAGCTGGAACGCGCGCTCGGGATCGAACTTGCCGCGCGTGCCGAGCACCGGCAGGCCGTAGGCCCAGGTCGGCAGCAGCGCGTCATAGAGGCCACCCGCCCACGCCCAGTCGGCCGGCGACCAGAAGAGGTCGCCCGGCTGCGGGAAGAAATCGTGCGAGTGGATGAAGCCCGGCAGGTTGCCGAGCAGCGAGCGGTGCGCCTCGAGCGCGCCCTTGGGCGCGCCGGTGGTGCCGCTGGTGTAGATGATGATCGCCGGGTCGTCGGCGGCGGTGTCCACCGGCGTGAACGACGACGAGGCCTTCTCGAGCAGCGTCGCCCAGTCGTGCACGCCCGCGGCACGCGCGCCGGCGCAGGCGATCACGTGCTGCAGGTTCGTGACGCGGTCGCGCACGGCGAGCAGGTTCTGGATCGTGGAGGGCTCTACGATCGCGATGCTCGCGCCTGCGTGTTCCAGCCGGTACTCGAGCGCGTCGGGACCGAAGAGGTGCGACAGCGGCAACGCCACCGCGCCCATCTGGAACACCGCCATGTACGCGATCGCGCTCTCGGGCCGCTGCGGCAGCACCAGCGCCACGCGATCGCCGCGCTTCACGCCGAGCGCCGCCAGCGCATTCGACAGCCGATTGGCCTGCTGCTGCACGTCCCAGAAGGTCCAGGCCTCGCGGCGACCGTCCTCGTCTTCCCAGTAGAGGGCGAACCGCGAGCGATCGCCGGCCCAGCGCCCGCAGCACGCGTGCGCGATGTTGAAGCGCGCCGGCACCTGCCAGCGGAAGCCCCGGTACAGCTCGTCGTAGCGATCGGTCATGCGGGGCGAATTATCCCCCGCCCGACCTGCACGGGCGGTGTCAATTTGCGTGAATCCGGCCGCGCGTTAGCCTTTTGCCGACCGGCGGTTTACCATCCCCCGCCAACTCGAGGAACACGTCGCCGTGAAGTTCTGCTCCAACTGCGCCGCGCCCGTCGCGAAGCGCGTGCCGCCGGGGGATTCGCTGCCGCGCTGGGTCTGCGACCAGTGCGGCGATATCCACTACCAGAACCCCAAGCTCGTCGTCGGCACGATCGCCGAGCAGGACGGCCGCATCCTCCTTTGCCGCCGCGCGATCGAGCCGCGCTACGGCTACTGGACGCTGCCCGCCGGCTACATGGAGAACGACGAGTCCACCGGGCAGGCCGCCGAGCGCGAGACCCGCGAGGAGGCCGGCGCGAAGATCGAGCTCGGCGAGCCGTTCTCGATGATCTCGATCCCGTACGTGAACCAGGTCCACCTCTTCTACCGCGCGAGGCTGCTCGAGCTCGACTTCCGGCCCGGTGACGAGACGCTCGAGGTGGCGATGGTCGAGGAAGCGCAGGTGCCGTGGAAGGAACTCGCCTTCCGCACCGTGTCGATGACGCTCAAACTGTGGTTCGAGGACCGCCGCGCCGGCACGTTCGGCTTCCACGCCAGCGAGCTGCTGAAGCGCTAGCCTCTCCCGCCCTACTGCGGCGAGCGCCCCGGACCGGTATCCGGCGTCGCCGAGATCTTGTGGATCGCGAGGTCCGCGCCGTCGAATTCCTGCTCGTCGTCCAGGCGCACGCCGACCGTCGCCTTCAGCACGCCATAGACGATCCCACCGCCGACCAGCGCCACCACGATGCCGAGCAGCGTGCCGCAGAGTTGCGACATGAAGCTCACGCCGCCGAGGCCCCCGAGCGCCTTCGAGCCGAAGATGCCGCAGGCGATGCCGCCCCACGCGCCGCAGACGCCGTGCAGCGGCCACACGCCGAGCACATCATCGATCTTCAGCTTGTTCTGCGTGACCGTGAATAGCCAGGTGAATAGCGCGCCGGCCACGGCGCCGACCACGAAGCTGCCGCCCGGATGCATCACGTCCGAACCCGCACATACCGCGACCAGGCCCGCGAGCGGCCCGTTGTGCACGAAGCCCGGGTCGTTGCGTCCCGCGACCAGCGCGGCGAGCGTGCCGCCCGCCATCGCCATCAGCGAGTTCACGGCGACCAGGCCGCTGATCTTGTCGATGGTCTGCGCCGACATGACGTTGAAGCCGAACCAGCCCACCGACAGGATCCATGCGCCCAGCGCGAGGAACGGGATCGACGACGGCGGGTACGCGAAGATGCGGCCGTCCTTGCCGTAGCGCCCGCGACGCGGCCCGAGGACCAGCACCGCGACCAGGCCGATCCAGCCGCCCACGGTGTGCACGACCACGGACCCCGCGAAGTCCTTGAACTCCTCGCCGAAGCTCGCCTTGGTCCAAGCGACGAAGCCGAACTTCTGGTTCCAGGCGATGCCTTCAAAGAGCGGATAGACCACGCCGACGATCACCGCGGTGGCGAACAGCTGCGGGCCGAAGCGCGCGCGCTCCGCGATGCCGCCGGAGATGATCGCCGGCACCGCCGCCGCGAAGGTGAGCAGGAAGAAGAACTTCACCAGCTCGTAGCCGTTCTTCGCCGCCAGCACCTCCGCACCGGCGAAGAACGACACGCCGTACGCGATGCCGTAGCCGACGCAGAAGTACGCCACCGTGGACGCCGAGAAATCGACCAGGATCTTCACCAGCGCGTTGACCTGGTTCTTCGCGCGCACGGTGCCGAGTTCGAGGAACGCGAACCCGGAATGCATGGCCAGCACCATGATTCCGCCCAGCAGTATGAACAGCGTATCCGAGCCCGATTTCAGTGCTTCCATGTCGTCCCTCCCCGAACAGGTCGCGCATTCTTGCACGGCATCGGTGCTTCGTTCGATCGGCGCACACGGCTCGCGCATGGCGATGCACCAACATCGTGCGCCCCACCCGGATCGCGTTCGCTAGAATCTTGCATCCCGCTTTCGACGGACGAGGCATGGAGCGCAGGGACTTCATCAAGTGGTGCGCAGCGAGCGTGGCCGCGGCCCCGGCCGTCGAATCGCTGGCGGCAAATGCCTCGCCGGTGTTGTACGCCCCGGCGAAGCTGGTCGACGAACGCGGCGCGCCGCTGAAGGCGAGCGCGATTCCCGCCGGCCGCAACCTGATCTTCCACTACCCGTTCGCCACCACGCCCTGCTTCCTGCTCAACCTCGGTCGGCCCCTGAAGGGCGGCGCGAAGCTGAAGACCGCGGACCGGCGCGACTACGAATGGAAGGGCGGCGCCGGCGCGGCGCGCTCGGTGGTCGCGTACTCGGCGATCTGCGCGCACCAGATGACGTATCCCACGAAGGAGATCAGCTTCATCAGCTTCCGCGCCGAGGCGGGCCCGCGCCACAAGCACGCGCAGGTGATCCACTGCTGCTCCGAGCACAGCCAGTACGACCCCGCCGACGGCGGCCGGGTGCTGGCCGGCCCGGCACCGCAGCCGCTCGCCGCGATCCTGCTGGAGCACGACGCGAAGACCGATGAACTCTCCGCGGTCGGCACGCTGGGCGGAGAGATGTTTCGCGAGTTCTTCGCCAAGTTCGAGTTCCGGCTCGCGATGGAACACGGCGGCGCGGTGCGGCAGGCCGTGACCGGCACCGCGGTCGTGCGCGAACTCGACAACTACTGCCGGCAACAGGTGCGCTGCTAGCGTGGCGACGGTGCGGCGGTGATCCCCTACCTGCGCGCCGGAGACTCATTTCCTCCCGTGGCGCAGGCGCTGGGCGAGCCCGACGGATTGCTGTGCGCCGGAGGCGATCTCTCGCCCGCGCGCCTGCTGGAGGCCTACCGCCGCGGGATCTTCCCCTGGTACTCGCGCGGCCAGCCGATCCTCTGGTGGTCGCCGGACCCGCGCATGGTGCTCCATACCGCCGAGTTCAAGGTCTCGCGCTCGCTCGCCAAGAACCGGCGCAACCGCGGCTACGAGGTGCGAGTGGATACCGCGTTCGAACGCGTGCTCGACGAATGCGCCGCGCCGCGCGACGGCGAACCGGGCACCTGGCTCGGCGCGGACATGCGCGCGGCGTACGCGGCGCTGCATCGCGACGGCCACGCGCACAGCGTCGAGACCTGGAAGGACGGCGTGCTGGTCGGCGGCCTCTACGGCGTCGCGATCGGCCGCATGTTCTACGGCGAGTCGATGTTCTCGCGCGCCACCGACGCGTCGAAGGTCGCGCTCGCGGCGCTCGTCGACGCGCTGCGTGCTTGCGACTGGCCGCTGGTCGATTGCCAGGTACACACGCCGCTGCTGGCGTCGCTGGGCGCGCGCGAAATCCCGCGCGCGGCTTTCTTGCGCGAGGTGGATGCGTTGGTAAACTACCTTTCGCCCCCGGAGCCTTGGTCCCTTGTCGCGGCTTAACGACCTTCCCCACGCGGTCCTGCAGTTCTACGTCACCGCGCCGTATCCGTGCAGCTATTTGCCGGAGCGGATGGCGCGCTCGCAGGTCGCGACTCCGAGCCACCTGATCAACACCGAGCTCTACGGCGACCTCGTCAAGGCGGGCTTTCGCCGCAGCGGCATCTTCACCTACCGGCCGCACTGCGACGCCTGCCGCGCCTGCGTGCCGGTGCGCATCCCGGTCGACGCCTTCGAGCCCAACCGCTCGCAGCGCCGCGCCCGGCAGTTGCACGAAGGGCTGGTCGCGCAGGCGCAGCCGCTCAAGTTCCGGCTCGAGCACTACGCGCTCTACCTGCGCTACCAGTCGCGTCGCCACTCCGGCGGCGGCATGGACAACGACAGCCGCGACCAGTACTCGCACTTCCTGCTGCAGAGCCGCGTCGACACGCGCCTCGTGGAGTTCCGCGACAACGGCCAGCTGATGATGGTGTCGATCGTCGACCACCTGCCCGACGGCCTGTCCTCGGTCTACACCTTCTTCGAGCCCGAGCGCCGCGGCGCGAGCTTCGGCACCTACAACGTGCTCTGGCAGGTCGAGGCCTGCCGGCGGCTCGGCCTGCCCTACCTGTACCTCGGCTACTGGATCCGCGAAAGCCCGAAGATGGCGTACAAGTCGCGCTTCGCGCCGCTCGAGGGTTTCGTCGGCGGCGCCTGGCGCAGGCTCGGGGCGCGCGAACTCGAGCACGCCGCCGCTTGAGCCGGCTCCTCTACGCGCTCGCGCGACCGCTGCTGTTCGCGCTCGACGCCGAGCGCGCGCACGAGCTCACGCTGCAGTTCTCCGAGGCGCCGCTGCGCTTCGGCCTGCTGCGCTTCCCGAAGCCCGAGCCGCTGCCGGTCGAGGCCTTCGGCCTGTCGTTCCCCAATCCGGTGGGTCTTGCCGCCGGCCTCGACAAGAACGCCGAGCACATCGATGCGCTGGCCGCGATCGGCTTCGGCTTCCTCGAGGTCGGCACCGTGACGCCGCGCCCGCAGCCGGGCAACCCGAAGCCGCGCCTCTTCCGGCTGCCGCAGGCCGAGGCGCTGGTCAACCGCTTCGGCTTCAACAACGTCGGCGTGAAGCAGTTCGTGCGCAACGTGAAGCGCGCGCAGTACCGAGGCGTGCTGGGCATCAACATCGGCAAGAACTTCGACACGCCGATCGAGCGCGCGGCCGACGACTACGTCGCCTGCCTCGAGGCGGTCTACGCGCACGCGAGCTACGTGACGGTGAACATCTCCTCGCCGAACACCAAGGGCCTGCGCGCGCTGCAGGAGAAGGCCGAACTCGACGGGCTGCTCGGCCGCATCGTCGAGAGCCGCACGCGCATGGAAGACAAGCATGGCAAGCGCGTGCCGCTCGTGCTGAAGATCGCGCCCGACCTCGAGGGCGCGCAGGTGAAGGCGATCGCGGCCGCGGTGCGCGAGCACGGCTTCGACGGCGTGATCGCGACCAACACCTCGCTGTCGCGGGACGGCGTCGAGAAGCTGGATCACGCCGGCGAGGCCGGCGGACTCTCGGGCGCGCCGATTCGCGAGCGCGCCACCGGCGTGCTGAAGGCCATGCACAAGGAACTGAAGGGCAAGCTGCCGCTGATCGGCGTCGGCGGCATCGTGCGCGGCGAGCACGCGGCCGAGAAGGTCGCCGCGGGTGCCACCCTCGTGCAGCTCTACACCGGCCTCGTCTATCGCGGCCCTTCGCTGGTGAGCGAATGCGTATCGGCCTTGCGCGCGAAACCAAAGACGGCGAGCACCGCGTCGCGCTGACGCCCGCGGGCGCACGCGAACTGCGCGCAGCGGGGCACGAGGTGGTCGTCGAACCCGGCGCCGGCGCGGGCGTGGGCTACGCGGACGCCGACTACGGCACGCTCGGCGATCCGTGGGATTGCCCGCTGGTCGTCAAGGTCAAGGAGCTGCAGCCGCCGGAGTACGCGAAGCCGCGGCGCGGGCAGGTACTCTTCTGCTTCCAGCACTTCGGCCCCGACCCAGAACTGCTCGACGCGGCGCTCGCCTCCGGCGCGTCCTTCGTCGCCTTCGAGACCGTCGGCCAGGCCGACGGCAGCCTGCCGATCCTCGCGCCGATGTCGGCTATCGCGGGGCGCCTGTCGATCCAGGTCGGCGCATGGTGCCTGCAGAAGCAGAACGGCGGCAGCGGCGTGCTGCTGCCGGGGCTCGAGGGCGTGCCGCCGGGGCGCGTCGCGATCCTCGGTGCGGGCAACGTCGGCGCCAACGCGCTCGCGGTGGCCCACGGCATCGGCGCGAACGTCGTCGTGTTCTCGAAAAGCGGACGCCGCGCCGAGGCGCTGCGCGCCCGCTACCCGCGCGCGGAGTTCCGCACCGGCACCGGCACGCTCGCCGAGGTACTGGCCGAAACCGACCTCGTCGTCGGCGGCGTCCTGACGCCGGGCGAAATGTCGCCGAAGCTGGTCACGCGCGCGATGCTCGCGGCGATGCCGCGCGGCTCCGCGCTCGTCGACGTCGGCATCGACCAGGGCGGCATCGCCGAGACCTCGCGCCCCACGACGCACAGCGCGCCGACCTACGTCGAGGAAGGCGTGGTGCACTACTGCGTGCCGAACATGCCTTCGGCCACGGCGCGCACCGCGAGCGTCGCGATCGAGCGGGCGCTGCTGCCCTACCTGCGCATGCTCGCCGAAGGCAGGAGCGACGCCGCGCTCGACACCGGCTGGCAGGTCACCGGCGGCAAGGTCGTGCACGCCCAGCTCGCGCGCGACACCGGGCGAGCGACGGGTTCGCGATGAAGCGCGCCGCGGTCGCCGTGATCGACGAGTCGCGCTGCATCGGCTGCGCGCGCTGCCTGCCGCCCTGCCCGGTCGACGCGATCATCGGCGCGAAGGGCTTCCTGCACACCGTGTTCTCGGACTGGTGCGTCGGCTGCCGGCTGTGCGTCGCGCCCTGTCCGGTGGACTGCATCACGATGGTTCCGTCGCCGCGGGCGTGGACGGCCGCGGACGCGCGCGGCGCGATCGCGCGCAACGCCGCGCGGCACGAGCGCCGCGAGCGCGCGCGTGAAGAGACCCCGCTGCCCGGCCGCGAGGAACGTCGCGCCGCAGTGCAGGCTGCATTGCAGGGAAAGGCGGAGGCGCCATGAACCCGCAGAAGCGCCGCGCGATCTACGAGAAGCTGCGTGCGGCCAATCCGCATCCCAAGCCGGAACTGCAGTTCGGCTCGCCCTACCAGTTGCTGGTCGCCGTGGTGCTGTCGGCGCAGGCGACGGACAAGTCGGTGAATGCCGCGACGGCGAAGCTCTTCCCGGTGGCCGGCAGGCCGCGCGAGATGGTCGCGCTCGGCGTCGAGCGCGTCGAAGGCTTCATCAAGACCATCGGCCTGTACCGCAACAAGGCGAAGAACGTGGTCGAGCTCTCGCGGCTGCTGCTCGAGCGCCACGGCGGCGAGGTGCCGGACTCGCGCGAGGCGCTGGAGGCGCTGCCCGGCGTCGGCCGCAAGACCGCGAACGTAGTGCTGAACATCGCCTTCGGGCAGCCGACGATCGCGGTCGACACGCACATCTTCCGCGTCTCGAACCGCACCGGGCTCGCGCCGGGCAAGACGCCCGACGAGGTCGAAGCCCGCCTCGTGAAGTTCACGCCCGCCGAGTTCGCGCAGGACGCGCACCACTGGCTGATCCTGCACGGGCGCTACACCTGCCTCGCGCGCACGCCGCGTTGCCCGGATTGCGTGATCCGTGGCGAGTGCGAGTTCGGGAAAAAAACAAAGGCGCCCTAGGGCGCCTTTGCTGGATGCCGTCCGACGCGGCCGCTTAGCGGGCGGTCTTCAGCGGCGAGGACTGGCTCGAGAACCAGGCCGCGAGGTCGGCGATGTCCTGCTTGGACAGTTGCCCCGCGAAGCCCTTCATGATGGCGTTCGAGCGCTTGCCCGACTTGTAGTCGGACAGCGCCTTGGCGAGGTAGTCCTCGTGCTGGCCGGCGAGGATGGGGTTCTCGGGCGCGCTGGGCTTGGCGCCGTCGGCGCCGTGGCAGGCGGCGCAGACCTGCGCGGCCTTGGCCTTGCCGTTCTCCGGATTGCCCTTGGCGGCGGCGGGCAGCGCGAGCGCGGCGCCGGCGGCGAATGCGACTGCGAGGACGAGCGGCTTCATTTCTGCGCTCCGTAGTAGGCCGCGAGGTCGGCCATGTCCTGCTCCGTGAGGCTCGCCGCGATGCCCTTCATCGACGGGTGGCCGCGCTCGCCGGACTTGTAGGCCTTCAGCGCGTTGACGATGTACTGCGGGGTCTGGCCGCCGATCTTGGGCACGTGGTAGACGTCCGGATACGCCGTCTTGTAGGCGGCGATGCCGTGGCAGCCGATGCACATCGAGATCTTGTTCTTCGCAGCCTCCGCGTTGCCGGCCGGGGCCTGCGCGGCGGCAGGCAGCGACGCGGCCGCGAGCGCGGCGGCGGAGACCATCATGGCGAGGCGGAGTCGCATGCGGGCGTGGGGCAAGTGATTGAAAGTGCGCGATTCTAGCGGAACGCCGGGGGGGCCTCAACCGCGGCTGCGGTAAACTCTCGTTTTCATTTCGAAAGCGTCCGATGCGCTTCACCGGCTCCTCCGACTACGTCGCCACCGAAGACCTCACGCTGGCGGTGAACGCCGCGATCACGCTGCAGCGGCCGCTGCTGGTCAAGGGCGAGCCCGGCACCGGCAAGACGATGCTGGCGGTGCAGGTCGCGCAGGCGCTCGGCGTGCCGCTGCTGGAGTGGCACATCAAGTCCACGACCAAGGCGCAGCAGGGCCTCTACGAGTACGACGCGGTCTCGAGGCTGCGCGATTCGCAGCTCGGCGACGAGCGCGTGAAGGACATCCACAACTACATCGTCAAGGGCATGCTCTGGCAGGCGTTCTCGCAGGACAAGCCCTGCGTGCTGCTGATCGACGAGATCGACAAGGCCGACATCGAGTTCCCGAACGACCTCCTGCGCGAGATCGACCGCATGGAGTTCTACGTCTACGAGACGCGCGAGCTGGTGAAGGCGAAGCACCGCCCGATCGTGTTCATCACCTCGAACAACGAGAAGGACCTGCCCGACGCGTTCCTGCGGCGCTGCTTCTTCCATTACATCCGCTTCCCGGACAAGGAGACCATGGAGAAGATCGTCCAGGTCCACTTCCCGAAGCTGAAGAAGGACCTCTTGCGCGAGGCCATGGAGGTGTTCTTCGAGGTGCGCGAGGTGCCGGGCCTGAAGAAGAAGCCCTCGACCTCGGAACTCCTCGACTGGCTGAAGCTGCTGCTCGCCGAGGACATCCCGCCCGACGCGCTGCGCTCCAAGGACAGGAAGACCATCATCCCGCCGCTGCACGGCGCGCTGCTGAAGAACGAGCAGGACGTGCACCTCTTCGAGCGGCTCGTGTTCATGACTCGCGCGCAGCGCTCGACATGACCCGCGCGGAGCGCCAGTAGGCACGCCATGCTGATCGACTTCTTCCTCAAGCTGAAGTCGCACAAGCTCCCGGTCTCGATCAAGGAGTACCTCACCTTGCTCGAGGCCATGGACAAGGGCGTGATCGGGCCGTCGATCGACGACTTCTACCACCTGTCGCGCGCCGCGCTGGTGAAGGACGAGGCGAACTTCGACAAGTTCGACCGCGCGTTCTCCGAGTTCTGGCAGGGCGTCGAGACCATCCCCGGCATCGAGTCGCAGATCCCGCTCGAGTGGCTGCTGAAGCAGGTCGAGCTGACCCTCTCCGAGGAAGAGAAGAAGAAGATCGAGGCGCTCGGCGGCTGGGAAAAGCTGATGGAGACGCTGAAGAAGCGGCTCGAGGAACAGAAGGGCCGCCACCAGGGCGGCTCGAAGTGGATCGGCACCGGCGGCACCTCGCCCTTCGGCGCGTACGGCTACAACCCCGAGGGCATCCGCATCGGGCAGGACAAGTCGCGCAACCGCAGCGCGGTGAAGGTCTGGGACCAGCGCGAATACTCCAACCTCGACGGCGAGGTCGAGCTCGGCACGCGCAACATCAAGGTCGCGCTGCGCCGCCTGCGCAAGTTCGCGCGGCAGGGCGCGCCCGACGAATTCGACCTCGACAACACCATCAGCAACACCGCGCGCAAGGCGTACCTGGACATCCAGATGCGCCCGGAGCGCAGGAACACCGTGAAGGTGCTGATGCTGATGGACATCGGCGGCTCGATGGACGACCACATCAAGCTCGCGCAGGAACTGTTCTCGGCGGCGAAGACCGAGTTCAAGCACCTCGAGTTCTACTACTTCCACAACTGCCTGTACGACTTCGTCTGGAAGGACAACCGGCGCCGCCACTCCGAGCGCACGAAGACCTGGGACCTCCTGCACAAGTACAACCACGACTACAAGGTCGTGTTCGTCGGCGACGCGACCATGAGCCCCTACGAGATCCTGCAGCCGGGCGGCTCGATCGAGTACTTCAACGAGGAGCCGGGCGCGGTCTGGATGAAGCGCGTCACCGACATCTACTCGAAGTGCATCTGGCTGAACCCGGAGCCCGAGGAGATCTGGCCCTATCGCCAGTCCGTGCAGGTCATCAAGGAACTGATGAAGGACCGCATGTTCCCCACCACCATCGACGGACTCGAACGCGCCATGAAGGCGCTCGCGAAGTAGCGTGGCGGGCCCGCACCGCAAGCTCGCCGTCGCGGCACTTGCGCTCGCCGCGGCCGCGCTGCCCGCGTCGGCCGCGGATGCGCCCAGGGCAGAGCGCTTCGTGCTCCTCGGTACCGGCGGCCTCACCGGCGTCTACAACCCCGTGGGCGGCGCCATCTGCCAGCTGGTGAACCGCGACCGGCGCCGGCACGGCCTGCGCTGCGGGATCGAGGCCACCGCGGGCTCGGTCGCCAACCTGCGCGGCTTGCGCGCGGGTGACCTGCACCTCGGGATCGCTCAGACCGCGTCGCTCGAGAACGCGGTGCAAGGCACCGGCGAGTTCCAGCAAGCCGGGCCCGACGGCGCGCTGCGCACGATCGTCGCACTGCACAGCGAGGCCTTCACGGTGGTGGCGCGCAAGGAAGCCAACGTGCGGCGCTTCGCCGACCTGAAGGGCAAGAAGGTCAGTTCCACGCCGGAGGGCAATGGCACGCGCGCCGTCGCGCAGGCGCTGCTGTCCGCGGCCGGCTGGAAGCTGTCCGACTTCGGCCTCGTCGTCGACGTGCGCCCCGGCGAGGAAGGCAACAGCCTCTGCGACGGGCGCATCGACGCCTTCTTCACCATCGTCGGCCATCCGAGCGAGCAGGTGCGCGTGCCCGCGGCGATCTGCGGCGCGCAACTCGTGCCGCTGGACGGAGAGATCGCCCGCGGCATCGTCGCCACGCGGTCGGCGCTCTCGGCGACCACCATCCGCGGCGGCACGTATCCGGGCAATCCCGCGGACGTCGCCACCTTCGGCGTGCAGGCGATGCTGGTGACGCGCGCAGACGTCCCCGACACCGACGTGAGGCTCGTCGCCAGCGCGATCCTCGAGCGCATCGAGGAGTTCCGCACGCTGCATCCCGCGCTCGGCGCGTTGGCCGCGCCTGCCATGGCGAGCGGCACGCGCTCCGCCCCGCTGCACCCCGCCGCCGAGCGGCTTTACCGAGAGAAAGGCTGGGTCCGATAGCATGCGCCGCCCCCTCCCCCGAATCCTGCTGGCGTTCGCGACCGCTGCCGCCACGACCACCGTCCTCGCCCAGGCACCCGCCGCCGCGCCGGCGAGCGCGCAGAAGCTCGTCATGATCGCCACCGGCAGCCTCGTGGGCATCTACCACCCCGCGGGCGGCGCGGTCTGCCGCCTCGTCAACCGCGACCGCAAGCGGCACGGCCTGCGCTGCAGCGTGGATTCGACCGACGGCTCGGGCGCGAACATCGAGGCCCTGCGCGACGGCAGCTACGAGATGGGCATCGTGCAGTCCGACGTCGCGTGGATCGCCTCCCGCGGCGAAGGCGCCTACGCGCAGCGCGGCCGCTTCGAGAACCTGCGCACCGTGTTCGCGCTGCACCCGGAGCCGATTACCATCGTCGCGCGCAAGGAAGCCAACATCCGCCGCCTGCGCGAACTCGCGGGCAAGCGCGTCTGGCTAGGCGAGCCGGGCTCCGGCACGCGCCAGTCGCTCGACGCGGTGATGAAGCTGCTAGAGGTGCAGGTCGGCGACGGGCCGCTCCCGGAACTGCGCGGCGGCGAGGACGGCGCGGCGCTCTGCGACAACCGGATCGATGCGTTCGTGCGCGTCATCGGCCACCCGACCGACGCGGTGCGCCTGCCGGCGGCGATCTGCGGCGCACGCCTGGTGCCGGTCACGGGAGAGAGCGTCGACAGGATCATCAAGGCGCGCCCGTACTACTCGCCCGCGCAGATCCCCGGCAACCTGTACCCGTCGAATCCGCAGGACACCAACTCGTTCGGCGTACGCGCGATCCTGATGACGACGACGGCGATTCCGGCCAGCGACGTCTACGCGATGGTGAAGTCGGTGTTCGACAATTTCCAGGAACTGCGCAAGCTCCACCCGGCGCTCGACGGCCTCAGCCATACGACGATGATCAACGTCGACGGCATCGCCCCCCTGCACGAAGGCGCCGCGCGCCTGTACCGGGAGAAGGGCTGGATCAAGTAGCCTCAGTCTCGACGGGTAGTATTGCCCGGAATGCGACATTAGGATAAATATCTCTCTTTCCGATTCGTCGGCAAGGGAGATCCATGAAGAAGTCCCTGTTCCGCGCTGCGGTCACCGCCGCCGCGCTCGCCCTGGCTGCAGCCGGGCACGCGCAGGTCACGCGCACCCCGCTCCACCTCGCGGGCGACGAGATCTCCAGCGTCACCTACGCCGTCGGCGGCGCGCTCTGCCACCTGATGAATCGCGCCGACGCCCCGCACGGCCTGCGCTGCGCCATCGAGGCCACTGCCGGCTCCGCCGCCACCCTTGCCGCGCTGCGGCGCGGCGACTTCCACCTCGCGCTGGTCAGCGGCGACCTGCTGCACCAGGCGGCGAACGGCACCGGCCCCTTCTCCGCGGATGGGCCGGACCGCGACTTGCGCACCGTCGCGTCCCTGCACTCGCGCGCGCTCACGGTCCTCGGCCGCAAGGACGCCAACATCCGCAGCGGCGCCGAACTGCCCGGCAAGCGCGTCAACCTCGGGCGCCCGGGATCGTCGACGCGCATCGAGGTCGACGAGATCCTCGCCGCCGCGAAGCTCGGCCCGAACCCCTTCCTGCTGGTCTCCGACCTCGGCCCCGAGGAACAGGGCGCGGCGCTGTGCGACGGCCGCTTCGACGCCTTCGTGTTCTCCACCGGCACGCCCTCGCCGCTGGTGCAGTACCCGGCGGCAGCCTGCGGCGCCCGGCTCGCGTCCTACGACGGGCCGCTGGCGCAGAAGCTCGTCGACGAGCGCCCGTACTACCGCTTCGTCACCATCCCGGGCGGCACGTATCCGAACAACCCCGAGGACGTGCGCACGCTCGGCGTGCCGACGGTGCTGGTCGCCACGACCGCCACGCCGCCGCAGATGGTCGAAGCCGTGCTGCGAGAACTGGTCGCCAACGTCGAGCGATTGCGCGCGCTCCACCCCGCGCTCGCGACGCTCACGCCCGAGTCGCTCGCCGCGGGCGCGCCGCTCGCGCCGCTGCACCCTGCGGCCGAGGCCGCCTACCGCGCGCAGGGCTGGATCAGGTAGCCCCGCGCTAGTAGCAGTGCTCGTCGGCGGGGAAGCGCACCGCCTTCACGTCCTCGACGTAGGCGCGCACCGCCTGCTCGACGGTGCGCGTGCCGCCGACGAAGTCCTTGGCGAAGCGCGGGCGCTTGCCGGGGAACACGCCGATCAGGTCGTGCAGTACCAGCACCTGCCCGTGCGTCTCGGGGCCGGCGCCGATGCCGATGGTGGCCATCGTGCGCGTCGCCGCGGTGACCTCGGCGCCCACCGCGCGCGTCACCATCTCGAGCACCAGCAGCGCCGCGCCCGCATCCTCGAGTGCCCTCGCCTCGCGCTTCAGGCGCGCGGCGCCATCCTCGTTGCGGCCCTGCACGCGATAGCCGCCGAGCTGGTGCACCGACTGCGGCGTGAGCCCGATGTGCCCGCACACCGGCACGCCGCGCTCCACCAGGAACCGCACCGTAGGCGCCATCACCTCCCCGCCCTCCACCTTCACCATCTGCGCGCCCGCGGCCATCAGGCGGGCGGCGTTGCGCAGCGCCTGCTCGGGCGACTCCTGGTAGGTGCCGAACGGCATGTCGGCGATCACGAAGGCACGCCTGGCCCCGCGCTCCACGCATTCGGTGTGGTAGACCATGTGCTCCAGGGTCACCGGCAGCGTGGACACGCGTCCCTGGATCACGTTGCCGAGCGAATCCCCGACCAGGATCACCTCGACGCCGCAGCGCTCCTCGAGCGCGGCGAAGCTCGCGTCGTAGGCGGTGAGCATTGCGATCTTCTCGCCGGCGGCGCGCATGCGCCCCAGTTCGACGAGGTTGATCGCCTTCAGTTCGACGTGCTGGCTCATGGCTGGGCTCCGCGTGGAAAGCCGCCCGTTGCGGCGGCGCGGCAGCGTGGCAGACGCGGCGCGCGAGGTCAACCGCAACGCCGCGAATAGCCCGGGTAATCCCCCGTTGTCCGGAGGATGGCCGCCGGGCCGCGGCACTATCCTGTCGGCACCCGTCCTTGCGGAGTTCGCATGACAGCCCCCAAGACCCCAGTCGCCGCCCGGGAACCCGCCCGCGGCCGGCGCTCGCCCGTCGCCGCGGTGATCTCGCTCGCGGTGGTGACGATCGCAATCATGGTCGGCGGGTCGCTGTTCGCGGTGCACGCGCTGCGCGAGCAGGAAATCGACCTGTGGCGCCGCCAGCTCGACAACCTGTCGCTGATCATGGCCGAGAACACCGCGCAGACCATGTTCTCGGCCTACGTCGTGCTCGACGGCATCTCCGAGGAAGTGCGCGACAAGAAGGTGCAGACGGCCGACGAACTGCGCGCCGCGATGGGCAACGAGCGCGTGTTCCAGATGCTGCGCGACCGCATCGGCGGCCTGCCGCAGATCGACGTCGCCACGATCGTCGCGGACAACGGCGACGTCATCAACTTCACCCGCTCGCACCCGGCGCCGAAGATCAACCTGTCGGACCGCGACTACTTCCGCGCGCACCTCGAAAGCGCGACGGTCGGCGATTTCATCAGCAAGCCGGTGCGCAACAAGGGCAACGGCAAGTGGGTGTTCTACCTCAGCCGCCGGCTGAACGACCCCGACGGCGGCTTCATCGGCATGGTGCTGGTCGGCATCTCGGTCGAGGCCTTCACCAATTTCTACGAGCGCATCGGCATCAACCTCGGCGAAGGCTCCGCGCTCAACCTCTACCGGCGCGACTTCGTGCAGATGACGCGCTGGCCGCACTCCGACGAGTCGATCGGCAAGAAGAACACCGTCGGCGCGACCTGGAACATCGTCGAGGAAAGCGGCCGCAAGAGCGGCGTGGTACTGGTCGACTCGGCGCGCTTCGTCGACGGGCAGCACGTCGCGCGCATGGTCGGCGCGCGCGTGCTCGACCGCTACCCGCTCATCGTCAGCATCTCCGTCACCGAGGAGAAGTTCCTCGCCGCGTGGCGGCGCTCGGTGGCCTCGATCGGCGCCCTCGCCGGCGGCGGCGTGCTCGCCTTCCTCGCCGCGGTCGGGTTCCTGCTGCGCCTGCTGCGCCAGCGCGAGCGCGACCTCGCCGAATCGGTGCGCCTGAAGCTGGCGGCCGAGGCGGCGAGCGAGGCGAAGTCGAACTTCCTCGCCACCATGAGCCACGAGATCCGCACGCCCATGAACGGCGTGCTCGGCATGCTGCAGCTGGTCGAGCAGACGCCGCTCGACGAGCGCCAGCGGGAGTACGCGTCGATCATGAAGGAAAGCGCGGAGTCCCTCCTCACGGTGATCAACGACATCCTCGACTTCTCCAAGATCGAGGCCAACCGCCTCGAGATCGAGCACATCGACTTCGACCTCGCGCGCACCGTCACGCAGACCGTGTCGATGCTCTCGGGCCGAGCCCGGGAGAAGGGCCTCGCCTGCACCTGCACCGTCGATCCGCAGGCGCCCGCGCGCGTGCGGGGCGACCCCGGCCGCCTGCGCCAGGTGCTGGTCAACTTCCTCGGCAACGCGATCAAGTTCACCGAGCGCGGCGAGGTCGCGGTCACCGTCGGCGTCGCCTCGCGCGCCGAGGGCCGCGCGACCGTCCGCGTCGCCGTGCGCGACACCGGCATCGGCATCACGCCCGAGGCCGTCGAGCGCCTGTTCCGCCCGTTCACCCAGGTCGACGCCTCCTTCTCGCGCCGCTACGGCGGCACGGGCCTGGGCCTCTCCATCTCGCGGCGCCTGGTCGAGCTGATGGGCGGCGAAGTCGGCGTCGAGAGCTGGCCCGACGAGGGCTCGACCTTCTGGTTCACGCTGCCGCTCGAGGAGTTGCCCGCCGACGCGCCGCGCCCCGCGCTGGCCGGCGACGGCAACCTCGGCGGCTGCCGCGTGCTGGTGGTCGATGACAACGCCACCAACCGCCACGTGCTGCGGGGGTTGCTGGAATCCTGGGGCTGCGAGTTCGCCGAGGCGGCGTCGGCCGAGGCCGCGCTGCAGCGCCTGCGCGAGAGCACGGCCGCCGGTCGCCCCTTCGAGGTCGCCGTGCTCGACGTCGAAATGCCCGACATGGACGGCGAGGCCCTGTGCCGCGCCATCCGCGCCGATGCCACCAACGCCGGGCTGCGCTGCGTGATGCTGAGTTCCAGCGCCGCGCGCGGCGACGCCGCCCGCATGCGAGACGCCGGCGCCAACGCCTACCTCACCAAGCCGCCGCGCACGGAGCACCTGCGCCGGTGCCTCGCGGCCTTGCGCGGCGCCGACGCGCCCTCGGGCGCGTCCATGCTGACGCGCCACGACTTCGAGGACGCGCCCGCCGCGCCCGCGCGCCCGACGCGCGTGCTGCTCGCCGAGGACCACCCGATCAACCAGAAGCTCGCCGTGCTGATGCTCGAGCGTCGCGGCTTCTCGGTCGCCGTCGCGGGCGACGGCCGCCAGGCGCTGGAGACGCTTGCTCGCGAGGACTTCGACCTCGTGCTGATGGACGTGCACATGCCGGTGCTCGACGGCCTCGAGGCCACGCGCCAGCTGCGCGCCGGCGGCAGCGGCGCGCGCGACGCCCGCATCCCCGTCATCGCGATGACCGCCAACGCGATGCAGGGCGACCGCGAGCGCTGCCTGCAATCCGGCATGGACGATTTCGTGTCCAAGCCGGTCAAGGAAGCCGACCTGCTCGCCGCCATCCAGCGCACGCTGGAGGCGAGCGCCGCGGGCCGTGCGAAGACGCTCGCCGCGGCGTGAGCGGCGCCTGCGGTAGGATCACGACATGACCCGCCTTCCCGCCCCCCTCGACGTCTCGGTCCTGAAGAGCTACTCGGACGGCGACGTCGCGCTCGAGAACGAGTTGCTCGAGCAGTTCCTCGAATCCACGCGCGCCGACGTCGATGCGCTGCACGCCGCCCTCGGCAGCGGCGACCTCGACGAACTCGGCCGCGCGGCGCACCGCGTGAAGGGCTCCAGCCGCATGATCGGCGCGGAGCCGCAGGGCCTCGCCGCCGAGCACGTCGAGCACGCCGCCCGCGGCGGCGATGCCGCCGGCGCGAAGGCCGCCGTGCCCGCGCTCGAGGCCGAGCACGCGCGCCTCGTCGAGTGGCTCCGGGAGCGCCTCGGGCCCGAGGCATGATCCGCGTCGTCATCTGCGACGACCATGCGCTGGTGCGCAAGGGCCTCGCGATGATCCTCGCGCAGGCCGGCGACGTCGCGGTCGCCGGCGAGGCCTCCAACTACGGCGAGCTTCGGCAGCTGCTGCGCAAGGTCGAGTGCGACGTGCTGCTGGTGGACGTCGAGATGCCCGGCCGCGACGGCATCGAGGCGGTGGGCCTCTTGAAGAAGGAACTGCCGCGCGTCGCCGCGCTGGTGCTGAGCGGCCATCCCGAGGCGCGCTTCGCGGTGCGCGCGCTGCGCGCCGGCGCGCTCGGCTACCTCAACAAGGCGAACGCGCCGGAGATCCTGATCGACGCCGTGCGACACGCCGCGATGGGCCGCAAGTACCTCAGCCCCGAGGTCTCGCAGGCGCTCGCCGAGGCAGTCTCGACCGACCCGGCCGACGAGCCGCATCGCGAGCTCTCGCAGCGCGAGTTCCAGGTGTTCCGCATGATCGCCGGCGGCAAGCGCCTCTCGGAGATCGCGGCCGCGCTGTCGCTGTCGCCGAAGACCGTGAGCGTCTATCGCGCCCGCGTGCTCGAGAAGCTCGGCGTGGAGAACAACGTCGAGATCGCACGCTACGCGGTGCGCCACGGCGTGGTCGACGCCGGCGAGGACTGAGCCCTCAGGTCGACAGTACGCCGCCCTGGCGCAGCAGCGCGTCGAAGGCCTCGATCGGCAGCGGCCGGCTGAAGAAGTACCCCTGCATCGTGGTGACGCCGTGCTCGACGAGCGCGGCGCGCTGCGCCTCGGTCTCGACGCCCTCCACCACCACGTTCAGCGACAGGGTGCCCGCGAGGCCGGCGATCGCCGACACGATCGCCGCGTCGTCCGGGTCGGTGGCGATGTCGATGATGAACGAGCGGTCGATCTTCAGCGTCGTCACCGGCAGGCGCTTCAGGTACGACAGCGACGAATAGCCGGTGCCGAAGTCGTCGATGGCGATGCGCACGCCGAGCTCGCGCAGCGCATGCAGGCCGCGCAGCGTCGGCTCCACGAAGTCCATCAGCACCGACTCCGTGATCTCGAGCGACAGCATCTCCGGCGGCAGGCCCGAGGATTCCAGCACCTGGCGCACCGTGCGCTGCACGTCGCGGCGCTGCACGTGCGAGCTGGTCAGGTTGACGCCGACGTAGAGCGGCGGCAGGCCGTCGGCGCGCCATTTCGCGAGCTGCGCGCACGCGGTCTCGAGCGCCCATTCGCCCATCGGCACGATGAGGCCGGTCTCCTCGGCGAGCGGGATGAATTCCGCCGGCGACACCAGCTTGCCGTCGCGCTGCCAGCGCATCAGCACCTCGGCGCCCTTGATGGCCCGCGTGTTCGCGTCGACGATCGGCTGCCAGTGCAGCCGCAGTTCGCCGCGCTCCAGCGCCTTTCGCAGGTCGGACTCGAACTTCAGCTTCTCGACGCTCGGCGCGCCCGACTTGGCTTCGTGCACGCGCGCCGCGTTGCCGCCTGCGGCCTTCGAGGCACGCATCGCCGCGTCGGCGCGCGCGAGCAGCAGCTCGGCCGCGTCGCCGTCCCTCGGGTAGGCGGCGACGCCGATGCTCGCCGTGACCCAGCATTCGTTGCCGTCGATGCGATAGGGCTTCCTCAGCGCCTCCAGCACGCGCTCGCCGACCTTCAGCGCATCTCCCTCGTCGTCGAGGTCGCGCAGCAGGACGGTGAACTCGTCGCCGCCGAGGCGCGCGACCGAGCTGTTCTCGCCGTCCTTCAGGCCGCGCCCCAACGCATCGCGGTCGCGCACCGAGCCGTTCAGGCGCGCGGCGACGTCGCGCAGCAGCGCATCGCCCGCCGCCTGCCCGAGCGTCTGGTTGATCACCTTGAAGCGATCCAGCCCGATCACCAGCACCGCGGCGATTTCCTCGTCGCGGCGCGCCGCCGACAGCGACTCCGCGAGCCGCGCGCGGAACAGGCTGCGGTTCGCGAGGCCGGTGACGCCGTCGAAATTCGACAGCCGCCGCACCTGCTCCTCGGCCGCGTGGCGCTCGGTGACGTCCTGCACCACGCCCATCACGTGCGTGATGTTGCCGTGCGCGTCGCGCTCGGCCTCGACCTCGATCTCCAGGTTGCGCACGCCGCCCGCCGCCGCCACCGCCCCCTCGATCCGATGGCTGCGCCCGGCCTTCAGCCGCGCGAGCACCTCGAAGCGGAACGCGTCCACGCCCTCGGGATAGAACACCGCGACGAAGCCCGCCTCGTCCATCGGCTCCTCGCCGCCGACCAGGTCGAGGATCTTCAGGCTCTCCTCGGTGGCCGTGATGGTGCGCTTCTGCAGGTCCCATTCCCAGCTGCCAAGCCGCGCGATGCGTTGCGCGCGAGCCAGCCGCGCGCGGTTGCGCGCGAGGTCGCTGCGCATGCGCGCGGTGCGCAGCAGGTACCTCAGGCGGTGCGCGAGCAGCGTCATCTGCGCCGACTTGACGTAGAAGTCGGTCGCGCCGGAATCGTAGGCCCGCGCGATGGACTCGTCGTCGTCGAGGCCCGTGAGGATGACCACCGGCACGTGCTCGCCCTCGGGCTGCGCGCGCATCGCGCGGCAGGTGCCGAAGCCGTCCAGGCCCGGCATCATCGCGTCGAGCAGCACGATGTCGGGATGGCGCTCGCCGAAGAGCACGAGACCGCGCTCGCCGCTGCCGGCGTCGACCACGTCGAAGCCGCGCTGCTCCATCGCCTTCTTGATGAGAACCCTTACCATCGGGTCGTCATCGATCAGCAACACCAGGTCCCGCTTGTCGATCATCGGCTCGCGCCTCTTCTTTACTTTCTGTCCTGCGAAGTATCGCAGGAACATCGATTGGTTAACGGCCGAACTGGGCGGGAATTCAGGGTCTCCCGCCGCGCCGGTCGTGAAACAATGTGCGGCAACGATGGCCTACGTGCCCGCATCCAGGCGCTTCTACGTCCGCCAGGCGACGCTCCTCGCGGTGGCGATGGCGGTGCTCCTCGCCGGGCTCGCCGCCGCGATGATCGTGTCGGCGCTGCGCCTCGTCGAGGACGACGCCGAGCGCGAAGGCCACGCCACCGCCGAACTGCTCGCGCGGGCGCTCCCACCCCTGCTCGCCTCGGGCGATGCCGCCGCGGTAGACCGGCTGCTGCTGGGAGCGCTGCGCTCGCCCTCGGTGCGTGCCGTCGAGGTGCGCGGGCCCGACCACCGCGTGCTGAGGCGGGCCTCCGCGAACGCAGGACTGCCGACGCTCGACGCGACGGCCGATCCGGACTGGAGCCGAGGCGACCTCGTCGCGCCGCTGGACGGCGACGGCGCGAAGGGCCATGTGCGCGTGCAGGTCTGGCGCGGCGACCAGCCCGGGCTGCGCGAGCGCCTGTGGACCGGCGGGCTGATCGCGCTGTGCATCGTCCTCGGCATGACGCTGCTGCTGCTCGAGGCGCACCTGCGCCCGGCGAGCCGCTCGATCGGCGACCTCGACGAGCTGTCGCGCCGCCTGCGCACGGCGCTCGACAGCCTCGCCGACGGCTTCGTGCTCTACGACGCCGACGACCGGCTCGTGCTCTGCAACGACCGCTACCGCGAGATCTACCGCGAGTCCGCGGACCTGCTGGTGCCCGGCGCCCGCTTCGAGGACATCATCCGCGAGGGCGCGCGCCGCGGGCAGTACGTGCAGGCAGTCGGCCGCATCGAGGAATGGGTCGCCGAGCGCATGAAGGCGCACCGCGATCCCGGCCCGCCGATCGAGCAGCCGCTGCCCGGCGGCCGCTGGCTGCGCATCGCCGAGCACCGCACGCCCGACGGCGGCCTGGTCGGCTTTCGCGTCGACATCACGGCGTTGAAGCAGGCGCAGATGCGCGCCGAGGAGGCGAGCCGCGCGAAGAGCGAATTCCTCGCCAACATGAGCCACGAGATCCGCACGCCGCTGAACGGCATCATCGGCATGACCGACCTCGCGCTCGCCGGGCCGCTCGACTCGAAGGCGCGCGAATACCTCGGGCTCGCGCGCAGTTCCGCCGACACGCTGCTCGACATCGTGAACGACGTGCTCGACTACTCGAAGATCGAGGCCGGGCAGGTCGCGATCGCCGCGGTGCCCTTCACCGTGCCCGAGGCGCTGGACGAGGCCGCGCGCGGCTTCGAGGTGCGCGCGCGCGCCAAGGGCCTCGCCTTCCAGTGGCGCCACGACGCGCCGGGTGCCTACGTCGGCGACCCGGTGCGGCTGCGGCAGGTGGCCAACAACCTGCTGTCCAACGCACTCAAGTTCACGGACGCGGGCCGCATCGGCCTCGAGGTACGGGCCGAGCCGCTGGATGCCGGGCGCGCGCGGCTGCGCATCGTCGTCACGGACAGCGGCATCGGCATCCCGCCCGAGCAGCGCGAACGCATCTTCGAGGCCTTCCAGCAGGCGGACAACTCATCCTCGCGGATCTACGGCGGCACCGGCCTCGGCCTCGCCATCGTGCGGCGGCTGGTGAGCCAGATGGGCGGCCACATCGCGCTCGAAAGCACGCCCGGCCAGGGGAGCACCTTCATGGTCGAGATCCCGCTGCGCGTCGAGCGCCGCGCGAAGCCGCGCGAGGCGCCGCGCCGGGCCGTCCCCGCCGCGTCGCCACCGGCCGGAAGCGGCGGCGACGTGCTCCTGGTCGAAGACCACCCTGTGAACCGGCTCCTCGCGCGCAGCCTGCTCGAGCGCCGCGGCTACCGCGTCGCCGAAGCGGAGGATGGTCCCGCGGCGATCGCGCGATTCCGCGAATCGCGACCGGATCTCGTGCTGATGGACATCCAGTTGCCCGGCATGAGCGGCTACGACGCCCTGCGCGAGATCCGCGCGCTCGAGGGACCCGGCGAGCACGTGCCGGTGATCGCGCTCACCGCGCACGCGCTCGCGGGAGACCGCGAGCGGTGCCTCGAGGCGGGCATGGACGGCTACCTCGCCAAGCCCTACACCCCCGACGCGCTCGGCGCCGAGATCACGCGCCTGCTGCACCCTCACTAGGCGCCCTCCCCGGCCGCGGCCGGCGCCGGCGTCGCGGCCTGCGGCGAGCCGAGCCGGTACCAGTCCACGCGGCGCGTCGCCACCATCACGCCGGCCAGCAACGCGAAGAGCAGCGTCGCGCCCGCAAGCAGCGCGTAGTCCTCCGCACCGAGCAGCACGTACAGCACGCCGTAGAGCAAGGCGATGCCGGCGCCGAACGCGAGGCCCGCGCCGCGGCTCGCCAGCACGCGCACCACGTATTGCGTCACCACCGCGACGCACGCCGACGCGCCGGCGAGGTACGCCGCCCAGAACGGCACGTGCTCCGACAGCGCGACCAGCAACAGGAAGAAGATGCCCACCGCCAGCCCCACCAGCGCGTACTGGATCGGGTGGATCGCCAGGCGCCGCAGCAGCTCGAAGAGGAAGAATGCGGCGAACACCAGCCCGACGAAGAGGAAGCCGTACTTCGAGGCGCGCTCCAGCTGCTGGTACAGGCCCACCGGCTCGACCCAGGACACCGACAGCGCGTCCGTGCCGAGGCGGCACTCCGAGCCCGCCGAGCACGAGCGCAGGCGCTCGGCGCCCTGCGCGGCGTAGCGCGACACCGCCCAGCGCGCGGTGAAGCCCTGCGCGCCGATCTCGTGCGCGGCCGGCAGGAAGCTGCCGTGGAACGAGGGATGCGCCCAGTCCGAGCGCATCGCCACCGTGGTGTCGTTGGCGAGCGGCACGATGCCGAAGGATTCCGCGCCGGCGAGGTCGAGCTCGAAGCGGAAGGCGATGGTGCGCGGCTGGGCCGCGGCCGCCAGCTCGAGCGGCGCGCTGACACCATTGCCGAGCACCTTGTCGCCCGTGCCGGGCTGGAACTCGGCCGTCGCATCGCCGAATGCGAGGCGCGACAGCCGCCGCACGCCTCGAGGGTCCTGCACGCCCAGCACCAGCCGCGGCGCATGCCAGTCGATGCGGCCGCTGCCCGCGCCGAGGCCGAAGTTCGCGGGCACGGCGAAGCGTCCTTCGGCACGCACCTTCGCCTCGAAGAGCCGCGCGCGATGCACGCCGCGCGCCTTCTCGGTGGTGGTCGAGTCGATGCTCCACTGCACCGCGTCGGCCGGCAGTCGCACCACGCCGGCTTCCGAGCGCTCCACCTGGCTCTCGTGCCGGCGGCCGTCGACCTTCTCGACCTGCGTCTCGGTCCAGGTGCGGCGGTACGGCACCGCGAGATACGGCCCCGCGAGTTGCTGCGGCCCGCCCCACCCCGCCGCGATGTCGCGCACCGCCTCGTGGCGGCGCGCCTGCCGCTCGAACACCAGGTCGCGGATCATCGCCACCGGCACCATCAGCACCAGCGCCAGCGCGCCGATGCCCATCATCTTCAGGAAGAACGAGCGTCCCACGGGGTATCCCCTCTTCTGGTTGGAATGGGGACCATGCTCGCGCGCGCGCCGGGCGCGGGGCGGCGCAAAACGTGGCGAAAAAAAGGCCGTGCGTGTCTTAAATGAGGCCGCGCGCCTTCAGTTCGGACTTGAGGTAGGCGTAGTACACCGGCGCGGCGACCACGCCGGCGATGCCGAAGGCGGCCTCCATCGCGAGCATCGCGACGAGGAGCTCCCACGCGCGCGCCTGGATCTGCGAGCCGACGATGCGCGCGTTGACGAAGTACTCCAGCTTGTGGACCGCGACCAGGAAGCCCAGGCACGCCATCGCCGCGCCCGGCCCCTGCGACAGGCCCACCAGCACGATCAGCGTGTTCGACACGAGGTTGCCGATCACCGGCAGCAGGCCGGCGAGGAAGGTCACCACCACCATGGTCTTCAGGAGCGGCAGCTTGATGCCGAACATCGGCAGCACCGCCCAGAGGAAGATCGCCGTGAGCACCGTGTTCAGCGCCGAGATCTTCACCTGCGCGAAGACGATGCGGCGGAAGGCCTCGCCGAGGCGCACCGCGCGCTCGTGCAGCGTGTGCGACAGCGGGCCGGACTGCGCCTCGGGCCGCGCATCGGCAAGCGATACCATCGCTCCGATCACCATGCCGACCAGCAGGTGCGCGGCACCCAGCCCCGCGGCGGCGCCCGCGTGCTGCAGCTCCTTGGCATGCTCGCGCAGCCACTCGACGATCGCGGCCTTCAGGTCGTCGACGTTGTCCGGCACCATGTCGCCGGCCCATTCGGGCAGCGTGCCGCGCGCGCCCTCGACGATCTCGGCGAGCTTGGCAAGCAGCGCCGACGCGCTGCCGGCATCGCTGCGCACGAACGCCCACGTCGCATAGCCGGCGACGATCAGCACCAGCACGACGAGGGTCGCCAGCAGCGCCACCGACACCAGCTTGCCGCGCTGCGCCCCGACGCGGAGGAACCCGAGGCGCCCGGCCAGCACGTGCACCAGCTCGTAGACCAGCAGCCCGGCGAGCAGCGCCGGCAGCAGCGAGAGCTTCAGCACGGCGAGGAGCGCGAGCCCCGCGAGGATCCAGGACGCGAGGTCGCAGCGGCGGTCGAGGTCGGTCATGCGGCGATTGTACGGGTCCGTGCCCGCGGCGGCGCCGGTATCATGCACGCCATGCAGTTCTACATCTACGTGCTCAACCACCAGGGCGGCGTCATCCAGGACCTCGCGCTGCACCTGCAGAAATCGCTCGAGTGCTGCGGCCACCGCGCCTACTTCACCCATACCCTCGTGCCCGGCGCGTGCAACATCCTGGTCGAGAACTTCGGCCCGCAACTGGTGCACTACGCGCTGGAGCTCGCCGCCGCCGGCACGCCGTTCATCGTCTGGGGCACCGAGGAAATCACCGGCGACACCTTCAACCGCAAGGTCGCCGACTCGCACTCGCACTACGGCGACGTCGAGCACTGGCAGCTGCGCTACGACAACTTCCTCACCACCGCCGAGCACGCGGCGGCGATCTGGGTGCCCGTGGAGGCCCTCGTCGAGACCTATGCCGCCGCGGTGCCCGGCGTGCCGGTGCAGTTCTTCCCGCACGGCTACGCGGACGGCTTCCCCGCGGTCACGCAGCGCTCCGAGGCCGACAAGGACATCGACTTCTACTTCTCCGGCGCGCGCACCGAGCACCGCCTGAAGCTGCTCGACACGCTCGCCTCGCGCTTCAAGGTGATGCACCACGACCAGGACCTGCCGGAGTACGTGCGCCGCGACTACCTGTCGCGCTCGAAGGTCTGCCTGTCGCTGCGCCTGTCCAAGGACACGCGCCTGCCCTCGGTCTCGCGCATGCACAACATGGTCATGAACCGCTGCTACACGCTCCACGAGCAGTGCCCGCTGCCCAGCCACCTGGATCCGTACGTCGAGCACGTGCCGTGGCCGGGCATCCTGCGCGCGTGCGAGGAGGCGATGGCGCGCCCCGATCGCGCCGAGCGCGCCACCGCGATGCACGAGAAGCTGCGCGCCGAGCTGCCGATGCGCGAGATCGTGCCGCGCATCCTCGACGAGGCCTTCGCGAGCCGATGAGGCCCGGGGTCACGGGCGTGCGCTGCGAGCTCGGTGCCGCCCTGCTCGCGCGGCGGGACCTGCCGACCGCCTCGAGCGCCCGCTTCGACCTCTCCGGCCTCGCCGCCAACACGCTGCTGCACGACGGCCATGCGTGGAAGGACTTCGCGCGCACCGCGCCGGCCGGCACGCGGCGCGCCCTGCGTGCCGCCGCGCAGGAGGGCGCGTCGATCCTCGTGCGCGCGAGCTTCGCGTTCGCGCGCGAACTGCCGTCGCGCGATCCGCTCCGATCGATGGCGCTCGCCGCGCTCGAGTGCGAGGCGATTGCGCGCGAGGGCGCGGTGCCGGCCTGCATCGTGCGCCTTGGCTACCTGTATGGTCCCGCGAGCCGCGACCTCCTTGCCTATCGCAAGGCCTTCCGGCTCGGGCGTCCCTACTGGTCCGGGCCGCACGGCGTGCTGCAGGACCACCTGCACCTGGACGATGCCGCCGCCGCGCTGGTCGCCGCGGCGAAGCCGGCAAATGCGGGCCGGCTCTTCTACGCCACCGACGGCCGCCCGCGCTCGTTCCGCGAATTCATGGACCACTTCGCGCGCCGCACCGGGCGGCGCTTCCCGCTGCACCTTCCGCGGCTCGCCAAGCCGCTGATGCTCGCCGTGGTGCGCGAGGAGCACATGCAGCAGGTGGAGCACGGCATGCCGGCGCGCGCGCCGCGCCCACGAGTGCCGGGCTGGCGGCCGGCGCACGCCGACGCGCTCGCCGCGCTCGACGCCATCGTCGCCGGCTGGGGCTGAACCCTCAGTCCACGGTCGCGCCGGAGAACTTCACTACCTCGGCGTACTTGGCCATCTCGCGGCGCACGAACGCGGCGGTTTCCGCGCGCGTCGACGCCACCACCTCGATGCCCTGCTTCGCCAGCCCCTCCCGGATCGCCGGCTCGCGCAGGATGGCGGTGAACTCGGCGTTCAGGCGGTCGAGCACGTTCGTCGGCGTGCCGCCCGCCGCGAAGAAGATGAAGCCCGAATTCGACTCGAAGCCGGGGAACCCCTGCTCCGCCAAGGTCGGCACGTCCGGCAGCAGGCCGATGCGCGTGCCGTGCGCCATCGCGAGCGCGCGCAGGCGCCCCGCCTGGATCATCGGCGCCGCGTTCGGCGGGTTGGCGAAGGCGAGTTGCACGGTGTTCGCGAGGAGGTCGTTCAGCACCGGCCCCATGCCCTTGTACGGGATATGCACGATGAACGTGCCCGAGAGCTTCTTCAATTGCTCCATGCCGAGGTGGAACGAGGTGCCGTTGCCCACCGAGCCGTACGAGAGGCGGCCGGGCCGGGCCCTGGCGTGGTCGAGCAGTTCCTTCAGGTTCTTCACCGGCAGCGACGGGTGCACCACCAGCACGTGCGGCGTCACCACCGCGTAGGTCAGCGGCTCGAGGTCCTTCAGCGTGTCGTAGGGCAGCTTCGGGAACAGGCTCGGGTTGATGTTCACGGTGTTGGCGACGATCAGCACGGTGTGGCCGTCGGGCCGGGAGCGCACCACCGCCTCGGTGCCGATCTGCGTCGACGCGCCGGGGCGGTTCTCGATCACGAAGGGCTGCCCGAGCCGCTCGCGCACGCGCTCGCTCATCGTGCGCGCGACGATGTCGGAGGTGCCCACCGGCGCATACGGTACGATCACGCGGATCGGCTGGGACGGCGACCACGCTTGCGCGGTCGCGACGAGCGGCGCGAGCCCGAGGCCGGCCGCGATCAGGAGTGGCAGGGGTTTCATATCCATAGTGTAAGGGGGACTGGCATGGCGAAGTCGTCGAAACCGCGCATCCGGCGCATCGCGCTCACCACCGGTGGCGGCGACGCACCCGGGCTCAACGCGGTGATCCGCGCCGTGGTCCTGGCCGCGGCGCGGCAGGGCTGGGACTGCGTCGGCATCCGCTCCGGCTACGACGGCCTGCTGTCGGGAAATCCGGCGCGCGGCCTCGTGCCGCTGACGCCGGAGCGCGTGCGCGGCATCACCAACCTCGGCGGCACCATCCTCGGCACCACCAATGCCGGCAACCCACTGCACTACCCCACGCGCCTCGCCAGCGGCAAGCTGGTCGAGCGCGACCGCACCGCGGACGTGATCCGCGCGCTGAAGCGCGAGCGCGTGGATGCGCTCGTCGCGATCGGCGGCGACGGGTCGCTCGGCATCGCCGCGGCGCTGGCGAACAAGGGCCTGCGCGTGGTCGGCGTGCCGAAGACCATCGACAACGACCTCGACAGCACCGTCATCACCTTCGGCTTCGACTCCGCGGTGTCCTTCGCCACCGAATGCATCGACCGGCTGCACACCACCGCGGAGTCGCACCGGCGCATCCTCGTGGTCGAGGTGATGGGCCGCTACGCCGGCTGGATCGCGTTGAACAGCGGCGTCTCCGGCGACGCGCACGCCATCCTGATCCCCGAGATCCCCTACGACCTCGCCAAGGTCGCGCGCACGCTGAAGGAGAACGCGCCGCGCTACGCGATCGTCGTGGTCGCGGAAGGCGCGAGGCCGAAGGGCGGCCGGCGCCTCGTCGTCGAGAAGAAGCTCGGCGCCGCCGAGCGCCTCGGCGGCGTCGGCGCGCAGGTGGCCGCCGAACTCGCGGCGCTCACCGGCCGCGAGACGCGCCACGTGGTGCTCGGCCACCTGCTGCGCGGCGGCTCGCCGACCACCTTCGACCGCCTGCTGTCGCTGCGCTTCGGCGCCGCCGCGGTGCGCGCGCTCGCCGAGGGACGCTCGGGCGTGATGGTCGCGCTCGACCCGCCGACGGTGAAGTACGTGCCGCTCGCCAAGGCGACGCGCCGGATGAAGGCCGTGCACCTCGGATCGGACACGGTGCGCACCGCGCGCGACCTCGGCTTGTCGCTCGGCGACTGATTCAGGAAGCGAGGGCCTGCGCGCCGCCGGCGCGCAGCAGTTTCTCGTAGGCGCGCGCCTCGAGCGGCGCGCTGAAGCGGTGCCCCTGCCATTCCTCGCAGCCCAGCGCGACCAGCCGGGCGAGCTGCGCGTCGTCCTCGACACCCTCGGCCGAGACGTGCAGCCCGAGGTCGCGCGCGAGGCGAGCGATCGCGCCGACGATCACCCCGTCGTCCGCGTTGGTCGCGAGTTCCTTCACGAAGGCCTGGTCGATCTTCACCTTGTCGATCGGCAGGCTGCGCAGGTAGGACAGGCTGGAGTAGCCGGTGCCGAAGTCGTCGATCGCGAGGCGCACGCCGAGTTCGCCGATGCGGCGCAGCGTGTCCACGCCCGACTGCGCGTTGCCCACCAGGGCGCGCTCGGTGACCTCCAGCTCTACGCACCGGCCATCCACCTTGTGGCGCGCGAGCGCGGCCTCTAGGCGCGCCACGTAGGCGTCGCCCTCGGCGAGTTCCTGCGCCGACACGTTCAGCGCCAGCCACGGCTCCCCGGGCAGCGCGCCCCACTCGCCCACCTGCGCCAGCGCGCGGTCCATGGTCCACTCGCCGATGGCGCGGATCAGGCCGATGTCCTCGGCCACGCCGATGAAGGCCGCGGGCGGCAGCAGGCCGCGCCGCGGATGCTGCCAGCGCACCAGCGCCTCCGCGCCGACCACGCGCGCATCGCCGCGCGCCGGCTGGCCGGACACCACCGGCTGGAAGTGCAGTACGAGTTCGCCCGTGGCCAGCGCCCGGCGCAGGTCGTTCTCCAGCGCGAGGCGCTCGCCGACCCGTGCCGCCATCGCCGGCAGGAAGCGCCGCGCCGCGTTGCCGCCCTCCGCCTTGGCCTGGCCGAGCGCGAGACCGGCGTGCTTGAGCAGGTCGGCGAAGGTGGCGCCGTCCTCGGGATACACCGCGATGCCCACCGAGGCGCCGATGTTCAGCCCCCGGCCGTCGACCTCGAACGGCCGCCCGAGCGAGTGCGCGATGCGCTGCGCCACGGCCGTGGCCTCCTCCACGCTGCGCAGCCCGTCCCAGAGCAACGCGAATTCGTTCGCGCCGGTGCGCGCCAGCGTGTCCTGCCGGCGCAGGGCGGTGCCGAGGCGCTCGCCGACCGCGCGCAGCAGCGCGTCGCCGAGCGCGTGGCCGAGCGACTCGTTCACCAGGCGGAAGCGGTCGATGTCGATGCAGAGCAGCGCCAGGCGACCGCGGCCGCGCGCCGCCGCGACGATCGCCTCCTCGGCGCGCTCGGCCAGGCGCGTGCGGTTCGGCAATCCGGTGACCGCGTCGCGCGTCGCAAGGTGCTGGATGCGCTCTTCGGCCTGGCGGCGAACGGTGACGTCGATGCCCGTGCCGCGATAACCGCAGTGGCGTCCCGCCGCGTCGAACACCGGCTTGCCGCTCACCGACTGCCAGACGAGGCGCCCGTCCTTCGCCACCGTGCGGTGCACCAGCCCGCGGAACGCGCAGGGGAGCGGCGCGTGCTCGCGGAACCATTCATCCACCATCCGGCCCTCGCCCAGCGCCATGAAGTCGCGCGCGGTGCGACCGAGCATCTCCGCCGGTGCGTAGCCGAGCACCTGCTCGACACGGGGCGAGAGGTAGGTGTAGCGCCAGGCCTCGTCGGTCTCCCAGTCGTACTCGTCCGAGGCCTCCATGAAGTCGCGCAGGCGGCGCTCGCGCTCGGCGAGCTTCTCGTGCTCCACGCGCGCCTCGGTGACGTCGCGGAACATGGTCTGCATCACCAGCCGCCCGCGCTCGAGGAACGACACCGAGGCCGACTCCAGGGTGGCGACGGTGCCGTCGCGGCGCAGCACGCGGCGCTCGTTGAACGTGTTCTCCCCCGGCCCCTGCGCGAGGAACTCGAAGCGCTCGCGGTGCGCGTCGCGTTCGTCGGGATGCACGAAGTCGATGGCTCGCCGCCCGACCAGGTCGGCCGCATCGCGCGCGCGCAGGATGCGCGCTGCCGCCGGGTTAGCGTACTCGATGTAGCCGTTGCTGGACACGAACAGCCCGTCCGGCAGCTGGTCCACCAGCCTGCGATGGCGCTCCTCGGCGTCGCGCAGCGCGAGCTCGGCGCGCTTGCGGCCGTTGACGTCGACGACCAGCCCGGTCATGCGCAGCGCGCGTCCCTCTGGCGTGCGCTCGACCACGCGACCGGTGACGCGCAGCCACTTGTAGTCGCCCGAGGCCGTGCGCACGCGGCACTCGACGTCGAACTCCGGCGCGATGCCGCGCAGCGTGTCGACGTAGGCCGCGCGCAGCCGCGCGGCCTCGGACGGATGCGCGAGCGTGACCATGCGCTCCATCGGCAGCACGTCGAGCGCGGCGGGCGAATAGCCGATGGCGCGCGCGCTGCCCTCGCCGACGTACGTGTTGCCGGTGGCGACGTCGTGGTCCCACAGGCCGCTGGCGCCGCCATGCACCGCGAGCTCCAGGCGCCGCTTCGCCGCCTCGAGCGCGGTCTCGGCGCGACGCTTCGCGGTGACGTCCCGCCCGACCCCGTGGTAGCCGATGAACTCGCCATCGTCGTCGAAGCGCGGCTCGCCGGCGATGACGTGGATTTCGCGCGCGCCCCGGGTATCCCCGCGCGCCACCTCGATGTCGCGGAACGGCTCGCGCGCCTCGAGGTGCCGGCGCAGCCCCTCGAGCGCGGACGGCAGGTAGTCGAGCCCGGCGAGCGCGTCCAGCGGCCGGCCGTAGGCCGACGTGGTGCCGAGCAGCCGCGCCACCGCGGCACCGCCCGAGAGCCAGGTGATGCGCAGTTGCGCGTCGCTCTCCCAGAACCAGTCCGCGGACAGCGCGGTCAGGCCGCGGAAGCGGTCCTCGCTCGCGCGCAGCGTCTCGGCGACGCGTTCCTCGTGCCGCGCCGCGCCGAGGAACACCAGGTAGAGCGCGCTGCCGGCACCGACCGTGAGGTAGAGCGACTGCAGCGCCATCTCGATGCGCTGCGCCATGGTGGCGCCGAACGCGCCCTCCAGCAGGGGGCACACCAGGACCTCGCAGCTGGCGAGCAGCAGCAGCGCGGCGCACAGGAACGCCAGCGGCACGCGCGCCCGTCGGTCGGTGCGCAACCACTGCACCACGCCCCGCAGGCGCTCGAGGCTCACGCCGCCCCCGGCGCGCTGACCGGCGGCGCGACCTTCAGCACTTCGTCGATCGTGGTCGCGCCCGCCGCGACCTTCATCGCACCGCTGATGCGCAGCGGGCGCATGCCCTCCTTCAGCGCGAGCGCGCGCAGCGCCGCCTCGTCGCCGCCCTCGGCGAGGAGCTTCCTCACCCCGCTCGTGCAGGTCAGCACCTCGTAGATGCCGACGCGGCCCGAGTAGCCGGTCATGCGGCACTCGAGGCAGCCGACCGGCTTCCACAGCGAGGCCGGGTGCTTGGACTTGAACGGCATCACGAGCGCGTCCCAGCGCGCCTCGTCCTCGCCCTTCCTGAGCGGGGCCTTCTCCTTGCAGTGCGGGCACAGCGTGCGCACCAGGCGCTGCGCCATGACGCCGTTCAGCGTGGCGTTGATCAGGTAAGGCGCGACGCCGAGCTCGAGCAGGCGCGTCACCGCCGTCGGCGCATCGTTGGTGTGCAGCGTCGACAGCACCAGGTGGCCGGTCAGCGCGGCCTGCACCGCCATCTGCGCGGTCTCGAGGTCGCGCACCTCGCCCACCATGATGATGTCGGGGTCCTGGCGCATCAGCGCGCGCACGCTCTCGGCGAAGCCGAGGTCGATCGCCGGCTGCACCTGCATCTGGTTGAAGGCCGGCTCGACCATCTCGATCGGGTCTTCCACCGTGCAGACGTTCACCTCGGGCGTGGCGAGGTGCTTCAGCGTCGAGTAGAGCGTGGTGGTCTTGCCCGAGCCGGTGGGACCGGTGACCAGCACGATGCCGTTCGGGCGCTCGGTCATCTCGCGCCAGCGCTGGTGGTCCTCGTCCGAGAAGCCGAGCTCGCGGAAGTCGCGCACCAGCACCTCGGGGTCGAAGATGCGCATCACGAGCTTCTCGCCGAAGGCGGTCGGCATCGTGGCGAGGCGCAGCTCGACCTCGGCGCCGTCGAGCGTGCGGGTCTTGATGCGCCCGTCCTGCGGGCGGCGCTTCTCGACCACGTCCATGCGGCCGAGGCTCTTGATGCGGCTGGTCATCGCCGCCAGCACCGCCGCGGGGATCTGGTAGACCTGGTGCAGCACGCCGTCGATGCGAAAGCGCACGATGCCCATCTTGCGCCGCGGCTCGATGTGGATGTCGCTCGCGCGCTGCTCGAAGGCGTAGCTCCAGAGCCAGTCGACCACGCGCACCACGTGCGCGTCGTTGGCGTCGAGCTGCTTGTTCGCGGCGCCGAGCTCGACCAGCTGCTCGAAGTTCGCCACCCCCGAGCCGCCGCCGGCGGACTTGGAGGCGCCCTTGATCGACCTGGCGAGGTTGTAGAACTCGACCTGGTAGCGCTCGATGTCCTGCGGGTTGGCGATCACCCGGCGGATCTCGAGCTTGATGATCGGTGAGAGCTCCTTCTCCCACTCGCGCACCCACGGCTCTGCGGTGGCGATCACCGCCTCCTTGGTGTTCACCGCCACCGGCAGGATGTGGAAGCGCGTCGCGTACGCCGAGGAGACGATGTCGGTGACCGCCGAGAAGTCGACCTTCAGCGGGTCGATGTGCACATACTCCATGCCGGCGCGCCGGGCCAGCCACTCGGTGAGGATTTCCAGCGAGAGCACCCGGTGCGGCGCCTTCGCCGTCTTCCACTGGCGGTCGGCGATCATCACCAGCGGGTGCGCGGCGCCGCGGTAGAAGCGGCGCTCCTTCTTCAGGCCCTCGGCGTCGACGTCGGCGACCAGCCCGTCCTCGACCAGCCAGCCGAGGAGCTCGGTCAGCGTGAGGCGGTGCTCGTGCATCGTCGCGGGAACGGCAGCCATCCGCTCGCGATTATGCCCTGTCGATACAATCCCCGCATGGCATCGAGGGCGCTGGCGGGCGACGTGCGGCTGCGCGAAGTATGGGCGTGGAGCATGTACGACTTCGCCAACTCGGGCTACACCACCGTCGTGATCACGGCGGTGTTCAGCGCGTACTTCGTCGGCGCGGTGGCCGGCAAGGCGCCGTGGGCGACCTTCGCGTGGACCACCGCCCTGTCAATTTCTTACGCCGCAGTGCTGCTGACCGCGCCGTTTGTCGGCGCGTGGGCCGACGCCCGCGCCGCGAAGAAGCCCCTGCTCCTCGCCGCCACGGCCGGCTGCGTCCTCTTCACCGCGGGGCTCTGGTTCGCCGCCCCCGGCGCGGTGGCGCTCGCGATCGGCCTCGTGGTGCTGTCGAACTTCTTCTTCGCCACCGGCGAGAACCTGATCGCCGCGTTCCTGCCGGAACTCGCGGATTCCGAGGCCATGGGCCGCGTCTCCGGCTGGGGCTGGAGCTTCGGCTACCTCGGCGGCATCGTCTCGCTGGCCGCGAGCCTCGCCTACATCCAGTGGGCGCAGGCGCACGGCCAATCCGCCGCGCAGTTCGTGCCCGCGACGATGCTGATCACCGCCGCGATCTTCGCGCTCGCGGCCACGCCGACCTTCCTCTTCCTGCGCGAGCGCGCCGCGCCGCAGGCGACCGGCGGCAAGCCGTGGGCGCGCGTGATCGACACCTTGCACCACGCGGCGCGCTTTCGCGACCTGCGCCGCTTCCTCGCCTGCCTGCTCGTCTACCAGGCAGGCATCCAGGCGGTGATCGCACTGGCCGCCATCTATGCGCAGGAAGCCATGGGCTTCACCACCGCGCAGACCATCATGCTGGTGCTGGTGGTGAACTTCACCGCGGCAGCGGGCGCCTTCGCCTTCGGCTTCCTTCAGGACCGCATCGGCCACGTGCGCGCAATTGCGCTGACGCTCGCGGGCTGGATCGCGATGGTCGGCTTCGCGTGGTTCGCCGAGGGCGCTGCGCTCTTCTGGGTGGCGGCGAATCTCGCGGGCCTGTGCATGGGCTCGTCGCAGGCCGCGGGGCGCGCGCTGGTGGGCTACCTCGCGCCACCGGCGCGGCTGGGCGAGTTCTTCGGCCTCTGGGGCCTCGCGGTGAAGGCGGCCTCGATCCTCGGCCCGATGACCTACGGCGCCGTGACCTGGCTTTTCGGCGGCAACCACCGGCTGGCGATGCTCGCCGTGGGTGCGTATTTCGTCGCCGGCCTGCTGCTGCTCGCCGGGATCGATGTCCAGCGCGGCCGGCAGGCTGCGCTCCAGGAGGACGGCAGGCGCGCCGCGCTCGAAGATGCCTGAGGTACACTCGCGGCCCTGTCCAACGCCCCTCCAGAGGAGAAAACCCCATGACGATCAAGGTCGGTGACCGCGTTCCCGCAGGCAAGCTGATGGAATCCACGGGATGGAACGACGACACCTCCTGCCCGATGCCGCCGACGGAAGTCGACGTCGAGGCCGCCACCAAGGGCAAGAAGATCGCGGTCTTCGCGCTGCCCGGCGCCTACACGCCGACCTGCTCCGCCAAGCACGTGCCGAGCTACCTGTCGAACCTCGACGCGCTGAAGGCCAAGGGCGTGAGCGAAGTCTGGTGCGTGGCGACCAACGACGCGTTCGTCATGTCGGCCTGGGGCCGCGAGCAGAAGGCGCTCGGCAAGATCCGCTTCCTCGGCGACGGCAGCTGCATGTGGACCAAGGCCCTCGGCCTCGAGCTCGACCTCACCGCCCGCGGCATGGGCGTGCGCTCGCAGCGCTACTCGATGCTGCTCGACGACGGCGTGGTGAAGTCGCTGAACCTCGAAGGCCCGGGCAAGTTCGAGGTCTCCGACGGCGCCACGATGCTGAAGCAGCTGTAAGCCTCCCGACGGGCGGATACATCTGCTCACAATGAGGTTTTGACCTCCGGCGACCCTGTGCGTTGAATGGGTGCGACACCGAATCCCACCCCGTCCACGCACAGGAGATCGCCATGACCCGCACCCCCGCCACCGCCTTCCTCGCCGCCCTGCTCCTCGCGGGCGCGAGCCTCGTCCACGCGCAGCAAGGCACGCCGCCGGCCGACGCCGGCAAGGGACCCGGCAAGCCGCGCGCCGAAGCGCGCGACTGCAGCAAGGCCGCCGACCCGAAGGCCTGCGAAGAGCGCCGCGCGAAGGCGCGCGCCGCGATGCAGGACGCGCACAAGGCCTGCGAAGGCAAGCAGGGCGCCGAGCGCCGCGAATGCATGTCGAAGTCGATGTGCGCCAAGTCCGCCGACCCGGCGAAGTGCGAGGCGCGCGCCAAGGAACGCGCCGACAAGATGAAGGCCCGCGAGGCGAAGCGCGAGCAACGCCGCCAGCAGGCCCCGGCCGCGCCCGCGACCGACGCGAAGAAGTCCTGAGTTAGTGCTGGGCTGAAAGGTCCAGCAACAGCTCGTTCATGCGCTTCACGAAGCCGGCGGGATCCTCCAGGGTCCCGCCCTCGGCGAGGAGCGCCTGCTCGTAGAGGAGCGCGGCCCAGTCCGGGAAGCGCTTCTCCTCGTGCTTCAGCCGCAGCACGATCGGGTGCTGCGGGTTCACTTCCAGGATCGGCTTCTGGTCGGGCACCTTCTGCCCGGCCGCCTTCAGGATGCGCGCGAGGTTCGCGCCCATGTCGTGCTCGTCCGAGACCAGGCACGCCGGCGACTCGGTGAGGCGCGCGGTGGCGCGCACGTCCTTCACGCGCTCGGCGAGCGCCGCCTTGATCCTGCCGCCGAGCTCGGCGAAGTCCTTCGCCTGTTCCTCGGCCGCCTTCTTCTCGGCCTCGTCCGCGAGGGCGTCGAGCTCGAGCCCGCCGCGCGCCACCGACGCCAGCGGCTTGCCGTCGAACTCGGTGAGGTTGCCGACCAGCCACTCGTCCACGCGGTCGGAGAGCAGCAACACCTCGATGCCCTTCTTGCGGAACACTTCCAGGTGCGGGCTGGACTTCGCCGCCTGGAAGGTCTCGGCGGTGACGTAGAAGATCTTCTCCTGCCCCGGCTTCATGCGCGAAACGTAGTCCGCGAGGGACACCGTTTCCTCGGCATTGTCCGCGTGCGTGGAGGCGAAGCGCAGCAGCTTCGCGACGCGCTCGCGGTTGGCCGAATCCTCGCCCGCGCCCTCCTTGAACGCGCGGCCGAATTCTCGCCAGAAGGTGGCGTACTTCTCCTTCTGGTTCTCTGCGAGGTCGTCGAGCATGCCCAGGACCCGCTTCACCGCGCCGGCGCGGATCGCCTCGACGTCGCGGCTCTCCTGCAGGATCTCGCGCGAGACGTTGAGCGGCAGGTTCTCGGCGTCGATCACGCCGCGCACGAAGCGCAGGTACTGCGGCATCAGCTTCTCGCTGTCCTCCATGATGAAGACGCGGCGCACGTAGAGCCGCACCCCGTGGCGGCCCTGCCGATCCCAGAGGTCGAATGGGGCGCGCGAGGGCACGTAGAGCAGCTGGGTGTACTCCTGCCGGCCCTCGACCTTCGCGTGCGCCCAGGCGAGCGGATCCTCGAAGTCGTGGGCGACGTGCTTGTAGAACTCCTTGTACTGGTCCTCGGTGACCTCGGACTTCGGCCGCGCCCACAGCGCGCCGGCCTGGTTCAGCGTCTCTTCCTTGCCGAGCATCATTTCCTTGGAGACGGGGTCGAGCTTCGACTCGCCTTCCATGACGATCGGCAGGCCGACGTGGTCGGAGTACTTCTGCACGATGCCCTTGATCCGGTACGGCTCGAGGAGTTCGTCCTCGCCTTCGCGCAGGTGCAGCGTGATCTCCGTGCCGCGCGCGGCGCGCTCCGCCGGCTCGATCGTGAACTCGCCGCCGCCGTCGGACTCCCAGCGCACGCCCTCGGACGCCGGCCGCCCGGCGCGGCGCGTCACCAGCGTGACCTTGTCGGCGACGATGAAGGCCGAGTAGAAGCCGACGCCGAACTGGCCGATCAGGCGCGCGTCCTTCTGCTGCTCGCCGGTGAGCCGCGACAGGAACTCCTTGGTGCCCGAGCGCGCGATGGTACCGATGTTCGCCACCACCTCGTCGCGCGACATGCCGATGCCGTTGTCCGACACCGTGATCGTGCGCGCGGCCTTGTCGATCCGCAGCCGGATCTTCAGGTCCGGGTCCGACTCGTAGAGGCCGGCGTCGGCCAGCGCCTCGAAGCGCAGCTTGTCGGCCGCGTCGGACGCGTTGGAGACCAGCTCCCGCAGGAAGATCTCCTTGTTGCTGTAGAGCGAGTGGATCATCAGCCCGAGGAGCTGCTTCACCTCGGCCTGGAACCCCAGGGTCTGCCGCTCGGCGGCCTTCGCGTCCGACATGCTTCGTCCCTCCAGTTTGACCGCGCGGTAGTTGGGGGCGCGGGCCCGGGATTTCAAGCCCCCGGCCGGTAGAATCCGGGCCTTCCCGATGCTCCCCGACCGCCTCGAGCGCCGCGCCGGCCTGCGCGACTCCCTGCCGCTGCTGCTCGGCGTGATGCCCTTCGGCCTCGTCACCGGGGTGGCGCTGTCGGCCAACGGCGTGCCGCCGCTCGCCGCGATGGCGATCTCGATCTTCGTCTTCGCCGGCGCCTCGACGCTCGCCGCGGCGCAGCTGCTCGCCGCCGGCGCGCCGATCGCGATCATCGTGATGACCACGTTCTTCATCAACCTGCGCTTCGTGATGTACAGCGCGTCGCTGCGGCCGCACCTCGCGCACCTGCCGCTCGGCCAGCGCGCGCTGTGCGGATTCCTCCTCGCCGACAACCCGTACGCGCTCAGCATCGCGCGCTTCTCCGAGCACCCGGAGCGCCCGGCCAAGGCCGCCTACTACCTCGCCTCGGCGGTGCTGATCTACACCGGCTGGCAGGTGTCCGTGGCCCTCGGCATCGCCATCGGCGCGCGCCTGCCCGCGGCCTGGAAGCTGGAGTTCGCCGCGCCGCTCGCCTTCATCGCCATCTGCGTGCCGATCCTGCGCGACCGAGCGATGGTCACGGCCGCCGTCGCGGCGGGCATCACGGTGATCGCCGCCGCCGCGCTGCCGATGAAGCTCAATCTTGCGCTCGCCGCGGTGGTCGGCATCTGCGCCGGCCTCGCCGCCGAACGAAAGCCCGTCGCCGCATGACCCTCGACCCCGCCACCGTCTGGATCACCTGCGCCGGCATGACGGCGGTGACGGTCGCGCTGCGGCTCTCGTTCCTGGTGCTTCCACCCTCGGTGGTACTGCCGCCACTGCTCGCGCGCGCGCTGCGCTACGTGCCCGCCGCGGTGCTGACTTGCATCTGGGCGCCGGAACTGCTGCTGCAGAAAGGCGTGCTGCACGTGGCGCTCGACAACGAGAAGCTGCTCGCCGGCATCGTCGCCATCGCGGTCGCGTGGATCTTCCGCCGTACCTACGTCACCATCTTCGCCGGGCTGGCCGCGCTGCACCTCTTCGCGTGGCTGCTGCACGGAACTCCCTGACCCGACCCGGACTCCAAGGACGATGCGCCCCTCCCTCCGCAGCACCCTCGCCTTCCTCGCCACCTCACTGGCCTGCCTTGCAGCGGCCGCCGCCGACCTGCCCGCGAAGGTCGCCGCGGTCGAAGGCGTCACCGAGTACCGCCTCGCCAACGGCCTGCGCGTGCTGACGGTACCCGACCGCACCGCGGACACCGTCGGCGTGCACATCACCTACCTCGTCGGCTCGCGCCACGAGGGCTACGGCGAGAAGGGCATGGCGCACCTGCTGGAGCACCTGCTCTTCAAGGGCACGCCGAGGAACCCCGACATCAAGAAGTCGCTGACCGCCCGCGGCGCGCGCTACAACGGCACCACGAGCTTCGACCGCACCAACTACTTCGAGACCCTCACCGCCAGCGACGACAACCTCGACTGGGCGCTCGGCATGGAGGCCGACCGCATGGTGAACGCGAACGTCGCCAAGGCCGACCTCGACAGCGAGATGACCGTGGTGAGGAACGAGTACGAATCCGGCGAGAACAACCCCGGCTCGGTGCTGATCAAGCGCCTGCAGCAGCTCGCGTTCCCGTGGCACAACTACGGTCGCTCGGTGATCGGCGCGCGTTCCGACATCGAGTCCGTGCCGATCGAGCGCCTGCAGGCCTTCTACCGCACCTGGTACCGCCCGGACAACGCGGTGCTGATCGTCTCCGGCAAGTTCGACGAGGCGCGCGCGCTGGCGATGGTGGCGAAGCACTTCGGCCCGATCCCGCGCCCGGCGCAGCCGATGCCCGCGCTCTACACCGTCGAGCCGGTGCAGGACGGCGAGCGCCAGATCACGCTGCGCCGCGTCGGCGACACGCCGATCCTCGCGGCGCTGTACCGCATCCCCGCCGGCAGCCACCCCGACTACGCCGCGGTCGACGTGCTGGTGCGCGTGCTCGGCAACGCGCCCACCGGCCGGCTGCATCGCGCGCTGGTGCAGAAGGGCCTCGCGAGCAGCGCCTGGGCCTGGGAGGCGGCGCTGCACGACCCGGGCTACGCGAGCTTCGGCGCCACGCTGCCCAAGGACGCCGACGTCGGCGCGGCGCGCGCCGCGCTGCTCGCGGCGATCGAGGGCCTCGCCGCCGAGCCGCCGCAGGCCGACGAGGTCGAGCGCGCGCGCACGCTGCTCCTCAACGGCCTCGAGAAGGCGCAGAACGAGACGCCGTCGCTCGTGCGCTGGTTGTCGGAGTTCTCCGCGATGGGCGACTGGCGCCTGTTCTTCGTCTACCGCGACCGACTGAAGGCGGTGACCGTGGCCGACGTGCAGCGCGTGGCGCGCGAATACCTGAAGCCGGCGAACCGCGTCTACGGCCAGTTCGTGCCGACCGGGCAACCCGACCGCGCCGAGATCCCGCCGCGCCCGGATTTCGCCCAGTCCTTGTTCCGGCAGCTTGAAGAGGAATCGAACACCATGCAAACGCTGAATCTGCCGGGTCAGCCCGGCTTTTCGTCCAACGGACAATATCACGAGCGCAAACCGGAACGCTGGGACACGCGCC
>CAZTXP010000133.1:0-4341 GCA_964617355.1 uncultured Enterobacteriaceae bacterium
CTCGGCGCCCTTGGCACGCTCCGCTCAGCCCATGCCGTAGATCGACAACCCCCCGTCCACCACCAGTTCCACCCCGGTGATGTACTTCGCCTCGTCCGAGGCAAGGAAGACCACCGCGTTTGCCACGTCCCAAGCATCACCCATCTTGCCCATCGGCGTCTGCGCGTTGCGCGCGTCGATCAGCTTCTGCACGTCGCCACCGGTCAGGGCCTTGGCGAGGCGATATTCGACCAGCGGCGTGTGCATCAGGCCGGGCGTCACGGTGTTGGAGCGGATGCCCTTCTTAACGTAGGCCATCGCCACCGAGTTCGAGAACGTGACGATGCCGCCCTTGGTGGCGCTGTAGGCCACGTGCACGCGGTTCGGGCTCATCCGCAGCGCGGCGAGCGACGACAGGTTAACGATCGCGCCCTTGCCCTGCTTCTCCATCACCGGCAGCACGTGCTTGCAGGCGAGGAACGCGGTCTTCAGGTTGTGGTCCACCTGCGCGTCCCAGACCTCCTCGGTCATCGTCACCGGGTCCCCGGGTGCCGAGCCGCCGACGTTGTTCACCAGCACGTCGATGCGGCCGAAGCGCGCGACGCAGTCCTGCACCGCGGCCTCGACGTCCTTCGAGTTCGTCATGTCGCAGGCGCGCGCCGCAGCGGTGCCGCCCTCGCCTTCGATGATGCGGCGGGTCTCCTCGGCGGCTTCGGCGCGCAGATCCGTGCCGTAGACCTTCGCGCCCTGGCGCGCGAGCAGCACCGCGGTCGCCTTGCCGTTGCCCCAGCCGGTGCCCACCGATCCCGCGCCCGAGACGAACGCCACCTTGCCCTTGAAGTCCAGCATGCGAAGCCTCCTTGGAGAGAGGCCGGGGATGATGCCACGCCGCGTGCTGCGGCGGCGCGCTCAGGCGGGCTTGTCTCGCTCGGCGGCCATCGTCGCGAAGCGCGCGTTGATCTCGTCCTCGCTGGGCGCGCCGTGGTCTACCAGCATGGCAAGGTCGGCGACGATGTGCGCGAGCACCCGCACCAGCTCGCCGACGCGGTCGCCGCTGTGCTCGGCGTTCTGGATCTGCGCCATCCAGCGATGGTGCTGGCCGCGCAGGTGCTCGGACTGCAACTCGGCGGCAGCGCGCTCGCGCAGTTGCCAGTCCGGGCTGCGATGCGCGGCAAGCTCGGCCACCGCCTTCGCCGCCTGCCAGTCGGCGTGCGCCTCGCGAAAGCCCTGCAGAAGCCCTGCGCGAAGACCCGCGCCGTCTTCGAGCGAGCGGCCGAGTTCCGCCGCCGTCGCGCAGACACGCGCCTCGAGCGCGGACTCGAGCTTCGCGAGCGCCTCGAGTTCCTCCAGGCTGTAGCCGTCGCTCATGTGCGCGCTCGCCGCAAGGCCTCGCTCATCTGGGCACCCGCCGCCACGGTTCATTCAAGCCGATCGGCGCCGGCGCGAGGCTGACGATGCGCGCGAAGAGCGCGTCGAAGTCCTTCTCGCGCAGGCCGGCGAGCGGATCCTCGTGGCCCTCGAACGCGCGCTCGATGTCGGCGAGGTCGGTGGCCGTGAGGTGCTGGCGCGCGAGCGGGATGATCTCGGTCTCCTCGCGGCGCATGTGCTGCCAGTGGAAATCGGCGTAGCGGTCCACCGCGTCGGCGAACGTGCCCGCGCCCGACGCGCCCTCGGCCTCGTAGCGCGCGAGTGCCGCCTCCAGCTCCCGCACGCGCGCCGGGCACTCGGCGTGCTCGCGCTTCAGTTGCGCGATCGCCTCGGCCGCCTGCGGCGCGCGCTCGACGAGCTTCGCGAACAGCCATGCGTCTTCCTTCGGGTGGTGCTGCCGCTCGGGGAACTGGTCGATGTAGTACAGCATCGCGTGGAACACCTTGAGGTCCGGCTTCACGCCGGGTCTCCTCAAGAGGTGCGCGAGGTGCTGCAGGCCGTGCAGCACGGCGGCGATCGCGCCGTGCTCGTTCTTCAGGGTGCGCAGGGGGTCGTGGGCGGTCACGAAAGGTCCTTTGCGTTCAGAGGCAGAGCACGCCGCGCTGGATCGCCTCGGCGAGACCCGAGGCGCGCGCGATGCCGAAGGCGCCCGAACCGAGCACCAGGATGCCGGCGGCAGCGCGCCAGCGGCCGAGGCCGATCCAGGCCTTCAATCGCGCGGCACCGACGCCCGCGGCGAGCAGGTACGGCAGCGTGCCGGCGCCGAACGCGGTCATCGCGATCGCACCGCCCGTGGCGCTGCCGGCGAGCGTGGCGGTGGCGAGCGCGCCGTAGACGATGCCACAGGGCAGCCAGCCCCACAGCGCGCCGGCGCCGAGCGCGGCAGGCAGCGAACGCGCCGCGGCAAGGCGCCCCGCGTGCGGCGCGATTCGCCGCCAGAGCGGCGCGCCGAGCGCCTCGATGCGCGCCAGCGGCGCACCGATGCCGAGCAGGTGCAACCCGACCACCACTAGCATCAAGTTGGCGAGCACGTAGAGCGCGAGTTGCGCGTGCACCAGTTCGCCGATCGTCGCGCCGACGGCGCCGATCGCGCCCGCGATCGCGCCCGCCGCCGCGTAGCTGGCGACGCGGCCGGCGTTGAACGCGAGGTGGCGCGGCCAGTCGGAGGCATTGCGGGCGTCGTGCAGCACCGCGGTGCGCGGCGCCGAGGTGAACGCGGCGACGATGCCGCCGCACATGCCGACGCAGTGCAGCCCGCTGGCGAGGCCGAGGGCCAGCATCGACACGACCAGCGCCGCGGGGACGCCGTCCATTCAGATCACCCGGGAGTAGCGGTTGCGCTCGCGGCTGGCGCGCAGGTACTTGTCGAACACCATGCAGATCGCGCGCACGATCATGCGGCCGCGGGGCGTCACCTCGATCCACTCCGGCGTGAGGGTGAGCAGGCCCTCGTCGGCGAAGGCCTTGAGGTCCTCGAACTCGGCGGCGAAGTACTCGCGGAAGTTGATCAGGTACGACAACTCGATCGACTCGATCGACAGGCGGAAGTGGCAGATGATGGCCTGGATCACCGCGCGGCGCAGCAGGTCGTCCGACGACAGCTCCATGCCCCGCATCACCGGCATCTTGCCGGCGTCGAGCTGGTCGTAGTACTCGTCGAGCCGCTTCACGTTCTGGTGGTAGGTCGGGCCGATCTTGCCGATCGCCGACACGCCGAGCGCCACGAGGTCGCTCTCGGCGCAGGTCGAGTAGCCCTGGAAGTTGCGGTGCAGCCGGCCCTGGCGCTGCGCCACCGCGAGGTCGTCGTCGGGCTTGGCGAAGTGGTCCATGCCGATGTAGACGTAGCCGGCCTGCGTCAGGCGCTCGATCGACGTGGTGAGGATCGCGAGCTTCTCGTCCGGGCGCGGCAGGTCGGCTTCCATGATGCGGCGCTGCGGCTTGAAGAGCGAGGGCAGGTGCGCGTAGCTGTACAGCGCGACGCGGTCGGGCGAGATCTCGAGCACGCGGTCGAGCGTGCGATTGAAGCTCGCGAGCGTCTGCTTGGGCAGGCCGTAGATCAGGTCGAGGTTCACCGAGCGGAATCCGTTCGCGCGCCCTTCGTCGATCACGCGGCGCGTCTCGTCCTCGGACTGGATGCGGTGCACGGCCTGCTGCACGTCGGCGTCGAAGTCCTGCACGCCGACCGACATGCGGTTGAAGCCGAGCTCGCCCAGCAGCTTCATGCGGCCGGGCTCGACTTTCCTCGGATCCACCTCGATCGAGCATTCGCAGTCGTCCTGGCGCTCGAGGTGCGACCACAGCACCGAGGTCAGCGTGCGCAGCTCGTCGGGCGAAAGGAACGTGGGCGTGCCGCCGCCGAAGTGCATCTGGCAGACGCGGCGATCGGGCCCGAGTTGCGTGGCGTAGAGCGCGAGTTCCTTGGCGAGGTACTTGATATACTTCGCGGAGCGCCCGTGGTCCCGCGTGACGACCTTGTTGCAGCCGCAGTAGTAGCAGATGGTGTCGCAGAACGGCAGGTGCACGTAGACCGACAGCGGCTGCTGGATGCCGCCGATGTTGCGCTTGCCGATCCAGTGCCGCAGGTCCGATTCCCCGAATGCCTCGACGAAGCGGTCGGCGGTCGGGTACGAGGTGTAGCGCGGCCCGCTGATGTCGTACTTGCGGATCAGCTCCGGGTCGATGACGAGGTTCGTGGCCGGGAAATTCATGGTGCCCATGTTCGCTGGCGCAATATGCCCTGCCCTGCATCCCGACACTTGATCCATATCAACTTGTCCTGATGGCCCTCCTCGACCCCCGTGCAACCGGGGCCGTGATCGCAGCGGCGGCCGGCGTGGTCGTCCTGAACGTCGCGGCGCTGACCCTGCACTCGGAGCACCCGTGGCTCCCCGCCCTCGATTTCGTGGTCGACCTGGTGCTGCTCGGGATCGGCAT
>CAZTXP010000134.1:0-12267 GCA_964617355.1 uncultured Enterobacteriaceae bacterium
CCTACGACGCGATGACCGGCGTGCTCGCGCTGACGCGGCTGGTGGTGCGCGCGGTGAAGATCCCCGTGGTCGCGGCCGGCGGCATCATGGATGGCGAGGGCATTGCCGCGGCGCTGGCACTCGGCGCGCAAGCCGCGCAGCTCGGCACCGCGTTCATTCCGTGCCCGGAGAGCGGCGCGCCGGAGGTGCACAAGCGCGCGATCCTCGAGGCAAGCGAGGACGACACGCGCGTCACCGAGAAATTCTCCGGCAAGCCCGCGCGCGGGCTCGCCAATCGCTTCATGCGCGATGCGGCGGCGTTCCCGCAGATCGCGTTTCCGGCGCAGAACGTGCTGACCGGCAAGCTGCGGCAGGCCTCCGCGAAGGCCGGCAAGCCGGATTTCTATGCGCTGTGGGCCGGGCAGGCAGTGCCGCTCGCGCGTGCGTTGCCTGCGGCCGAACTGGTCGCGGCGCTGGAGCGCGAGGCCATCGAGGCGCTGCGGCGGGCCGCGGCGCTGGTGCACTGAAAGGAATCGCCATGAGCGACGCTGCAAAGCCTACCGTGTTCATCGACAACGAGCGCGTGCGCGTAACCGAGTGGCGTTTCGCGCCCGGCGCGGCCACGGGCTACCACCGCCACGAGATGGACTACGTGGTGGTGCCGATGCTGGACGGCAAGCTGAAGCTGGTGGAGCCGGGCGGCGAGAGGATCGCCGAACTGAAGGCCGGCGTGCCCTACACCCGCAACGCGGGCGTGGAGCACGACGTGATCAACGCGAACGCGTACGAATACGCGTTCATCGAGATCGAATTGAAGTAAATCAGCCCTTCGAGCGGGACCGATACTCGCCGGTGCGGGTGTCGATCTCGATCAGGTCGCCGGTGTCGCAAAAGAGCGGCACGGGAACCTCGAAGCCGTTGGCGAGTTTCGCGGGCTTGAGCACCTTCCCCGAGGTGTCGCCGCGCACGGCCGGCTCGGTGTACTCGATCTTGCGCACCACGGTCTGCGGGATCTCGATCGAGATCGGGCGCTCGTTGTAGATCACGATCTCGGCCGGCATGCCGTCTTCCAGGTAGTTCAGCGCGTCGCCCATGCTGTCGGCGTCGAGCTCGTACTGGTTGTACTCGCTGTCCATGAACACGTAGGACGGATCGGCGAAGTACGAGTAGGTGACGTCCTTGCGGTCGAGCACCACGACCTCGAATTTCTCGTCCGCGCGGTAGACGGTCTCGGAGGCCGCGCCGGAGAGCAGGTTCTTCAGCTTCATCTTCACGACCGACGCGTTGCGGCCGGACTTGGAGTATTCGGCCTTCTGCACCACGAGCGGGTCCTTGCCCACCATGATGACGTTGCCGGTGCGGATTTCCTGAGCGAGTTTCATGACTGCGCCTTGCGGGTTGGGTGAGGTAAGCCCGCTATTTTAAACGACTTTCGCAGAAATCCGCCAGCGCCGTGGCGAGATCCGGGAGGCGTGCCTGCGCGTCCGCCCAGCGCCTCGCGAGGGTCGCCAGCGCCGGACGCGCGGCATCGGCCTCGCGCCACGCCGCCCCGACGTCGCCGCCGAATCCGTTCCAGGCTCGCCAGAGGTGGGCGAGGGGCGTCTCCGGCGCGGCGCCGTAGCGGGCAAGGAAGGCCTCCAGCTTGGGTCGGTGGGCGTCCTCCGCCTGCGGGTAGATCTGCCAGCAGAAGGGCTTCGCGGCCCACTGGGCGCGCACGAAGGAATCCTCCCCGCGGACGAAGTTCCAGTCGCAAGCCCAGAGCAGTTCGTCGTACCGGTCCTGCGGCAGGAAGGGCAGGTATGCAACGCGCAGCGCGCCGCGCTCCAACGCGCCGGCCATGCAGGCCTCGACCTGCGGGCGGATCCGGCTGTCGGTGACCGCAACCCAGGTCGGTGCCGGCCCGGACGCCCACGCGTCGAGCAGCGCGGGGACGGCCGGATTCTCGTAGCCGAAGAGCGACACGGCGGTCGCGCCGGCTTGCGGCCCGCCACCGAGCGCGCGCCACAGCGTGGCCGGAACGAAGGCGTCGCGCCGCGCCAGGAGGTCGCGCTCGCGCAACAGGCCGCCGCTCGCGCCGTCGAATCCCGGGAAGAAGAAGAAGCGCCGCACCGGCAGCGTCGGGTGCGGCGACGGCAGGCCGTGGTGGCTCGCGACCCAGTCTTCCGCCGAGAGGTACTCGAGCTTGATCCAGAGGGCGCCGGGCGCGAGCGCGCGGGCGTAGTCGTCGGGCAGCCCGTCGCCGAAGGCGTCGATCGCGATCTCCGCCGCCGCGCCGAAATCGAGGTGCGAGGTCCAGGGGCGGACGTCCACGCCGCTGTCCCGCATTGCGGGCTTCAGTGCCTGCAGCACCTCGGGCCGGTCGATCCACAGCCGTACGCGCGCGTCGTGCTCGGTGGCGAGCTGGCGCGCGAGGCGCCAGCACACCGCGGCGTCGCCGTAGTTGTCGACGACGCGGCAGAAGACGTCCCAGCGGCGGCCGGGGCGGGACACGGCCTCAGGCGGCGAGGCCGACGACGCCGTCGCGCGCCAGCGCGTCGATCTCGGCAGCGGCGAGGCCGAGGCCCTCGAGCAGGCCGCGCGCGCCTTCGCCGAGCAGAGGCGGGTCGTTGCGCTTGGGCAGGCGCTGGCCGTCGAACTCCATCGGCAGCGCGGGCACCTTGACGCTGGTGCCCGGCGCGACGCGCGTCTCGACGAGGCCTCCCGCGGCGTTGAGGTGCGGGTCGTCGAACAGGTCCCAGGGCTTCGCGATCGGCGCGAAGGGCAGGCCGATCGCCTCCAGCTTCGCCTCCAGCGACGCCTTGTCGTGGCGCTTGAAGATCTCGTTCAGGCGCGGCACCAGCCAACCGCGCTCCTTCACGCGCAGCGCGTTGGTGGCGAGGCGCGCGTCGGCGCCGAGCTCCGGTTCGCCGAACTCGCGGCAGAACACCGCCCACTGCGTGTCGGTGACGACGCCGACGAAGAGGCGGTCGGCGTCGCGCGTGTCGAAGATGTCGTAGATGCCCCAGGCAGGGCGTTTCACCGACATCGGCGGCGGCGCCTCGCCGGTGATCGCCTGTTGCGCCATGTGCTGCGCGACGAGGTAGACGGTGTTCTCGAAGAGCGCGCTCTTCACGTGCTTGCCGCGCCCGGTGGCGTCGCGCTCGCGCAGCGCGGCGAGGATCGCGATCGCGCCAAACATGCCGCCCATGATGTCGTTCACCGACGAGCCGACGCGCAACGGGCGATCGGGCAGGCCGGTCATGTACGCGAGGCCGCCCATCATCTGCACCACCTCGTCGAGCGCGGCGCGATCCTCGTACGGCCCGGTGAGGAAGCCCTTCATCGAGCAGTACACGAGCCGCGGGTGCTTCATCGACAGCGCCTCGTAGCCGAAGCCCATCTTGTCGAGCGCGCCGGGGCGGAAGTTCTCGGTCAGCACGTCGGCAGTGGCGACCAGCTTCGCCACCACCCCGCGGCCCTTGGGATTCTTCAAGTCGACCGGCAGGCTCTTCTTGTTGCGATTGAAGATCGGGTAGAACCCGGCGCCCGCCGCGGCGAGCCGGCGCGTGTTGTCGCCCTCCAGCGGCTCGACCTTGATCACCTCGGCGCCGAGGTCGGCCAGCACGAGCCCGCACGACGGCCCCATCACCATGTGCGCGAACTCGACGACGCGGACGCCGTCGAGCGGCAGCCGCGTCACGCCGCCATCCGGAAATTCTTCGGCAGGCCTGCGTCCGACAGGTGCCCGTAGACGGGCTCCTGCGGGATGGCGTCGACGAGCAGTTGTCGCGCGGCCATCAGCTTGTCGAGGTCGATGCCGGTGGACACGCCCATGGCCTCGAACATGAAGACGAGGTCTTCGGTGCAGACGTTGCCGCTCGCGCCCGGCGCGAACGGGCAGCCGCCGAGGCCGCCCTGCGAGGAGTCGAAGCCGCGCACGCCTTCCTCGTAGGCGGCGAACGCGTTGGCGAGCCCGAGTCCGCGCGTGTTGTGGAAGTGCGCGCCCTCGAGGATGTCGCCAACCTCCGCGCGCACGCGCTTGAAGAGGCGCCGCACTTGCGCGGGGTTCGCGTAGCCGACGGTGTCGGCGAGCGCGATCGCGTCCACGCCCGCCTTGGCGAGCTGACCGGCGAGGCGCACGACCTCGTCTTCCGGCACCACGCCCTGCAGGGTGCAGCCGAACGCGGTGGCGAGGCCGGCCTCGATCTCCACGCGCTGGCCCGCGGGCAGGGCGTCGCGCTGCACGCAGCACAGGCGCACCTGCTCGGCCATCTCCTGGGGCGTCATGCGCACGTTCGACTCGCTGTGCTTGCGCGAGGCCGAGACCGGGAAGGTAATTTTTTGTGCGCCCGCGGCGACTGCGCGCTCGTAGCCCTTGGCGTTCGGCGCCAGCGCCACCGTCTTCACGCCGGGGATCGTGCGGGCGTGCGCCACGATCTCCGCGGTGTCTGCCATCGCCGGGATCAGCTTCGGCGGCACGAACGAACCGACCTCGATCTCCCTCAGGCCGGCCGCGGCGAGCGCGGAGATCCAGCGCTTCTTCGCCTCGGTGGGCATCAGGTGCTTCGCGTTCTGGAGGCCGTCGCGCGGGCCGACTTCGCAGATGACGATGTCGCTCATGGGGGATCCTGGCTGCGGGGGAGGGGGTGAATTATCCCGTCGCCGCAACCCGTACGCAATTTGTCCGACGCGCCGGTACACTCGCACCTATGGCCGAGGCGGCTCCTTCCTTCACCCTGCTCGTCGTCGACGACTCCGAGGACATCACCAACCTCGTCGAGCTCACGCTGAGGAAGGACTTTCGCGTGCTGGTCGCGCAGGACGGCCGCAGCGCGCTGCGCCACGCGTTCGGCAAGCCGCGGCCGGACCTGATCCTGCTGGACGTCGAGATGCCGGGCTCCAGCGGCTACGACGTCTGCAAGGCGCTGAAGGCGAGCCCCGCGGTGGCCGACGTGCCGGTGATCTTCATGACCAACCGCGCCGAGGCGCAGGACGTGGTGCAGGGCTTCCAGCTCGGCGCCGTGGACTACTTCACCAAGCCGATCGTGCCCACGGTGCTGGCCGCGCGCGTGCGGGCGCACGCCGAGCTGATCACCCACCAGCAGCGCCAGGAAGACCTGATCCGCGAACGTTCCACGCAGCTCGAGCAGACGCGCCAGCAGCTGATCCGCCGCCTCGGGCGCGCGATGGAGTACCACGAGAGCTCCGCGGTCGGGAACCGCGTGGTGCGCCTCGGCCACTACGCGCGCGCGCTGTCGGAGGCCGCGGGGGCGCGTCCGCAGATGTGCGACCTGATGATGAAGGCCGCGCCGCTGCACGACATCGGCAAGCTCGGCGTGCCGGCGAGCGTGCTGCGCAAGTCCGGACGGCTGGATGCGCCCGAGTGGGAGCAGATGCGCCGGCACCCGACCATCGGCGCGGAGATCATCGGCGAGCACGACGACCCGCTGCTCAAGCTCGCGCGCACGCTCGCGCTGACGCACCACGAGCGCTGGGACGGTTCCGGCTACCCGGCCGGCGCGAAGGGCGCCGACATCCCGTGGGCCGGACGCGTGATGGCGGTGGTGGATTCCTTCGAGAGCATGACCGCGACGCAGTTCCACCGCGAGCCGATGCCCATCGAGCTGGCGATCAACGAAGTCACCAGCGGCGCCGGCACGCGCTACGACCCGGTGATGGTCGAGGCGTTCAAGAAGGCGCTGCCCGAGTTCCGCAAGATCCGCGACACCTACGCCGATTCGCTCGGCGACATGCTCGACCTCGACTTCGTGGTCTCGCATCCGGCGCCGGCGGCGCCGGCAGCGCCCGCGGCGCCGGCGAAGGCCGGTCCGTCGATCGAGGAACAGGCCGAGATCGAGGCGCGCGCCGCGCGCGCGACCCGCGAGGCCGACGAGGCGCGCGCCAAGGCCCTCGCGGACCAGCAGGCGCGATTGAAGGTCGAGCGCGATCTCACGGCCGCCGCCTCGCGCGACATCGCGAGCCAGCAGGCCGCCATCAAGCGCGCCGAGCAGCAGGCCGCGCGCGACGCCGAACTGGCCGAGCTCGCGAAGCGGCGCGCGGGCGAGGAGTCCGTCGCGGCGCGACTGGCGAAGGAGCGCGCGCAGGCCGAGGAGAAGGCGGCGGCCGCGGCACGCGAAGCCGAGCAGGCCAAGCGCGCCGAGGCGGCGAAGGCGCAGGAGCGCGTCGACGCCGAGAAGGCGCTCGCGGAGGCCGCCGCTGCGAAGCGCCAATCCGAGGAGGCGCTCGCCAAGGCGGCGGCCGAGCAGGCCGACGCGGATGCACGCATGGCCGAGATCGCGCGCCGTCGGACCGAGGAGGAAGCGGGCGCACGGCAGGCTGCCGAGTCGCGCGCGAAGGCCGAAGCCGAGGCGGCTCGCCTCGCCCAGGCCGCGCAGGCGGCGAAGGAAAAGGCCGCGACCGAGGCCGAGGCGCGCGCGAAGGCCGAGGAATCGCTCGCCGCGGCTGCGGCTGAACGACGCGCCGCGGAGGAAGCCGGCGCCAAGGCAGCATCGGAGGAGGCCGCGGCGGCACGACGCGCGGCAGAGGCCGCGAAGCAGCGCGCAGCGGATGAACTGGCGGCCAAGCGCGCCGCGGAAGACAAGATGCTCGCGCAGGGCGTAGCGATGCGCGCGGGCAAGGAGGCCGCGGCAGCCACCGCCGAGGCGCTCGCCGCCGCGAAGGCGCGGGCCGAGGCCGAGCAAGCGAAGGCGGCGGCGGCCGGCGCGGGCGCGCAGGCCGAGCAGGCGGCCGCCACCAAGGCGAAGAGCGTGGCGGAACTCGAGGCCGAGGCGCTGCGCGCCGCGCGCGAACGAGCCGAGCAGGAGGCCGCGACGAGGCTCGCGGCCGACGAGCGCCTGAAGGCGGAGAAGGAAGCCGCGGCTTCTGCGCGCGCAGCGGCGGAAGCCACCAATCGCGCGATCGCGGACGCCCAGTCGCGCCTGAAGGCCGAGAAGGCGCAGGCGACCGCGGCGGCCGAGCGGCAGGCGGCGGCGGAAGCTGCGGAACGCAAGGCGCAGGAACTGGCGGCCCTCGAGGCCTCGGCGGCCGCCAAGGCCCAGGAGCGGCGGGATGCGGAAGCCGCGGCCGTGGCGGCGGAGAAGCGCCGCGCCGACGAGGAAGCCAAGGCTCGCGAGGCTGGAGAAGAGCGCCTGAAACTGGAGCGCAAGGCCGCGGCCGAAGCCAAGGCGGCCGAGGTGGCGAAGGATCGTGCGATCGCCGACGCGCAGGAACGCCTGCGCGCCGAGAAGGCCGCGACCGTGGCGGCGGCGGAGCGGGTCGCCGCGCTGGAAGCCGCCGAGCGCAAGGCGAAGGATCTCGCCGCGCTGGAGGTGCAGGCGGCGGAGCAGGCGAAGGCGCGCGCGGACGCGGAAGCCGCGGCGCTCGCGGCCGAGAAGCGCAAGGCCGATGAAGAGGCGCGCGCGCGCGAAGCCGCGGAGCAGCGGCAGGAGTCCGAGGCGCAGCTCGCGCGCGTCGCCAAGGAAACGAACGACGCGCGCTCCAAGGCGCTCGCCGATGCGCAGGCGCGCCTGAAGGCCGAGGAGGCGCTCGCGCTCGCGGCCGCGGAGAAGGCGAAGCTCGAGGAAGAATCGCGCCTCAAGGCGGAACTCGCCGCGAAGGCGGAAGCGAAGGCCATCGAGGCGGCCAGGCAGCGCTCGGAGGCGGACGCCCGTGCGGCCGAGGAGGCGCGCCAGCGCATGGCGGCCGAGGCGGAGGCGAAGAAGCTCGGCGCCGAAAAGGGCGATCTCGAGGCTGCGCGCAAGGCGCGCGAGCGCGAATGGGCCGCGGTGGCGCCCAAGGGATCGGAGCGACCCGCGCCGACGCCGGCGGCGAAGCCCCCGAGCCGCACGCTGGTGTATCTCGGCCTGCTGGTCGCCGTGGCGGCTGCGGCCGCGGTGTTCTATCCGCAGTTCCAGGAGCCCGCGACGCCCCCGGCGCCGCGCGCCGCCGTGCCGCCGCCGACGCCGATCCGCGCCGCCGCGCCGAAGCCGATTCCCGAGTTCGTCGAGGGCGAGCCGGTGAAGCTGCGGCTGGACGCAGATCTCGAGCGCATGGCATCGCGGCTGCCGCCGGAAGCACCGACGTCGCCCGCCGAAGCGCCCAAGGGCGACGATGCCGCCAAGGCCCCGGCGCCCTCCGCTTCCGAGGGCAAGGGCGCGAACTAGCGCGACGCGTCGCGGCGTTCGAGCCGCGACAGGCCGAGCCCGGCTGCGGCCGAGCATGCCGCGAACGCAAGCATCGGCGCGAGCGAGGCCGACCAGCCGTGCCGGGCCGCGAGCCAGGCCACGGCGAGCGGCCCGAAGAACTGCGCGAACTGCGAGACCTGCATCACCATGCCATTGGTCGTGCCGATGTGCGCGTGGCTGCGCGCGTGGATCGGGATGCCCGAGAACACCGCCATCGGCAGCAGCCCGCCGAACATCGAGAACGCAAGGCACGACGCGTAGCGCCCCCAGTCGGGCAGCACGTCGAGGAACACGCCGACGCAGCCCAGCGCCTGCGCGCAGGCGGCGAACAGGATCATCCCGGAGCGGCTCATGCCGAGGCGCATCACCCAGCCGCCGGCGAGGTTGCCGGGGATGTTGATCGCCACCATGCCGGTGGTGAGCAGCGCGGCGACCGTGGTGCTCGCGCCGCGCTCGTCGATGGCGAAGGTCGGCAGCCACACCATGATCGAGGCCCATTGCGCGGCGTAACCGAAGAACGCGAGGCACAGCAGCAGGCTGGCCGGCCGGCCGAGCGACTCGATGGCGAGCCGGCCGATGCGCACGCTGCCGCCGAACGCGGGTGCCGGCACCATGCGCAGCACGAGCACGAACGAGATCGCCGCCGCACACGCGACGGCGAGCCAGTAGCCGCGCCAGCCGATGGCGGCCAGCGCGAGCGGCGCGCCGAGCATGGCGATCGCGCCGCCGGTGGGCATGTACGCGCTCCAAAGCGCCATCGCCTGCGCGCGGTCGGATGCGCGCGTCACGTTGGTGATCAGCGCGATGCCGGAGATCGTCGTCATCACGAAGCCGGTGCCCTCGAGGAACCGCGAGGCAAGGAGCCCGGCGTATCCGCCCGCCGCGGAGCCCAGCACCCCGCCCGCGGCGAGCAGCGCGAGGCCGGCGAGCGCGAATCGCTTCGGACCGAGGCGATCGGAGAGCAGGCCCGCGAAGAGGCCTACCGCCATGCCCATCGCGTTCAGCATGGTCGCGATCAGCCCGCTCTGCACGAGCGTGAGGCCGAGATCCTCGCGGATCACCGGCAGGAGAGGCGGCGCCTTGCCGATGCAGGCAGACGCGGCGAGGCCCGACAGCCACACGGCCCAGACCGCGGGCCAGCGCGTGGCGGGCGCTTCGCCCATCAGAGGCCGGACGCGGCCATCAGGCCGCGTGCACCGGGATCTTCAGCGTGCGGATGCGGTTCTCCCAGTCCTGCGGGCCGGTCTGGTGCACCGAGGTGCCGCTGGAATCGACCGCCACGGTCACCGGCATGTCCTTGACCTCGAACTCGTAGATCGCTTCCATGCCGAGGTCCTCGAAGGCGACGACGCGCGACTTGCGGATCGCCTTGGCGACGAGATAGGCCGCGCCGCCGACCGCCATCAGGTACGCGGCCTTGTGCTTCTTGATCGATTCGATGGCGACCGGCCCGCGCTCGGCCTTGCCGACCATAGAGATGAGGCCCGTCTTGCCGAGCATGGTCTCGACGAACTTGTCCATGCGCGTCGCGGTGGTCGGGCCGGCGGGGCCGACGACCTCGTCGCGCACCGGGTCGACCGGGCCGACGTAGTAGATCACGCGGTTGGTAAAGTCGACCGGCAGCTTCTCGCCGCGCTCGAGCATGTCCTGGATGCGCTTGTGCGCGGCGTCGCGGCCGGTAAGCAGCTTGCCCGAGAGAAGCAGCGTCTGGCTCGGCTTCCACGACGCGACTTCCTGCGGCGTGAGCGTGTCGAGGTTGACGCGCGTGGCCGACGCGGAGGGCGACCACGACACCTTCGGCCAGTCATCCAGCGACGGCGGAGTGAAGGTCGCCGCACCGGAGCCGTCGAGCACGAAGTGCGCGTGCCGCGTGGCCGCGCAGTTCGGGATCATCGCCACGGGCTTGTTCGCGGCGTGCGTCGGGAAGGTGTGGATCTTCACGTCGAGCACGGTCGACAGGCCGCCCAAGCCCTGTGCGCCGATGCCGAGCGCGTTCACCTTGTCATAGAGCTCGATGCGCAGTTCCTCGAGCTTCGACTTCGGGCCGCGCGCCTTCAGCTCGGCCATGTCGATCGGCTCCATCAGCGATTCCTTCGCCATCAGCATCGCCTTCTCGGCGGTGCCGCCGACGCCGATGCCGAGCATGCCGGGCGGGCACCAGCCGGCGCCCATCGTCGGCACGGTCTTCAGCACCCAGTCCACCAGCGAATCCGAGGGGTTCATCATGATGAACTTCGACTTCGCCTCCGAGCCGCCGCCCTTGGCGGCGACGTCGACCGAGACCTTGTCGCCGGGCACGAGTTCGACGTGCATCACGGCCGGGGTGTTGTCGCGCGTGTTCTTGCGCGTGAACGCCGGGTCGTCGAGCACCGAGGCGCGCAGCTTGTTGTCGGGGTGGTTGTAGCCGCGGCGCACGCCTTCGTTGACCATGTCCTCGAGCGAGAGCTTCGCGTCCCAGCGCACGTCCATGCCCACCTTGATGAACACGTTGACGATGCCGGTGTCCTGGCAGATCGGGCGGTGGCCCTCGGCACACATGCGCGAGTTGGTGAGGATCTGCGCGATCGCGTCCTTCGCCGCCGGTGACTGCTCGCGCTCGTAGGCGCGACCGAGTGCCTTGATGTAGTCGACCGGGTGGTAGTAGGAAATGAACTGCAGCGCGTCGGCGATGCTCTGGATCAGGTCGTCCTGGCGGATGGTGGACATGGCGGTTCCTCAGTCGTTGTGTTCGCGGCCGTCCTGGCGGCGCGCGGAGTGCTCGGCCGGCTGCATCAGCCGGTCGCAGTAGGCGATCGACAGCGCGGAGAAGAGGAAGGCTATGTGGATCCCGGTCTGCGCGATCAGCGTCTTCTCGTCGTAGGCGGCGGCGTTGATGAAGGTCTTCAAGAGGTGGATCGACGAGATGCCGATGATCGCCGTGGCGAGCTTGACCTTCAACACCGAGGCGTTGACGTGCGACAACCACTCCGGCTGGTCCGGGTGGCGCTCGAGGTTCATGCGCGACACGAACGTTTCGTAGCCGCCGACGATGACCATGATGAGCAGGTTGGAAATCATCACCACGTCGATCAGGCCGAGGACGACCAGCATGATGGTGGTCTCGTCGAGCTTGGCGGGGCGCTTCGCGCCTTCGACGGCGACGGCGTCGAGGATGTGGTTCAGGGCCGCCTGGCTGCCCATGGCGGCCGAGATCAGTTCGTACAGTTCGACCCAGAAGTGCCAGACGTAGACCGCCTGGGCGAGGATCAGGCCGAGGTAAAGCGGCAGCTGCAGCCAGCGGCTGGCGAAGATCAGGTTCGGAAGCGGGCGCAACGCGCGCGCCTCGGACTGCTGGGGCGTCATGGGTGTCTTCATCGGGTCCGGGTCGTTCGAGTGTGCGCCGCTCGCGGGGCGTTGCGGTGCAGCGAGGTGCGCGACTGTAGCATACGGGTCCGGTTCGCCCCGCGGCTTTACAAGGCCTTGATCCGGTGATGATATTTCTCTTCGCGGGCGTAAGAGCCCTGTAAGCCGCGCTGGCAAGAATCGCGCATAACGGATCCCGCATTGCGACCGACTCGACGAGGAGCGACGTCATGTCCACCCAGACCATCCAGACCGTCCTGAACGAAACGCGGGTGTTCCCGCCGTCCCCCGATTTCGTCAAGCAGGCGAACATCTCCGGCATGCCGGCCTACGCGGCGATGTGCGCGGAGGCCGAGAAGGACTTCGAGGGCTTCTGGGCGAAACTCGCGCGCGAGACCCTGCTCTGGCACAAGCCGTTCACGAAGACGCTCGACGAGTCGAACGCGCCGTTCTTCAAGTGGTTCCACGACGGCGAGACGAACGCCTCGTACAACTGCCTCGATCGTCACCTGAAGACCCAGCCCGACAAGGTCGCGATCATCTTCGAGGCCGACGACGGCAAGGTCACGAAGATCACCTACAAGGCGCTGTACCACGAGGTTTGCCGCCTCTCGAACGGCCTCAAGGCGCTCGGCATCAAGACCGGCGACCGCGTGCTGATCTACATGCCGATGTCGATCCAGGCGGTGGCGGCGATGCAGGCCTGCGCGCGCATCGGCGCGACGCACTCGGTGGTGTTCGGCGGCTTCTCGGCGAAGTCGCTGCAGGAGCGCATCGTCGACGC
>CAZTXP010000135.1:0-14110 GCA_964617355.1 uncultured Enterobacteriaceae bacterium
ATCGAGCACGCCCTGGGCGTGGCCGTGCGCGGTGTCGACCACCAGCACGTCGACGGCGGCATCGACCAGGCGCTCGACGCGCTCCTCGGTGCCCTCGCCCACGCCCACCGCGGCACCGACGCGCAGCTTGCCCTGCGCGTCCTTGCAGGCGCTGGGATGCTCGGTCTCCTTGACGATGTCCTTGACGGTGACCAGGCCCTTCAGCTTCCACTGCTTGTCCACCACCAGCACGCGCTCGAGGCGGTGCTTGTGCAGCAGCGCCATGGCGTCGGCACGGCTGGCGCCTTCGCTGACGGTGACGAGGCGCTTCTGCGGCGTCATGATGTTCGCCACCGGCTGGTCGAGCTTCTTCTCGAAGCGCAGGTCGCGGTTGGTGACGATGCCGACGACCTTGCCGTCCTTCAGCACCGGGAATCCCGAGATGCGGTGCTGGCGCTGCAGCGCGATCACCTTGCGCACCGACATGTCGGGCGAGACCGTCATCGGGTCGCGCAGCACGCCGGACTCGAAGCGCTTGACCTTGGCGACTTCCGCCGCGTGTTCCTTGGGCGTGAAGTTCTTGTGGATGATGCCGATGCCGCCCTCCTGCGCCATCGCGATCGCGAGGCGCGCCTCGGTGACCGTGTCCATCGCCGCCGACAGCAGCGGGATGTTCAGTTCGAGCTTCTTGGTCAGCCGGGTCTTGAGGGAAACTTCGCGCGGCAGGACGCGCGAGTGGGCGGGAAGGAGGAGGACGTCGTCGAAGGTAAGCGCCTTCTGGATGACCCGCATGCTTTTCCTTTCGGCAAAGCGAAATTATACGCGAGCGCGCCGGCGGTTTGACGCGCCGCGGGAAAGCCGATACCGTCCCCGGCTGTCTACCGGGGCGGGCCGTCGCGCGTTAGTGCCGAGTAGCCCCGCGCCGTTGCCCAGGATTTCGAGGAGACCCGCATGAAGCGCATCGTCCTGTCGTTCTGCCTGCTGTCGCTCGCCGCCGTCGCGCAGGCGCAGAATTTCCGCTGGGTGGACAAGGACGGCAAGGTCCAGTACGGCGACAACCCGCCGCCGGGCGTGAAGTCGACGCCGCTGAAGGCGCCGCCGGGTCCCGCCACGCAGCCCTCCTCGCCGGCGTCCAAGGATGCGGGCAAGGACGGCAAGGACGCGAAGAAGGCCCTCACGCCCGAGGAAGCCTTCCGCAAGCGCCAGGAAGACGCCAAGAAGGCCGAGGCCAAGGCCGCCGAGGACGCCGCCAACGCGGCGAAGAAGAAGCAGAACTGCACCAACGCACAGGCGCGCCTGCGCGACCTCGAGAGCGGCACTCGCATCGCGCAGACCAATGCGCAGGGCGAGCGGGTCTTCATGGACGACGCGACCCGCGCCACCGAGACGGCTTCGGCGCGCAAGTCCGTGCAGGAGTGGTGCAACTAGCGACGCGCTAGCGACGGCGCGCGCGCCGTCGCCGGGCCTCCTTGGGATCGATGGCCGGCGCCCGGTAGAGCTCGACCCGATCCCCGGGCCGCAGGACGTCGTCCAGCCCGGCCGGCACTCCGAATCGCCCCGCATGCACGGGGCCTCCGGTCCACCACCCGGACGCGCGGATCGCGTCCTCCACGGTCGCACCCTCGGCGAGCTCGACCGTCACCGCCTCCTGGCGGTCTGGCGTCGCCCGCACGACTTCAAACCGCGGCACGACCCTTGAGCGCGTCGGCGCGCCGGATGAACGCATCGACCATGGTGTCGGCGATCTGCTCGAAGAGCGGGCCGAGCAGCGCGGTGACCGCCGCGCCGGAAAACTCGTACTCCATCAGGTACTCGATCTTGGCCGCCGCGTCGCCGAGCGGCACGAACTGCCAGTGCGCGTGGAACTGCCGGAACGGGCCTTCCACCAGCGTGATGTCGATCGCCTCCGGGGGCTGGCTGCGATGCAAGGTGGTGAAGCGCTGCCGGAACCCGCGCACGCCGACTTCCATGCTCGCGCGGATGCCCTCCTCGGTCACGCCTTCCACCGTCGCGCCGAGGCACCAGGGCAGGAACGCCGGGTAGGCCGGCACGTCGGCCACCAGCGCGTGCAGCGCCGCCACCGGGTGCTCGACGATCGCGGTGCGCCGGACCTGCCGGAGCCCGCTGCTAGTAGAATGCGCGCGCCTCATGTCGATCGTCGAAAATCGCAAGGCGTTCCACGATTACTTCATCGAGGAACGCTACGAAGCCGGCCTCGTGCTCGAGGGCTGGGAGGTGAAGGCGATCCGCGCCGGCCGCGCGCAGCTGTCGGATGCCTACGTGATGATCCGCGACGACGCCCTGTGGCTGATCGGCGCGCACATCAGCCCGCTCCTCTCGGCCTCGACCCACGTGCAGGCGGAGCCCGCGCGCACGCGCAAGCTCCTGCTCAAGCACGAGGAAATCCGCCGCCTGATCGGCAAGGTCGAGCAGCGGGGCTACACGCTGGTGCCGCTGAACCTGCATTACTCGAAGGGCCTCATCAAGGCCGAGATCGCGCTGGCGAGCGGCAAGCTGAAGCACGACAAGCGGGCGACCGAGCGCGAGAAGGAGTGGCAGCGCGAGAAGCAGCGGCTGCTACGCCGCGGCTGAGCGCTGTTCCGCCGGCGGCGGGTCGCCCGCGAGGGCGAGCCACGTCGACACCACGGTGTCCGGGTTGAGCGACAGGCTCTCGATCCCCTGCTCCATCAGCCAGCGCGCGAGGTCCGGGTGGTCGGAGGGCCCCTGGCCGCAGATGCCGACGTACTTGCCCTGCTTGCGGCACGCGCGGATCGCCATCGACAGCATCGACTTCACCGCCGGGTCGCGCTCGTCGAAGATCTCGGCCACCAGCCCGGAATCGCGGTCCAGGCCGAGCGTCAGCTGCGTGAGGTCGTTCGAGCCGATCGAGAAGCCGTCGAAGTGCTGCAGGAACTCCTCGGCCAGCACGGCATTGGACGGCACCTCGCACATCATGACGATGCGCAGCTTGTTCTCGCCGCGCTTCAGGCCGTGCCCGGCGAGCAGCTTCACCACCGACTCGGCCTCGGACACCGTGCGGATGAAGGGCACCATCAGCTCGACGTTGGTGAATCCGAGCTCGTCGCGCACCTTCTTCATCGCCGCGCACTCCATCTCGAAGCACTCGCGGAAGCTGCCGGCGATGTAGCGCGAGGCGCCGCGGAAGCCAAGCATCGGGTTCTCCTCGTCCGGCTCGTAGCGCTCGCCGCCCAGGAGCTTCTTGTATTCGTTCGACTTGAAGTCCGAGAGGCGCACGATCACCGGTTTCGGCCAGAAGGCGGCGGCGATGGTCGCCACGCCCTCGACCATGCGCTCGCGGAAGAATTCGCGCGGGCTGGCGTAGCCGGCGGTGGCTTCCTCGACGCGGCGCTTCAGGTCCGCGGGCAGGGCGGGATACTCGAGGCAGGCGCGCGGGTGGATGCCGATGTCGTTGTTGATGATGAACTCGAGCCGCGCGAGGCCGACGCCGGCGTTCGGGATCTGCGCGAAGCCGAAGGCCATCTGCGGGTTGCCGACGTTCATCGCGATCTTCACCGGGATCTCGGGCATCGTGCCGTGCTCGAAGCTCGACACCTCGAACGGGATCGCGCCCTCGTAGATCATGCCGGTGTCGCCCTCGGCGCAGCTCGCGGTGACCACCGCGCCGTCCTTCAGCATCTCGGTGGCGTCACCGCAGCCGACCACCGCGGGAATGCCGAGCTCGCGCGCAATGATCGCTGCGTGGCAGGTTCGACCACCGCGGTTGGTGACGATCGCCGCGGCGATCTTCATCACCGGTTCCCAGTTCGGGTCGGTCATGTCGGTGACCAGGACGTCGCCTTTCTGCACGCTGCCCATGTGCGAGGCATCGGCGACGATGCGCACCGTACCGGCGCCGATCTTGGAGCCGATCGCGCGGCCGGTGGCGAGGACCTTGCCCTTGCCCTTCAGCCGGTAGCGCGTCTCGACGTCGCGCGGGCGCGACTTGATGGTCTCGGGGCGCGCCTGCAGCACGTAGAGCCTTCCGTCGGACCCGTCCAGGCCCCACTCGATGTCCATCGGGCGGCCGTAGTGCTTCTCGATCGACACCGCCATGCGGCCGAGTTCGAGCACCTGCGCGTCCGTGAGCGAGAAGCGCTGGCGGTCGGCGTCGGGCGTGTCGAGCGTGCGGACCGACTTGCCGCTCGCCTGCGTGTCGGAGAACACCATCTTGTGCAGCTTGGAGCCGAGCGCGCGGCGCACCACGGCAGGACGTCCCTGCGCCAGCATCGGCTTGTGGACATAGAACTCGTCCGGGTTCACCGCGCCCTGCACCACCATCTCTCCGAGGCCGTACGAGGAGGTGATGAACACCACGTCGCGGAAGCCCGATTCGGTGTCGAGCGTGAACATCACGCCGCTGGCGCCGAGGTCGCTGCGCACCATGCGCTGCACTGCCGCCGACAAGGCGACCGTCTCGTGCTCGAACTTGTGGTGCACGCGGTACGAGATCGCGCGGTCGTTGTAGAGCGACGCAAACACGTGCCGGATCGCCTCGAGGATGTTGTCGATGCCGCGAATGTTCAGCATCGTTTCCTGCTGCCCGGCGAACGAGGCGTCGGGCAGGTCCTCGGCGGTGGCGGAGGAGCGCACCGCGAACGACGCGCCGCCCGCCTCGGCCTCGAGTTCGGCGTAGGCCTTGCGGATCGTGGCCTCGAGGTCTGCCGGGAAAGGCGCCGAGCCGATCCAGCCGCGAATCTCCGCCCCGCCGCGGGTCAGCGAATCGATGTTCTCGGGATCGAGCGTCTTCAGGCGCTCGGCGATGCGGCGATCGATGCCGTTGGCGGCAAGGAAGTGGCGGAAGGCGTCGGCCGTGGTGGCGAAGCCACCGGGCACGCGGATCCCGGCGTCGGCGAGCCCGCCGATCATCTCGCCGAGGGACGCGTTCTTGCCGCCGACCTTGTCGAGGTCGGTCATGCGCAGCTGGGACAGGCGTTCTACGTACATGCGCGCAATCTCCGTCAGTGGTAACTGCGGGTGGCAACAGCAGGTTGCCGCAGCGCGGCAAAGACCGTATTTTATCGCCATGCCGAGCCGCCGCACCGTGTTCTTCGTGTCCGACGGCACGGGAATCTCGGCCCAGATGCTGGGCCACAGCCTGCTGACCCAGTTCGAGGGCATCGCCTTCCAGCAGGTGACCCTGCCTTTCATCGACACCGTCGAGAAGGCCGAGGAGAGCCGCGCCCGGATCGATGCCGAGGCGGCCAAGGGCAACGGCCGCCCGGTGGTATTCGCGACCCTGGTCAACAACGACGTGCGCGATACCCTGCGCGGCGCCAATGCCGTGTTCCTCGATTTCTTCGAGACCTTCATCGGGCCGCTCGAGGAGGGTATCGGCATCAAGTCGAACCACACCATCGGCAAGTCGCACAGCGCGCAGGACCAGGGCCAGTACCACCATCGCATCGAGGCGGTGAACTTCTCGATGGCGCACGACGACGGCGCCTCGCACCGGGAACTGTCGCAGGCCGACGTGATCCTGGTCGGCGTGTCGCGCAGCGGCAAGACGCCCACCAGCCTGTACCTGGCGCTGCAATTCGGCGTCAAGGCGGCGAACTACCCGCTGATCCCCGAGGATTTCCAGCGCGGCACGCTGCCGCAGGTGCTCAACGGCTACAAGTCGAAGCTCTTCGGGCTGTCGATCGCACCCGAGCGCCTGCGCGAGATCCGGCAGGAGCGCCGCCCCGACAGCAAGTACGCCGACCTCGCCAACTGCCGCTACGAAGTCGAGCAGGCCGAGAAGATGATGCGCCGCGAGAACATCCGCTGGATCAACTCCACGACCAAGTCGATCGAGGAGATCGCGGCGACCATCCTGCGCGAACTGAAGATCGACCGCGTCGTCTACTGAGCCCGGCGCCGGGCCGTTTCGTACAGGCAGATCGCGGCGCAAGCCGCGACGTTCAGCGACTCCGCCTCGCGCGCCATCGGGATGCTCACATGCGACGACGCGGCCGCGAGCAGGTCCGCGCCGACGCCCCGCCCTTCGGCGCCGAACAGCCAGCCGGTGCGCCCGCCGAGGTCGGCCTGCGCGAGTTCGATCCCGCCTCTGGGGACCGTGCAATGGACCTTGCCGCCGAAGCGCGCCATCGCCTCGACCAGCGAACGCGCCTCCTCGATCCGGATGCCAGCATGCGCCCCGGCCGCCGCACGCAAGACCTTGGGCGACCACGCGTCCACGCAGCCCGGCCCAAGCACCACGTCACGCACGCCGAACGCGAGCGCGGTGCGCAGGATGGTGCCGAGGTTGCCGGCGTCCTGCAGCGCGTCGAGGAACACGCAGCCCGGCGAGGCGGCGAGGTTCGTAGCGGCGACCGGGATCTCGATCTCGGCCAGCACCCCCTGCGGCGACGGAGTGTCGGCGATGGCCTTCATCACTGCGTCGGAGACCAGCACCGGCTGCGCGATGCCGAGCGCGCGCACGCCGGGCAGTGCGGCGGCCGATTCCGTGAGCACCAGCGCCACCGGCGCTCCTCGCGCGCGTAGCCAGCCCTCGACGGCGTTCAGCCCCTCCAGCATCGCCCGGCCTTCGTCGTGGCGTGCGCGCGCATCGCGCACCAGGCGTTGCCAGCGCTTCACGCGAGGGTTGTCGCGGGATTGCAGGATTGCCATCGCTACAGGGCGCAGGTGCGAAAGCCGGCGAACACGTCGGCGCGCTCCGGCCGGAAGAAGTTGCGGTAAGTCGACGTGGCGATGCGCGGCGAGGTCGTGAAGGCTCCGCCGCGCAGCACGCGATGCGTGCCGAACCACGGTTCCGAATATTCCTTGTACGGATCACGCTCGAAGCCCGGATACGGCAGGAAGGTCGTGGAGGTCCATTCCCAGCCGTTGCCGATCATCTGGCGCACGCCCCACGGGCTGTCGCCAAGCGGATGGTCGTGCACGCTCGCGGGCCCGTCGGCCTCCAGCCGCGCGCGCTCCGGTGTCCAAGGCTCGTCGCCCCACGGATAGCGGCGCTTGCGCAGCGAGTCCGGCTCGCAGCAGGCGGCGAACTCCCATTCCTCCTCGGTCGGCAAGCGGCGCCCGGCGAAACGGCAATACGCCTCCGCCTCGTGCGCGCTGACGTGCAGCACGGGTTCGTCCTCCGGCAACGGGATCCAGCGATCGAAGCGGCGCAGTTGCCAGCCGGCGCCGGCGCGTCGCCAGTACAGCGGCGCGTCGCGCCCGGTCTCGATCAGCGTGTTCCATCCCGCATCGGACCACCACTCGCGCCGCACGTAACCGCCGGCCTCGACGAAGTCACGGAACTGCGCGCAATTGACCGCGGTCCGCGCCATGCGGAACGGCGCGACGGTGGCCGGATGCGCCCACTTCTCGTTGTCGAACGCCCATGCGGCGCCGGGGGAGGCGCCGAGGAGGAAACGCCCGCCCGCAATCTCCGCATCGCCCTCGATCCGTGAACCGGCGAAGCGCCGGGCGGATACGAGCCGCGGCGCATCGTAGCCGAGCGTCTGGCGCGTGTAGTGGAAGGCCTCGGCGTGCATGTCCTCGTGGCGCACGGAGAGGCCTGCGAAGTAGAGGTCATCCTCATACGCGCCGCTCCGCAGGCGCTCCTGCACCCTGCCGAGCACCTCGTCGCGGTACGCGAGCGTGGCGTCGAAATCCGGCAGCGGAAGAGACCAGCGGGTCGCATGCGCGACCTGCGCCGAGTTGTAGAGTGCGTCCGCGCCCGGCAGAATCGGCGCCGAGCGATCGGGCGCATGGCGTCCCGTCGCGATTCGACGCAGGCACCAGTACTCGTGGAACCAGCCGACATGCCCCAGTTCCCAGCGCGGGGGATTGACGATCGTGAACCGCGGTCCCCACTCGCGCTCGCCGCGAAGGTCATCCGCCACCAGGCGCGTGCGCGCGCGCGATTGTTCGAGCGCGACGGCAAGCTCGGCGGCATCCATGCCGCCGAGTCTATCCAAAGCACCGCGCACTGAGAACCGCGTGCGCATCGCCCTCGTCACGCCGGCGAAGCCGGGCTCCCGCGCAGGCAATCGCCACACTGCGCTGCGATGGGCGGCGATGCTCCGTGCCGCGGGCCACCACGTCGAGGTGATGACCGAATGGTCGGGACAGGGCGACCCCGAGTTGCTGCTCGCCCTGCACGCGCGGCGCAGCCATGCGTCGATCCGCGCGTTCGCGCTGGCGCATCCATCGCGCCCGCTGGTGCTTGCGCTGACCGGTACGGATATCTATCGCGACATCCACGTCTCGCCCGAGGCGCGCGAATCCCTCGCGCTCGCGACGCGGTACATCACGCTGCAGCGCGAAGCCGCGCTGGAACTCCCGAGGCGCCAGCGCGCCAGGGCACGCGTGGTCGTGCAATCCTCATCGACGCGCCTGCGCCATCGCCCCGTCGCCCGCGCCTTCCGCGCCTGCGTGATCGGGCACCTGCGCGACGAGAAGGATCCGCTGCGTGCCGCGCTCGCCCTCGCGCAGCTGCCGGCCGTCCTGCCGATCGAGGTGGTGCAAGCCGGCGAGGCACTCGACGAGGCGTTCGCGCGCAAGGCCCGCGCCCTGGTGCGCGGCGACGCGCGCTATCGCTGGCGCGGCGGCATCGCGCATTCGCGCGCGCTGGCGCTGATGGCTTCCAGCCACGTGCTCGTGCTCAGCTCGAGGATGGAGGGCGGCGCGAACGTGGTCTCCGAGGCCTTGCGCATCGGCCTGCCGGTGATCGCCTCGCGCATCGCCGGCAACACCGGCCTTCTCGGCCGCGACTGGCCCGCCCTCTATCCGGTCGGCGACGAGCGCGCGCTCGCGCGCCTGCTGGCGCGGGCGGCCACGGATGCCGCTTTCTATGCACGGCTCCTTCGGCTCACGGCGGCGCTGCGGGACATGGTCGCCCCGGCGAGCGAGGCGCGGATGCTGCTCGCCGCGGTCCTCGGTCAGCCGCCGAGGACGCGCCGCACCGGCGCGAAGCTGCGCCGGTAGATCTCGCAGGCGCCGTGGCGCTCGAGCAGCGCCAGGTGCTCCGCGGTCGGATAGCCCTTGTGTCGGTCCAGCCCATAGGCCGGGAAGCGCTCGTGCAGGCGGCGCATCTCGGCATCGCGCTCGGTCTTGGCGAGGATCGACGCCGCGCCGATCGACTCGTGGCTGCGGTCGCCGCCGACGACCGCGCGCGCCGGAATCGCGAGCCCGGGCAAGCGGTTGCCGTCGACGAGCGCGAACCCGGCCGGTGGATCGAGCGCTTCGACGGCGCGGCGCATGGCGAGGAACGTTGCCTGCAGGATATTCAGAGCGTCGATCTCTTCCACGCTCGCGGACGCCACCGCCCACGCGATCGCGCGCTCGCGGATCAGCGGCGCGAGCGCGTCGCGGCGTCGCTCGGAAAGCAGCTTGGAGTCGCGGATGCCCTCGACCGGGCGCGCGGGATCGAGGATCACCGCCGCCGCATACACCGGCCCGGCGATCGGCCCGCGGCCGGCTTCGTCGACGCCGCAGGCGAGCGGCTCAGGCACGCTGCGAAGCCATCACGCGCAGCACCGCGTCCGCGGCCTTGGAAGCCGTGTCCTGCCGGAGCTCCTCGTGCATCGCGAGGAAACGCTCGCGCTGGCGCTGCTGGCGCGCAGTGTCCTGCAGGAGGGAAAGGAGCGCCGCCGCGAGCTTCCCGGGCGTGGCCTGCTCCTGCACCAGTTCGTCGCAGAGGAACTCGCGCGCGAGGATGTTCGGCAGGCCGATCCACGGCAGGTAGAGCATGCGCTTCATCAGCGCCCAGGTGACCGGGGACTGGCGATACGTGATCACCATCGGCGTCTTGAAGAGCGCGGCTTCCAGCGTGGCGGTGCCGCTGCCGACCAGCGCGACGTCGGCCGCCGCGAGCGCCTCGTGCGAATGCCCGAACATCAGCGTCAGCGGCAGCTCGGCGGCGCCGTTGCGATGCAGCGCGGCCTCGAACAGTTCCTTGGTCTGGCGCGACGCCATCGGCACCACGAAGCGCACCTCGCCGAGCGACTCGTGCAGTCGCTTCGCTGCGTTGACGAAGTCGTCCGCCATGTAGTGCAGTTCCTGTCGGCGGCTCCCCGGCAGCAGCGCGACGAGCAACTTCGACCGCGGGAGCTTGAGCGCCTCGCGCGCCGCCGCGCGATCGATCGCCAGCGGGATCACGTCGGCGAGCGGATGGCCGACGTAGGTCGCCGGGATGCCCTCGGCCTCGTAGATCGGCGCCTCGAACGGGAACATCACCAGCATGTGCGACACGGACTTGGCGATGCGCTTCAACCGCCAGCGCCGCCACGCCCACACCGAGGGCCCGACGAAGTGCACCGCCGGGATGCCGCCCTCGCGCAGCTGGCGCTCGAGCTCGAGGTTGAAATCGGGCGCGTCGACGCCGATGAAGAGCGCCGGGCGCTCGGCGAGGAAGCGGGCGACGAGCTTGCGGCGCACGCCCATGATCTCGCGGTAGTGGCGCAGCACCTCGACGTAGCCGCGCACCGACAGCGTCTCCATCGGATAGAGCGACTCCACGCCCTGCGCGATCAGCTTGCCGCCGCCGATGCCCGAGAACGCGAGGCGCGGCTCGCGCGCCTTCAGTGCCGCGACGAGGTGGCTGCCGATCAGGTCTCCCGAGGCTTCGCCGGCGACGATGCCGGCTCGGATCGCGCCCTGCGTCATGCCCCTACCGCAGCAGGCCGCGCGTGGACGACGCGAGGAACTCGACCAGCGGCACGATCTCGGCGCACGTCGCCGCCTGCGCCTGCAATTGGCTCCTGGCTTCCTCGAGCGGCAGCTTCGAGCGGTACAGCGTGCGGTAGGCGCGCTTGATCTCGTTGATGGTCGCGGGTGCGAATCCGCGACGCTTCAGGCCCTCGCTGTTGATACCGTAGGGCTTGGCGGGATTGCCGGCTACGGTGACGTAGGGCGGCAGGTCCTGCGGCAGGTAGGTGCCCATGCCGGTGAAGCTGTGCGCGCCGATGTGCACGAACTGGTGCACCAGCGTGGTTGCGCCGAGGATCGCCCAGTCGCCGACGTGCACGTGCCCCGCCAGCTCGCACGCATTGGCGACGATGACGTGGCTGCCGACCTGGCAATCATGCGCGAAGTGCACGTACGCCATGATCCAGTTGTCGTCGCCGACGCGCGTCACGCCCGCGTCCTGCGCGGTGCCGCGGTTGATGGTGACGTATTCGCGAATCGTGTTGCCGTCGCCGATCTCGACCGACGTGGGTTCGCCGCGATATTTCTTGTCCTGGGGCTCTGCGCCGATCGAGGCGAACTGGAAGATGCGGTTGTCGCGGCCGATGCGCGTGCGGCCCTCGATCACGACGTGCGAGGCGATGCTCGTGCCCTCGCCGACCTCGACCTCCGGGCCGATGATCGAGTACGGGCCGACGCTGGTTCCGGAAGCGAGCTTCGCGCCCGGCGCGACGATCGCGGTCGGGTGGACGCTCAACCGCCCTCCCCGACGCCGCGCACGGTGCAGAGGATGTCGGCCTGCGTCACGACCGCGCCGTCCACCCGCGCGATCGCGCCGAACTTCCAGACGCCGCGCTTGCTGCCGACGATCGTCACCTCGATCTCGAGCCGGTCCCCGGGCAGCACCGGCTTCTTGAAGCGCGCGTTGTCGATGCCGGCGTAGTAGTAGACCGAGTTCTCGTCGGGCTTCGCGCCCAGCGTGCGGAAGACGAGGATCCCCGCGGCCTGTGCCATCGCCTCCAGGATCAGCACGCCGGGCATGATCGGCCGCCCCGGGAAGTGACCCTGGAAGTACGGCTCGTTCGCGGACACCGCCTTCAGCGCGACGATGCGCTTGCCGGGCTCGACGAGCTCGACCCGGTCGATCATCTGGAACGGGTAGCGCTGCGGGAGGTGCGCGAGCACCTCGTTGACGTCCATCTCAGCCATCCTTGCCTCCTCCAAGCTTCTTCTCCAGCGCCTTCACCCGCCGCGCGAGGGCGTCGAGGCTGCGCAGGTGCGCGGCATTGCGTTGCCACGAATCGTGGTCGTCGAACGGGAACAGGCCGGTCACCGTGCCGGGCTTGCGCACCGAGCGCGACACCACGGTTCCCGCCGACACATGCACGCCGTCGGCCAGCTCGAGGTGGCCGAGGATCAGCGACGCCGCGCCGATGGTGCAATGGGCACCGATGCGTGCGCTGCCGGCCACCGCGACGCAGCCGGCCATCGCGGTATGCGCACCGACACGGCAGTTGTGGCCGATCTGGATCTGGTTGTCGAGCTTCACGCCGTCCTCGATCACCGTGTCCTCGATCGCGCCGCGGTCGATGGTGGTGTTGGCGCCGACCTCGACATCGTCGCCGATGCGCACCGCGCCGATCTGCGGGATCTTGATCCAGCGGCCGACCTCCGGCGCAATGCCGAAGCCGTCCGCGCCAATGACCACACCCGAGTGGAGGATCACGCGATTGCCGATGGAGCAGCCGTGGTACACGACGACCGAGGCATGCAGGCGGCAGTCGGCGCCGATGCGCGCGCCGCGCCCGACGTGGCAGCCCGGGCCGATCGCGGTTCGCGGGCCGATGCTCGCCCCCTCCGCCACGCTCGCGCCCGGCGCGATCATCGCGCTGGCGTCGACGCGCGCCCCGGCGGCGACGCTGGCGTCCGGCGCGATGCCCGGCACCACCGCCTCCGGCGGATTGAAGAGCGCGGAAGCGCGAGCGAACGCCGCGTAGGGATTCTCCGCGACGAGTCGAGGCCGGTCGGTCAGCAATTCGGCATCGGCGCCGAGGATGACGGCGCCAGCGCGAGTCGCCGAGAGCTTCGAACGGTAGCGGGGATTCGACAGGAACGCGAGCTGCGACGGGCCGGCCGTTTCCAGCGTGCCCACCTGTTCGAGGACGACTTCGGGATTGCCGGCAATCCGCCCGCCGAGGCGCGAGGCAAGTTCGGCGAGGGAGAACGGACCCGGCATGTCAGCGTGCGGGCGGCTTGCCCTCTAGCGCCTTCATCACCCGCTCCGTGATGTCGACACGGGAATTGAGGATCAGCGCGTCGGTCGCCTGCAGGATGACGTCGAACTTCTCCTGCTCCGCGATCTGCTTGATGATGCGGTTCGCCTGCTCGACGAGCTGCGCGGTTTCCTCGTTGCGACGCTGGTTCACCTCGTCGCGGAAATCCCGGTCGCGGCGCTGGAGTTCCCGGTTCAGGTCGTTGAACTCGCGTTCCTTGGCGCGGCGCTGGGCCTCGGACATCGTGAGGCCGTTCTTCTCGAGGTCGTCCTGCACGCGCTTCAACTGGTCGGCCATGCGCTGCAGCTCCTGCTGCTTCTTGGCGAACTCGGTCTCGAGCTTCTTGCCCGCGCGCTGCGCCGGGCCCGACTCGCGCAGGATCCGCTCCGTGTTGACGAAGCCGATCTTGACATCCTGCGCGGTCGCGCAGAGCGGCGCCGCGCCGACGACCGCGGCCAGGAGGAGGTTGCGTAGCAGCATTCGAATCAGCTCAGAAGCCCGTGCCAAACGTGAATTGTAGCCGCTGCGGCCGGTCCTGCGGCTTCTTGTTGAGCGGCTGGCCGAACGACAGCTTCAGCGGGCCGAAGGGCGAGTTCCAGGACAGGGCGAGGCCGGCGGTATAGCGCAGGTCCGCGAAGTCGATCTTGTCGCTCGAGCCGTAGATCTGGCCGGCGTCCAGGAAGACGCCCAGCCGCAGCGATTTCTCCTGCTCCGCACCGGGAATCGGGAAGCGGATCTCGGCATTGCCGACGACCTTCTTCGCGCCGCCCAGCACGTTGAACGCCGCGTCCTGCGGGCCGAGGGAGAAAGGCCGGAAGCCGCGCACGGACCCGGGGCCGCCGGCGTAGAAGTTCTTGAAGAACGGCAGCGGCTTGCCGCCGTAGCCGCCGGCGTAGCCGAGGTCGGCGCCGAGCTGCAGCGTGAAGGTCTGCGTCAGCGGCTTGTACCACTGGTGCGAGAACGAGAGGCGGTAGTAGTCGAGGTCCCCGGCGCCCATCTCGAGGCCGGATCGCGTCAGCGTGCCGGTCGTCGGATTGAGGCCCGAGTCCAGCTTGTCCCGCGTCCAGCCGATGTTGCCCGACCCGTAGGTGTAGCTGTTGCCGAACTGCTGCACGAAGGTCTGGTACTGGAACGGGCTGTTGGCGAAGGTCTCGAGGTTGACGTGCTCGCCCGAGACGCCGAATCCGATCGTGTCGTAGTCGGTCAGCGGGTAGCCGAAG
>CAZTXP010000136.1:0-28674 GCA_964617355.1 uncultured Enterobacteriaceae bacterium
CGCGCGCCAGCCGCCGCGAGGTGCGCGGCGCCGACCTGCAGCACCGGCGCATCGTCGCCTTCGCGACCCACGGTCTCGTGCCCGGCGACCTGCCGGGACTCGCCGAGCCGGCGCTCGCGCTCTCGGCGACGGGCGACCCGAAGGAGTCGCCGCTCCTCACGCTGGAGGACGTGCTCGGCCTCAAGCTCGACGCCGACTGGGTCGTGCTCTCGGCCTGCAACACCGCGGCGGGCGACGGCGCCGGCGCCGAGGCGGTGTCCGGGCTCGGCCGCGGCTTCTTCTACGCGGGCAGCCGCGCGCTGCTGGTCACGCACTGGCCGGTGGAGACGGTGTCCGCGCGGCTGCTCGTCACCGGCATCTTCGAGCGCTATGCGCGCGATCCGGCGCTGTCGCGAGCGCAGGCGCTGAACCGCGCGATGCTGGCGCTGATCGACGGCCCCGGATCGGGGACGATGAGCTACGCGCATCCGATCTTCTGGGCGCCGTACGCGCTGGTGGGCGACGGCGGGCGCTGAGCCGGCGCCGCGCGCCGGCGGCACGGCGCGAGCGGACATTCGGATAGACTCTCCGCGAACCCGCGACGAACCCGGATGCGCATCGCGATCCTCGAAGACGAACCGGTGCAGGCGGAAGTGCTGCGCGCGCTCGCGGCGTCCGCCGGCCACGACAGCCACGTGTTCCGCGACGGCGACGCGGTGGTGCGCGAATGCCGGCGCGAGAGCTACGACCTGTTCGTGCTCGACTGGGAAGTGCCGGGGATGAGCGGCGCGGAGGTGCTCGCGTGGCTGCGCGCCAACCTGCGCGAGCACGTGCCCGTGATGTTCGTCACCGGCCGCGACCGCGAGGAAGACATCGTGCGCGTGCTGCAGAGCGGAGCCGACGACTACATGACCAAGCCCGTGCGGCACGCCGAGTTCCTCGCCCGCATGGGCGCGCTGCTGCGCCGCGCGTACCCGGCGCGCGAGGAGGGCCGGCAGGCCTACGGGCCCTACGTGCTGGACGCCGGCACGCGCTCGGTGAGCATTGCCGGCCGCGACGTGCCGATGACCGAGAAGGAGTACCGGCTCGCGGAACTCCTGTTCCGCAACGCGGGGCGCCTGCTGTCTCGAGGGCATCTCGTCGAGGCCGCATGGGGCCGCCCCGACAGCGGGCAGTCGCGGTCGCTGGACACGCATTTGTCGCGCCTGCGCCAGAAGCTCGACCTGCGGGCGGAGAACGGCTACCGGCTCGCCTCTGCGTACAGCTACGGCTACCGCCTGGAGAAGGTCGAGGAAACCGGCGCCTAGAGCCGGCCGTGAACGAGCAGCCGGCTAGAGCCGTCCGTGAACGAGCAGCCGGCTAGAGCCGGCCGCTGCGCTTGATGTCCAGGTAGCGGTTCACGAGCGCCACCGGCAGCTGGTCGGGCTCGACGTCGAGGCAAACCGCGCCGCCGTGCTCCAGCCGCCGGAAGGCGAGTTCGCGGCGCTGCAGGTATTCCGCAGCCGACGCGTGCGTCAGCGCGCGCTCGAAGTCGTTGACGCGCGCGCCCAGCGCCCGCGACAGGATCGCCTCGCGCAGCGACGCGAACAGCACGAGGTGCCGCGACTGCAGCATCGCGAGCGCCGGCGCGAGCGTCTCGTCGTCCTCGTCGCGCAGGTTCGACAGCACGATGACCAGCGCGCGCTTCCTCAGCCGCTTCATCAGCGACAGCGCGCCGGTGGTGTAGTCCGTGGTGTGCAGCGTCGGGCGCAGGTCGTAGACGCGGTTCAGGATCGCCGACACCGTCGCCGCGGATTTCCTCGGCGCGAACCAGCGTTCCTCGCCCGACATGGTGAGGAAGCCCACCGCGTCGCCCTGCCGCACGCCGACGTAGGAGAGCAGCAGTGCCGCGTTCAGTACCGCGTCGAAGTGGCTGAGCGCCGCGTCCTGCGCCGCCATGCGCCGGCCGCAGTCGATCAGCAGCACCACCTGCTGGTCGCGCTCGTCCTGGTATTCGCGCGAGATCAGCTTGCCCATGCGCGCGGTGGCCTGCCAGTCGACCTGCCGTGGCGTGTCGCCCTCGCGGTAGTCGCGCAACTGGTGGAAGTCCATGCCTTCGCCGCGGCGGCGGCGTTGCAGGATGCCGATCTGCGAGAGCCGGTTGTCGGTGGCTAGCAGCGCGAAGCCGGTGAGCGCGGCGAAGTTCGGGTAGACGCGCACCGTGCCTTCCTCGCCGGTGAAGCGCTTCACCTGCCAGAGCCCGGCGCGCGAGCCGAGGCGCAGCTCGACGCGGCCGAACGCGAGGTCGCCGCGCGCCACGGGCTTCATCGCGTAGCGCAGTTCCGCCCAGCCCTGCGCGGGGATCGTCACGCGCTGCGGCAACCCCTCGGTCTCGGCGTGCGCGGGCGCATGGTCGTACGCTTCCAGCGCGAGAGCGGCGCCCACCGGATTGGCGAAGCGAAGCACCACCTCGTGGCGCACGCCGAGCGCGAGCGAGCCCGGCACGAGGCGCTTCGCGGCCGGGGCCGCGATCGACAGCGCGGCGAGGCCGTCCACCGCGGCGAGCAGCGCCAGCACGATCGCGACCAGCGCCCACGGCAGCGCGAGCGCGGGCCAGATCGCGGCGGCGATCGCCAGCACGAGCAGCGCGAACGCGCTCCAGAGGAGGCGCTTCGTCGGGATGAGGAGATTGCGCAACGCCGGCTCTACGTTCTTGGCGCCTCGACCTTTTCGAGCAGAGATTTCAGGATCGCGTCGCTAGTGTGGCCCTCGATCTCCAGCTCCGGCGCGGGCGTGACGCGGTGGCGCAACACCGGCAGCGCCATGCGCTTCACGTCCGCCGGCGTGACGAAGTCGCGGCCGGCGATCAGGGCTGCCGCGCGCGAAGCCCGGGCGAGCGCGATGCCGCCGCGCGGGCCGGCCCCGGCGGCGACGCCGTTCCAGGTGCGCGTCGCTCGCGCGATGCGCACCGCGTAGTCGAGCACCTGGTCGTCGAGGCGCACCGACGCGGCGAGCGTCTGCAGCGCGATCACGGTGGAGGGCTTCACCACCGTCTGCACCGGGTCGACGTTCAGCTTGTCGCCGACGAGCCCGGTGGTCACGCGCCGCACCATGCTGGTCTCCTCGGTAACCGACGGATAGTCGATGCGGATCTTCAGCAGGAACCGGTCGAGCTGCGCCTCGGGCAGTGCGTAGGTGCCTTCCTGCTCGATCGGGTTCTGCGTCGCCAGCACCATGAAGGGCGGCTCGAGCAACTGCGGCTCGCCCTCGATGGTGACCTGCCCTTCCTGCATGACTTCGAGCAGCGCGGCCTGCGTCTTCGCCGGCGCGCGGTTGATCTCGTCGGCGAGGAGCAGGTTCGTGAACACCGGGCCGCGCCTCGTCTTGAACTGGCCGGTGGAGGGGTCGTAGAGCGTGTGTCCGGTGACGTCGGCGGGCATCAGGTCGGGCGTGAACTGGATGCGCGCGAAGCGCCCGTCGAAGGTCTTGGCGAGCGCGCGCACCAGCAGCGTCTTGCCGAGGCCGGGCACGCCCTCGACCAGCACGTGGCCGCCGGCGAGCAGCGCGGCGAGCGCCTGCTCGACGACGTCGTCCTGCCCGACCATCGCGCGCGAGATCTGCTCGCGCAGCGCGGCGACCGCGCGGGCGGCCTGCTCGAACGGGGCGGCGGGAGTGGGGGTCACGGATTCGCTCATCGGCGTTCCTTTGCGAGGGAGAGTTGCTCGTGGATCGACTGGTACACCGCGGTCGCGGCGACGAGTTCGGGAGGCGTGGCGGCGCGCACCGGCTGCAGCAGCATGCGCGCGGCCTGGGGCGGCAGGCCGAACTGCGCGGCGAGGCGCGCTTCGCGTTCTGCGGGGTTCAGCGCGGCGAAGTCGGGCTGCGCGCGCTGCAGCGCGCGCAGGGCGGCTTCGCGCGCCGCCTCGGCGAGCACGGGCCCGCCACCCGCGGCCCACTGGAAGCGGCCGCTCGCGCGCAGGTGGTCGAGCAGGCGCTTGCGCGCTGGTTCCGGATCCGGTGCGATCGGCCCGAAGCGCGGCACCACGCGCCACAGCCACAGCGCGAGCAGCGCGGCGGCGGCGCCGAGCGCGGCGGCGGCGTGCTTCAGCAGCCAGTCGAGCAGCGACAGCTTCGCCGGGCTGTGGAAGAAGGTCACCGCGCCGCGTCCCGGCGACAGCTTCGCGAGCTGCCAGAGGAACTCCGCGTGGTCGTGCTGGCCGATGCCGCCGTTCTGCGCGAAGCCGAGTTCGTTCAGCACGGTGATGCGGCCGGCGCCGCGCTGCAGGTGCGCCATCCACGTCGCCTCGCCGTCGGCGAGCGTGAAGAGCGCGGTCCTGGGCTCGAGGGTGCGCCACAGCCCCATCTGCACGGTCAGCGCGGCCTTGGCGCCGGGCAGTCGGGCGACGACGGTGCCCTCGGGGCGCTTGGGCGTCGCCGCCTTGGCGCTGCCGCCTCCACCGCCACCGCCTTCAGTCTCCTTCGATTGCGGCGGCGGGGGCGGCGGCTTCGGCGAGCTCTTGCGCGGCGTCGTCGTCACTGCGCGGCGCCCGACTTCGGCGGCCTCGAGGATCGGGTCGGATTGCCCCGGCGCTTCCGCCTCCAGCACGAGGTGGCCGCCGCCCTCCACCCACTCCAGCAGGCGCAGTTGCTCGACACGGTCGATCGACGACACTCGGCGCGGCAGCACCAGCATGCCGTCGGCGGGCAGCGCCTTCAATTGCGGCACCGAACGCGCGCGCGCGCTCGGCCGGCCCATGCGCTCGAGCAATCGCTCGGCGGCGAGCCACGGGTTGTCGCGCGCCTCGCCGCGATAGCCGATCCAGACGCGCTCCTGCACGCGTTCCATGGACGAGAACATCCAGATCGCGAGCAGGCCGACGAGCAGCGCCACGCCGGCGGAGATCCACGCGCCGCGCTTCATGCGGCTCTACCGGAAGACTTGCGATTCATGCCCGGGCCTCCGCGCGCGGCGGGGCGAAGTGTGCGGCCCAGCCGCCGGCGAGCGCGACCGCGCCCTCGGTGTCGGGCAGGCGCCCTGCGTAGGCCGCGGCGATCCACGCACCGACCAGCGAACCGAAGTAGTCCGAAGCCGGGCGCGGGAGCACGCGCTTGGCGGCCACCAGCGTGTCGGCTTCGGTGTCGCCTTCGACGAGGCGCACGCGCTCGCGATGCACCAGCGCCGACAGCGCGCCGCGATAGAGCAGCGACAGCGCCTCGCGCACGCGACCCTCGCGCGCCAGCGCGGCGGCGGTGCCGGCGACGTCGTCGGGCAGGGACTCGGGCGCGACCGCGAGGCCGAACAGCGCCTCGGGCGGCTGCCAGTCGTCGCCGCGGCGCTCGGCGATTCGCGCGCGCACGTAGCGAAAAAGGTAATACAGCACCGCCGCGGCGAGCAGTGCCGCCGCGATCCACGCCAGCGCCTGTGCGAGGCTGGCGATGAAGCGGCCGAATTCGCCCCACGCGGGGCCATCCGCGCGTGGCTTCGGATCCTTGTCCGGCTCGCGGCGGAACTGCCAGCGCATCTCCTCGCGCCACGGCACGAGCTCCGGCGCCTTCAGCACTTCGCGCACTTCCTCGCGGGCCGATTTTTCCTGCGCTTGCGCTGGTTGCGGCAGCGCGAACGCGAGCAGCACGACTGCGAAGAGCGCCGCCGCGAGGGTCGCCGCAGGGCGCGACAGGCGCTCGTCGAGGCGGCGAAGCTGCAGCTCGATGTCCCAGCCCTCGAGGATGGCGCGGCGATTGAGGTACAGCGCGAAGCCGGCGCAGACGTAGAACGGCTCGATCGCGGCGATCGCGAGGCACCAGGGCACGCTGTTGGTCCACGACCAGGCGCCTTCCTCGCCGCGGCCGGCGAACAGGCGCTCGAAGTCGAGGCCTTCGGACTGCGCGCCCGGAGCGAGCAACTGCAGGCCGATGCCGACCGAGAGGATGACGAACAGCTCGAAGAACGAGCAGGTCGAGGTGAGCCAGATCGCGTAGCCGCGCAACCGGCGCCCGAGCGCGTTGCGGCGCGCGCGGCCCGCCGCGCCGGTCTGGTGCTCGAGCTGCGGCACCGCGAGGGTGAACGAGCGCGCGAGGCTCAGGCGCTGCAGCGTGAGTGCGGCGACGAGGCCAGGCGAGAGCACCTGTCGCCACGCGCCCAGCGTCTCGCGCACGCCGGGCGGCACGCCGAACACCGCGCGACTCACCACGTGCAGCACGAAGCGGTCGAACACCGGCTTCAGCCACCACGTAATCGCCATCGCGATCCCCGGGTACTCCCAGAAGAGGAGATGCAGCAGCAACGCGGTCGGCACGAACACCGCGCACCACGTGCCCCAAACCGGCCGCCACCACGTGCGCGCCATGTGGAAGCCGAGGTCCATCGCCTCCCAGCCGCCGCGCGGCCTGAGGCGCACCGCGAGGCGGCTAAGCTCCACGCGAGCGTCCTCCGAGCACGAACCACGCGGCGACGATCACCCACATCGCGAGGCCGACCGCGTACTTCAGCATCGGCGGCAGCGTGTTGATCGGCGACCAGAACGCCTCGATGAACGCGGCGACGGTGAACATCGCGGCGGCGCCCGTCATCAGGCCGGTCGCGGGCTTCGCCGCGGCGACGATCGCGGCCTTGCGCGAGCGTCCGCCGGGAGCGACGACGGCGGCGCCCAGGCGCAGGCCCGCGGCGCCGGACACCGCGATCGCGGTGAGTTCCATCGCGCTGTGGCCCGACACGAACGACCAGAACGTGGTGCCGAGCCCGGCCTGCGTGAGGTAGCCCGCCACCGAGCCGATGATCACGCCGTTGGCGACGAGATAGAAGATCGACCCGAGGCCGAAGGCGAGGCCGGTGGCGAAGGTCTGGATGCCGATCTTCACGTTGTTCCAGATGTAGTAGCCGAACATCGCCACGTTGTCGGCCGCCTCGCGTTCGCCGATGCGCGACTTCGCGGGGTTGTACATGTCCTGGAAGCTCGCCACGGTGCGCGGGTCGAGCACGTAGTAGATGAAGTCCGGGAACCACTGCAGCGCGGCGATGAAGAGGCCCAGCGGCGCGAAGAAGAGCAGCGCCGCCGCGGTGAACAGCGCCGCCTCCTCGCGCACCAGGCGCGGGAACCTTGCCAGCAGGAAGTCGGCCGAGCGCGCGGTGCCGCGCGGCGCGCGCGCGCCGTAGAGCAGGTGGTGGCCACGCAGCACGAGCGCGTTCAGGCGGTCGACGAGCTCCGGGCTGTACTCGCGGTCGCGCGACAGCGCGAGGTGCTGGCACAGGCGCCGGTAGGCCTGCGGCACCTCGGTGTCGGGCAGGCCGGCGGGATCGGGCTCGCGCTTCCTCGCGAACAGCCCGGTCTTCGCGCGCGTGTCGAGCCACTTTTCGAAGGCGTCCCAGTCGGGCGCGTGGCGCGTCTCGAAGTCGGCCTGGCGCACGCTCAGCTCCGCCGGCCGACGAGGTGGTTGGCGATGCGCACGAGGCGCTCGGTGGCGGCCGCGCCCTGCAGCGTGCCGACCAGCGGGCGCGCGAGCTCGGCGAGCTCCGCGGCCCGTTCTTCCGTCAGGCCGGGCGAACGCTCGGCGAAGTCGAGCACCGCGCGCTGCTCGGCGAGCGTGAGCGGCGTCGGCGGCGCGAGCGCGGGCGCGGGCGGGATCTTGAAGCCGCGCACCTTCTCCTCGCGGTACACCACCACCGTGCCGGCGACGAGGTCGCCGAGGCGCTTGAAGTCGCGGCTCGCGAGCATCGCGACGAGGCCGAAGCCGTAGGCGAAGGGCAGGAAGTCGATCGCGCGCAGCAGGTTCCTCGCCAGCGCGGCGGGCCAGCGCACCGGCGTCCCGTCGTCGTGCAGCACCACGAGGCCCAGCGCCTTCTTGCCCGGCGTCGCGCCGCCCCACGACACCTCGCACCACGCGGGGAAGAGCCACTCGAGCAGGAACCAGCCGAGCAGGAATGCGCCGACGCCGAAGTTGCCGAGCTGCGAGAGCACCATCGCGCCGACCATCAGCAACGCGAGGCGGATCGCGAGGTCGAGCGCCCACGCGAGCGCGCGCGGCACGGGGCCCGCGAGACGCAGGCTGAGCTCGATGCCTTCCGGCGTGGCGATGCGGCGCCCGGTGTCGAGCATGCGGGGCGTCAGGCGGGCCGGGTGAAGATGTCCCGGTAGGACACGTAGTACGAGGCGTAGAACACCGGCATCAGCACCAGCCAGCCCAGCAGCAGCGGCAGCGTGGCCGGGATCACCAGCAGCACCGCCACGAAGCCGTAGACGAGGAAGGGCAGCCAGTTCTTCAGGCAGCCGTAGAAGCTGGAACGAATGGCCTGCGCCGGGCCGAGGTCGTGGAACAGCACCAGCGGCGTCGCCATCCAGAACGCCATCACGATCGGCATCGACAGCGCCATCGCCACCAGGATCGCGAGCACGATCACCAGGCCGACCACGACGTCGTCCGGCTTGCCGCCGCCGCCGAGGAACGACAGCGCGAAGGCGCCGCCGGCGAGCAGGAACACCGCGAGCATCACGATCATCATCGCGGCGAGGTACAGCGCGCCGAGCGCGAACAGCGGCCCGGACTTCGCGCGGAAACCCGCGAACAGGTGCTCCATGGTCAGCTCGCCGCCGGCCTCGAGGTCGCGGCAGCCGAGCAGCAGCCCTGCGAAGGCCACCGGCGTCGCCACCATGGTCGCCACGCTGCCGATGAAGGGCACCATGCTGGCCGCGACGTACATCAGCATGAACACCACCGACACGCCGACCCACATGCCGGGTTGCAGCCGGAAGATGCGCCAGCCCTCGGCGATCCAGCGCCAGCCGGCGCTCGCGCCGACGCGCTGGCCGTCGTCGACGTACTCGCCCGGCCCCGCGTCCGTGCGCGCGTCGGCGACCGCCGATTTCGGCGCGGCGTAGGGATCGGCCGTGCTCATTTCGCCTTGTCGGCCTGCCGCGCGCGCACGGTGCCCTGCGCCTTGGCGACCAGCGTGCCGTCGACGTTGCGCACCTCGCCCTCGACAAAGATCAGGCTGCGGCCGTTCCTCAGCACGCGCGCCTCGGCCTTCAGCGGGCTCTTGCCGGCGTCGATGAACGCGGTGCTCATGTCGATGGTCATCACGCCCGCGGAATCGGGGTGCAGCGTGCGCCCTGCCATGCAGAGGCACACGTCGAGCATCGACATGATCACGCCGCCGTGCGCGGTGCCCCAGCTGTTGGTCATGTGCGGGTGCAGCTCGCAGGACATGCGCGCGACGCCCGGCAGCAACTCGTCGACCGTGAAGCCCAGGTGCTTCGCGAACGGCACCTTCAGGTGGTAGTCCTTCGCGTACTGGATCGCCTTCTCAGACAATGGTCGCCCCTCCGTCCACCACGATCGCCTGCCCGGTGATGTGCCGCGAGGCCTCCGAGGCCAGCAGCGCGACCGTGCCCTTCAGGTCGTCGTCGTTGCCCAGGCGCTGCGTCGGCGTGCCCTCGCGCACGAACTTGCCCGCGGTGTCGAGCGTCGCGGCGGTCATCTTCGACGGGAAGAAGCCCGGGCAGATCGCGTTCACGGTGATGCCGTAGGCGCCCCACTCGGCGGCGAGCTGCTTGGTGAGGCCGACGAGGCCGTGCTTGGTCGCCACGTAGGCCGCGGTCTTCACGAGGCGCGCGTCGTTGGCGAACAGGCCGTTCACCGAGCTGATGTTGATGATGCGGCCCCACTTCGCCGGGATCATCGAGCGCCTGGCGAGGATCTGCGACAGCACGAAGGCGCCCGAGAGGTTGAGGTTGACGAGCTTGTCCCAGGCCTCGAGCGGGTGGTCTTCGGCGGGCGCGCCCCAGGTGGCGCCGGCGTTGTTCACGAGGATGTCGACCTTGCCGTAGTGCGCGAGCAGCGCGTCGGCGAACGGCGCGATCGCCTCGCGCTTGCCGAGGTCGGTGGCCCAGGCCTTCGCGTCGATGCCGGCCTTCGACAGCTTCGCCACGGCCTCGTCGAGCTCGGACTGCTTTCTCGCGGTGATCGCGACGCGCGCGCCCATCTCGCCGAGCGCCTCGGCCATCTGCAGGCCCAGCCCGCGCGAGCCGCCAGTGACGACGGCGACGCGGCCCTTCAGGTCGAAGAGATCCTTGACGTGCATGTGTTTCGAACCCCCGGAGGCCCGCCGGGCGCGGCGCCCTGCGGGTATTGGTATTGTTCAGCCTATGCTAGCACCGGAAAACCCGGCCGGCGCCGTCCGGCACGTGCCGTATTCACGCGCGCAGCTTGCGCGCCTCGTGGCGCCGACATCCGTCGCGGTCGTCGGCGCCTCGCCGCGCGCCGGCTCCTTCGGCCTGCGGACGCTCGAGAACCTCGCGCACTTCAAGGGTGAGGTGTTCGCGGTCAACGCGAAGTACGAGTCGGTGGGCGGCTATCCATGCTTCCCGTCGATCGGCCAGCTGCCCAAGGCGCCCGACTGTGTGGTGCTCGTGGTGCCGCGCGAGGCGGTCGAGGCCTCGGTCGAGGAGTGCGTGCGCGCCAAGGTCGGCGCGATCGTCGTGTTCGCCTCCGGCTACGGCGAGATGGAGGCCGGCGAGACGGCCGAGGCGCAGCGCCGCGTGTCGGCGATGGCGCAGGCGGCCGGCATCCCGCTGCTCGGCCCGAACTGCATGGGCCTGGTGAACCACGCGCTCGGCGCCGGCCTGACCTTCATCCCCGAGTACCACGAGATGAAGCGCAGCGTCGGCCCGCTCGCCTTCGTCAGCCAGTCCGGCGCGATGGGCTACTGCCTCGCGCAGGCGGCCGAGCGCGGCGTCGGCTACCGATACTTCTTCTCCTGCGGCAACTCGTCCGACGTCGACGTCGCCGACCTGATCTCGGCGATGGCGGAAGACCCCGAGGTGAAGGCGATCGCCTGCCTCTTCGAGGGCATCGCGAGCAGCCGGCGCCTGCTCGCCGCGGGCGAGATGGCGAGGAAGCACGGCAAGCCAGTCGTCGTCTACAAGCTCGGCACCAGCGCCGACGGTGCCGCGGCGGCGCGTTCGCATACCGGCTCGCTGGCCGGCTCGGCGGCGGCGTTCCGCGCGCTCTTCGAGCGCGCCGGCTTCGTGCAGGTGGACGACTACGAGGCGCTCGTGGAAACCGCGAAGTTCTTCGCGGCCGCCGCGGGCAAGCCGCTCGAGGAAGGGATCGCAGCGGGCAAGCCGCTTGCGAAGGGCGTGGCCGCGGTCTCCGGCTCCGGCGGCGCGGGCGTGATCTCGGCCGACATGGCCGAGCGCCACGGCGTGCCGATGCCGCAGCCGCAGTCGCAGACGGTGGCGATCCTGAAGGGCATCGTCCCCGAGTTCGGCGCCGCGCGGAATCCGTGCGATCCCACCGGGCAGGTGTTGTCGATTCCCGAGTCGTACGGCAAGTGCTGCCGCGCGTTGCTGGATGATCCGCAGTACGGCGTGCTGCTCTGCCTGATGAGCGTCGCCACGCACCTGGTGAAGAACGATCGCGCCGCGCTGATCGGCGCCCTCGCGCGCGAGCAGCCCAAGCCGGTGTGCGTGGTCTGGGTCTCGGAGTGGCTAGAGGGCCCGGGCACGGACGCCTACGAGTCGGACGATCGCGTGGCGGTGTTCCGCTCGATGGACCGCTGCTATGCGACGATCGCGGCCTGGCACCGCTGGCACGAGCGCCGCGCGGCCGAGGAGGCGACGGCGCGGTTGTCGCCCGCGGATGCGAAAGCGAAGGCGAGGGCGGTGTTCGACGCCGCCGGCGCGACGCTCGCCGAGCGCGAGGCGAAGCAGGTGCTCGCGGCCTACGGCGTGCCGGTGGTCGCGGAGAAGTTGTCGACGAGCGCGGACGAGGCGGTCGCCGCGGCGAAGACGCTCGGCTACCCGGTTGCGCTGAAGGTCGAGTCACCCGCGATCCCGCACAAGACGGAGGCCGGCGTGGTGCGCCTCGCGCTTGCCGACGAGATGGCGGTGCGCGCGGCACACGCAGAAGTCATGGCGAACGCACGCAAGGTCGCGACTGATGCAGACATTCGCGGCGTGCTGGTGCAGCCGATGGCCGACGGAGTCGAGGTGATCGCCGGCGTGAAGGTGGATCCGGTGGTCGGGCCGCTGGTCGTGGTCGGCTCGGGCGGCGTGATGGTCGAACTGATGAAGGACAGCGTCGCGGCGCTCGCGCCGGTGTCGAAGGCCGAGGCGCGAAGGATGCTGGAGCGCCTGAAGGGCTATCCGCTGCTGGCGGGCTTCCGCGGCAGCGTGCCGGCGAACGTGGACGCGGTCGCGGATGCGGTGGCGCGCGTCTCGGAGTTCGCCGCGGACTTCGCCGGCGAGATCGAGGAGGCCGACGTGAATCCGTTGCGCTGCGGGCCGTCGCGCGCGATTGCCGTGGACGCGTTGATCATGAAGAAGGCGGGGAACTGACGATGGCGATGTATCTCGAGGACTTCAAGGCCGGGCAGGTGTTCGAGACCCCGGCGCGCACCGTGACCGAGGCCGACGTGGTCGCCTTCGCCGGCCTCTCGGGCGACTACAACCCCCTGCACACGGACGCCGAGTTCTGCGCGAAGACGCCGTTCAGGCAGCGCATCGCGCACGGCATGCTCGGCATGTCGATCATGACCGGCCTCGCCGCGCGCACCGGCATGCTCGACGGCTCGGCGCTCGCCTTCCTCGGCATCGAGGACTGGAAGTTCCAGAAGCCGATCTTCTTCGGCGACACGATTCACGCGCGCACCACGATCGCCGACGTGCGCCCGTCGTCCAAGCCCGGGCAGGGCGTGGTGAAGCGCCGCATCGAGATCGTGAACCAGCGCGGCGAAGTGACGCAGGCCGGGACCTTCGTCACGCTGGTGCGCACGCGGCCCTGAGCTAGTCCCGCTCGAACACCAGGAAGTAGTTTTCCTTCAGCGGGATCGAGCGGATCTCCTCGCGCAGGCGAAAGCCCGCGGCGAGGATCTCCTGCGTCACCGTTTCCTTGCCGGCGCGCACGTGCTCCAGCATCCGCTGCGGCGTCACGCCGGGGATGCGCTCGAAGTCCACGACGATGAAGCGCCCGCCCGGGCGCAGCGCGGCGCGGATCGACGCGAGGATCGGCGGCACCTTCGTGAAGTGGTGGTAGACGTCGCTCGTGAACACGAGGTCGACGCTGCCCGGCGCGAGGCCGGTGTCGGTGTCGGTGCCGACGACGGTGGAGACGTTCGAGAGGCCCTCGGCCTGCGCGCGCTTCGCGATCGCCTCGGCGAAGGGCTTCGAGATGTCGTTCGCGATCACGCGGCCGCCGGGTGCGACGGCGCGCGCGAGCAGCACCACGAACATGCCGGTGCCGGCGCCGACATCGGCCACCACCATGCCGGGCTTCAGGCCGGCCGCGGCGACGATCTCGCCGCGGAAGTTCCAGATCTCGCGGCTCTCGCCCTCGAAGCGCTGCGTCCACGTCGCGACGTCGGGGGCGACGAACTGCTCGTTGATTCTCGGGTCCGCGCCCTGCGCGTGCGCGCCAGCGGCCGCGAATGCGAAGACGGTAGCGAGCAGCGTCCGGTGCATCAGGAGTCCTTCCGTTCGGCGTAGGGGCGCGCGTGCGTCTCGCGCGTGAGCAGCAGCAGGATCGTGGCGAGCGTGGTCCACGCGGCGAGGAACTGCAGCGCGACCTGGAACGCGTCGAGCCCGTACTGGCGCACGCCGTTCGCGATCGCGCCCTGCCAGCGCGCGTCGAGCAGCAATCCGATCACCGGCATCTGCGTCAGCGTGCCCGTCATCACGCCGGTGTTGGCGATGCCGGTGGCGGTGCCTTGCAGGTGCGTGGGCACCGATTCCTTGGCGTAGGCGAAGGAGATCACCATCGTCGCCGCGCCGATGCTCGCGACGAGGAGCAGCGGTACCAGCAGCGCGAGCGGCATCGCCGGGAAGAGCGCCATCGCGCCGAAACCCGCGAGCAGCAGCGTGGCGCCCGCGACCTGCGGCTTCTTGCGGCTCTTCCAGCGGTCGGAAATGCCGCCCGCGAACGGGCTCGCGATCGCGAACACCACCAGCATCGCCGAGGTGACGAACGCGGCGTCCTTCACCGACAGGCCGTGGTGCTGCGACAGGAACGGCACGCCCCAGAGCCCGGTGAAGGTCAGGAAGCAGCCGCAGACGCCCGAGTTGATGAGGAAGATCAGCCCGGTGTTGCGGTAGCCGAATACCTCGCGCAGCGAGCGCAGGATCGGCGCGTGGCCTCCGCCTTCCTGTGCGCGCACGCGCGGGTGCGCGTGGCGCGGCGCATGCGACATGAAGCGGCGATCGAGCGGGTCGTCGCGCATCCAGCGCGCGATCGCGGCGGCGAGCACGAGGGCCACCGCGCCGGTGGCGGCGATCACGCCGCGCCAGCCGAACGCGTCCGCGAGCCAGCGCAGCGGCGGCCCCGCCATCACCGCGCCGAGCGTGCCGATGGCGAGGGACATTCCGCTCATGGTGCCGAAACGCGCCGCCGGGAACCAGTGCGCCACCAGCGTCAGCATCGACACCCACGCGAGGCCGTGCGCGGCGCCGATCAGCGCGCGACCGAGGCCCGCCACCGGCATCGTGCCCGCGAGGCCAAACAGCAGCGCGCCGATGCCGCCGAGGATCGCGCCCGCGAGCAGGAGGCGCGTCGGCCCCCACCGGTCGACGAGGATCCCGGTCGGGATCTGCATCGACGCGTAGGCGTAGTAGTAGAACGCCGAGAGGTTGCCGAGGCCGGCCGCGGTGAGCTGGAAGTCGCGCATCAGGTCGCCCGCGAGCGACGCGGGCGTGACGCGCTGGAAGAAGCCGAAGAGGTAGAACGCCGCCGCCAGGCCCCAGACGAGGAAGGCGAGCCTCAGCGGCGGATGGGGCAGCACGACGCTAGCGCGTCAGCCCTTGAGTTGCATCGACTTATACTCCAGGAACTCTTCCAGCCCGTACACCCCCGCCTCGCGGCCGTGGCCGGACTGCTTGAAGCCGCCGAAGGGCGCGTTCATGTTGAACGCGCCGCCGTTGACGTCGACCTGCCCGGCGCGGATGCGGCGCGCGACCTTCTGCGCGCGCTCGTCGCTCGCCGACCACACCGCGCCGGCGAGGCCGTAGGGCGAGTCGTTGGCGATCTTCACGGCCTCGTCGTCGTCCTTGAACGGGATGATGGACAGCACCGGCCCGAAGATCTCCTCCTGCGCGATGGTCATCGAGTTCTTCACGTTGGCGAACACCGTGGGCTTGACGAAGTAGCCGCCCGGCAGGCCTTCGGGCGCGTCGGCGCCGCCGGCGACCAGCGTCGCGCCTTCCTTCACGCCCTGCTCGATGTAGCTGCGCACGCGGTCCATCTGCATCTGCGAGGACAGCGGGCCGAGCTTGGTGGTCTCGAGCGTCGGGTCGCCGAGGGTGAAGCCCTTGGCGACCTCGGCGGCGATCTTCGCCGCCTCGTCGTGCTTCGAGGCCGGCACCAGCATGCGCGTGAGCGCGGTGCAGGTCTGCCCGGAGTTCAGGTAGCAGCCGTTCAGCGTCGCCTTCACCGCGGTGGCGAGGTCGGCGTCGTCGAGGATCACCGCGGCGCTCTTGCCGCCGAGTTCCAGCGCCACGCGCTTCACGCCCTGCGCGGCGACTTCCGAGATGCGCTTGCCGGCGCGCGTCGAGCCGGTGAACGAGATCATCTCCACGTCCGGGTGCTTCACCAGCGCCTCGCCGACCACCGGCCCGAGGCCGGTGACGATGTTCAGCACGCCCTTGGGCAGCCCGGCGGCCTCGACCACTTCGGCCAGGATGAAGGCGTTGAAGGGCGCGACCTCGGAGGGCTTGAGCACCACGGTGCAACCCGCGGCCAGCGCCGGCGCGACCTTGAGCGCGATCTGGTGCAGCGGGTAGTTCCACGGCGTGATCGCGCCGACTACGCCGACCGGTTCGCGGCACACCACGGAGTTGCCGACGCGCGTTTCGAAGGCGAACTCGCGCGCGAGCTTCGCGTAGTTGGCGAAGTTGGCGATCGGCAGGCCGGCCTGGATGCGGCTCGCCATCTTCACCGGCATGCCGACTTCCTGCGCGATCAGCGCCGCGATTTCGGCGCCGCGCGCCTTGAGGCCGTCGGAGATCTTCTGCAGGTAGTCGCAGCGCGTCGCGACCGGCGTCTGGCTCCAGCCGTCGAGCGCGGCCTTCGCGGCGGCGACCGCGGCGGCGATGTCCTTCTCGCCGCCCGCGGGCACCTTGCCCATCACCTGGCCGGTGCCGGCGTTGTGGACCTCGAGCGTCTCGGTGGTGGACGGCGCGACCCACGCGCCGTTGATGAAGAACTTGTCGCGATTGATCATGGAAGCTCCTTGGAGAGGGCGACACTCTACTCCCGCCGCCCCCGGCGCTGCAACGCAACACGCGAACCGCGACCAGGAGCTTGACATGAGGTCTTCATATGTCCAAGATGTTAAACATATAGACTGGACCAGCGCCCCGACCACCATGCACCGCAACTACCTGAGATCCATCCCCCGCGAGTGGCGCGCAATGGCCAAGGTCTTCGTCGCGCTCGGCGACGAGCACCGCCAGCGGATACTCCTCACCTTCGAGAAGGGCGAGCGCCTGACGGTCGGCCAGATCGCCGCCGTGTCGACGCTGTCCCGCCCGGCGGTGTCGCACCACCTGAAGATCCTGCGCGAGGCGGGCGTGCTGGTCGCCGAGAAGGAGGGCAAGGAGGTGTATGTGCAAATCAACCGGGACGTGCTGCTCGAAGCCCTCGACAATGTCCGCGACTACATCCGCACCGAGGCCTGATCGATGAGCACCGTCGCCAACCCCGCGCAGGACCGCAGCCAGTTCCGCCTGCTCGCCGAGCGCCGCTTCGCGCCCTTCTTCTGGGTGCAGTTTCTCGGCGCGGCGAACGACAACATCTTCAAGTTCGCGTTCACGGTGCTCGCCACCTACAGCGCGGCCGACTGGGGCGGGCTCGACCCCAAGGCAGCGGGCGCGGTGATCGGCGGCATCTTCATCCTGCCGTTCGTGCTGTTCTCGGCCACCGCGGGCCAGCTCGCCGACAAGTTCGAGAAGGCGGCGCTGATCCGCTTCGTGAAGAACCTCGAGATCGCGATCATGCTGGTGATCGGCGCGGGCTTCGCGGCGCAGCTGCCCGTGTTTCTGTTCGCGGGCGTATTCCTGATGGGGCTGCACTCGACGATCTTCGGCCCGGTGAAGTACGCCTACCTGCCGCAGCACCTCGCCGACACCGAGCTCACCGGCGGCAACGGCATGGTGGAGATGGGCACCTTCGTCGCCATCCTGCTCGGCACCATTGCGGGCGGCGCACTGATCGGCATGGGGCCGGCCGGTCCGTCGTGGGTCGCGGCGGTGTCGATCGCGGTCGCGCTCGCGGGCCGGGCTGCCGCGGGCTTCGTGCCGCACTCGCCCGCGCCGGCGCCGGATCTCAAGGTGAACTGGAATCCGGTCTCCGAGACGTGGACCAACCTCGTGCACGCCAAGGGCAACCGCACGGTGTTCCTGTCCATGCTCGGCATCTCGTGGCTGTGGTTCTTCGGCTCGGTGTTCCTCACCACCTTCACCGGCTTCGCCAAGGAGACGCTGGGCGGCGACCAGTCGGTGGTGACGCTGCTCCTCGCGGTGTTCTCGATCGGCATCGGCGTAGGCTCCTTGCTGTGCGAGAAGCTCTCGGGCCACAAGGTCGAGATCGGCCTCGTGCCCTTCGGCTCGATCGGCATGAGCGTGTTCGCGGTCGACCTCTGGCTCGCCAGCCGCGGCTTCACGCCGCACGGCCTCTCGGGTGTCGGCGCCTTCCTCGCCGATCATTCGCACTGGCGCGTGATCGCCGATCTCTTCCTGCTCGCCATGTTCAGCGGCTTCTACAGCGTGCCGCTGTACGCGCTGATCCAGAGCCGCTGCGAGCCCTCGCACCGCGCGCGCGTGATCGCGGCGAACAACATCCTCAACGCGCTCTTCATGGTGGTGGCCTCGGGCATGGCGGCGGGCCTCTTGCACGCCGGGCTCTCGCTGCCGCAGCTCTACCTCGTGATGGCGGTGCTGAACGCGGCCGTGGCGATCTACATCTACACGCTGGTACCCGAGTTCCTGATGCGCTTCATCGTCTGGATCCTGGTCCATTCGGTGTACCGCCTCGAGAAATCGGGCCTGGAGCACGTGCCCGACGAAGGCCCGGCGGTGATCGTCTGCAACCACGTGAGCTTCGTCGACGCGCTGATCATCGCCGCCGCGTGCCGCCGCCCGGTGCGCTTCGTGATGGACCATCGCATCTACGGCCTGCCGGTACTGAACTTCGTGTTCCGCACCAGCCGCACGATCCCGATCGCACCGGCGAAGGAAGACCCGCAGATGATGGAGCGCGCCTTCGAGGCCATGGCGCAGGCGCTGAAGGACGGCGACGTCGTCGCGATCTTCCCCGAGGGCCGCATCACGGACAACGGCGACCTGTACCCGTTCCGCCCCGGCATTACGCGCATCCTGAAGGCCACGCCGGTGCCGGTGATCCCGATGGCGCTGCGCGGCCTGTGGGGCTCGTTCTTCTCCCGAAAGGACGGCGCGGCGATGTCGAAGCCGGGCCGCCTCGTGCCGTTCGCGAAGATCGGCCTTGCGGTCGGCGAGGCGGTGGCGCCCGAGGCCGCGCTGCCCGAGGCGCTGCAGGCGCGCGTCGCCGCGCTGCGCGGGGACTGGCGCTAGCCGAGCGATGGCCCACTACGTCATCAAGCTGGCCGACACCGCCGCCGAGCGCGAGCAGGTCTACCGGCTCAACCACGCGACCTTCGTCGAGGAGATCCCGCAGCATCTGGCGGTTCCCGACGGGCGGCTGGTGGATCGCTTCGACACCGAGAACACCTACGTGGTTGCGGTCGACGAGGGCAGCACGGTGATCGGCATGCTCGCGCTGCGCGCGCAGCGGCCGTTCTCGCTCGACCAGAAGCTCGAGCGGCTCGATGACTACTTGCCGCCGCACCGCTCGCCTTGCGAGGTGCGCTTGCTGTCGGTGCGACCCGACTGGCGCCACCGGCGCGTGTTCCGCGACCTGCTCGACTTTGCCGCTCGCCACTGCATCGCCGAGGGCCACGACCTCGCGCTGATCTCGGGCACCACGCGCCAGCTGGCGCTGTACGCGAACATCGGCTTCCAGCCCTTCGGACCGCTCGTCGGCGCCGAGGGCGCGCGCTACCAGCCCATGTACCTCACGCTGGAGGGCTTCAGTGCCCGCTTCGGCGAGGAAGGTCGGGGCGGCGAGGTCGCGTCCTTCCTCACCGGCCCGGTGGCGCTCGCGCCCGGCGTGGCCGGGGCGGCGTCGAGCGCGCCGGTGTCGCATCGCGATCCGGCGTTCGTCGCGCGCTTGCGCGCACTGCGCGAGCGGCTGAAGACCTTCGCGCATGCGGCGGACGTCGCGGTGATGCCGGGTTCCGGCACGCTCGCGAACGACGCCGTCGCGGCCAGCCTCGCGGCGCGCGGCGAACCGGGCCTCGTGCTCGCGAATGGCGAGTTCGGCGCGCGCCTCGTCGATCACGCGCGGCGAGCCGGTGTCGCGTTCGCGGTGCTGGAGCGCGCGTGGGGCGAGTCGTTCGACGAGGCGTCGCTGCGCCACGCGATGCGCGAGTCGCGCGCGCGCTGGATCTGGGCAGTGCACTGCGAGACCTCCACAGGCGTGCTGAACGACCTCGCGATGCTGAAGGCCGTGGCCGCCGATGGCGACGCGCGCCTTTGCATCGACGCGACCAGCACGCTGGGCGTCGCGCCCGTGGACCTCGCGGGCGTGCATCTCGCGACCGCCTCGAGCGGCAAGGGGCTCTGCGCGCTGCCGGGGCTCGCGCTGGTCTTTCGCGACGCGGGCGCGCTGCCGCCGACGCCGCGTGCGCCGCGCTATCTCGACCTCTCTCGCTGGTTCGACGGCGACGGCGTGCCGTTCACGCACGCCTCCAACCTGTGTGCCGCGCTCGATGCGGCATTGCCGTCCGCGACCGCGCCGGGGCGCCTCGCGCGCATCGCGCGCGACGCCACCTGGCTGAGGCGCGAGTTGCGCGGGCGGCGCTTCACGCTCGTGGCGCCCGAGCCGGTGGCTGCGGCTGGCGTGCTGACGATCGCGCTGCCCGATGAGGCGCCGTCGTGCGCCGTCGCCGATCGCATGCTCGCGCGCGGCTTCGAGCTCGGCGCGCGCAGCCGCTATCTCGTCGAGCGCAACTGGCTGCAGGTGGCGTTGATGGGCGCGTACGACGGGGCAGCGCTGCGGCGCCTGCCCGCGGCGCTCGAGGAAGCGGCGATCGCGCCGGCAAGGGCACGCGCGGCATGAACATGCGTTGGCAAGGGGCCGAGACCCCGGGGAGGGCACCATGTGGTTCGTCGGGGCACTGATCGGCGCCGTCGTCGGCGCGACGGTCGGCAGTTTCTATGGATTCATCGTCGGCGCGGTGCTCGGCGGGCTGGTCGGCCGCGAGATCGGCGCCTCGAAGGCCGACCGCATCGAGCGCCTGGAGCGCCGTGTCGCGTCGCTGGAGCAGTCGCTGAAGGCGCTGGTCGCCGCCGGGAGCGCGCCCGCGGTAGCGCAGGCGCCGGCTGAAGCCGCCGTGCTTGTGACCGAGCCGGCGGCGGCGCCGGCGACCCCGCAACCGCAGCCCCCGACCGCGCAGGCAGTCGCTCCCGCGCCGGCCGCCGCGGAATGGGGCGTGCCGGTCGAGCCGACGGTACCGGCGCAGGCCGCGCCCGCGCCGGTCGCCGTGGCGGCCGCGCCCGACGACCTGCCGGCCGCCGCCGAGCCTGCAGCGGCGGAGTTCCCGCGCGCCAAGCCCGCGCCCGCCGAGCCGACGCTGTGGGACCGCCTCGTCGGCGGCAACCTGTTCGCCAAGGCCGGCATCGTCATCCTGTTCTTCGGCGTCGGCTTCCTGCTGAAGTACGCCTACGAGCGCGTCTACGTGCCGATGGAACTGCGCCTCGCCGGCATCGCGTTCGGCGCGCTGGTGCTGCTCGTCATCGGCTGGCGGCTGCGCGCGTCGAAGCCCGCCTACGCGCTCGCGTTGCAGGGCGGCGGCATCGGCGTGCTGTACCTCGTCGTGTTCGGCGCGTTCCGCATGTTCGGGCTATTGCCGGCCACGCCGGCGTTCGTGCTGCTGGTGGCGATCGCGATCGGCTCGGCGGTGCTCGCGCTGGCGCAGAACTCGCTCACGCTCGCGGTCACCGGCGCGGCGGGCGGCTTCCTCGCGCCCGTGCTCGCGTCCACCGGGCAGGGCAGCCACGTGATGCTGTTCTCGTACTACCTCGTTCTGAATGGCGGCATCGTCCTGGTCGCTTGGCACAAGGCGTGGCGGCTGCTCAATCTCGTGGGCTTCGCGTTCACGTTCGTGATCAGCGGGCTGTGGGGCGCATTCGCCTATCGTCCGGAGCAGTTCGCCAGCACCGAGCCCTTCCTCGTGCTGTTCTTCCTCGTCTACGTCGGCCTGCCGGTGCTGTACGCGCTGCGCCGCTCGGTGGAGTTGAAGCACTACGTCGACGGCACGCTGGTGTTTGGCGTGCCGTTGGTCGCCTTCGGCCTGCAGACCGGGCTGGTGCGGCACATCGAGTTCGGCGCCGCGTGGAGCGCGCTCGCGCTGGCGCTCTTCTACGTCGGTGGCGCGAGCGCGCTCTACCGGCGCACCGGGCTCCGGCTGCTGGCGGAATCGTGGATCGCGATCGGTGTCGCCTTCGGCACGCTGGCGATCCCGCTCGCCTTCGAGGGGCGCCTCACCTCGGCGGCCTGGGCGCTCGAAGGCGCGGCGGTGGCGTGGATCGGCATGCGCCAGCAGCGAGCGCTTGCGCGGGCCTTCGGCTACGCGCTGCAGTTCGCCGCGGGCTTCGCCTTCCTCTCGGAAGTGGGCGGTGCGCCGGGCGAAACGCCGGTGCTGAACAGCTTCTACCTCGGTTGCCTGTTCCTCGCCGCGGGCGGTTTCCTGTGCTCCGGATGGCTCGATCGCCGGCGCGACGAATTGCCGGGATGGGACCAGACCGTGGGCGCGTTGCTCGCGATCTGGGGTGCGCTGTGGTGGTTCGCGGGCGGGCTGCACGAGATCCACCTGCACGTCGCCGCGCCGCTGAAGAGCCACGCGGCGCTCGCGTTCGTCGCGCTGTCCTGCCTCGCGTTCCGCTTCGTCTCGGGCTGGCTGGACTGGGAGCGCCTGCGCCTCACGTGGCCGGTGCTCTACGTCGCGGTGCTCTGGCAGCTCGGATACGACATCGCGCATCCGGCGCGCCCGAGCGCGGACCTCGGCTGGCTCGCGTGGGGCGCGGTGCTGCTGTCGCACCTCGTGCTGCTCGCGCGGCCGAGCGAGGAAGAGGACCTCTCGCCGACGCGGCCGTGGGTGCACGCGGCGGGCCTGTGGATCGTGGCGATCGTCGGCGCGCGCGAGGTGGCGTGGTGGATCGACCACGCGGTCGCCGGCGCGCACGCGTGGCCCGACATCGCGTGGGCCCTCGTGCCGGCGCTGCTGCTGCACGCGGTGTCCTCGCATGCGGTGCGCGCACGCTGGCCGGTGGCGACCTGCGAGCACGGCTACTTCGCCAATGGCGCGGTGCCGCTCGCGATGTTCCTCGTGCTGTGGCTGCTCTACGTGAATGCCTTCAACGCGGGCGACCCGCATCCGCTGCCCTACGTGCCGCTGCTCAATCCGCTCGACCTCGCGATCGCCGGCGCCTTCGTGGTGGTCGCGCGGTGGCTGCACCGGCTGGCGGGCGGCGGCACCGAGGCGTGGTGGGCCGAGTACCGCGCGCCGCTCCTCGGGCTCGGCGGCGCACTCGGCTTCTACTGGATCAACGGCATGCTGCTGCGCACGCTGCACCACTGGGCCGGCCTGCCGTTCGCCCTCGAGCCGATGCTGCGCTCGCGGCTGGTGCAGGCCTCGTTCTCCATCCTGTGGACGCTGGTCGCGCTCGCCGCGATGGTGATCGCCACGCGCCGCGCGCTGCGCCCGCTGTGGGTCGCCGGCGCGGCCTTGATGGCGGTGGTGGTCGGCAAGCTGTTCCTGGTCGACCTCTCGGGCAGCGGCACCATCGAGCGCATCGTCTCCTTCCTCGGCGTCGGCGTGCTGCTGCTGGTGATCGGCTACTTCTCGCCGTTCCCGCCCGAGGCGAAGCGCAAGGAGGAAGCGCAATGAAGAACCTCGCACCGTCCGTCCTGCTCCTTGCGCTGCTCGTGGGCGCCGCGCGCGCCGCCGACGAGCGCCCCGCGGACTTCGCGCAGTCGGCGACGATCGCCGCGCCGGCCGGCGCTTCGCACTACCGCGTCGCTGCGTCCGAAGGCGTGTATCGCGCGAGCCAGAAGCGCGGCCTCGCCGACCTGCGGGTCGCGAATGCCGCGGGCGAATTCGTGCCCTTCTCGATCGTGCAGTCGAGCGGCGCGGGCGCGCCCGCGCGCGACGCGGTGCCGGCGAAGCTCTTCCCGCTGCATGGCGACGAGGAGAAGGGCATGGAGGGCTTGTCGCTGCGCATCGAGCGCAATGCCGCCGGCACGGTGGTGCAGGTCCATTCGGACGGCAAGGCGGCGCCCGGCGGGCGCAAGCTGATCGGCTACCTCGCGGAACTGCCGGCGCTGGCGCGCGCCGGCGAGGCCCTCGTGTTCGATTGGGAGGCGCCCGCCGGCTTCACCGGCAGCGCCACCGTGGAGGCGAGCGAGGACCTGAAGCGCTGGAGCCTCGTCGCCGCGCAGGCGCCGGTGGTGCTGCTCGAGCACGGTGGCGAGCGCCTGGAGCAGAAGCGCGTCGAACTCTCGCCGCTGCGCGCGAAGTACCTGCGCCTCGCGTTCCGAGGCGTGCCCGCGGGCTTCGCGCTGCGCTCGGCGAGCGTGCTGCTGCAGCCGGCGACGCCCGAGACGCCGCGCGCCTCGATCGCGATCACCGGCCGCGCCGATGCCGAGAAGAAGCACGAGTACCTGTTCGACACCGGCGGCGTGTTTCCTGTGGACCGCCTGCGCTTCGCGCTGCCGCAGGTGAATGCGGTGGCGCCGGTGCAGGTGTTCTCGCGCGAGCGCGGCGACGCGCCGTGGCGGCCGGTGGCGAGCACGGTCGCGTATCGGCTCGCGAAGGACGGCGGCGAGATGGCCAGCCCCGAGATCGCCTTCGCCGCCAACGCCGACCGCTTCTGGATGGTGCGCGTGGATGCGCGCTCCGGCGGCCTCGGCGCCGGCGAGCTCGGCCTGAAGCTGGGCTGGATCCCGCACGAGGTCGTGTTCGCCGCGCGCGGCGCAGGCCCCTTCGTGCTGCTCGCCGGCAGTCGCGCCGCCGCATCCGCGGCGCTGCCGGTCGGCACGGTGCTGCCGGGCCATCGCGAGGGTGCGCCGCTCGAGGTCGCCGAGGCGCGCCTCGGCCCGATGGCGGCGAATCCTGCCGTGGCGACGGTGGCGCCCAAGGCGCCCGCGGATTCGGTGCAGGCCTACGTCGAGTCGCCCGAGGGACGCAAGAACGTGCTCTGGGGCGTGCTGGTCCTCGGCGTGCTGTTCGTGATCTGGATGGCGACGCGGCTGATGCGCGAGATGGGCGGGCGTTCGGACGGAAACGGAGCCGGGAAATGATCCACGCACGGGACGAGATCCTCGACTGGGCCGCGCAGGGGCGCCTCGAGCCGGGGCGGCTGCGCGAGGCGCTGGAGGCGGGCGGCGCGCTGCCGACCGCGGCGCGCTGGCGTGCCTTCCTCGACCGTCTGCTGCTCTGGGGCGCGAGCGCGTTCCTGTCGGTGGCGCTGGTGTTCTTCATCGCCTACAACTGGGAAGAGCTCGGGCGCTGGGCACGCTTCGCGATGGTGGAACTTGTGTTCGCGGGCGCGGTGGCGGGCGCGTGGCGGCTGGGTCTCGAGCGCGCCGCGGGCAAGGCCTGCCTTTTCGCCGCGTCGATCGCGATCGGCGTGCTGATGGCGCTCGTCGGGCAGACCTACCAGACCGGCGCGGATCCCTGGGAGTTGTTCGCGCTGTGGGCGGCGGCGGTCGTGCCCTTCGCGTTGGCGGCGCGCCTGCCGGTGCTGTGGTTGCTGGTGCTGGCGCTCGCCAACGTCGCGGCGATCCTGTACTTCCAGGCCTCGCTCGGCTTCTTCGGCGTGATCTTCGGCGTGCGCGAGCAGCTCTGGATCGTGTTCGGCATCGACGCCACGGCGCTGGCGCTCTGGGAGGCGCTCGCGGCGCGCGGTGCGCCGTGGATGCAGGAGCGCTGGTCGGCGCGCGTGGTCGCCACGGCGAGCGGCGGCGTCGCCTGCGCGCTCGGCGTGATGGACGTCTTCGGCTCGAAGATCTTCCAGGGCGGCGGCATCCTCGCGTGGGCGGCGTGGTGCGCGGCGGCGTGGTTCTGGTACCGGCACCGTCGCAAGGACCTCTTCATGCTCGCCGGCGGCGCGCTGTCGGTGATCGTCGTGGTCACCACGCTGCTTGCGCGCGCGCTGCTCGATACGCGAGCCGAGGCGGGGGGTCTCTTCCTGATCGGCAACGCGGTGATCGCGATGGCCGCGGCGGCCGGCTGGTGGCTGCGCAAGGTCGCGCTGGAGGAGGGCGAATGATCGCCATTGAACGACAGCAGCTGTGGGAGCGGCTCCAGGCCGCGGGGCTCGCCTCGGGCGAACTGCCGGCCGCGGACACGGACCGCAGCCCGTGGTACGTGCGCGTGATGCTCGGCATCGCCGGCTGGATGGGCGCGCTGTTCCTGCTCGGCTTCGTCGGCGTCGGCTTCGCGGTGGTGATGAAGAACGCCGGCGCCTCGATCCTCGTCGGCGCGCTGGTCTGCGGCGGTGCGGCGCTGATGCTGCGCGCCGGCCCGAAGAACGACTTCCTGTCGCAGATGGGCCTCGCGGTCAGCCTCGCCGGGCAGGTGATGCTGACCTACGGCTTCTCGCGCATCTTCGGCGAATCGCGGCTGTCGATCGCGCTGATCGTCGCCGTGCAGCAGGCGGTGCTGTTCTGGCTGGTGCCGAGCGTGGTGCATCGCGTGCTGTCGGCGTGGGGCGGCGCCGTCGCCGCGACGATCGCGATGAGCGACCTCGGGCTCTCGCCGCTCGCGCCGGCGGCGGTGAGCGCCGCATTCGTCGCGGCATGGATGAACGAGTTCCGCTTCGAGCGCTCGGGCAGCGTGCTGCGCGCCGGTGGCTGGGGCCTCGCGTGCGCGACGCTGCAGACCTGCGTGCTGTTCGGGCCGATGTGGCTGGTGTGGATCGGCGCCCGCGGGCATCGCGAGTGGCCGGGCGAATTCCTCGGCTGGGTCGGCGCCGCGGCGTCCGGCGCGGTGCTGTTCGCCGCCGCGCTGATGCTGCTGCGGCGCGAGGGGCTCGCGATGGGCTCGCCGCAGGGCCGCGTCGCGCTCGCCGGCGCGGCGATCCTCGCCGCGGTATCGCTGAAGGCGCCGGGCGTCGGGCCCGCGGTCGCGGTGCTCGTGGTCGGCTACGCGAACGGCAACCGCGTGCTGGCCGGGCTCGGCATCGCCGCGCTGGTCGGCTACCTGTCGCACTACTACTACGCGCTGCAGGTCACGCTGCTCGAGAAATCGGCGCTGCTCGCGGCGGCGGGCGTGGCGCTGCTGGCGCTGCGCTTCGCGATGCGCATCTGGTGGCCGAAGGCGGAGGAGGCGAACCATGCATAGGACCTGGCGCGAATGGCTTGCCGCCGGCGCGGCGGTGCTGCTGCTGGTCGGCATCAACCTCGGCATCGTCGGCCGCGAGGAGCACCTCGCCAGCGGCCGCGTGGTGCTGCTCGAACTCGCGCCGGTGGATCCGCGCTCGCTGATGCAGGGCGACTACATGGCGCTGCGCTTCAAGGCCGAGACCGATGCCTTCGGCCGCTGGCGCGGGCGCGACAGGGACCTGCCCGACGGCCGCATCGTGGTGAAGGTCGACGCGCGCAAGGTCGGCAGCTTCGTGCGCCTGGACGACGGCACCGCGCTCGCGCCCGACGAGGCGGCGCTGAAGTACCGCGTGCGCGCCGGGCGCGTGAAGTTCGCCACCAATGCGTGGTTCTTCAAGGAAGGCACGGCGCGGCTCTACGAGCCGGCGCGCTACGGCGAATTCCGCGTGTCGCCCTCCGGGGAATTGCTGCTGGTGTCGATGCGCGACAAGGATCTCGGCCTGCTCGGGCCGAAGTGAGGAGGCGCGGCGCTATACTCGCCGCATCCCCTTCGTGGAGGTCGCACCATGGCACGCACCGGCAAGGCCGTCATCACGCGCGAGCTGAACAAGCCCGTGGTCGTCGAGGAGGTCGTGTTCGACCCACCGAAGCGCGGCGAGGTGCTGATCAAGATGGGTGCCTGCGGCGTGTGCCACTCGGACCTCTCGGCCACCAACGGCACGCTGATGCTGCCGCCGCCGCTGATCCTCGGCCACGAGGCCGCGGGCACCGTGGTGGAGGTCGGCGACGGCGTATCGACCGTCGCGCCCGGCGACCTCGTGATTCCGTCGTTCATCTACATGTGCGGCAAGTGCCGCTTCTGCGCCGGCGGTCGCCCGGTGCTGTGCGTGGACCAGGGCAAGGCGCTGGTCACCACCAGCGAAGGCACGCCGCGCGTGAAGGACAAGGCGGGTAACCCGCTGAACATCTTCTCGGGCTGCGGCGTGATGGCCGAGTACGCGGTGATGGATGCGTCGAACCTCGTGAAGATCGACCCGTCCATCCCGGCGGCGAGCGCGGCGCTGGTCGGCTGCGCGGTGACCACCGGCGTCGGCGCGGTGCTGAACACCGCGCGCGTCGAGGCGGGCTCGGTCGTCGTGGTCTTCGGCTGCGGCGGCGTCGGCCTGAACGCGGTGCAGGGCGCGGCGATCGCCGGCGCGGTGCAGATCGTCGCGGTCGACACCAACGAAGCGAAGCTCGCCACCGCCAAGGCCTTCGGTGCCACGCACACGCTGACGATCAAGCCGGGCGAGGATCCGACCAAGGCGCTGAAGAAACTCACCGGCGGCGGCGCCGACTACGCCTTCGAATGCGTCGGCAACGGCGAGCTCGGCGGCCTCGCGTACAAGGCGACGGCGCGCGGCGGCAAGGCGGTGATCGTCGGCGTGGCGCGCGCCACCGACATCACCGGCGTCGTGCAGCGCACGCTGGTGTTCGAGGAGAAGACGCTCACCGGCAGCTACTACGGCTCCTGCGTGCCGAGCGTGGATTTCCCGCGCATGCTGGGCCTCTACAAGGCCGGGCGCCTGAAGCTCGACGAACTGGTGACCAAGCGCTACAGCATCGACGAGGCGCCGCAGGCGTTCGCGGATCTCGAGGCCGGCAGGAATGCTCGCGGGGTCATCGTCTTCTGAGGCCGCCATGCCGCTCTCGCACATCGAGCACGTGCTGATCCAGACCGCGGACATCGCCAGGACCGTCGAGTGGTACGTGCGCGTGCTCGGCATGCGCGCCGGCTTCACGCCGGACTTCAAGTTCCCGGTGCAGTGGCTGTACCTCGGCGACCACGACGTCGTGCACGTCACCGAGGGCGGCGCGAACACCAGCGAGAACCGCAGGCGCTACGTCGGCCAGCAGACCGACGCCACCGAGGGCAGCGGCGCGATCGACCACGTCGCCTTCCGCTGCACGGGGCTGCGCGAGATGCTCGCGCACCTGCGCGCCGAGGGCGTGGCGTTCAAGGAGCGGCAGGTGAACGACCAGGGCCTCTACCAGCTCTTCCTCTTCGACCCGAACGGCATCAAGGTGGAGCTGAACTTCGCCAACGCCGAGGCCGCCGGCCTGAAGGCCGAGGTGACGGCCTCCGAACTGCCGACCTGAAGGAACCGCGATGGGAGAGCACCTGAAGCACGTGCGCTCGAGCCTCGGGCTCGAGGCCGCCGAGGACATCATCGACGCCGCCCTCTCCGCGCGCGCGAAGGAGGGCCTGCTGCCGCTCGCGGTGGCGGTCCT
>CAZTXP010000137.1:0-20944 GCA_964617355.1 uncultured Enterobacteriaceae bacterium
GCTCGATCGACGTGGTGAGGATCGCGAGCTTCTCGTCCGGGCGCGGCAGGTCGGCTTCCATGATGCGGCGCTGCGGCGTGAAGAGCGAGGGCAGGTGCGCGTAGCTGTAGAGCGCGACGCGGTCGGGCGAGATCTCGAGCACGCGATCCAGGGTCCGGTTGAAGCTCGCGAGCGTCTGCTTCGGCAAGCCGTAGATCAGGTCGAGGTTCACCGAACGAAAGCCGTTCGCGCGCCCTTCGTCGATCACGCGGCGGGTCTCGTCCTCGGACTGGATGCGGTGCACCGCCTGCTGCACGTCGGCGTCGAAGTCCTGCACGCCCACCGACATGCGGTTGAAGCCGAGCTCGCCCAAGAGCTTCATGCGGCCGGGCTCGACCTTCCTCGGATCGACCTCGATCGAGCACTCGCAGTCGTCCTGGCGCTCGAGGTGCGACCACAGCACCGAGGTGAGCGTGCGCAGTTCGTCGGGCGTGAGGAACGTGGGCGTGCCGCCGCCGAAATGCATCTGGCAGACACGGCGGTCGGGCCCGAGCTGCGAGGCGTAGAGCGCGAGTTCCTTCGCTAGGTACTTGATATACTTCGCGGATCGTCCGTGGTCTCGCGTGACGACCTTGTTGCAGCCGCAGTAGTAGCAGATCGTGTCGCAGAACGGCAGGTGCACGTACACCGACAGCGGCTGCTTGATGCCGCCGATGTTGCGCTTGCCGATCCAGTGCCGCAGGTCCGATTCTCCGAACGCCTCGACGAAGCGGTCGGCGGTCGGGTACGAGGTGTAGCGCGGCCCGCTGATGTCGTACTTGCGGATCAGCTCCGGGTCGATGACGAGGTTCGTGGCCGGGAAATTCATGGTGCCCATGTTTGCTGGCGCAATATGCCCTGCTCCGCGTCCCGACACTTGATCCATATCAACTTGTCCTGATGGCCCTCCTCGACCCCCGCGCAACCGGGGCCGCGATCGCGGCGGCGGCCGGCGTCGTGGTGCTGAACGTCGCCGCGCTGACCCTGCATGGCGAGCATCCATGGCTGCCGGCACTGGATTTCGTGGTCGACCTGTCCGTGCTCGGAGTAGGCCTTTTCGCCTTCGTGCGCCAGGGCATGCGGGCCGAGGCGCGCGAGGCCGAGGCGCGCGCCGCGCTCGACGCCTCGCAGGCGCGCCTGGCCGCGATCCTCGACTCGGCGATGGACGCCATCATCACGGTGGACGACGCGCAGGACATCGTGCTCTTCAACCGCGCCGCCGAAAGCATGTTCCGCTGCCGGCGCGAGGACATGCTCGGCCGGCCGCTCGACCTGCTGGTGCCCGGGCGCTATCGCGCGGCGCACAAGGGCCACGTGCAGCGCTTCGGCAACACCGGCGAGACCACGCGCCGCATGGGCGACCAGACCGTGCTCTGGGCAGTGCGCCCCGGCGACGGCAGCGAATTCCCGATCGAGGCCTCGATCTCGCGCGTCGAGGAGTCCGGGCGGCCCTACTACACCGTGATCCTGCGCGATATCACGCGCCGCCACGAGTACGAGGCGGCCGCCGCCGAGCGGCAGGCGGAACTGCGCGAGCTCTCGGCGCGGGTGCTCGAGGCCCGCGAGGAGGAGAAGACCCTCATCGGCCGCGAACTGCACGACGAGCTGGGGCAACTGCTCACCGCGCTGAAGATGGACGTGGCCTGGATCCGCGAACGCGTGCCCGCCGCCGAGACCGAGCTCGCCGGCAAGGTCGCCGGCGTGTCCGAGCTCCTCGACCACACCGTCGGCTCGATGCGCCGCATCTCGGCCGAGCTGCGCCCGCTGATGCTCGACGACCTCGGCCTCGCGGACGCCGCCGCGTGGCTGGTGGACGACTTCGCCGAGAGGAGCGGCGTCGATTGCCGCCTCGACATGCCGCGCGACGGCTCGCTGGACGAACTCGAGAAATCCGTCGCCACCGCGGTCTACCGCGTGCTGCAGGAGTCGCTCACCAACATCGGCAAGCACGCGCGCGCGACGCATGCGTGGGTGGTGGTCGCGCGCGAGCCCGACGGCCTGCGCGTGGACATCGAGGACGACGGCGCCGGCATCCCCGACGACCGCCTCGCCGGCACTCGGTCGCTGGGCCTGAAGGGCATGCGCGAGCGCGTGCTCTACCTCGGTGGCACGGTGCAGATCTCGCGTGCGCCCCGCGGCGGCACGCGCGTCGCGGCGCGCTTCCCGCTGAAGGCGGCCCCGTGATCCGCGTGATGCTCGCCGACGACCACCAGCTGGTGCGCGAAGGCATCAAGCAGCTGCTCGGCGCCGCATCCGACATCCAGGTCGCGGCGGAGGCCGGCAATGGCGACGACGCGCTCGCGCAGGTGAAGGCGGCCGAATTCGACGTCGTCGTGCTCGACATGTCGATGCCCGGCCTGTCGGGAATCGACCTCGTGAAGCGCGTCCGGCTCGAGAAGCCGAAGCAGAAGATCCTCGTCCTTTCGATGCACGGCGAGCAGCAGTACGCGGCGCGCGCGCTGAAGGCGGGCGCCTCCGGATACCTGACCAAGGACTCGGCCTCGTCGCAGCTGGTCGGCGCGATCCGCAAGATCGCCGCCGGCGGCGTCCACATCACCGAGGCGGTCGCCGCGCACCTCGTCGCCGCGCCCGCGGCGCAGGACGCCGCACCGCACACCCTGCTCTCGGATCGCGAGTTCGAGGTGTTCCGCCAGCTAGTGGACGGCAAGGGCATCACCGAGATCGCGGATCGCCTCAACCTCTCGGTGAAGACCGTGAGCACGCACAAGACGCGCATCCTGCAGAAGATGAACCTGCACGGCACCGCCGACCTCGTGCGCTACGCGCTCGAGCACGGCCTCGCGGACAACAAGGGATAGCACAAGGGGATAAGGACGGCGGGTAGGAGGATTCCTACCCTCCGAATCAGCCGCCGCCGATAGGTGCCGGCAGGGACGCCCGGCATGATGGCGGCCATGGAACAAGCCGTCACGCCAAAGCCCCCGCGGGTCTTCGTGGTTGAAGACTCCCGGCTGGTGCGAGAGCGCCTGCTGGCGATGCTCTCCGGCGTGGCGCAGACGGCCGGCACCGCCGACAACGCCGAAGACGCGATCGCGGGCATCCTCGAGACGCACCCGGACGCCGTGGTGCTCGACCTCAAGCTGGCCCGGGGATCCGGCATCGACGTGCTGCGCGCGCTGCGCGAACGCGCCCCCGGCATCGCCGTCTACATGCTGACCAACTACCCCGCGTCGCACTACCGCCGGCTCGCCGGCGAGCTCGGCGCGCGCGGATTCTTCGACAAGAGCACCGAATTCAACCGGGTCCGCGAGGAAATTGCTGCCTGCGCGGGCGCCACGCACTGAGCCACAGGAGAGCACGCACCATGCCCACCACCGTCGTCCAGTTCGAGCCCAACGCCCGCGGCAAGCAGGCCTTCCACAAGCACACCGTCACGTGCGCAGCCTGCAACCTGCATGAACTCTGCCTGTCGAACGGCTTCAACGAGGAGGAACTGCAGCGCGTCGAGCGCCTGGTGTACGCCCGCCGGCGAGTCAAGCGCGGCGAGCCGCTCTTCAACGCAGGCGACGACTTCAGCTCGGTGTACGCGATCCGCAGCGGCTTCTTCAAGACCACGCTGCTGAACGACGACGGCCGCGAGCAGGTCACCGGCTTCTACATGGCGGGCGAACTGCTCGGCATGGACGGCATCGGCGCCGGCCGCCACCACGGCGACGCCGTGGCGCTCGAGGACAGCGAGGTCTGCGTGATGCCCTTCTCGCTGATCGAGGACATCGGGCGCGAGATCCCGGCGCTGCAGAGGAACCTGCACTGCGTGCTGTCGCGCGAGATCGTGCGCGACCGCGGCGTGATGATGCTGCTGGGCTCGATGCGCGCGGAAGAGCGCCTCGCGACCTTCCTGCTCAACCTCTCCAAGCGCTTCCAGCGCCGCGGCTACTCGTCCTCGGACTTCCACCTGCGCATGACGCGCGAGGAAATCGGCAGCTACCTCGGCCTGAAGCTCGAGACCGTGTCGCGCCTGTTCTCGAAATTCCAGGACGACGGCCTGATCGAGGTGCAGCAGAAGCACGTGCGCATCCTCGACACCCCGGGGCTCGAGCAGGTGCTCGGCACCAAGGGCCCGAGGTAGACGAAGCCAGGGGGCTCCGCCCCCTCGCGCTCCGCCGGCGTCCGGGGGTTACCAGTCGATCTGCTGGCCCGGCACGGGCACGGAGGCCCGCCAGCCGGGCTTCTGCACGAGCGCATCGCGCAGCGCGAGCGCCGACAGCGGCTCGCCGTGCACCACCCAGCACTGCCCGGGCGGCTCGCGGAAATGGCCCGCCCACGCGAGCAACGCATCGCGATCCGCGTGCGCCGACAGCCCGCCGATCGTGAACACCTTGGCGCGCACCGCATACGATTCGCCGAAGATGCGCACGCTCCTGGCGCCATCGACGATGCGCCGGCCAAGCGTGCCGGCGGCCTGGAAGCCGGCGAACACGATGGCGCACTCCGGGCGGCCGAGGTTGTAGCGCAGGTGGTGCTTCACGCGCCCGCCCTCGCACATGCCGCTGGCCGAGATGATCACCGCCCCCGCGCGCACGCCGTTGATGCGCATCGAGTCCTCCAGCGACTCGGTGAAGCGCACGCCCTCCAGCGGGGGCACCACGCCGTGGCGCGCCGAGATGCGCGTCGCCGCCGAGGCCATCGGCGAATCGACGTAGATCGCCATCGGCGGCACGCGCCCCTGCTGGCGCAGCTCCGCGATGACGGCGAGGATGTCCTGCGTGCGCCCGACCGCGAAGGACGGGATCACGACGTTGCCGCGCCGGCTGGCGAGGGTGTCGTTGAGCACGAAGGCGAATTCGTCGAGCGTCTGCACGTGGCTCTTGTGCAGCCGGTCGCCATAGGTGGATTCGATCAGCAACAGGTCGGCGGCGCGCACCGGCGCGGGCGCGGGCATCATCGGGTGCCCCGGCTGGCCGAGGTCGCCGGAGTAGACCAGCGTGCGTCCGCCCGCGCGCACCTCGACGATCGCCGAGCCGAGGATGTGACCGGCCTCGTGCAGGATGGCGCGCACGCCCTCCCCCGGCGCGAACTCGACGCCGGTGTCCACCGGATCGAGCTGGCGCAGCGCGCGGCGGGCCTGCTCGACGGTGTACACGGGCGGATGGCCGTTGCGCTCGGCCTCCTTCTCCTGCAGGTAGGCGCTGTCCGGGAGCATCACGCCCAGCAGGTCGGCGGTCGCCGGCGTGCAATGGATGCGCCCGCGGAAGCCCGAGGCGACGAGGCGCGGCAGCAACCCCGAGTGGTCGATATGGGCGTGCGACAGCAGCACGAAGCGCAGCGCCTCGGGACGAAAGCGCCACTTCGCGGCATTGCGCCGCGCGCCGCTGCGCCCACCCTGGAACATGCCGCAGTCGAGCAGGAATTCGCAGCCGGGCGCCTCGACGTGGAAGCACGAGCCGGTGACTTCGCCGGCGGCGCCGTGGAAGGTGAGCTTCACGACGCGATTGTAGGCGCCCGGCGGTATCATCGACGCAACGGAGGCCTGCCATGGAACGTCCCGAGAACCAGAACCGCACGCGCGTCACGCTCCTCACCGGCTCGTACCGGATCAAGGGATACATCGACCTGATTCCCGGCGCGCGCGTCACCGACTTCATGACCGAGGCGAAGGAGTTCATCGCCGTGGTCGATGCCGAGGTCTGGGAGCTCGAGCCCGGCGGGCGCCAGCTCGTCTCCGCGCCGTTCCTGAACGTCAGCCGCGACCACGTGCAGATCGTCGTGCCCGGCCAGTAGCGCGGCCCCGGCGCCGCGCCGGGCGATGCGCTTGACGCCGATCAAGCAGCCGAGGGCCGCCGCGTTGCATCGTGCGAGCGTCATCCACGGAGGCCAGATGCCATGGTTCTCGATGCCATCCGGTCCCGGCGCTCGGTGCGCGCCTACACGCCCGAGCGTCCGGGCGAGACGTTGATCCTCGAATTGCTCGATGCCGCGGTGCGCGCGCCGACCGCGATGCACCGCGAGCCCTGGGCGTTCGTCGTCGTGCAGGACCGCGCGACGCTGCAGCGCCTCTCCGAGCGCGCGAAGGCGATGCAGGACGAACCCGAAGTCGCGGTGGGCTGGGGCTCGGCCGGGCCGTCGCGGCACGATCACCCGTCGCGGCTGGACGACCCCGCGTTCAACCTGTTCCACGACGCCGGCACGCTGGTCGTCGTCTGCCGCTCGGAAGACTCGCGCTTCGCGGAAGCCGATTGCTGGCTCGCGGCCGGCAACCTGATGACCGAGGCCGCGGCGCGCGGGCTGGGCACCTGCTGCATCGGCCTCGCGGTGCCGGTGCTCAACGCGCCCGAGGTGAAGCGCGAGCTCGGCATCCCCTTCACCCACGCCGCGGTGGCGCCGATCGTCGTCGGCACGCCGCGAGAGACGCCGCCACCCGTGCCGCGCAATCCACCGCAGATCCTGCGCTGGGCGAGATAGGCTGTCGTCGTGTACTCCAGGGGAATGACCATGCACGCATTCCGGACGATCCTACTCGCGGTCCTGCTGGCCGCGCCCGGCGCGCGCGCCGCCGATGCCGTGCCCGTCCTCCACGGCGGCATCGGCGAGGACGAGCGCAACGAGATGCTGATGCAGCACGCCGACTACAACCTGCGCCTCGCATTCGCCGCGAAGGGCAGCGGCGGCTTCATCTCGGACGTGCAGGTCGTGGTCGCGGACGCATCGAAGGCCGAGGTGGCGCGCGTGACGAGCGACGGGCCGTGGTGCTGGCTGCGCCTCGCGCCTGGCCGCTACACCGTCGCCGCGACGTGGAACGGACGGTCGCAGGTGCGCCTCGTGCAGGTCCCGGCCCGCGGCGGCGTCGACCTCGGCTTCGCGTGGGACGACCCAAGCTCGCAATGGGAGCGCGGATGGGAGCCGGAGCGCACCCCGCCGCGCCGACCGGCCCCGCCCCGCTGAGCGGCGATGAAGCCTTCCCCCGTTCGCGACCCCTTGCGCGGCTGCCGACCCCTGCCGACCCGCGACCGGGGCGCCGCGAGCCTGCGATGGCTGGTTCTCTTGGCGGCCCTCGCCGTCGTCGCCGCGCTCGCGTGGCGCGCGACGCGGCCGGTCCCGGTCGCGGTCGCCGTGGCGACGGCGGATGCCGGTCGCGTCGAGGCGACCGTGGCCAACACGCGCGCGGGATCGGTCACCGCCTGCCGCCGCGCGAAACTCGCGCCGCCCCTGGGCGGCCGCATCGACAAGCTAGAAGTGAAGAAAGGCGACCGCGTGAAGCGCGGCCAGCTGCTGCTCGCGCTGTGGAACGACGACCTCGCCGCGCGCGAAGTCGTGGCGCGAGAGCAGTTGCTGTCGTCGCGCCACCGCACGACCGAGGCCTGCCTGGTGGCGGGCAACGCCGAGCGCGAGGCTGCGCGCCAGCGCCAGCTGCGAGACAAGGGCTTCGTGTCCGAGGACCGCGTGGACCGCGCCGAGAGCGACGCCAAGGCGCGGCGCGCCGCCTGCGACACCGCGCGCGCGCAGGAGACCGAGGCCGCGGCCCGCATCACGGCGTCGCGTGCCGACACGGCGCGCACGTTCGTCACCGCGCCCTTCGACGGCATCGTCGCCGAGGTGAACGGCGAGGTCGGCGAATTCCTCACGCCCTCGCCGCCCGGCATCCCGACGCTGCCCGCGGTGGACCTGATCGACGACTCCTGCCTCTACGTGAGCGCGCCGATCGACGAGGTCGACGCCGCGCAGCTGAAGCTCGGCATGCCGGCGCGCATCACGCTCGACGCCTATCGCGGCAAGCCCTTCCCGGGCAAGCTGAGGCGCATCGCGCCGTACGTGCTCGCGATCGAGAAGCAGGCGCGCACGGTGGAAGTCGAGGTGGACTTCGAGGGCCCCGCCGATGCGCGCCACCTCCTGGTCGGCTACAGCGCCGATGTCGAGGTAATCGTGCAGGCCAGGGACGGCGCGGTGCGCATCCCGACGCCGGCGCTGATGCCCGGCGGCCGCGTGCTCGTGCTCGGTGCCGACGGCCGGCTCGCCGAGCAGCGCGTCGAGGCCGGCCTCTCCAACTGGGAATTCACCGAGATCCTGAAGGGCCTGGAGCGAGGGTCCAAGGTGGTCACGTCGCTCGAGCGAGCAGGAGTGAAGGCCGGCGCCGCTGCCGTCGAGGACGCGAAGAAGCCCGCCCCGTGATCTCGCTCTCCGGCATCCGGCGGGTATTCCGCGTCGGCGGCGAGGAGGTGCAGGCGCTGCGCGGTCTGGACCTCGAGATCGGCGCCGGCGAGTACGTCTCGATCATGGGTCCTTCGGGCTCGGGCAAGTCGACGCTGCTGAACGTCATCGGCCTGCTCGACCGGCCCAACGCGGGGCGCTACGCGCTCGACGGGCGTGACGTCACCGCGCTGCCGGACGACGAACTCGCGCGCGTGCGGCGCGAGAAGCTCGGCTTCGTGTTCCAGTTCTTCCATCTCGTGCCGCGCCTCAGCGCCGAGGAGAACATCGCCCTGCCCATGGTGCTCGCAGGCATCGAGCCGGCCGAGCGCGAGAAGCGTGTCGGCCGGCTGCTCGTCGAGTACGGACTGGAGAACCGCGGGAAGCACCGCCCGAACGAGCTCTCCGGCGGCCAGTGCCAGCGCGTCGCGATCGCGCGCGCGCTGTCGATGGGGCCCTCGGTCCTGCTCGCCGACGAGCCCACCGGCAACCTCGATCGCCACACCGGGCAGGAGGTGCTCGCGCTGCTGGAGCGCGTGCACGAGGGCGGCGGCACGCTGGTCGTCGTCACGCACGACCCCGAGGTCGGCGCGCGCGCGCACCGGCGGCTGCGCATGGTGGACGGCGCGCTCGACAGGGACGAGCGCGATCCGGCAGCGCCCGGGGCGAGGGCCTGATGCGCCCCGCCGATCTCGTGCGCTTCGCCTGGGGCGTGCTCGCCGGCTACCGCACGCGCACGTTCCTCATCCTGCTCGCGATGGGCATCGGCGTCGCCGCGGTGATCGCGGTGAGCGCGATCGGCGAAGGCGCGCGCCGCTACGTGGTCGACCAGTTCGGGTCGCTGGGCACCAACCTCGTCATCGTCCTGCCCGGCCGCAGCGAGACCGCGGGCGCGATGCCCGGCGTGCTGCTCGGCAAGACGCCGCGCGACGTCACGCTGGAGGACGCGCTCGCGATCTCTCGCAGCCACGCGATCCGCCGCTTCGCGCCGCTGATCGTCGGTGCCGGGGACGCGAGGAGCGGCTCGCGCCACCGCGAGACGCCGGTGCTCGGCTCCACCGCCGCGCTGAAGGAGATCCGCTCGATGGAGCTCGCGCAGGGCCAGTTCCTGCCCGAGGGCGACCCGCGGCACGCGGCGCCGGTATGCGTGATCGGCGCCACGGTGGTCGCCGAGCTCTTCGGCACGCGCAGCCCGCTCGGGGAATGGGTGCGCATCGGCGACCGGCGCTTCCGCGTGGTCGGCGTGCTCGCGCGCCAGGGCGAGTCGCTCGGCTTCAACACCGACGAGGTGGTGATCGTGCCGGTGGCGGCGGCGCAGGCGCTGTTCAACACCGAGTCCCTGTTCCGCATCCTCGCCGAAGCGAAGAGCCGCGAGCAGATCCCGGCGGCAAAGGCGGACATCGAGGAGATCCTGCGCCTGCGGCACGAAGGCGAGCGCGACGTCACCGTCATCACGCAGGACGCGATCCTCGCCACCTTCGACCGCATCCTCGGCGCGCTGACACTCGCGGTGGGCGGCATCGCCGCGATCAGCCTCACCGTGGCCGGCATCCTCGTCATGAACGTGATGCTCATCAGCGTCACGCAGCGCCGCGCGGAGATCGGCCTCCTGAAGGCGCTCGGCGCGACCGGCGCGCAGGTGCGGCTCGCGTTCTTCGCGGAAGCCGTGATGCTCGCGCTCGGCGGCGCGGCCGTGGGCATCGCCGCGGGCAAGGCCGCCGAGATGGCGGTGTCGCAGGTCTACCCGGCGATCCCGTTCGGCGCGCCGCTGTGGGCGCTCCTCGCCGCGCCGGCCATCGCCATCGCGACCTCGGTCGTGTTCGCGGTGGCGCCCTCGCGCCGCGCCGCGCAGCTCGACCCGGTGCAGGCGCTCTCGAGGCGCTGACGATGCGGCTCGCCGACGCGCTGCGCTTCACCTGGGCCACGGTGGCCGCGCACCGGCTGCGCTCATCGCTGACCGCGCTCGGCATCGCGATCGGCGTCGCCGCGGTGATCCTGCTCACCGCGATCGGCGAGGGCCTGCACCGCTTCGTGATCGCGGAGTTCACGCAGTTCGGCACCAACCTCATCACCGTGACGCCGGGCCGGATCCAGACGCATGGCGCGTCGCTGGGCGCGGTGAACACCATCCGCCCGCTCACCATCGACGACGCGATCGCCTTGAAGAGGGCGCCGCACGTGCTGGCCAGTGATCCGATGGTGCAAGGCAACGGCGAGGTCAACTGGAACGGCCGCAGCCGCCGCGTCACGCTCTACGGCGTCGGCCCGGACTTCGCGCGCGCGCTCAGCATGCGGGTGTCGAGCGGCGAGTTCCTGCCGCAGGACGACCCGCGCGCCGCGCGCGCCTTCGTGGTGCTCGGCTCGAAGGTCGCCCGCGAGCTCTTCGGCGGCGAAAATCCGCTCGGCGCGCGCGTGCGCATCGGTGGCGAGCGCTACCGCGTGGTCGGCGTGATGGAATCGAAGGGCCAGGTCCTCGGCTTCGACCTCGACGACACGGTGTTCTTCCCGGCGGCGCGCGCGCTCGACATGTTCAACCGCGAAAGCCTCGTCGAGATCCACGTCGCCTACGAACCGACCGCGCCCGTGGCCGAGGTCGAGGCGGGACTGAAGCGGATCCTCGTCGCGCGCCACGGCGCCGAGGACTTCACCGTCACGCCGCAGCAGAAGATGCTCGAGGTGTTCGGCACGCTGCTGGACGCGATCACCTTCGCGGTGGCCGCGATCGGCGCGATCTCGCTGGTCGTGGGCGGCGTCGGCATCCTCACCATCCTCACCATCTCGGTCGCCGAGCGCACCTCCGAGATCGGCCTGTTGCGCGCGATCGGCGCCACGCGCCGGCGCGTGCTCGTGCTGTTCCTCGCGGAGGCCGCGCTGCTCGCCGCGGTCGGCGGGCTCGCCGGCCTGGCCGCGGGCTGGGGCATCGCCGGCCTCGCGAAGCTCCTCGTGCCGGCGCTGCCGGTGCAGGTCTCGGTGTTCTATGCCACGCTCGCCGAGGGCGTCGCGGTCGGGGTGGGGCTGGTGGCGGGCGTCCTGCCCGCCCGGCAGGCGGCCCGGCTGGATCCGCTCGAGGCGCTGCGCAGCGAATAGGGCCGCGTCACGGCCCCGCGAGCGGCTTCGGCCGCGCGATGCCGAATCCCTGCGCGTAGTCGACGCCTGCCTTGCGCAGGGCCTCCAGCGTGGCGTCGCTCTCGACCTGCTCGGCGACGGTGCGCACGCCGATCGTGCGGCAAAGGCGCTGGATCGCGTTCACCTTGGCGAGCGCCAGCGCGTCGCGGCCGATCTCGAAGACGATGCGGCCGTCGATCTTGACGAAGTCCACCGGCACCTTCTGCAGGTGCTCGAAGGCGACGCGCGAGGAACCGAAGCCGTCTAGGCTGCGCCGGCAGCCGATCTCCTGCAGCTCGCGCGACAGGCGCGTCGCGTCGGCGAGCACGGCCTGCACGTCGGCGTCCTCGAACTCGAAGCACAGGCGCTCCGGCGGCAGGCCCGACGCCCGCAATGCCTCGGCGACGTCGCGCGCGAACCCGGTGTCGCGCAGCGTGTCGCGCGACAGGTTGATGCACAGCATCCCCGCCTCGCCCCAGCGCGGCGACTCGGGCGGGCGCATCGCGAGCGCCTTCCTCACCACGTGGCGATCGAGCTCCGGCATCAGGCCGCAGCGTTCCACGATCGGCAGGAACGCGCCGGGCGGCAGCATGTTCTCCTCCTCGTCGCGCATGCGGATCAGCACTTCCTGCAGACGCGCGGGCGCCGTGCCGTCGGCGAGCGCGACGATGTCCTGCGCGTAGAGGTCGAAGCCGTCCGACTGGATCGCGCGGCGCACGCGCGCCTCGGGGTCGTCCCAGCCGGTCAACTCCTCGGTGATCGAGTCGACGTAGGCATCCTGCCCCTCCTCGTGCATGGGGTCGATCTCGTCGATGTGCGCCAGCACGCCCGTGATCTCCTGCGGCCGGCCGTAGTGCGGCACGCAGCGCAGGCGCCACCGCCGCCCGGCGAAGTCCGGGTGCACGTCCTCGAGCTCCACGACGGCGGGCTTGCCGAGCAGCGCGGTGGCGAGCGGCCCCTTCAGCGCCGCGGCCACGTGCGGGCGCAGCGGCTCCTCGACCGGGTGGCCGTCGATGCGCACCGGCTGCGCGCGCGCCCAGTCCGCGAAACCGCGCGTGTGGAAGCGGTAGCGCAGGTCGCGGTCGACGAGGAACACCACCTCGTGCAGCTCGAGCTCCAGCGTGCCGAGCAGGCTCTGCGCGACCTGCGCGCGCTCGGACGAGGCGTCGCCGCGCGCCACCCTCGCCGCGTCCCCTCGATGCTGCGCGAGCGCGCGCTCGAGCTGCTCGCGCGTGCGCGCGTGCTGCGCGCGCTCCTCGGCGTAGAGCTCCTTGAAGCGCGCGACCTGCGCGGTGCGCCGCGCGATGCGCCAGGCGCTCTTCCACGATGCGCTGACCAGCGACAGCACGGCGGCGAACAGCACGCCCGAGAGGAACGCGATCCACGCCCAGTCGGCCTCGGTGAAGAAGATCGTGAAGACCAGCAGCCCGATCAGCACCAGCGTGGCGAGCGAGGGCGCCAGCACGCGCGCGAGCCGCCCCAGCCGCGGCCAGCGCCGCGAGCGGCGCCGCGCGGCCGGCTCGTCCAGGTCGTCCATGCGATCCATCATCGCATGCCGGGGCCGCCCGGATCAGGCCGGCAGGCGGTAGCCGCGCTCGCGCACCATGCGCACCACGGCGTCCACGACCGCGGCGTCGTAGAGGCGCCCGCGGCCCTTCTCGAGCTCGGCCAGCGCCGCGTCCAGGCCGAGCGCGGGGCGATACGGCCGGTGCGAGGCCATCGACTCGAGCACGTCGGCCACCGCGAGGATGCGCGCCTCGGGCAGGATCTCGCCCTCCTTCAAGCCGCGCGGGTAGCCGCTGCCGTCCAGGCGCTCGTGGTGCTGGCGGATGATGTCGGCCACCGGCAGGCCGTCGAACTGCACGTCCTTCAGGATCTCGTAGCCGGCCTGCGCGTGGTTCTTGATGAGGTCGTACTCGGTGGGCGTGAGGCGCGTCGGCTTCGACAGGATCTCGGCCGGCACCGCCACCTTGCCGATGTCGTGCACCAGCCCGACCAGCTCGACCGCGTGGCAACGCTCCTCGGACCAGCCCATCTCGCGCGCGATGTCCGCCGACACGAGGCCGACGCGCCGCTCGTGGCCGGCGGTGTACGGGTCGCGCAGGTCCACCATGCGCGCCACCGCCTGCAGCGTGCCCTGGATCGCGGACTCCAGCCGCCGCAGGTAGTCGGACGCCCGCTGCTCGGCGCGATTGCGCTCGCTGACGTCCTCGAGCACCGCGAACAGCGCCGGACGCCCGGCCCAGGTGCCGGAGGCGATCATCGCTCGCACCACGATCGTCGTGCCGTCGCGGCGCCGCACGCGGCTGGTGTAGGAGACGTTCTTCTCGCCGGCCTTGAGGCGCGCGCGGCCGTCGACCACTGGCCCGAGGGAATCGGGCTCGACGAAGTCGAACGGGTCGCGGCCGACCAGCGACTCGGGCTCCTCGCCGACCATCGCTGCGTAGCGAGGATTCGCGTACACGATGCGGTGGTCCTGCGAGACGTAGAAGCCGGCGACCATCTGCTCGACCATGCCGCGGAAGCGCCGCTCGCTGTCGCGCAAGGCCTCTTCGCTGCGGCGCACGGAGGTCATGTCGGTCCAGGTGACGATGACGTCCTCGCCCGCCGCGGTCATGTGGCCGACGACCAGCCGCTCGGAGCCGTCGCGGCAGCGCAGCGCGATCTCGGGCGAATGGCGCGTGCCCTGAACGTCGAGGGCCTGTGCGACGTCGGCTTCCCAGTGCGAGCGGATGCGCGCGCGGAACGCGGGATCCGGATAGGCGCGTTCGAACCATGCGTCGGGCCCGGCGATCTCCTCGAGCGCATAGCCGAACAGCGCCACGTGCGCGCGGTTGACTGCGACCAGCGCGCGATCGGCCGCGGAGTGCACCTGCATCGGCAAGGGCGAAGCGTCGAAGATGCGCCGGAAGCGGTCCTCGACCTCCTCGCGCCTGCTGCGCTCGTCGTCGCGCTCGCGCGTCGCATGGCCGGCCTCGCAGGCAAGCGCGAGCGCGCGCGTCGCCTCGTCGAGCAGCGCGAGCAACTCGGGGCCGAATGCGCCGGTCTCGGCGGCGTAGAAGTTGACCACGGCCATCGCGCGGCCTCCGACCATCACTGGCGTGGCGGCGGACGAGCGCAGTCCGAACCGCGCCGCCTTGGCGTGCCAGTGCGCGACCCGAGGGTCGGCGAGGAAATCATCCACGACGACCGTGCGCCGCTCGCGCAGCGCCAGCGCGCTCGGCCCGACGCCGGTCTCCCGTGCCGGGTCGAGGGAGATCTCGAGCCCCTCGGTGTATTCGGCGGCCGCGCCCGAAGCGGCGACGATGCGCACCTCGTTCGCACCCTCGTCGACCAGCCCCGCCCATGCCAGCGCGAAGCCACCCTCGCCTTCGGCGGCAGCGCAGAACGCGCGCAGGATCTCGAGCGGATCGCGCAGGGGCGCGATCTTGCGGCTGACCTGCAGCAGCAGGCCGTGGAAGCGGTTCAGCTGCTGCAGCTCGCGCGTGCGTCGCAAGTCGGCGGTGATGTCGCGCACGAACGCCTGGAACGACCCGCCCTGCTCGTCGGGCACGTGCACCGCGCTGACCTCGACGTCGACGAGCGCGCCGTCGCTGCGGCGCCAGCGCGAGCGGAAGCGCTCGGCGCCCGATGCCTGGATGGACGCCAGGCGACGCTGCACGTCCACCGGCGCATGCGTCGCATCCACCTCGGAAATGGTCCGCCCCCGCATCGCGCCCGGCTCGACGCCGATGATGCGCCCCAGCGCGCGGTTGGCCTCGAGGATGCGGCCGTCGCCCGCGACGCGCGCGTAGCCGTCGGTGCTCGCCTCGATCGCGGTGTCGTAGCGCTGCGCAAGCAAGGCGCGTCCGGCGACCCAATGGTCGTGCTGCGTGCGCCAGAGGAGGTAGGTCACCGCCGCCGAGAAGAGGATGAACAGGCACGCGAGCACGGTCACCACGAACCGCAACCGCTGCACCGGCGCCTCGGCTTCGGCGAGGTCGATGCGGGTGATCAGGATCCACGGCGTGCCCTTGATCGGCTGCGCCACGCCGAGCACGGGCCTGCCCTCGAAATCGAGTGCGTCGCGCAGGATCCCGGTCTCGCCGCGCACCGCACGCTGCGCAAGTCGCCGGTCGTCCGGCCCGGCAGACGGGCGCCAGGCCGAATCCGCGCCCGGGCTGGCGCCGGTGCCCAGCAGCACGCGCACCCCGCCGCGCTCGGCTCGCACCAGCACCACCGCGGCGCTCGAATGGCCCGCCGGCCACTGCTGCACGAGCGATTGCAACTCGCGCCCCGCGTCGACCTCCACGTAGATGGCGCCCACCACGGCGCCGTCCGGCGCGCCGTCCTGCCGCACGGGATACGCCACGCCGTAGCAACTGCAACTCGACGCGTCGTAGTGCAGGTCGACGAAGCGCGGTCGCGTGCTGCCCATCGCCGCGTCCACGCCGCGATTGATCTCCGCGTCCACCGTGCCCGCCGACTCGGGGTAGGCCACGCGCCGCTCGCGGTCGAACAGCAGGATGCGACGATAGCCATAGGCCTCGCGGGTGCCGCGGATCACCTGATCCAGCGACAGCGCGGTACCGCGCGGTGGCGGCGAACCGGCCGGCGCGAGCCGCGACCAGATCGCCGGACGCGCGGCGAGCACCGCGCCATCCCCCTCGCGCTCGTGCAGGAAGCGCTCGATCGCGTCCTGCTTCAGCCGGCTGACCACCTCCAGTTCGCGCTCGGTGTCGGCGCGGATGTCGGCGGCAAAGTGGCCGAACGCCTGCCAGGCCGATACGACGACGACCACGAGGGCGGACAGGAACACCCCCGCGGCACCGGCCCGGCGGAGTTCCCCTTTCTGGATTCGACTGGCGTTCATGCGGACTCCGGGGACCGAATACTAACGGCCCCTGCCCGCTCCTGCTTTATCTTGGCAGCCGGTAATGCGACCGGTTCAGGTAGGCCGCGATGTCCTCGACCTCGTCGACGGCAAAGCGGCGCCTGGTGAGCTCCGCCCGTCGCGCGACCTCGGCCTGCAATTGCGGCCAGGTCTTCACCAGCGAGCGCTCCGGATCGCGGCGGTGGATGCGCTCGTAGTGGCACTCCAGGCAATGCGTCTCGTACAGCGCCTGCCCGCGTCCGGCATCCTGCGCCCCCGCCGCCGAACCCGCGAGCGCGAGGACGATGCCCGCCGCCATTCGGCTCATCGATTGCTCTCCTCGGCGGTGCGCTGCAGGAAGCAGGTGAACGCGCTCGAGGCCGCGGCGAACGCCCAGCACATGAAGAAGCCGACGGTGTAGACCGCCATGCGACTCAAGTCGGAAGGTTCGCCGAAGAGATACAGCTCCTGCGGGTCGAACACGGTGAAGAACAGCCCCTCGCCGATGCCGCCGACGATGAAGGACGGCCACAACACGTTGATCAGCGTCCGCTTCACGATCCCCCCTCCTTGGCGTGCGCCGGCTACAGCGCGCCCGACAGCCTCCATTCGCGCCGCGGGTCCTCGATCACGACCTGCCAGCGACCGGGTGGCAGCTCGGCGAGCGCGCCCTCGTACACGCCGCCGCCCGAGGGCAACAGCCGAATGCGCTGGTCGAGCCCCGCGCGTGTCGCGTGCACCACCTGCGCGACCACCGCGTCGGGCTCGGCACCGGCAAGGCGCACGCGCAGGCGGTTGCCGGCGCGCTCGAAGGTGGCGCGGATGCCGCGGTCCACCGCCGCCTGCTCGCGGCGCAGTTCCTGGTTGATCGCGAGGCCCTGCCGGTAGTAGTCCTCGGCGACCAGGCCATCCGAGGTGGCGAAGGCGATCCAGACCGTGGCGATGCCGGCGACGATCACGGCCGCGGGGCCTGACATCAGGATCCACGGCCAGGGTTCCTTGTACCAGGGCTGCGCGATCGGCGGGTTCACGGCGGTCTGCATGGCTACCTCACGACGAAGATCGCCCGCTCGCGGACCGAGAGCTTCGGATCCTCGGCGGACGTGACGATGAATGTGATGTTGTGGTTGCCCTTCGGGGCCGCGCCGCCGGGTATCCGCACGCGCAGCGGCACCATCAGCGAGGAGGCGCCATCGAGCTGCACCCCGGGGATTCCGGCGACGACCGCGCCGGGGATGCCCTCGACGCGCACGTCGAACCACTGCGCGCGTTCCTGCGTGTTCATGACCTGCAGGCGGTAGATGTTCTCGATCTGCCCGCCCTCGACCTCGCGCGAGATCGCCGCGCGGTCGCGGATCACGTCGACCTTCAGCGGCACGCGCAGCAGGATGCTCGACGCGGCGGCGATCACCACGGCGCCGAGCACCGAGGTGTAGACGAGGATACGGGGCCGGAACGCGCGGCGGAACATCTCGGCGCGCGAGAGCTTGTTGTCGACCGCGTGCGTGGTCGAGTAGCGGATCAGGCCGCGCGGGTAGCCCATGCGGTCCATCACCGTGTTGCAGCCATCGATGCAGGCGGCGCAACCGATGCACTCGTACTGCAGGCCCTTGCGGATGTCGATGCCCGTGGGGCAGACCTGCACGCAGATGCCGCAATCGACGCAGGAACCGAGGCCCTTCGACTTCGGGTCGACGTTCTTCGCCCTCGAGCCGCGCGGCTCGCCGCGCTCGCGGTCGTAGGTGATGATCATCGTGTCCTTGTCGAACATCGCGCTCTGGAAGCGCGCGTAGGGGCACATGTACTTGCACACCTGCTCGCGCATCCAGCCGGCGTTGCCGTAGGTGGCGAAGCTGTAGAAGAGCAGCCAGAACCAGCCCCAGGGGCTCAGCTGGAAGGTGGCGATCTCGCCCAGCAGGTCGCGGATGGGCGTGAAGTAGCCGACGAAGGTGAAGCCCGTCCAGAGTCCCACCGACACCCAGAGCGCGTGCTTGGTCGCCTTGAGGCCGAACTTCCTCGCGCCCCAGGGCTCGGCGTCGAGCCGCATGCGCTTCGCACGGTCGCCCTCGACCATGCGCTCGATCCACATGAAGATCTCGGTGTAGACCGTCTGCGGGCACGCGTAGCCGCACCACAGGCGCCCCGCCACCGCGGTGAACAGGAACAGCGACAGCGCCGAGACGATCAGGAGCGCCGTCAGGTAGATGACGTCCTGTGGCCAGAACACCAGGCCGAAGATGTAGAACTTGCGGTGCGCGATGTCGAGCAGCACCGCCTGCCGGCCGTTCCACTGCAGCCAAGCGCCGCCGTAGAAGACCAGCTGCGTGGCCCAGACGAGCGTCCAGCGCCACGCAGCGAACCAGCCGGTGACCGCGCGGGGGTAGATCCGCGCGTCCTCGGCGTAAAGCGCCGTCTCGATCAGCTTCTGCGGCGCGTCCGCCGGGTTCACGTTGTTCACGCCATGCAGTTTACTTCTGCCCGGACAGCGACATGACGTACGCGGTGAGCAGATGGATCTTCGCCGGCGTGAGGAGATCCTTGTGCGCCGGCATCTGGTTGGTGCGGCCCTTCGTGACGGTCTCGACGATCACCGGTTCGCCCGAACCGTAGAGCCAGGTCTTGTCGGTGAGGTTCGGCGCGCCCATCGCGGGATTGCCCTTGCCCTCCGGTCCGTGGCAGGCGACGCAGTTGGTGGCGAACAGTTCCTTGCCTTTCGCTGCGCGGATCGAGTCGTTCGCCATGCCCGAGAGGGACATCACGTAGTGCGCGACGTCCTTCGTGCCGCCCTCGCCGAGCGCCGGTCCGAACGGCGGCATCACGCCCATGCGCCCGTCCGTGATGGTGGCCTTGATGGTCTCCGGCGCGCCGCCCCATTGCCAGTCGCTGTCGGCGAGGTTCGGGAAGCCCTTCGAGCCGCGGCCGTCCGACGCGTGGCACTGCGCGCAGTGGTTCAGGAACAGCTTCTGCCCGATCGCCAGCGCCTCCGGGCTCTTCGCCACGTCCTTCACGTCCATCTTCGCGAAGCGCTCGTAGATCGGCCCGAACTGCGCGTCGGCCGCCTTGTTCTCCTCCGACAACTGCCCGACCTGCGTCCAGCCCAGGTACCCGGCGTAGCTGCCCAGGCCCGGGTAGAGCACGAGGTAGCCGAGCGAGAAGACGATGGTCAGGTAGAACAGCCACGCCCACCAGCGCGGCAGCGGGTTGTTGTACTCGCCGAGGTCCTCGTCCCAGGTGTGGCCGGTGGTCTCGGCGCGCCCGCCCGCGTGCTCGGCCGCGACCTTCGCGTGGCTCTGCATCTTCAGGAAGATGCCGCAGCCGACGATCGACGCGAGCGACAGGATCGCGATGTAGTAGTCCCAGAAGGCGCTCGTGAAGTGGCTCATTTCCCGTCTCCGGTTTCTTGGTCTTCGAACGGCAGCAGCGCGTCCTGCTCGAAGCGGCTGCGGCGCGAGGGCGAGTACGCCCAGTAGACGATGCCGAGGAAGGCGGCGAAGGCCCCCAGGGTCACGACGATGCGGATCGTGTTGATGTCCATGGCGTCCCCCCTACTGCTTCGGCGTGTCGGACTTCGGGGCGTCGGCCTTCGGGGCGTCCGCCTTGGGCGCATCCGCCGCCGCGGGGGCCGCCGCCGGCTTCGGCGCGGCCGCGGCGGCGACCGGCTTGATCGCCGTGCCGAGCACCTGCAGGTACGCCACCAGCGCGTCCATCTCGGTCTTGTCCTTAAGCTCGCCTGGCGCCTTGGCGATGTCGTCCTCCGAGTACGGCACGCCGACCACGCGCAGCGCGCGCATCTTGGCCTGGATGTCCGCGGCGTTCGCGGGCGTGCCCGCGAGCCACGTGTAGGCCGGCATGTTCGACTCCGGGACCACGTCGCGCGGGTTGTTCAGGTGGATGCGGTGCCACTCGTCCGAATAGCGGCCGCCGACGCGGTGCAGGTCCGGGCCGGTGCGCTTGGAGCCCCACTGGAACGGGTGGTCGTAGACGAACTCGCCCGCCACCGAGTAGTGGCCGTAGCGCTCCACTTCGGCGCGGAACGGCCGCACCATCTGCGAGTGGCAGTTGTAGCAGCCCTCGCGGATGTACACGTCGCGCCCGCTGAGCTGCAGCGCGGTGTAGGGCTTCAAGCCCGCCACCGGCTCGGTCACCTGCTTGGTGAAGGACAGCGGGACGATCTCGACCAGGCCGCCGATGGCGATCAGGAGGATCACCAGGACGATCATCAGGCCCTGGTTGCGCTCGATCATGTCGTGCGTGAGCATCTTCGTTCTCCTTTGTCGCTCAGGCGTGCGCCGGCTGGAGCACCGGGGCGTCGACCGCCTTGCCCGCGCCGATGGTCTTCGCCATGTTGTAGGTCATCACCAGCATGCCGCCGAGGTACAGCAGGCCGCCCAGCAGCCGTATGGCGTAGAACGGGTAGGTCGCCTTCACGCTCTCGACGAAGGTATAGGTGAGCGTGCCGTCGGCGCCGACCGCGCGCCACATCAGGCCCTGCATCACGCCGGCGATCCACATCGCGGCGATGTAGAGCACGATGCCGACCGTCGACACCCAGAAGTGCACGTTGATCAGCTTCACGCTGTACATCTCGGTGCGGCCGAACACGCGCGGCAGGAGGTAATAGACCGAGCCCATCGCCACCAGGCCCACCCAGCCGAGCGCGCCGCTGTGCACGTGGCCGACGGTCCAGTCGGTGTAGTGCGACAGCGCGTTCACGGTCTTGATCGACATCATCGGGCCTTCGAACGTCGACATGCCGTAGAAGGACAGCGAGACGATCAGGAACTTCAGGACCGGGTCGTTGCGCAGTTTGTGCCACGCACCCGA
>CAZTXP010000138.1:0-15990 GCA_964617355.1 uncultured Enterobacteriaceae bacterium
GGCACGATTCCGCATCTCGGCGGTGAGCTGTTCAAGACGCGCGCCGGGATCCAGATGACGCACGTGCCGTACAAGGGCGGCGCGCAATCGGTGGCGGCGATGCTCGGCGGGCAGGTCCAGCTCACGATCGACGGCGGCCCGCACGTGGTGACGCAGGTACAGGCGAAGGCGGTGCGGCTCCTCGCGGTCGCGACCCTCCAGCGGCTGCCGGAGTATCCCGACGTGCCGACGATCGCCGAGTCCGGATATCCCGGGTTCGACGCCTCGTCGTGGTTCGGCCTCGTCGGGCCGGCGGGGCTGCCGCCCGAGATCGCGCAGAAGGTCGCCGGCGAGGTGGCGAAGATCCTCGCCGTGCCGGCGATGCGCGAGAAGTTCATCCAGCAGGGCTCCGACCCCGTGGGCTCCACGCCCGAGGAGTTCGGCGCCTACATGCGCGCCGAGACCGAGAAGTGGGCGCGCGTGGTCAAGGCGACGGGCGCGCGGGTGGATTGACCGCGCCCGCGAGGGCTTCCTCGACGAACCGCCGCGCGGCCGCCAGCGGCGCCGACCAGTCGCCCGGCGACGATTGCCGCGCGATGCGCACCGACGGGTACCACGGGCAGGGCTGCCTTCCGTCGTGCCAGTACCAGTGCGAGCCGCGCGAGAACGGCAGCAGCAGCAGCGTCGGCTTGCCGAGCGCGCCGGCGAGATGCGCGGTGGTGTTGCTCACGGTGACCACGATGTCGCAGGCCTCGACCAGGGCCGCGGCGCCGTCGACGTCGACGAAAGGATCGAGGCCGGCGGGCCTTGCGAGCGCGGGGCCGCCCGACGCGCGCAGCGATCCGCGCTCGGCGCGCGAGTCGGTGTACTGGAGGTCGACGAAGCACGCGCCGGGGAGGCCGAGCAGCGGCTGCAGTGCCTCGAGCGCGATGCTCTTCGAGGTGCCGAGCGCCGGCGCGATGCTCGTCCAAGACAGGCCGCAGAGCAGCGCGCCGGCGGGCAGCGCGGCGCGGTACGCGGCGGCGCGCGCAGCATCGGCCTCGAGATAGCGCGCGCGCTGGCCGTCGAACGCGGCCCACGAGGGCCTCAGGTGGCGCAGCAGGCTGCCGAGAGGCACGTGGGCATTGCAGGGTTCGCGCGCGGCGGCGTCCATGCCGATGCAGCGAATGCCCGGGAAGCTGCGCGCCGCCAGCGGCAGCAGCTTCGGCGACGCGGCCACCACCACGTGCCGCGCGTGCCTGGCGAGGTCGGCGAGCATGCCGAGGTGCAGCACCTGGTCGCCGATGCCCTGCTCGCTCCAGGCGAGCAGCGTGCCGTCGACGTAACGGCCGTCCCACTCCGGCTCGGCACGCGCGAGGCGCACGATGCCGGGCACCAGGCGCCAGCGCAGCGCGTCGTATGCCGGCGCGCCGCGAGCGAAGTCGCCCTGGCGCAGGTGCAGCAGGCAGGCGTTCCATGCGCCCTCGGCGTGCGCGGGGTCGCATGCCAGCGCCCGGTCGAGGTCCTCGAGGGCACCGGCGTACTGGCCGAGGTCCTGCCGCACCACTGCGCGTGCGACCCAGGTCTGCGCGGCGTCGGGCGCGAGCCGCAGCGCCTCGTCGAATGCCGCGAACGCCTCCGGCGCGCGGCCCAGGTCGGCGAGCGTCACGGCGCGATTCGCCAAGGTAGGGGCGTGGCCGGGTTGCCGGCCCAGCGCGCGGTCGAAGGCGGCGAGCGCTTCGGGTAGCCGGCCGGACTGGTGCAGGATCGTGCCGCGCCCGTTCTCGGCCTCGGCGAGGCCCGGCTGCAGCGCCAGCGCGCGATCGAGCGAGGCGAGCGCCTCGGCGCGCTGGCCGAGGTCGGCGAGTGCGAGGCCGCGCGCGCAATGCGCGTGCGCGAAGGAGGCCGCGAGACGCAGCGCCTGCTCCGCGCTCGCGAAGGCGTCGCGCGCGTGGCCGAGGGCGCGCAGGGCCTCGCTGCGGCCGACCCAGGCGCGCGCCGATCCCGGGTCGGCGGCGATCGCGCGCTCGAACGCGACGAGCGCCTCGCGCGTGCGGCCCGCGCTCCAGAGCAGCAGGCCGAGCCCGAGGTGCGCGTCGCCCTGCGAGGGGCGCAGTTCGATGGCGCGCTCGAAGGCCTGGACTGCCTCGTCCGCGCGCCCGGCGCTCGCCAGCACCATGCCGAGCAGCACGCGTGCCTCCGGAAGGTCCGGCCGCAGGCGCGTCGCACGCTCCGCGGAGTCGATCGCCTCGGCCGTGCGTCCCGCATCCTTCAGCGCCCGGGCGCGGTTCAGGTACGCGTCGGCGAACGACGGGTCGAGCGCGATCGCGCGGTCATACAGCGCGATCGCTTCGTCATGGCGGCCGCGGCTGCCGAGCACGTTGGCGAGGTTGGCGTGGATCCCGGCATTCCCGGGGCCCGCGGCGAGCGCCTGCCGCAGGCGCGCCTCGGCCTCGTCGAAGCGGCCGCGCTGTGCGTTCAGCACGCCGAGCATGTGAAGCGCCTCGACGTGCGAAGGGAAGGCCGCGAGCGCCTCGCGATAGCCCGCTTCGGCGGTCGCGAGGTCTCCGGCCTGGTGTGCGCGATTGCCGCGCTCGAACGCCAGGGCAGCAGTCGCAGCGGACGGCGGGCGCTTCACGCGGATGCCAGCCGCGCGTTCCAGGCGCCGCAGGCCTCGAGCACGGCCGCGAGCCCGAGCAGTCCCGCATCGTCGCGGAAGCGACCGACCAGCTGCACCGCGAGCGGCAGGCCGTCGGCGTCGAGGCCGGTCGGCAGCGTGATCGCCGGATGCCCGGTGAGGTTCCACGGCATGGTGTACGGGAACCACGCGGCGCGCACCTCGGGCAAGGTCGTGCCGTCGATCTCGACCGGGTCGAAGAGGTTCGAGGCGATCGGCAGCGCCGAGCGCGCGAGCGTCGGCATGAGGAGCGCGTCGAATCGCTCGAGCCAGCCCTGCGCGCGGCGGAACAGTTCGCCGCGCCGGAACGCGGCCTGCATCAGGTCCTGCGCCGAGAACGCCTCGGCGGACTCCACCTGCCGCACCAGCGTCGGCGTCATGACGTCCCGGTGCTTCTCCAGCAGCGGCAGGAAGCGCGCGCGCCACGTGGTGTGGTTGATCACGCGCCACAACGGTTCGATCGGCTCGAAGGCTTCCTCGAGCGGCTCGACGTGCGCGCCGAGGGCCTCGAGTTGCCGCGCCGAGCCATCGAGCGCCTCCAGCACCTCGCGCGCGACCACCGTGTTGCCGAGGCGCGGCAGCAGCGCGATGCGCACGCCGTCCAGGCGCTCCCGCGCGCGCATCGCGCCGTAGTCGTCGGGCGGCGCGTACGACCACGGGTCGCACGGATGCGCGCCGACGAGCGCCTGCATCATCAGCGCGGTGTCGCGCACCGTGCGCGTGGTCGGCGTGACGAAGGTGTAGCAGCCGAAGGGATCGGGCGACTGGCTGTGCGGGATCGCGCCCACCGATTGCTTGAGGCCGACCACGCCGTTCGCCGCTGCGGGAATGCGCGTCGAGCCGCCGCCGTCGGTGGCGAGCGCGAGCGGCGCGAGGCCCGAGGCCACGGCGACCGCGGCGCCGCCGCTCGAGCCGCCCGCGCCGCGCGAGGTTTTCCATGCGTTCGGCGTGACGCCGAAGAGCGGCGCGTCGGTGAAGCCCTTGTGGCCGAACTCCGGGGTCGTGGTCTTGCCGACCAGCACCGCGCCCGCCGCTTTCATGCGCGCGTTGGCGACCGCGTCGGCCTTCGGCACGTTCGCCTCGTGGATGCGCGAGCCGTAGGTGGTGCGCACGCCCGCGGTGTCGATCAGGTCCTTGGCGCTGTAGGGGATGCCGTCGAGCGGCCCGAGCGACGCGCCCTTCGCGCGGCGCGCATCCGAATCCCGCGCCGCGGCGAGCGCTTCGTCCGCGCAGACCGTGATGAAGCAGTTCAGCCGCGGCTGCAGGCGCGCGATGCGCGCGAGCACCGACTCGACGACCTCGACCGACGAGGTCTCGCGCCGCGCGAGCAGGCCCGCGAGCGCCTCGGCGGTGTGGAGCGCGAGGGACTCTTGCGCCACCGGCTCAGTTCTTGCGGATGTTCCAGTAGAAGTTGCCCGGGCCGACGACGATGCCGGAGACGTTCTTCCTCATCGCCGCGGGCTGGCGGTATTCGCCGAGCGGCGCGTGGTTGCCGATCTCGAAGGCGCGCACCTGCACCGCCTCGGCGAGCTTCTTCTTCTTCGATTCGTCGGTCTCCCGCATGTACTGCTCGCGCAGGCCGAGGAGCTTCTCGTCGTGCGCCCAGCCGAGCCAGCCGGTCTTCTCGCCGCGCGCGTCGAGCGCCGCGTTGCCGAGCGGATCCCAGATGTCGGGCGCGTCCCAGGCGGTGAGGAAGAGGTTCCAGCCGCCCTTCTCGGGTGCGTCCCTCTTCGCGCGGCGGCCGACCAGCGTCTGCCAGTCCATGGCCTGCAGGTCGACCTTGAAGCCGGCCTGGCGCAAGAGTTGCGCGGCGACGTCGGGCAGCTTGTGGATCGAGTAGATGTCGGTCGGCTTCAGGATCACCACCGGCGTGCCGTCGTAGCCCGAGGCCTTCAGCAGCTCCTGCGCCTTCTTCAGGTTGGACTTCGACTGGACGTCGCTGCCCGCCGTCGTGGAGTTCGGGGTGCCGCAGTTGTAGATCGACGGGCAGGTCTTGTAGAGGTCCTTGTTGCCGATCTGCGCGCGCAGGAACGGCTCCTGCGCGAACGCGGCGAGCGCGGCCCGCCGGATCTCCGGCTTGTCGAAGGGCTTGTGCAGGTGGTTGAAGCGCGCCATGAAGTGGCGCCCGAGCGGCGTCCAGAAGAACATCGTCACGTCCTTCGAGGCCTTCACGGTTTCGTAGTGGTCGAAGCCGAGCTGCTCGATGATGTCGATCTCGCCCTTCATCAGCGCGTTCACCTGCGCCTGCGGGTCGCGCAGCGCGAGGTTCCATTCGATCCGCTCGATGTTCGCCACCTTGCCTCCGGTCGAGCCCGAGGGCGCCTCCTTCCTAGGCACGTACTTCGGGTTCTTCACGTACACGGCCTTGTCGCCCGGCTTGAACTCGTCGCGCTTGAACATGAACGGCCCGGAGCCGACGTGCTCGGTGATCTGCTTGAAGGGGTCGGTCTCGGCGACGCGCTTGGGGAAGATGAACGGCACGTTGGAGGAGGGCTTGCCCAGCGCCTGCAGCACGAAGCCGCAGGCCTCGCGCAGGAAGATGCGGAAGGTGTCCGGCGCGGGCGCATCCAGGCGGTCGACGAACGAGAACAGCGCGATGCCCATCGCGTCGCGCTTGCCCCAGCGCGCCAGCGACGCGATGACGTCGTCCCCCGTGACCGGCGCGCCGTCGTGGAACGCCAGCCCTTTCCTCAGCTGGAAGGTCCACAGGCGGTTGTCCGGGGACACCGTCCAGGATTCGACCATCTGCGGCTTGATCTGGTTCTTGTCGTCGGTGCCGAAGAGCGTGTCGTAGATCATGTAGCCGTGGTTGCGGCTCATGTACGCGGTGGTCCAGTGCGGGTCGAGGATGGCGAGGTTCGAGTGCGGCACGACGCGCAGCACCTTCGGGTCGCCCTGCGCGTGCGCGGCGAAGGCCGCGGCGAGGGCGGCGGTGGCGAGAATCGATCGCAGGAGCATGGGAAAATCCTTCGGCAAGGGATCCGGGGAAAGGTAACAGGGCATGGCGCGCATCGCAATCGGCGGTTTCCAGCACGAGACCAACACCTTCGCGCCGACACGCGCAGACTATGCGGCCTTCGAGGCCGGCGGCGGATGGCCGGGCGTGCAGCATGGGGATGCGATCTTCGACGCCGTCGCCGGCGCCAACATCCCGGCCGAGGGGGCGATCAGGGCGTTGCGCGCGCAAGGCCACTCACTCGTCGGCACCGCATGGGCCGCGGCGAGCCCGTCTGCGCACGTGACGCGAGACGCCTACGAGCGCATCGCCGGCGAAATCGTGGCGCGCGTCGTGGCGGCGGGGCCGCTGGATGCGGTCTACCTCGACCTGCACGGCGCGATGGTCGCCGAGCACCACGACGACGGCGAGGGCGAATTGCTCTCGCGCGTACGCGCCGCGGTCGGGCCGCGCGTCCCGGTTGTCGCCAGCCTCGACCTGCACGCGAACGTGACGCGAGAGATGGTGCGCGTCGCGGACGCGCTGGTCGCCTACCGCACCTATCCGCACGTCGACATGGCGGAGACCGGCGCGCGCGCTGCGAAGCTGCTGGGGCAGACGCTGCAGGGCGGCGCGCGGCTGGCGGGCGCGTATCGCACCTTCGACTACCTGACCGGCATTCCGTCGCAGTGCTCGTTCATCGACCCCGGTCGCGCGCTCTACGCGGACCTCGGGGCGCTCGAGGAAAGGCACGGCGTCTCGCTCAGCTTCACGCCCGGGTTTCCGATGGCGGACTTCGCCGAATGCGGCATGGCGGTGTTCGGCCACGGATCCGACGCGCGTGCGCTCGACATGGCGATCGAGGACCTGCGCGGCCGCGTCGCCGATGCGGAGCGCGATTTCGCGCTCGAGCTGTGGACGCCCGACGACGCGGTGGCGCGCGCCCGCGAGCGCGGCGAGCCGGGTCGGCCCGTGGTGCTGGCCGACACGCAGGACAATCCCGGCGCCGGCGGCAATGGCGACACCACGGGCCTGCTCGCCGCGCTGGTGCGGCAGAACGCGCGCGACGCGACGCTCGGCCTGCTGGTCGATGGCGAGGCCGCGAAGCGCGCGCACGAGGCCGGCATCGGCGCCACGCTGCCGTTCTCGCTCGGCGGCCGCTCGCGCATCGAAGGCGACGCACCGTTCGCGGGAGAGTTCACCGTCGAGCGCCTTGGCGACGGCCGCTTCACCTGCACTGGGCCGATGTTCAAGGGTTTTCGCATGACCCTCGGGCCCATGGCGCTGCTGCGCAGCCGCGCGGCGCCTGGCGTGCGGCTGGTCGTGGCGACGAAGAAGTGCCAGGCCGCCGACCAGGAGATGTTCCGCCACGTCGGCGTCGAGCCGGTGAAGGAGCGCCTGCTCGCCCTGAAGAGCTCGGTGCACTTCCGTGCCGACTTCCAGCCGATCGCGAAGGAAGTGCTCGTCGTGCGCGCGCCGGGGCCGGCGCTCGCCGATCCGGCAGATTTCAGGTGGACGAAGTTGCGCCGCGGCGTGCGGCTGCGGCCGCTGGGGCCGGTGTTCGAGGGCTGATGCCCGATCTCTTCGTCATCGCGGGACCGAACGGCGCGGGCAAGTCGACCGCGGCGCCGTTGCTGATCGGCCAGCGGCTCGGCATCCGCGAGTTCGTCAACGCCGATGTAATCGCCGCCGGACTGTCGGCTTTCGCGCCCGAGCGTGTCGCGATCGAGGCCGGCCGCATCATGTTGCGGCGGCTCGATGAACTGGTCGACGCGGGCGCCGATTTCGCTTTCGAGACCACGCTCGCGTCGCGCTCGTTCGCGCCGTGGATCGCACGGCTGCGCGCCGAGCGTGGCTACCGCTTCCACCTCGCGTTCCTGTGGTTGCCGTCGCCCGAGATGGCGGTGATGCGGGTCGCGGGGCGCGTGCGGCATGGCGGGCATGCTGTGCCCGTGCCCGACGTGCGCAGGCGGTACGAGCGAGGGCTGCGCAACTTCTTTGATCTCTACCGGCCGATTGCAGACACCTGGGCACTGTACGACAATTCCGACCCGCCGCCGGCGGTCGTTGCCTCTCGCGACATGGGCCGACCTGAGGCGGTGAGCGATGCGGCGCGCTGGGCTGCGATACAAGGGCGATTGGGAACGATGGAACCGCAGGCAAGCTATCTGGACGATCGGGAACCCTGCCTCATGGGTGTACCGGCGTCGGAGGTGACCGAGATCCTCGCGCGTGCCGGACGAGAGGCCATCGCGCGCCATCGCGCGCTTGGCATTCCCGTGGTCATCTGGCGCGACGGCAAGCCCGTCGAAGTCCCGGCCGACGAACTCCTTCGTTGACCGCGTTCGCGCTTCCTACGCCACCGCCCCGCAGCACTTCTTGAACTTCTTCCCGCTGCCGCAAGGGCACGGGTCGTTGCGGCCGACCTTGGGCGGTGCGCGATAGGGTTCGCGCGGCCGCAGCGCATCGGCGCGGAAGAACGTGTCCAGTTCGCGCAGCATCGGCAGCAACAGGTCGATCCACCGGTCGGCGTCGAGCGGCTCATCGGGCCGGTCCGGGTTGAATCCATGGTCGAGCATGAACGCCGGGGCCAGCGCGAATAGCGCATCCTCGTCCGCATCGAGCGCGGACCACTCGTCCTGGAATTCGGCATAGACGCGCAGGAATCCGCGCGCCCATTGCTGGCCGGGCCAGTCGCCGGGGCGGACCGCCTCGGGATCGTTGCGTGGCGCGACCCAGTTGGCTGCGACCTCGGCTTCCGCCGGGGCGACGTCGAGCAGCATCGGCGGCGGGATGTCGTCTTCGGTCAGCTCCTCGCCCGCAAGCTCGAGGAAATGCACGAAGTCGTTGTGGCGCCGCAGGCACAGCGACATGAATCGCTCGGCGTCTTCCGCCGACTCGAATGCGGGCAGGTTCGCGTCGTCGAACGCGACGCGCAGCACCTCGGCGGGCGGCAGCTCGCGCGGGCCGCAGGCGCACGCGGCGATGATGCCGTCCATGCCCTCGATGTCGACGCCGGCGTCGTACTTCGCGAGCAGTTCGCCGAGCAGGTCCCACTCGGCGTCGGCGAGCGGGCGCTCGAGGCGCGGTGTGGTCATCGCGCCGCGCCGGGTTCGTCCGCCGCGCAGCGCAGGCCGATCTGGCGATGCCCGGTCGCCGGATTGCGGTAGGCCACCGTGCGGTTCCAGCTCACCAGCTTGTCCGGCGTGTCGTCGAAAATGTAGTTGCCGCCGCGCACGATGCGTTCGCCGGCGGCGGCCAGGTCTTCGCGGCCATCGTCGGCGCGGTAGGGGTACGGCCGGTCGAGGCTGCTGGTCCATTCGAGCAGGCTGCCCGCCATGTCCTGCACGCCCTCGGGCGTGGCACCCGTGGGTCGGCTGCCGACCGCAACGGTGGTGCCGCTCGGCAGGCCGATGACCGCGCGCTCGGGCGTGGGCGGTGCGCCGCCCCACGGAAAGGGCCGCGCCTCGCGGCCGCGCGCCGCGGCTTCCCACTCGGCCTCGGTCGGCAGGCGCGCGCCGCGCCAGCGGCAGTAGGCGAGCGCGCCGGCCCACGTCGTCTCGGTGGCCGGGTGGTCCGCGTGGCCGGGGTTTGCCACGAAGCGCCCGTCCTTCACGCCGATGCGCGCGTCCTCGTCGTCGAGGTCGATGATCGTGTAGGGCGAAGGGCGGCTGCTGAATTCGAGCAGCCACGGGCGGTCGGCCGGCGCGATGTTCTCCGCGCCGACCTTGCCGCCGAGCGCCGTGCCGGCGGGCCGGAACGGCAGGGCGTTCAGGTACTCGGCGAACTGCGCGTTGGTGACTTCGGTGCGGTCGATGCGGAATGCCTTGAGCACGACGGCGTGCCGCGGCATCGCCGCGCGGTTCGCGAGCGGATGTTCCGGCGGCGAGCCGATCGTGTAGGTGCCGCCCGGGATGCGCACCATTGCGCGCTGCTGCGCGGCGGAAGCGGGCGCGGCGTCGGCGGAAAAGGCGCGCGCATCGGGCACCCGTGGCGGGGGCGTGAGCGGCGAGGCGGTCTGCGCAATCGCGTTCGCGCCAGCGAAGGCGAGCGCGCAGAGCACAGGCGCGCGCAACGTCATCGCGGCGCTCGCTCTCAGGCCGGCTCCGGCCACGCGCGCTGGGCGGGCCGGATCGCTTCCACGAGGCGCGAGAGCTTCAGCACTCCCGCATCGTCGAAGCGGTGCCCGATCAACTGCACGCCGACCGGCAGTCCGTCGGCGGTGTGCGTCCAGTTGATCGACGCGGCGGGCTGCTCGGACATGTTGTAGGGCACCGTGAACGCGATGTGAGGCAGCGCGTCGCGCGGGTCGTTGTTCGGCGAGGGCAGCTCGGCCTCGTAGGGCAGGATCGGCGAGGTGGGCGAAAGCACGAAGTCGTAGGGCTCGCAGGCGCGTACCGCCGCTTCGCGCAGCGCGACGTAGGCGTTGTACGCATCCATCACGTCGCGGCCGGAGAAATCCTTCGCGCGCCAGGTGCACCATTCGGCGATGAAGGGCAGCACCAGCGCCTTCTTCTCCAGCGGCATCGCGGCGTAGTCGGCATGCGAGCGCGCCTCGAAGAAGCGGCACATGCCGTCGATGATCGCCGGCGTCAGGAACGAGGGCATCTCCACGAGCTCTGCTCCCGCGGACTCGAGCGCGCGCGCCGCGGCCTTGGCCGCCGCGGCGACGTCCGGATGCACCGGCAGCCCGGTCTTCATGTCGGGCAGGAAGCCGATCTTCAGCGATTTCGCCCAGCGCTCGTCGGCGCCTTCCAGCCCGCGCTGGTAGTCGGCGCCGTCGTAGGGCAGGCTCATGTAGTCGCGTGCGTCGGGCTTCGCGCAGGCGTTCATCAGCAGCGCGGCGTCGGCCACGGTGCGCGTCATCGGGCCGGTGACGCGGCCGATATAGGGCGGATGGACCGGAATGCGGCCGAGGCTGGGCTTGAGCGCGAAGATGCCGCAATGGGTCGCGGGCAGGCGCACCGAGCCGCCGATGTCGGTGCCCAGGTGCAGCGGCCCGTAGCCCGCGGCGCAGGCGGCGCCCGCGCCGGAACTCGAGCCCGAGGTGTTGCGATCGAGTCGCCAGGGATTGCGCGTGATGCCGTGCAGGCTGGAGAGGCCCGAGGACAGCATGCCGAAGTCGGGCATGGTGGTCTTGCCGAGGATCACGCAGCCCGCTTCGCGCGCGCGCGCGGCGGGCGGCGCGTCGGCGGCGGCCGGCGGGAGGTCGGCGTTCGCGCGCGTGCCTATCGGCGCCGGGTCGCCTTTCGTGGCGATGTTCTCCTTGATGGTGATGGGCACCCCGTCCAGCGGCGACAGCGGGCGACCGTCGCGCCAGCGCGCCGCGGAGGCTTGGGCGGCGGCGAGCGCGCCGTCGCGGTCGAGCCGGTACATCGCGTTCAGCTTCGGCTCCCACGCGTCGATGCGCGCCAGCACGGACTCGGTGGCGTCGACGGGGGAGAGGTTCCGTGCCGCAAACGCGGCGGAGAGTTCGGCGGCGGTGAGGCGGTGCGGGTCGGTCATGGCGAATCGATGTTACTCCGGACCCTCGGCTATACTCGCCGCCGCCATGCACACCCTCCTTCGTTCCGTCCTCGCGGGGCTTTCGCTGCTCTGCACCATCGGCGTCGCAGGCGCCGCCACCGAAATCCAGTTCTGGCACGCGATGAGCGGCGAGCGCGGCAAGGAGCTCGACAGCCTCGTCGCGCGCTTCAACGCCGCGCAGAAGGACGTCAAGGTCGTCGCCACCTACAAGGGCCAGTACCCCGAGGTGCTCGATGCCGCGATCGCGGCCTATCGCGCGGGCCAGGCGCCGCACGTGGTGCAGGTGTACGAACTCGGCACCGCGCAGGCGATGGCCGCGAAGGGCGCAATCCGCCCGGCGTGGCAGTTGCTCGAGGAGGCCGGCGTGCGCCTCGAGGGGCGCCAGCTGGTGCCGGCGGTGGCCAGCTACTTTTCGGACAGCCACGGCAAGCTGCTGGCGATGCCGTTCAACGTCTCGACGCCGGTGATGTACGTGAACCGCGACGCGTTCCGCAAGGCCAAGCTGAACCCCGACCAGCCGCCGAAGACCTGGTACGAGATGGTCAACACGCTCGGCGCGCTGAAGGACGCGGGCTACGAGTGCGCGTTCAGCACGACGTTCCCGTCGTGGGTGCTGATCGAGAACATGAGCGCGTGGCACAACCAGGAGTTCGCCACCAACGGCAACGGCATGGGCGGGCTCGACACGAAGCTCAGCTTCAATACGCGCCTCATGGTGCGCTGGATCTCGGTGCTGACCTCGTGGCACAAGGCGGAGTACTTCACGTACTCCGGGCGCGGGGCGGACGCCGAAGCGCGGTTCGCCAAGGGCGAGTGCGCGATCGTCACCGCGTCCTCGTCCCGGCAGGGCGACCTGCATCGCACCGTGAAGTTCGACTGGGCGGTGGCGCAGCTGCCGCACTACGACGACTTCGACGGCGCGCCGCAGAACACGCTGATCGGGGGCGCCGGCCTGTGGGCCGTGGCCGGCAAGAAGCACGACGAGAACAAGGCCACGGGGCGCTTCCTCGGCTATCTCGCGCAGCCGGAGGTGCAGGCCGAGTGGCACCAGACAACGGGATATGTCCCGGTCACCACGGCGGCCTACGAGCTGACGAAGAAGGCCGGCTTCTATGCCAAGCATCCGGGCGAGGAAGTCGCCGTGCGCCAGCTGCTGGTGCGCAACCCGACCAAGGACAGCCGCGGCATCCGCATCGGCCATTTCCCCGAGATCCGGGGGATCATCGAGGAAGAGCTCGAGCTCGCGCTGAAGGGGCAGAAGACGCCGAAGGACGCGCTCGACCGCGCGGTCGAGCGGGGCAACGAGCTGCTGCGCAAGTTCGAGGTCGCGCACCGGGGTTCGGCGGCGCCGGCGAAGGCCGAGGCGGCCGACAAGCCCGCCCGCAAGGCGGCGCCGGCGAAGAAGGCGGAGAAAAAGTAGCCCGCGGCAACTCCCCGCCTCGCCAACCGTCACGACGGCGCAATATACTGGCTGCATAACAAGCGGTTCCACAATTTCGGGAAGGAGACCCTCATGCGCAACCAATTCCTCGCCGCGGCGATCGCGGCCGCTTTCGCCAGCCCGGCCATGGCCCAGGTCGAGATCCAGTGGTGGCACTCGATGGGCGGCGCGCTCGGCGAAGCGGTGAACGACCTCGCCAAGCAGTTCAACGAGAGCCAGAAGGAGTACAAGGTCACGGCGGTCTACAAGGGCAGCTACCCCGAGTCGATGACCGCGGCGATCGCCGCCTATCGCGCCAAGAACCCGCCGCACATCGTGCAGGTGTTCGAGGTCGGCACGGCCACCATGATGGGCGCCAAGGGCGCCATCGTGCCGATCAGCAAGGTGATGGCCGACGCCAAGGAGAAGTTCGACCCGAAGGCCTACCTGCAGACGGTGACCGGCTACTACTCCGACCCGAAGCGCGGCCTGCTGTCGTTCCCGTTCAACAGCTCGACGGTGATGTTCTACGTCAACAAGGACGCGTTCAAGAAGGCCGGGCTCGACCCCGAGAAGGCGCCGAAGACGTGGAAGGAAGTGCTCGCCGCCGCCGAGAAGCTGAAGGCCGCCGGCCAGCAGTGCGTCTACACCACCAGCTGGCCGTCGTGGATGCACATCGAGAACTTCAGCGCGTGGCACAACGTGCCGATCGGCACGAAGCAGAACGGCATGGGCGGCTTCGACACGCAGTTCTCGATCAACTCGCCGCTGCACGTGCGCCACGTCGAGATGCTCGGCGACATGGCGAAGAAGGGCCTCTTCACCTACGCCGGCCGCACCAACCAGGGGGACGCCAAGTTCTCGAGCGGCGAGTGCGCGATGTTCAGCGGCTCGACCGGAGCGCAGGCGGGCATCCGCAAGGCCGGCAAGTTCGAGTGGTCGATCAACTTCATCCCGTACCACGACGACGTCAAGGGCGCGCCGCAGAACTCGATCATCGGCGGCGCCTCGCTGTGGGTGATGGCCGGCCGCAAGGCCGAGGAGTACAAGGGCGTGGCGAAGTTCTTCAGCTTCCTCTCCAGCCCCGAGGTGCAGATGGCCTGGCACACCAAGACGGGCTACGTGCCGATCACCACCGCCGCCTACGAGATGACGAAGAAGTCCGGCTTCTACGACAAGGACCCCGGGGCCGAGCTGGCGGTGAAGCAGCTCACCAACAAGGCGCCGACCGACAACTCGAAGGGCCTGCGCTTCGGCAACTTCGTGCAGGGTCGCGAGGTGATCGAGGAGGAGTTGGAGTCGGTGTTCGCGGGCAAGAAGGACGCCAAGACCGCGCTCAACGACGCCGTGAAGCGCGGGAACGACATCCTGCGCAAGTTCGAGGCGGCCAACAAGTAAGCCCGACGCGGGGCCGGGCGGGATGGACAAGCGCGTCACCTTCCGCTCGGCCTGGCTGCCGTACCTGCTGGTGGCGCCGCAACTCGCCATCACGGTGGTGTTCTTCTTCTGGCCCGCCGGGCAGGCGGTCTGGTTCTCGTTCCAGCTGCAGGACGCGTTCGGCGAGTCGACCCAGTTCGTCTGGTTCGACAACTTCACCTCCCTCTTTCGCGACCCGCACTACCTCGCCTCGTTCAAGACCACCGCGATCTTCAGCGCGTCGGTGGCTTCCCTCGGCATCGTGTTCTCGCTGCTGCTCGCGGTGATGGCCGACCGCGTGGTGCGCGGCGCGCTGGTCTACAAGACCGTGCTGATCTGGCCGTACGCCGTGGCCGCGGCGGTGGCCGGGGTGCTGTGGTCGTTCCTGTTCGCGCCCTCGATCGGCGTGATCACGTTCCTGCTGAAGGGCCTCGGCGTCGACTGGAACTGGATCATCAAGGGCGACCAGGCGATGCTGCTGGTGGTGGTCGCCTCGGTGTGGAAGCAGATCTCGTACAACTTCCTGTTCTTCCTCGCCGGACTGCAGTCGATCCCCAAGTCGCTGATCGAGGCGGCGGCGATCGACGGCGCCGGGCCGGCGCGGCGCTTCTGGACCATCGTCCTGCCGCTGCTGTCGCCGACCACGTTCTTCCTGCTGGTGGTGAACATCGTCTACGCCTTCTTCGACACCTTCGGCGTGATCGACTCGACCACGCAGGGCGGGCCGGCGCAGTCCACCCAGATCCTCGTCTACAAGGTCTACCACGACGGCGTGAAGGCGGCCGACATCGGCGGCTCGTCGGCGCAGTCGGTGGTGCTGATGGTGATCGTCATCGCGCTCACCGCGATCCAGTTCCGCTACATCGAGCGCAAGGTGCACTACTGATGATGGTCGCGCCATGGTAGAGAAGCGCCCGCTGCTGGACTTCATCTCGCACGCCGTGCTGGTCGTCGGCGCGGTGCTGGTCGCGTTCCCGATCTATGTCTGCTTCGTCGCCTCCACGCATTCGCTCGAGGCGATCATGCAGGTGCCGATGCCGCTGCTGCCGGGCAGCCACTTCGTCGAGAACTACCGCCAGGTGCTGCTCGCGGGCTCGACCAAGGGGTCCCAGGCGGCGGTGCTGGACATGCTGCTGAACAGCACGATCATGGCGCTGGTGGTGCCGCTGGGCAAGATCACGATCTCGATCCTGTCCGCGTTCGCGATCGTCTACTTCCGCTTCCCGATGCGGAACGTCTTCTTCTGGATGATCTTCGTCACCCTGATGCTGCCGGTCGAGGTGCGCATCATCCCGACCTTCAAGGTGATGGCCGACCTCGGGCTGCTCAACACCTACGCCGGCCTGACGCTGCCGCTGATCGCGTCCGCGACCGCGACCTTCCTGTTCCGGCAGTTCTTCATGACCATCCCGGACGAGCTCGCCGAGGCCGCGCGCATGGACGGCGCCGGGCCGATGCGCTTCTTCTGGGACGTGGTGGTGCCGCTGTCGAAGACCACCATGGCGGCGCTCTTCGTCATCCAGTTCATCTACGGCTGGAACCAGTACCTGTGGCCGCTCCTGATCACCAGCGACGAATCGATGTACACGGTGGTGATCGGCATCAAGCGCATGATCGTCGGCGGCGACGCCGCCAACGAGTGGCAGCTGATCATGGCGACCGCGATGCTGGCGATGCTGCCGCCGGCGGCGGTCGTGGTGCTGATGCAGAAATGGTTCGTCAAGGGTCTGGTTGAGACGGAGAAATAATGGCCGCCGTATCGCTGAGGGACGTCCGCAAGAGCTACACCGCCGACCTGCAGGTGATCCATGGGGTGAACATGGAGATCGCCGACGGCGAGTTCATCGTCATCCTCGGGCCCTCGGGCTGCGGCAAGTCGACGCTGCTGCGCATGGTGGCCGGCCTGGAGACGATCAGCGCGGGCGAGATCGCCATCGGCGGGCGGGTGGTCAACGACCTGGAGCCCAAGGACCGCGACATCGCCATGGTGTTCCAGAACTACGCGCTCTATCCGCACATGAGCGTCTACGACAACATGGCGTACGGCCTGCGCATCCG
>CAZTXP010000139.1:0-4083 GCA_964617355.1 uncultured Enterobacteriaceae bacterium
GCGCCGAAGGCCCCGCCCAGGAAGACGCTGCCGATCAAGGAGGTTGCCGCATGACGACCGTCGCCACGCCCGCCGCTGCTGCCGCGAAGAAGCCCGCCGCGCCCGTCCAGAAAGAGGACGCGATGCTGCTGCAGAAGGAGATGATCAACCGCAATTACCACGAGCTCGCGACGGCGCGCGCCATGGGCCGCAAGGTCTCGGCGACCTTCGTGCCGGGCAACCTGAACGAGCTGCTGATGTGCTTCGACCTCGCGCGCAGCCTGCCCGAGACCAACGCGCTGCAGAACGGCATGAGGAAGAAGTCCGGCAAGATGATCATGGACGCCGAGCGCGACGGCCACTCGGAGGACGTCTGCACCTACGTGAAGGCGGATCTCGGCATGATGCTCGGCGGCGAAGTCGGCCCCACCGGCGAGGCGCTGCCGCGCCCGGACGTGCTGCTCCTGTCGTACACCGGCTGCTTCACCTTCATGAAGTGGTTCGAGCTGATCCGCCAGAAGTACGACTGCGAGACCCTGATGCTGCACGTGCCCTACCAGGGCGACGGCAAGATCAATCCGGGCATGCGCCGCTACGTCGTCAAGCAGCTGCAGGAGAAGATCATCCCGGGGCTGGAGCGCATCTCGGGCGTGAAGTTCGACATCGACCGCCTGCGCCAGTACATGCGCGAGTCGGCGAAGGCCGAGGAAAGCCTCGTCAAGGTGCTGCAGTCCGCGAAGCAGCGCCCCTCGCCGATCGACGGCTATTTCGGCGGCGTGTACTACATCGGCCCGATCTTCACCGCCTTCCGCGGCACGCCGGAGGCCACCAAGTACTACGAAGTGCTCTGGGAGGAAGTGCAGGCCCGCATGCGCGAGAAGAAGGGCCCGATCACGCCCGACGGCGAGGTCGACGAGAAATACCGGCTGGTGGTGGAAGGCCCGCCCAACTGGACCCACTTCCGCGAGTTCTGGAAGATGTTCTCGGACGAGGGCGCGGTGGTGGTGGCCTCGACCTACTCCAAGGTCGGCGGCGTGTACGACTTCGGCTTCCGGCACGATCCGGACCGGCCGCTCGAGTCGCTCGCCGAGTATTGCCTGGGCTGCTACACGAACCTGAACTTCCCGCAGCGCATCGACATGATCTGCAAGTACATGGAGGACTACCAGGCGGACGGCCTGCTGATCAACTCGATCAAGAGCTGCAACAGCTTCTCTGCGGGGCAGCTGCTGATCCTGCGCGAGGTGGAGAAGCGCACCGGCAAGCCGGCCGCCTTCATCGAGACCGACCTCGTCGACCCGCGCTACTTCTCGGCGGCGAACGTGAAGAACCGGCTGGAGAGCTACTTCCAGATGGTGAAGCAGAAACGCGCGGCGGGCAGCGGACTGGGAGCGCACTGATGAAGACCTTCATCGGCATCGACCTCGGCTCGACCACCACCAAGAGCGTGGTGATAGACGAGGACCGCAACGTCATCGGGCGCGGCATCACCAATTCGCGCTCCAACTACGACACCGCCGCGGCGGTCGCGAAGCAGGAGGCGCTGGTCAACGCGCGCTTCCATCTCTTCCGGCAGGCGCTCGGGCGCTCCGGCGCGCTGAACGGTGCGCTGGAGGACTTCCTCGCCCAGTTGGAGCGCGACTTCCGCCTCGAGCAGTTCCTGGAACAATTGGCCGACCTCGAGGACGTCTGCACGCGCGCGATGGCGAATGCGCGCTTCGGCGACGCCGCGAAGGCAGTGGCCGATGCGCTTGCCGAGACCTTCAAGCGCCTGCGCACCGAGGCGCCGGAACTCTTCGCGCCCGGCGCGAACCGCAAGAGCGACTTCTTCCGCGACATCGCCGGCAGCCGCTACCTCGCAATCGGCGAGGCGGTGGCCAAGGAAGCGGGCATCCGCTACGACTTCCTGCTGAACCTCTTCGACCGCTCGATCCTCGAGGTGGAGAACCGCGTCTACGCGGACTCGATCTCCGGGCACCTGCTCGCGGCGATGGATCGCACCTTCAAGGCGATGCCCTCGGTGGCGGGGAAGGGGGATGCGATCCGGGCACCCATCAAGGGCGTGCTCGACACGCAGATGGAGGAGACCTACGTCGTTGGCACCGGCTACGGCCGCGCGCGGCTGCCGTTCTCGAAGGAGCACATCCGCTCCGAGATCCTCTGCCACGGCCTCGGTGCGCACGTGATGTACCCCGGCACGGCCACGGTGCTCGACATCGGCGGGCAGGACACCAAGGCGATCCAGGTCGACCCGGCCGGCATCGTCGAGTCCTTCCAGATGAACGACCGCTGCGCGGCGGGCTGCGGGCGGTACCTCGGCTATATCGCCGACGAGATGAACATGGGACTGCATGAACTCGGGCCGCTGGCGATGAAGGCCACCAAGTCCGTGCGCATCAACTCGACGTGCACGGTGTTCGCGGGCGCGGAGTTGCGCGACCGGCTGGCGCTGGGCGAGAAGCGCGAGGACATCATGGCCGGCCTGCACCGCGCGATCATCCTGCGCGCGATGTCCATCCTTGCGCGCTCGGGCGGCATCCGCAACGAGTTCACCTTCACCGGCGGCGTGGCGAAGAACGAGGCCGCGGTGCGGTCCCTGAAGGAACTCGTGAAGGAGAACTACGGCGAGATGACGCTGAACATCAATCCCGACTCCATCTACACCGGTGCGCTCGGCGGCGCGACGTTCGCGTGGCGCGCGGTGATGGAGGAAGGGAAGACGGCGGAACATCGGGTCAAGGAGGCGGCGTAATGGCTATCCACACCATCGGCATCGACATCGGCTCGGGCGCGGTCAAGACCACGCTCTTCCGGGTGGACGGCGACAAGCTCGAGTGGCGCGCCAAGCGCTGCGAACGCATCCGCCGGCGCGACCCCATGGACCTCGCGAAGCAGGGCTACGAGGAGGTCATGGAGGAAGCGGGCCTGAAGCCCTCGCAGGTCGAGTACGTCGCCACCACCGGCGAAGGGGAGAACGTCACCTTCTCGACGGGCCACTTCTACTCGATGACCACGCACGCGCGCGGCGGCGTGTTCCTCAACCCCGAGGCGCGCGCGGTGGTGGACATCGGCGCGCTGAACGGCCGCGCGATCTACATCGACGAGCGCGGCAAGGTGCTGTCGTACAAGATGACCAGCCAGTGCGCGTCGGGCTCGGGCCAGTTCCTCGAGAACATTGCGCGCTACCTGGGCGTCGCGGTCGAGGAGATCGGGAATCTCTCCAAGACCTCGAAGGAGCCCGAGAAGGTGAGCTCGATCTGCGCCGTGCTCGCCGAAACCGACGTCATCAACATGGTGTCGCGCGGCATCGCCACGCAGGACATCCTGAAGGGGATCCATCTCTCGATGGCCTCGCGCCTCGCGAAGCTCCTCAAGGTGACCGGCATCACCAAGGGCACGGTGCTGCTCACCGGCGGCCTCGCGCTCGACGCCGGCCTGCTCGCGGCCTTGCAGGAAGAGCTCGTGAACGAGAAGATCACGGGGTTGACCGCGACGAGCCACCCGGACTCGATCTACGCCGGCGCGATCGGCGCCGCCCTGTGGGGCGCGTTCCGGCACGATCGCCTCAAGGACCTGCAGGCGCGCGTCGCGGCCTGAGGGAACGAGGGGAAACTGACGGCGTTTCCCCTCGTGCTCCCCTTCCCCAGGTGAAGATCCCACGCAAAGATTTCGCGATTCGAGGAGTGATTCCATGGCATTGATGATCGACGACAACTGCACCGCCTGCGACGCCTGCCCCTCGGTGTGCCCGAACGAGGCGATCACCGCCGGCAGCCCGATCTACGTGATCGACGCGCTGAAGTGCACCGAATGCGTCGGCGCGCACGACGAGCCGCAGTGCAAGCTCGTCTGCCCCGCGGACTGCATCCCGAAGAACCCCGACTTCAACGAGTCGCCGGAAGAGCTTCAAGCGAAGTACGAAGGTCTTCATAGCTGAGCGTTTCGCCGCGCGCAGGTAGCGCGGCAGGCAGTTGCGCTATCGTCCTCCCGGTCCCGGGAGGAGGGCGCATGTCTCGAGCATCGGTTTCCTGGCAGGAGGTCTCGGCCGACGTCGTCGTCATCGGCGGCGGCGGCGCGGCCTCGCGCGCGGCGCTGTCGGCGCGG
>CAZTXP010000140.1:0-19580 GCA_964617355.1 uncultured Enterobacteriaceae bacterium
CCACCGGCAGCGCCTTCAGCGCGATCTGCGACAGCGAGAACTGCACGCCGAGCTTGGAGCCCCAGATCACGCCGGCGACGATCGCGCACAGGCCGGCGACCGACCAGACGATCACCCAGATGCGGTTGAGCGGGATGCCGATCGACTGCGCCGCCTGGTGGTCGTCGGCCACCGCGCGCAGCGCGCGGCCGGTGGCGGTCTTCTGGAAGAAGAGCGCGAGCCCGCCGACCAGCGCCGCGGCGACCACCGCGGCGGCGAAGTCCTCCTTGTTCACCAGCAGGCCGCCCTGGAAGACGCCCTCCAGGATCATCACCGGCTCCTTGGCGATGCCAAGGTCGATCTTGTAGATGTCGCTGCCCCAGACGGTCTGGCCGAAGCCGTCGAGGAAGTACGACACGCCGAGCGTCGCCATCAGGAGCGCGACGCCCTCCTGGTTGACGAGCGGGCGCAGCACGAGGCGCTCGATGGCCATCGCCAGCACCACCATGATGGCGAGCGCGCAGAGGATCGCCGCCCACAGCGGCATCTTCTCGGCCAGGCGCGCCACCGACAGCGCGGCGAAGAGCACCATCGCGCCCTGCGCGAAGTTGAACACGCCGGACGCCTTGAAGATGAGGGCGAAGCCGACCGCGACGAGCGAGTACAGCACGCCGGACATCAGTCCGCCGAGCAGCACCTCGATGTAGAAGCCCCCCGGCGACGCGCCGGTGGCGAGCGGCAGCACGAGGCCGACGAGCAGCACGCTGCCGAGGAGGAGGACGGGCCAGTGGCGGGTCATGGCGCCGGCTCCCTAGTGGCTGACGCCGAGGTAGGCGTCGATGACGGCGGGGTTGGCGCGTACCTCGTCGGGCGCGCCGTCGCCGATCTTCTTGCCGTAGTCGAGCACCACGACGCGATCGGAGATGTCCATCACCACGCCCATGTCGTGCTCGATCAGCACGATGGTGGTGCCGAACTGGTCGTTGACGTCGAGGATGAAGCGGCACATGTCCTGCTTTTCCTCGACGTTCATGCCGGCCATCGGCTCGTCGAGCAGCAGCACCTTCGGCTCCATGGCGAGCGCGCGCGCGAGGTCGACGCGCTTCTGCAGGCCGTAGGGCAGGCGCCCGACCGGGGTCTTGCGGACCGCCTGGATCTCGAGGAAGTCGATGATGCGCTCGACCACCTCGCGGTGGCGGATCTCCTCGGCGAGCGCCGGGCCGATGCGGATCGCCTGCGCCAGCAGGCTCGACTTCATGCGCAGGTTGCGACCGGTGAGGATGTTGTCCAGCACCGACATGCCCTTGAAGAGCGCGAGGTTCTGGAAGGTGCGCGCGATGCCGCTCTCGGCGGCCTCGCGCGGGTCCATGTCGTGCACCGCTCGCCCCTGGTAGCGGATGGTGCCCTGCTGCGGGTGGTAGACGCCGTTGATCACGTTCAGCATCGAGCTCTTGCCGGCGCCGTTGGGGCCGATGATCGCGCGCACCTCGTGCTCGCGCACGTCGAACGAGATGTCGGTGAGCGCCTTCACGCCGCCGAAGGCGAGCGAGATGTTCTCGACGGCGAGGATCACGTCGCCGACCTGCCGCGCGGCCTGCGTCATGCGGCCTTCCTCCCGGCCGCCGGCGGGAAGGTCCGGGCGTCGCGCACCTTCAGGTCGGCCGAGATCGAGCCGGTGCGGCCGTCCTCGTACTTCACCTGCGCCTCGATGTGCACCTCGCCGAGGCCGCCGTAGAGCGCGTCGACGAGCGTCTGGTAGCGCTCGCCGATGAAGCCGCGGCGCACCTTGCGCGTGCGCGTCAGCTCGCCATCGTCGGCGTCGAGCTCCTTGTGCAGCACGAGGAAGCGGTGGATCTGCGAGTTCGCGATCTCGGGCTCGGCCGCGAGGTCGGCGTTGACCTTCTCGATGCACTCGCGCACCAGGTCGTAGACCTCGTCGCGCGAGGCGAGGTCGACGTAGCCCGCGTAGGGCAGGCCGCGCTTCTCCGCCCAGTTGCCCACCGCCTCGAAGTCGATGTTGACGAAGGCGCAGACGCGGTCGCGCTTGTCGCCGAAGGCCACCGCCTCCTTCACGTAGGGGAAGAACTTGAGCTTGTTCTCGAGGTACTTGGGCGCGAACAGGGTGCCGTCGGCGAGCGCGCCGACGTCCTTCACGCGGTCGATGATCTTCAGGTGGCCGTCCGGGTCGACGAAGCCGGCGTCGCCGGTGTGGAACCAGCCCTCGGCGTCCTTCGCCTCGATCGTCGCCTCGGGATTCTTGTAGTACTCCTTGAACAGGCCCGGCGAGCGGATCAGCACCTCGCGCTGCGGCGTGAACTTCAGCTCCACGCCCTTCACCGCGGGCCCCACGGTGTCGGCCTTCACCTGGCCGTCGGGCTGCACGCAGACGAACACGCTGGTCTCGGTCGAGCCGTAGAGCTGCTTGAGGTTGATGCCGATCGAGCGGTAGAACTTGAAGAGGTCGGGCCCGATCGCCTCGCCGGCGGTGTAGGCCACCTTCACGCGGCTCATGCCGAGCACGTTGCGCAGCGGCCCGTAGACGCAGAGGTCGCCGAGGCGATACAGCAGGCGATCGACGGCACCGACCTCGCGCCCGTCGAGGATCGCGCCGCCGACGCGCTGCGCGAGGCCCATGAACGCGCGGTACATGCCGCGCTTGATCCGCCCCGCGTCCTCCATGCGGATCGACACCTGCGTGAGCAGCGCCTCCAGCACGCGGGGCGGGGCGAAGTAGTAGGTCGGCCCGATCTCGCGCATGTCGTTCATCACGGTGTCGGACGACTCGGGGCAGCAGATGCAGTAGCCGGTGACGAAGGGCTGCGCGTAGGAAAAGATGTTCTGGCCGATCCACGCCGGCGGCAGGTAGGCGAGCACCACGTCCTGGTCGCCAAGGCCCTCCATCTCCGCGGCGACCTTCGCGCGGTCGAGCAGCGCGAGGTGGGTGAGCACCACGCCCTTGGGCTGGCCGGTGGTGCCGGAAGTGAAGAACATCGCCGCGGGATCATCGGCGCGGCCCTTGGAGATCTCGGCGTCGAGGTACACCGGGTCGGCGCGGTACGCCTTGCGCCCCTCCGCGATCAGCGCTTCGTAGGCCTCGAGCCCGGGAGCGCTGTAGTTGCGCAGGCCGCGCGGGTCGTCGTAGAAGAGGTGCTCCAGCGTCGCGCAGCGGGGCCGGATCTCGAGCAGCTTGTCGACCTGCTCCTGGTCCTCGGCGAACGCGAAGCGCACTTCCGCGTTCTGGATCGGGAAGGCCATCTCCGCCGCGACCGCGTCCTGGTACATCGGCACCGGGATGCCGCCGAGGCACTGCGCGGCGCACATCGCCGCGTACACGCGAGGCCGGTTGTCGCCGAGGATGGCGAGGTGCTCGCCGCGCACGAAGCCGCGGCTGGCCAGCGCGCACGCAAGCGCGCGCACCTCCTCCGCGAAATCGTGCCAGGTCCACGTCTGCCAGATGCCGAGGTCCTTCTCGCGGATGGCGGGCCGGGTCGGCCGCGCCTTCGCGTGATGCATCAGGAGCTTCGGAAACGTGTCGTGGACGGACAGGTTCTCCGCCATCGCCCTCCTCCAAGGGTTTCGACGAGGATTATAGACACCCGCCCCGTCCCGGCGCAGTGTAGGACAATGGCGCGAGCCGCGGTTGTCGCCGCGGCGACAATTGCCGCATGGAACCGCCCCGCACCCTGTCGAGCCTGCTGCGCGATGCCGGATGGGCGCGCGATCTCCCGCTGGCCGAGCGCGAGCGCGTCGCCGCGGAAACCATCGAGCGGCGCGTCGCGAGCGGCGGCTACGTCTGCCGCAAGGGCGAGGCAGTGGAACACTGGATCGGCGTCGTCGACGGCCTGGTCAAGATGGCGAACGTCACGCCGGAGGGCAAGTCGACGACCTTCACTGGCGTGCCGGCGGGCGGATGGTTCGGCGAAGGCTCGCTGTTGAAGGACGAGCCCCGGCGCTACGACATCGTCGCGATGCGCGACACGCGCGTGGCGCTGATGCCGCGCACGACCTTCCTGCGGCTGCTCGAGACCAGCCTGGCCTTCAATCGTTATTTGCTCGTGCAGTTGAACGAGCGCCTCGGCCAGTTCATCGGCATGGTCGAGACCGAGCGCTTCCACGATCCCGAGGGCCGCGTCGCGCGCTGCCTCGCCATGCTCTACAACCCGCAGCTCTCCCCGGGCATCGGCGCGCGCCTCGAGATCAGCCAGGAAGAGATCGGCCTGCTCGCGGGCGTCTCGCGCCAGCGCGTGAACCAGGCGCTGCAGGCGCTCGAGAAGGCCGGGCTGCTGAAGATCGAATACGGCGCGGTGGCCATCGTCGACCTCGAGGGGCTGCGCGCCTTCGGCGGCTAGGCGCCGTCGCGCCCGAGGTGGTCCTGGACCATCGGCTTCGCCTCGGCGCGGACGAAATCCATGAACGCCCGCGCGACGGGCGAGACCACCTTGCCGACCGGGTAGACGAACTGCCACTGGCGTTCCAGGGGGAAGCCCTCTACGTCGAGCACGACGAGGCCGGTGTGCCCGGTGTCCAGTCCCAGCGTGTAGCGCGACATCACCGAGATCCCGAGTCCGGCGAGGATCGCCTGCTTGATCGCCTCGTTGGTGGAGAGTTCCATGCGCACCTTCGGCGCGAGGCCGTGGCGATCGAACACCTCGTAGACGGACTTGCGCGTGCCGGAACCCGGCTCTCGCATCAGGAACGGCTCGGCGGCGAGCGTCTCGAAGGGGATCGCCCGGCGGCCGGCGAGCGGGTGGTCGTGGCGCGCGAACACCACCAGCGGGTTGGGCAGGATCGGCTGGCACACCACCTCGTGGTCGCGCGGCGGGTCCGAGAATACGTAGAGGTCGTCCTCGTTCTGCGCGAGCCGGTCGATCAGTCCCTGCCGGTTGTGGATCTGCAGCGACACCTCGACGTTGGGGTGCCGCTGCACGAATGCGGCGAGGAGGCGCGGCGCGAAGTACTTGCCCGAGGTACTCACCGCCAGGCGCAGTCGCCCGGCCTCCAGGCCGCGCAGGCTCGACAGGGAATCCTCGATGCGCGCGAAGGCGCCGAACAGGTCGCCGCAACCGTCGTAGAGCACTCGTCCGGCCTCGGTAAGGTGCACTTTCTTGCCGACCTGCTCGAAGAGCGGCAGTCCCACGGTGTCCGACAGCTTCTTCAGCTGCGTGGATACCGTCGGCTGGGCGAGGTGCAAGGCCTCGCCGGCGCGCGTGAAGCTGCCCAGGCGCGCGGCGGCCTCGAAGACGGCGAGTTGGGGGAGCATTCCGTGGCGCAGGTAGCGCCGCAGGCTGGACTGAGGCATGGCAAAGGCCTTTACCGTGAAGGCAAAGGTCTTGCTCGCCCGCTGCCGGACCCATCCGGCAGGAACCCGCGGAACCGGGGCTGAAGGCCCGTAGTGACGATCCCGCGGCAGGGGCCGAGACGGCCCGGAGCTACTCCCGCTTTGCTGCTGCGGGGCGGATTACAGCATGGGTCCCGCCGGCGCGCAACGCCCGATGCATCGCCCTTCGCGATGCGTCCGATCCGGACGCGCGATCGGATCGCGAGGCGCGATGCCCGGCATCCGAAAAATCGACTGTTATCCGGCGCCTGCCGGCCGGACACTGCGCCCGTCACGCAACGGAGGAAACCTTGGACATCCTGTCGACCGAATTCCTGTCCGCGCTCGCCGCGATCGTCGTCATCGACCTCGTGCTCGCGGGCGACAACGCGATCGTCATCGCGCTCGCGGCGCGCAGCCTGCCCCCGCACCTGCAGAAGCGCGCCATCGTCTGGGGCACCGGCGGTGCCATCCTGGTGCGCAGCCTGATGACCATGGCCGTGGTCTGGCTGCTGAAGATCCCCGGCCTGATGCTGGCCGGGGGCGCGCTCCTCGTCTGGATCGCCTACAAGCTGCTGGCGCCGAACGAGGGCGGCGAGGACAGCCACGGCCCGGCGGCGACCACCTTCTGGGGCGCGATGCGCACCATCGTGATCGCCGATGCCGTGATGGGCCTCGACAACGTGCTGGCGGTGGCCGGGGCGGCGCACGGCAGCTACCTGCTGGTAGTCCTCGGCCTGCTGATCAGCATCCCGATCGTCATCTGGGGCTCGACGCTGATCCTGAAGTGGGTCGAGCGCTTCCCGGTGATCATCTACCTCGGCGCCGGCGTGCTCGCGTGGACCGCCACCAAGATGATGCTCGGCGAGCCGCTGGTGAAGGACTTCGTCGAGGCCGCCAACGGCGCCTTCGCGCTGCTCGCATACCTCGTCGTCATCGGCGGCGTGCTGTGGGCCGGCTTCGCCCGCAACCACCGCCACCTGCAGTCCCGCATCGGCACGCGCATCGCCACGCTGCGCGAGGCCGCCGCCACCGCTTCGAACCCCGACCTTTCCCACGCTGGAGGATCCGCCATGAAACGCCTGCTCGTCCCCGTCGATGCTTCCCCGAACGCCACCTTCGCCGTGCGCCACGTGATCAACGAATTCCTCAAGGATTCGGCGATGGAGGTGCACCTGCTGAACGTGCAGCCGCCGTTCTCCAAGCACGTCGCGCAGTTCGCGAGCCGCAAGGATCGCGATGCCTGGCATCGCGACGAGGCCGAGAAGGCGCTCGCGCCGGCGCGCAAGCTGCTCGAGCAGCACGGCATCCCGTACGCCGCCAGCCACAAGCTCGGCGAGCGCGCCAAGGTGATCGTCGACGAGGCGAAGCGCCTGCGCTGCCACCAGATCGTCATGGGCACCGCGCGCAAGAACTCGCTCACGCGCATGCTGCAGGACTCGACCACCAACAGCGTGCTCGAGAAGACCTCGGTGCCGGTCGAGCTGATCGCCGGCAACGCCGTCTCGCGGATGGAGCGCTGGGGCCTGCCGGCGGGCGTGGGCGCCCTGATCGCGCTCGTGGTGGCGGCCGCCGACTGAGGCGAGCGGCGCGGGCCGGGGGCGGACCCGGCCTGCGTTTAATCTAGAGCAAGGTTTCCGCCCCGCGCGCCGCTAGCCTTCCCCCGGAGGAGGAAGGCAAGGCATGTTCCAGGTACGGATCCACGGGCGCGGTGGCCAGGGGGTCGTGACGGCAGCCGAGATGCTGTCGGTCGCGGCCTTCCTCGAGGGCCGCCACGCGCAGGCCTTCCCGAGCTTCGGCTCGGAGCGCACCGGCGCGCCAGTGGTCGCGTTCTGCCGCATCGACGAGCGCGAGATCCGGTTGCGCGAGCCGGTGATGCAGCCGGACGCGCTGATCATCCAGGACCCCACGCTCCTGCACCAGGTCGACGTCTTCGGCGGCCTCGTGCCGGACGGCTACATCCTCATCAACACCTCGCGCACCTTCGACGGCCTCGGCGTCGGCGAGTTCGTGCGCGGCTTCCACGCCGAACGCCTGTGCACGGTGCCGGCCACCGAACTGGCGATGAAGCACATCGGGCGCCCGGTGCCGAACGCGGCGCTGCTCGGCGGCTTCGCCGCGGTGTCGGGGCGCCTGTCGATCCGCTCTGTGCTGGAGGCGATCCGCGAGCGCTTCGAAGGCCGTATCGCCGAAGGCAATGCCGCCGCGGCCGAGGAAGCGCACGACTACGTCGCGCGCGAGATGCGGGAGGCGTCCCATGCTTAGGCAGGTCGAAGGCTCGCGCGCGGTCGCCGAGGCTGTCGCGCTCTGCCGCCCGCAGGTGATCTGCGCATACCCGATCTCGCCGCAGACCCACATCGTGGAGGCGCTCGGCGAGATCGTGAAGTCGGGGCAGCTCTCGCCCTGCGAGTTCATCAACGTCGAGTCCGAGTTCGCCGCGATGTCGGTCGCCATCGGCGCCTCCGCCGCCGGCGCGCGCGCCTACACCGCCACCGCGAGCCAGGGCCTGCTCTACATGGCCGAGGCGGTGTTCAACGCCGCCGGCCTCGGCCTGCCGATCGTGATGACGGTGGCCAACCGCGCGATCGGTGCGCCGATCAACATCTGGAACGACCACACCGACGCGATGAGCCAGCGCGACTGCGGCTGGATCCAGCTGTTCGCCGAGACCAACCAGGAGGCCCTCGACCTGCACGTGCAGGCCTTCCGCCTCGGCGAGGAGCTGTCCTTGCCCGTGATGGTCTGCATGGACGGCTTCATCCTCACGCACGCGGTCGAGCGCGTGGACCTGCCCACGCAGGATCAGGTAGACGCCTTCCTCCCCGCGTTCGAGCCGCGACAGGTGCTCGATCCGGCCGAGCCGGTGTCGATCGGCGCGATGGTCGGGCCCGAGGCCTTCATGGAAGTACGCTACCTCGCGCACGCGCGGCAGATGCGCGCGCTCGACCTCATCCCCGTCTGGGCCGGCGAGTTCAAGCGCGCCTTCGGCCGCGAGACCGGCGGCCTGATGCACACCTACCGCATGGAGGACGCCGACACCGTGGTGGTCGCGCTCGGCTCGGTGCTCGGCACCATCAAGGACACCGTGGACGCGTTGCGCGACGAGGGCGCCAAGATCGGCGTGCTCGGCGTCACCTGCTTCCGTCCGTGGCCGGCCGACGCCGTGCGCGCCGCGCTCGCGCGCGCCAAGCGCGTGGTCGTGATCGAGAAGAGCCTCGCCGTCGGCCTCGGCGGCATCGTGTCGCAGAACGTGCGTGGCTCGTTCACGGGCCGCGCGGACGCAGTGCACACCGTGGTGGCGGGCCTAGGCGGCCGCGCGATCACGCGCGCCTCGCTCGCGAAGCTCTTCCGCGACGCCATCGAGGAGCGCCTGCCCGCGCTCACCTTCCTCGACCTCGACCACGACCTCGTCGAGCGCGCGCTCGCGCGCGAGCGCGAGTTGCGCCGCCCGGGCCCCGTCGCGGAAGGCATCCTGCGCGACATCGGCACCGTCGCTTCCCGGATCGGGTGACACGATGAGCTACGAACCGATCAAGTTCTACCAGACCGGCACCTTCACGGTGGGCAACCGCCTGCTGGCGCCGGAACAGCGCGGCGTGCAGGCCGATGCGGCACGCAACAACTCGCTCAACTCCGGGCACCGCGCCTGCCAAGGGTGCGGCGAGGCGCTGGGCGCGCGCTACGCGATCGACGCGGCGATGGCGGTGACCGGCGGGAAGCTGGTCGCCGCGAACGCCACCGGCTGCCTCGAAGTGTTCTCGACGCCGTATCCGGAAACCTCGTGGCAGCTGCCGTGGATCCACTCGCTCTTCGGCAACGCGGCCGCGGTCGCCACCGGCATCGCCGCGGCGATGAAGGCACGCGGCCAGCCGGACGTGCGCGTGGTCGCGCAGGGCGGCGACGGCGGCACCACCGACATCGGCTTCGGCTGCCTCTCGGGCATGTTCGAGCGCAACGACGACGTGCTCTACATCTGCTACGACAACGGTGCCTACATGAACACCGGCGTGCAGCGCTCCTCGGCCACCCCGCCGACCGCGCGCACCGCCACCACGATGGCGGTGGGCGAGGCGCCCGGGAATGCCTTCGGCCAGGGCAAGGACCTGCCCGCGATCGCGATCGCGCACGGTATCCCGTACGTCGCCACTGCGACGGTCGCCGAACTGCACGACCTGGAAGCCAAGGTACGGCGCGCGATGAGCTTCCGCGGCGCGCGTTATCTCCACGTGTTCGTGCCCTGCCCCCTAGGCTGGGGCCACGCCTCCGACCAGACGATCCGCATCGCGCGACTCGCCAAGGAGACGGGCACGTTCCCGGTGTTCGAGGCCACCAACGGCGAAGTCACCAGCGTGTCGAAGATCCGGCGCCGGCTGCCGGTCGAGGAATACCTGCGGCCGCAGAAGCGCTTCGCACACCTCTTCTCGCCGCAACCGAAGCTCGACGTGATCGCGATGCTGCAGGCGATCGCCGACCGCAATATCCGCCGCTACGGGTTGCTCGACGGGGAGGCCGCGTGATGCGCAAGCCCTTCGCGATCACGCTCGATCCGGGGTCGAGCCTTGCCAACCACACCGGCACGTGGCGCACCATGCGCCCCGAGTACGTGGACCGCCTGCCGCCCTGCAACAGCACTTGCCCGGCGGGCGAGGACATCCAGGGCTGGCTCTTCGCCGCGGAATCCGGCGACTACGAGTCGGCGTGGCGGCGCCTCGTGCGCGAGAACCCGCTGCCCGCGGTCATGGGCCGCGTCTGCTACCACCCCTGCGAAGGCGCGTGCAATCGCGGCTCGCTGGACGAGGCGGTGGGCATCAATTCGGTGGAACGCTTCCTCGGCGACGAGGCGATCAAGCGCGGATGGAAGCTCGACGCGCCCGCGACCTCGAGCGGCAAGCGCGTGCTGGTCGTCGGCGCAGGCCCGTCGGGCCTCTCGGCGGCGTACCACCTCGCGCGGCTCGGCCACGCGGTCGAGATCCACGAAGCCGGGCCGCTCGCCGGCGGCATGATGCGATTCGGCATCCCGAAGTACCGCCTGCCGCGCGAAGTGCTCGACGCCGAGGTGCAGCGCATCCTCGACCTCGGCGTGACGCTGAAGCTCGGCGAGAAGGTGTCGTCGATCGAAGCGACGATGAAGGCGGGCCGCTTCGACGCCGCGTTCCTCGCCGTCGGCGCGCACATCGCGAAGCGCGCGTACATCCCGGCCGGCGCTGCGGCGAAGATCCTCGACGCGGTGTCGGTGCTGCGCAGCATGGAGACCGGCGAGAAGCCGCTTCTCGGCCGCCGCGTGGTGGTCTACGGTGGGGGCAATACCGCGATCGACGTCGCGCGCACCGCGAAGCGCCTTGGCGCCACCGAGTCGATCATCGTCTATCGCCGCACGCGCGAGCGCATGCCCGCGCACGATTTCGAGGTCGAGGAAGCGCTGCAGGAAGGCGTGCTGATCAAGTGGCTCTCGACCATCAAGCAGGCGGGCGAGTCGTCGATCACGGTCGAGAAGATGCGGCTCGACGACAAGGGCACGCCGCAGCCCACCGGCGAGTTCGAGACGCTGGAAGCCGATTCCGTGGTGCTCGCGCTGGGGCAGGACGTGGACCTGTCCCTGCTCCACGGCGTGCCGGGCCTCTCGGTACAGGACGGCGTGGTGCAGGTCGGCCCCGACATGATGACCGGCCGCGCCGGGATCTTCGCCGGCGGCGACATGGTGCCGGCCGAGCGCACGGTGACGGTCGCCGTGGGCCACGGCAAGAAGGCCGCGCGGCACATCGACGCCTGGCTGCGCGGCACGCGCTACGCGCCCGCGCCCAAGCACGAGGCGGCCGGCTTCGAGCGCCTGAACACGTGGTACTACAGCGACGCGCCGAAGACCGTGCAGGCCACGCTCGACCTTGCGCGCCGGCAATCGACCTTCGACGAGGTTTCGCAGGGGCTGGACGAGACCACGGCCCTGTTCGAGGCGCGACGGTGCCTGTCCTGCGGCAACTGCTTCGAGTGCGACAACTGCTACGGCGTGTGCCCGGACAACGCGGTGATCAAGCTCGGCGCCGGCCAGCGATACCGGTTCAACACCGACTACTGCAAGGGTTGCGGCATCTGCGCCACGGAATGCCCGTGCGGCGCGATCCGCATGGTGCCCGAGGAGATCTGACCAGGCCGGAATGGAGCGCAGCGACCGCGCTGGCTAGGCCAGCGCGCGCGCCTGGCGGCGCATCGCCAGCACCCCGCAGGCGACGACGATGCCGGCGCCGCCCCACGTGGTGACGCCCGGCCAGTCCCCATAGACGACCGCGCCGAGCAGCGTGGCGAACACCAGCAGGAAATAGTTGTACGGCTGCAGTTCGCTCGCTGGCGCCGCCGCGAGCGCGCGGATCAGCAGCAGGTGCGCGAGCGCGCCCATGCCGCCGCCCGCCACGAGCAGCAGCCAGCCGCGCGCATCCGGCCAGCGCCAGTCGAAGGCCGCCAGCACGCCGAGCACGGCGAGGCCGACCATCGGCGTGTGCAGGGTCGTGATGTCTGCGGAATCGAGCGCGGCCACGCGCCGCGTGATCACCTGGTAGGTGCCCCAGAGGAAGGTGCCGGCCACTGCCAGCCACATCGTCGGCCCGAGGCTGTCGAAGGCCGGGCCGACGACGAGCGCGGCGCCGAGCAGGCCACCGGCCACCAGCGCCCAGCTCGCCGCGTCCACGCGCTCCTTGAGGAAGAAGGCGGCGAACGCGGTCGCGATCAGCGGGGCCGCCGCCGCGACCGCGTGCACGTCGGCCAGCGGCAGGTGGCGGAAGGCATGCACGAACGCCGACATCTCGAGGAGCAGCACCACGGTGCGCAGCAGTTGCCACCACGGCGCCTTCGTCTCCAGCACGAGCTGCGGGCCGCGCCTCGCCACCGCGCACGCGATCGCGATGAAGAGCGCGAAGCGGATCGCCATGATCTGCGGGATCGAGTACGCCAGCGTCAGCGTCTTGTTGATCGCGTCCATGGACGCGAAGAGCGCCATCGACGCCACCATCAGCAGCACCGCGCGGGAACGGCCGGTCATGCGCGGCGGCGGGCCGTGATCGCGTCGGCGAGCGCCTGCGCATCGGCGCGCTCGGCGAACTTCTCCAGCGGCACCGGTTCGCCGGCGTAGCGGATCACGACTTCGTGGCGCTTGTGCAGGTAGAGGACCAGCGCCGCGGCGATCATCGCGAAGCCGACGAGGGCCGCGGCGAACAGGATGCCGAAGAGGAGCAGGTAGCCGGCGACCTTGCGGTTGCCGCGCCGCAGCTCGACCGCGACGTCCGAGATCCCTTCGTGGAAGAAGCGCCTCCCGGGCGAGATCACGCCGATGTCGGTAACGACGATACCGCCCTCCGAACGATATCGCTCCGGCGCATCGTAGCCGGCGTGCGGCGCGGGATCGTCGGGACGGGCCGGCCGGCAGGCCGCCTCCACGGCGACGCGCTTCGCCATCAGGCTGTAGCCCTGGTAACGGCTCGCTTGCGACGAGGCCTCGCCCGCGAGCCAGGGCTCGAGGGCCACGTAGCCTTCTGGCGCAAGCGAGACGAGGCCCGATTCCTCGGGAAACTCGTAATTCACTTCGAGGACCTCGCCTGCCGGAACGAGACCCTCGTGCCCCGTCGTGTACGGCGCCGCCCAGTGGATCGACACCGCGCACTCGAGCGGGCGCAGCGTGCGCAGGCGCGCGCCCTTGCGCAGCTCGAGTGGGGTCGATGCGTCCATGGACGGCGCAGTGTACGTCCACGCCGCGGCGCTGGCGCGCTAAGCTCGCGGCATGGACCCGGCCGAAGGGACGCTCGCCCACTACGAGCGCAATGCCGAGCGCTTCCGCGAAGGCACGTGGAACCACGACGTGCGCCAGAACATCGACGCGCTGCTGCGCCATGTCGAGGGCACGCCGCCGTTCGCGCTGCTGGATTTCGGTTGCGGACCCGGACGCGACCTGGTCGCGCTTCGCGAACTCGGGCATGCGCCGGTGGGGCTGGATGGCAGCGCACGCTTCGTCGAGATGGCGCGCGCAGCGAGCGGCTGCGAGGCGTGGCGGCAGGATTTCCTCGCCCTCGACCTGCCACGCGCGCGCTTCGACGGCATCTTCGCCAACGCCACGCTGTTCCACGTCCCGCGCGCGCACCTGCCGCGCGTGCTCGGCGAACTGCGCGACACGCTGAAGCCGCGCGGCGTGCTGTTCGCATCGAATCCGCGCGGCGAGGACACCGAAGGCTGGTCCGGGGACCGCTACGGCGCCTGGCACAGCCTCGAGGGCTGGCGGCGCTTCGTGCTCGATGCCGGCTTCGAGGAACTGGAGCACTACTACCGCCCCGCCGGCCTGCCGCGCGAGCAGCAGCCGTGGCTCGCGACGGTGTGGCGAAGGCCCTGAGGCTCAGCGCCAGCGGATGCCGCGCGCTTCCAGCGCCTTGCGGCCGAGGTCCGGGCGATCGGTGATCAGGCCGTCGACGCCCATGTCGAGCATGCGGTCGATGGCCTGCGGCTCGTTCACCGTCCACACCAGCACCTTGAGGCCGAGCGACTGCGCCTCCTTGACGAGCGCGGGCGAGGCATCGCCGAAGTAGACCGACCAGGTCGCGCCACCCGCGGCCTTGACCATGCGCGGCACCGAACCGTGATCGCGGTACTGGAAGCCTGCCGTCCAGCGCGAACCCTCGGGGCGCCCGACGCCGATATTGTCGAAGCGACGCTGGAGGCTGAGGTACGAGGTCGGGATCTCCGGCGCAACCTTCTGCACCACCTGCAGCGTGCGCCAGTCGAACGACTGGATGGTCGCGCGCGACGCCATGCCGGCCTTGCGGATCTCGTCCACCAGCGCGCGCGCGAACGCCTCGGGCGCCGGCGTCTCGTCCGGCGCGTCGGGCGAGAGCTTGGTCTCGATGTCGAAGCGCACGCGTTCGTCACCCGATCGCTTCACGAGGTCGAAGAGATCGGACAACCGCGGGATGCGCGTGCCGTCCACGGGCTGCTGGTCGGGGAAGGACTTCGCGTAGGCGGTGCCCGGCTTGAGGCGGCCGACGTCATAGGCCTGCAGCTCGGCCCACGTGAGCGAGTGGATCACGGGCCCGCGCCCCTCGAGGAATCGCCCCGTGGCATCGCGGGTGATGTCGGGATTGAGCGCCGGGTCGTGGTGGACGACCAGCACGCCGTCCTTCGTCACCGCGATGTCGAGTTCCAGCGTGGTGACGCCGATCTCCAGTGCACGCTGGAAAGCGGGCAGCGAATTCTCCGGCAGCAGCCCGCGGGCGCCGCGGTGGCCCTGCAGGTCGAAGGCGCCGGCCTGCAAGGACACGGCGAGCGCAAGCAAGAACGCGAAGGAGCGGAACATGGCGGCGATGCTGCTGCCGCCATTCTTCGCAGTCAAGCCACTCAGGTACCGCGGCCCCAAAGGCCGCAGTAGCGCCGCAGCACGAACGGCAGGCCGGCGGCGTAGCCGGGCCACTTCTCGTACTTCGGCAGCGTCACTTCCTTCTCGGCCGGCTCCCAGCACTTGCCGTCGCGCGCGGCGACCTTCACCGCCTCGCTCGCGTCGCGCAGGAACTGCAGCTGGTCGGCCACGTCCTGCTTCGTGCCGAGGCGATCGCCCGGCCCGGGGTGGCCGGGAATCATGCGGTCCCATTCCATCGCGAGGATCTTCTGGATCGAGTCCTCGGCCTCCAGCGGGTGGAAGTCGATCATGCCGCGGCCGGGCACCGTGCCGACCGGCAGCACGTCGACCACGAAGAGCAGCCGCTCCTTCGGCAGGCGAAAGACGAGCGTGCTGTCCGAGTGGTTCAGGCCGACGTACGACAGTTCCAGAATCGTGCCGCCGAGCCGGATCACGCGGCCGTCGTCGCCGACAGCCTCGTCGGGCAGCGGCGTGTGCGGGTCCTTCAGCACCTCCAGCCGCTCCTTGGCGCGGCGGTGCGCGACGATGGTCGCGCCGGCGTCCTTGAAGGCCTTGCCGCCCGCGATGTGGTCGTAGTGGTGATGGCTGTAGACGAGGTACTTGATCGGCGCGTTCGTCACCTTGCGGATCTCGGCGAGGTACTGCGCGCCGCCCTGCGGCCGGCCGTAGGCGACCGGGTCGGTGGCGATCACGCCGTCCGGCGTGACGATGAAGATCGACTGGTGGTTGCCGTTCCGGAAGATGTAGACGCCGTCGGTGCCCTCGACCTTGGTGGTCTGGATCTGCGGGCGCGGCGACTGCGCCGCCGCGCCGAGCGCGACCGCGAGCCCCAGCGCCAGTGCTGCGATTCTCGAAACCATGGGTGTTTCCCTCCCCTTGTCGTGGTTGCGCCGGCGGCCGGCGTCGCGCAGGCAAACACCGCAGGACCTGCGGGCATTCCCCGCCGGACGCGTGATACCGTCGCCGCGTGACGCTTACGCGCCGGCGCCTGAACCTCGCGGCCCTCGCCGTACTCGCCGGCGGGCTGGCGCTCGCCACGCTGGTGCACGCCCTCGCGGAGGACGCGCCGCCGCCAAGCGCTTCCTACGTGATCGTCGGCGACGCGGCGCACGCGGTGCCAGCCCACGCCTCGAAGCGCTACATCAGCCAGCTGGAGCGCTTCGGCGGCAAGGCGGCGGTGCTGTTCGACGAGTGGATCGACTGGATGGCGAGCCTGGTGCACGGGCGGCGGCTGGCGTGGACCATCGGCGTGCTGAGCGTGCTCGCGGCGCTCGGCCTGCACGCCTTCGCGCTCTACTTCACGCCCCCGGATCCGCCGTCCGGCGGCTAGCCCCGTTTCGACGCGAAGGCTGCGCGCGCCGGGGCCGAGGAGGATACTTGCCGCATCCCCCATCCCCCCAGGAGACCGCCATGCCCAAGCAGCGCATCAGCAGCCCCCACGTCGCCGAGCCGCCGCCGGAGCGCTGGTCGAACGCGATCCGCGCGGGCGAGTTCCTCTTCATCTCCGGCATGGTGTCGCGCTCCAACAGCGGCGTGATCGAAGGCAAGGGCGAGTACGAGCAGACGAAGATCATCTTCACGAAGATCCGCCACATGATCGAGGCCGCGGGCGGCACCATGGACGACATGGTGAAGATGACGATCTACGTGGTGAACATCAAGCAGAACACCGAGGTCTGGCGCGCGCGGCGCGAGTTCTTCAAGGGCGACTTCCCGGCCTCGACGCTCGTCGAGGTGCGGTCCCTCGCCACGCCGGACATCCTGATCGAGATCGAGACCATCGCGCATATCGGGGGCGGCAAATGAGCGCGCGCCGCATCGCCCTTTCCGTCGCGGCGGCACTCCTTCCCGCCGTCGCCGCGGCGCAGTCGTTCCCGTCCAAGCCGATCCGCATCGTCGTGCCCTACCAGGCCGGCGGCACCTCCGAGATGATGGCGCGGCAGGTCGCGGACCACCTGCAGCAGGTGCTGAAGCAGCCGGTGGTAATCGAGAACCGGCCCGGCGGCGGCACCACCATCGGCGCGACCTCGGTGGCGCAGGCCCCGGCCGACGGGCATTCGCTGTTCGTCAACGCGTCGAGCTTCCTCATCAACGCGCAATTGATGAAGGGGCTCCCCTACGACGCGGGCAAGGACTTCACGCCGCTGACGCTCGCCGCATCGAACCCGCACCTGCTCGTCGGCCACACGGGCCTCGGCACGCCGACCTTCAAGGAGTTCCTGCCGCTCGCCAAGCAGAAGGGCGCCAGCATGACGTACGCGTCGTTCGGCAATGGCAGCTCCGGGCACCTCGCGTTCGAGCTGCTGAAGAAGACCTACGAGTTCCCGATGACCCACGTGCCCTACAAGGGCGTGCCGCAAGCGATGACCGACGTGATGGGCGGCCAGGTGAACGTGATGCTGACGGATCTTCCGCCCGGCGCGGTGCAGGTGAAGGCCGGCAAGATGCTCGGCCTCGCCATCGCCGCCGAAAGGCGCAGTCCCACGGTCCCCGACGTCGGCACCTTCCAGGAACTCACCGGCACGAGGTTCGTTTCGCGCTCGTGGTTCGGCTTCCTGGTGCGCTCGGGCACGCCGCCCGAGATCGTGAAGACCCTGCAGACGGAGATCGTGAAGGCGCTGCAGAACCCCGGCGTGAAGGAAAAGCTGAATGCCGCGGGCATGGACACGATCGCCTCGTCGCAGGACGAGTTCATCGCCTTCATGAAGAGCGAGTCCGAGCGCTTCGCCGACGCGATCCGCTTCTCGGGCACGAAGATCGACTGACCGCCGGCCACCGGGGAGGCATCCCCGGTGGCCGCCTGCACGCCAAGATGGCGACAATGTTGTTGACATTGTTGTCGCGGATCTTTAGCGTCCCCGCTCTCCCATGAGCGTCCGTGCCGTCCCGTCGAGGCCTGTCCCACGCCGCGCCGCCGCGCGCAAGGGGCGCGCGTCCGTCGATCTCGTATCGGCGCTGCGCGCGCGCATCGCGAGCCAGGACGTGCCGCCGGGCGCGAAGCTGCGCGAGAACGAACTGGCGGCCGAGTTCGGCGTGCCGCGCACGCGCGTGCGCGAGGCCTTCCAGGCCCTGGAGCAGCTCGGCCTGATAGAGCGCATCCCGAACCGCGGCGCGGTGGTGACGCGGCTCGACAGCTCGCAGCTGCGCCACATCTACGACCTGCGCGAGGTGCTGGAAGGCCTTTGCGTGCGGCTTGCCACGCAGAACGTCGCGCCCGAGCACTGGCAGGACCTCGTCGAGCTCTTCGGCGCGCCGATGCAGAAGCACGTGGACGCGGGCGACTTCGACGCCTTCCTTGCCGGCTACGCGCGCTTTCGCCGCCGCACCATCGATGCCGCCGCGAACCCGCAGCTCGCGCAGATGCTCGACAGCATCACCGAGAAAACGCAGGTGCTGATCCGCCGCGCGATCATCCTGCCGGGCCGCGCCGCGCTCGGGCTGAAGCAGCACCGCGCGGTGCTCGCGGCCATGCGCCGCGGCGACGCCCCCGCCGCCGAGGAACTGCGCCGCGAGAACATGCGCAGCGCGAAGGCCTTCCTGCAACGCTACGAGAAGTACGTCCTCTAACCATGAGCGCCACCCCGACCCCGATGCACGAACGCGGCCCGCTGGCCGGGATCCGCGTGCTCGAGATGGGCTCGACCGTCGCCGGCCCGTTCTGCGGGCGCCTGCTCGCCGATTTCGGCGCCGAGGTGATCAAGGTCGAGCCGCCCGAGGGCGACCCGGTGCGCACGATGGGCAAGCGCTTCCACGGCAAGTCGCTGTACGCGGCGAGCATGTTCCGCAACAAGGCGCTGATCTCGCTCGACCTGAGGAAGACCGAAGGCCGCGAGCTCGCGCGCGAACTCGCCATGAAGTCAGACGTGGTGGTCGAGAACTTCCGCCCCGGGGGCCTCGAGCGCTGGGGCCTCGGCTACGCCGACCTCTCCAAGCTCAACCCGAAGCTCGTGATGGTGCGGATCAGCGGCTTCGGCCAGACCGGCCCGTACAACCAGCGCGCCGGGTACGGCGTGATCGGCGAAGCAGTGAGCGGCCTGCGCCACCTCACCGGCGACCCGGACCGCCCGCCCGGGCGCGTCGCGGTGTCGATGACCGACTACATCACCGGCCTCTACGCCGCGCTCGGCGCGACCATGGCGCTCTTCGCGCGCGATCGCACCGGCCGCGGCCAGTACATCGACGCCGCGCTCTACGAATGCGCGTTCAGCTTCATGGAGCCGTGGATCCCGGCCTACCAGAAGCTCGGCCACGTCGCCAACCGCACCGGCTCGCGCCTCGCCGAGAGCACGCCGAACAACCTCTACCCGACCGGCGACCGGCAGTACATCCACATCACCGCGATGGCCGACGGCGTGTTCCGCCGGCTCGTCGAGGCAATGGGACAGCCCGGCCTGGTGACGGACGCGCGCTTCGCCAGCCCGACCGCGCGCTCGGAGCACCACGAGGACATCGACGACGAGATCGCGCGCTGGACGACCACCCGGCCGCTCGCCGAGCTGGAGAAGATCCTCGCCGCGGCCGACGTGCCGGCGACGCGCATCTTCACGATCGCCGACATCTTCGCCGACCCGCACTACCAGGCCCGCGGCTCGATCGTCGAGGCGCCGGACCCCGACCTCGGCGGCGTCGCGATGGCGCAGGTCGTGCCCCGCCTCTCGGAAACGCCCGGGCGCATCCGCCACGCCGGCCACCTCGTCGGCGAGGACACGCGCGCGGTGCTGAAGGACGTCCTCGGATACTCGGATGCGCGCATCGGCGAGCTCGCCGGCAGCGGCATCATCGCTTGCGGAAACCGCTCATGACCGACGCAGCCAGGCCCTCCCCGTTCGACCGATTGCTGAAGGAACTCGACACCCGCGAGCAGAAGGCCCTCGCGATGGGCGGCCCCGAGAAGCTCGC
>CAZTXP010000141.1:0-50052 GCA_964617355.1 uncultured Enterobacteriaceae bacterium
GCCGGCGTGTCCAGCGTCACCTGCACCTGCAGCATCAGGTAGCCGAGGCCCTTGTCCGAGCCGAGGAACTCGCCGACGATCGCGCCGGCCACGGCGAGGATCGCGGCCACCTTCATGCCCGAGAAGATGTAGGGCAGCGCGCCCGGCAGCTGGATCTTGGTGAACACCTGCCAGCGCGAGCCCTTCAATGACCGCACGAGGTCGAGCAGTTCCGGCTCCACCTCGCGCAGGCCGCGCGCGGTGGTGAGGATGATCGGGAACACCGCGATCGAAAACGCGATCAGCGTGTTCGGGAACACGCCGTACTTGAACCAGACGATGATCAGCGGCCCGAGCGCCACCTTGGGGATCATGTTCAGCGACACCAGCAGCGGCATGAAGAAGTCCTGCACCGCGCGCGACCAGGTGAACGCGAGCGCGATCAGCACGCCGACGACCAGCGCGAGGAAGTAGCCGGCGAAGATCTCGGTGCCGGTGACGAGGCTGTTCTTCCACCAGTCGTAGTTCGGAGACAGCAGCGCCTGCGCGGTCTCGATCGGCGAGGGCATGACGAACTTCGGCACGTTGCCAAGGCTGACGAACAGGTACCACGCGACGACCAGCGCGATATGCGCCGCGACCGCGATGGCGTAGCGCCGCAGGGCGCCGTCGGAACGATCCATGAAGGCCTCAGGTAATGCGCAGGAACGCAGCCGTATCGTACGGCAAGGCCGGGTTCGTGAACGCATTGCCGTTCGAGACGTAGTGCAGGGCGCAGGCGCGGCGCCAGCGCGTCGAGCGGTTCGGGCCGGACTGGTGGATCACCGCGCCGTGGTGGAAGGACACCCCGCCCTTGGGCACCGGCGCGGGCGTCATCGGCAGACCCGCGAGCGCGGCCTCTGGCAGCTGCAGGTTGTAGGGCTCGCCGGCCGGCGCGACGTGCCGCACCAGCGGCGCGCGATGCGAGCCCTCGGCGAAATGCAGACACCCGTTCTCGACCGTGGCGTCGTCCAGCGCAATCCACGCCGTCACCAAGGCATCCGCGTCACGCGGGCCGAAATACCAGTTGTCCTGGTGCGCCGGCTTCGGGCCACCGCCCTCCGGCGCCTTGAAGAACACCTGCGAGAAGTAGACCGACACGCCCGGCCCGATCGCCGATTCGACCAGCCGCACGAGGCGCGGATCGCTCGCCAGCGCACGGAAGGCCGCGCGCTCGTGGTGCGGGTTATCGAGCTTGCGCAGCACCTCCCGTGCCTTCACGCCGCCGTCCACGTACCACTTGCGCTGCGAGGGCTCGAGCGAGGAGAGGAAGGACTCGCCCCATTGCTGGACATCGGCGATCGCGGCGTCCATCTCGGCCGCCGGGAAAACGCCCGGCACCGTGGCGTGCCCGGTCGCGCGGTATTCGTCGAGGTTCAGGCCAGCCATCGCGCGAGATTGGCGCGCACGAAGTCGTCGTCCGAGAGGTCGGGATGCTCGCGGTACACGCGATCGATCTCCGCGGACTGCCCCGGCGACAGCGTCTCCTTCGGGTCGAGGCACCACGTGCCTTCGAGCAGGCCCTGCCGGCGCAGCACCTCGTGGCACCCCGGGATGCAGCCTGCAAAGTCGTGGGCGACGTCGAAGAACGCGCTGTTGCAGTCGGTGACGCGCGCGTCCAGCGCAAGGAGATCGGCGTCCACGGCATTGCGGGCAATCGCAGACTGGATGCGCGAGTGCAACTCGACCGCCTTTTGCGTCCACACGCTCCAGTGGCCGAGCAGGCCGCCCTTGATGCGCACGCGCACCTCGTCGGCGCCGCGGCGCACGGCGAAGGGCACCGCGAGGTCGAGCACGATGTGGTCGTCGTTGCCGGTGTAGATCGTGACGCGCTCTTCCGCGCGCGCGGCGACGATGCCGCGCACCACGTCGAGCGTGCGGTAGCGGTTGAACGGCGCGGTCTTCACCGCGACCACGTTGTCGATGGCCGCGAAGCGCGTCCAGAAGTCCACCGGCAACGGGATGCCGCCGACCGCCGTCTGCAGGTAGAAGCCGACCAGCGGCATCACCGCCGCCACGGCCGCGCAGTGCTCGACCAGCTCGTCCACCGACGCGCCCTTCATCGGCGCCAGCGACAGCATGCCGGCGTGGTAGCCGAGGCCGCGCGCGACCTCTGCCTCGCGCCGCGCCTGCTCGGTGCGCCCGGAAAGCCCGGCGATCATCACCACCGGGCGCCTGGCCCAGTCCCGCGCCGTGTCCATCGCCAGGCGCAGCACCGGCTCGTACATGCCGAGTTCCCGGATCGCGAACTGCGTGGCGTGCACGCCCACGGCGAGGCCGCCGCTGCCGGCGTCGAGGTAGTAGCGCCCGAGCGCCCGCTGGCGCCGCGGATCGAGGCGCCGCGACGCGTCCAGCGCGAGCGGATGGGCCGGGATCACGGTGCCGGCGCGCAGCAGCGCGAGCACGTCGGCGGGGAGCGAAGACCAGTGCAGCGTCATGGAACGAATGTAACCGCCCGGTTAATAGATGGTCAAACCCCGTCTCGCTCGCGTTGACGCTCTGCGGCGGCGCCGATACCATCGTCCCCCTCACTGGATGGAGGATTCCCCATGAAGAAGACCCTGGCCGCCGCCGCGCTGGCGCTTGCCGCCGCTCCGGCCTTCGCGCAGACCAAGATCGAGTTCGTGCTGAACTGGGTGCCGGGCGGGGACCACGCCCCGTACTACTTCGCCAAGGCGCAGGGCTGGTACGCCAAGGAGGGCATCGACCTCGTGCTCGAGCCCGGCAAGGGCTCGATGCTTGCGGTGCAGAAGGTCGGGGCGGGACAGAACGCGCTCGGCCTCGCCGACATGGGCAACGTCCTGCTCGGCAAGGGCAAGGGCGTGGACGCGGTCGGCGTGTTCAACGTCTACGCCAATTCGCCGCAGGGCCTGTACTGGCTGAAGAGCTCCGGCATCAAGGGCATCAAGGACTTCGCCGGCAGGAAGATCGGCAATCCGGCGGCCGACGGCGCCCGCCCGATGTGGCCGGCGCTCGCCAAGGCGAACGGCCTCGACCCGAAATCGATCACCTGGGTCAACGTCGATGCGAACGCGAAGCTCTCGGCGCTGAAGTCGAAGGCGATCGACGTCACGACCTCGTTCTACAACATCCACCACATCTTCCAGCGCGAGCTGGGGGACGACATGGGCTTCGTCGCCTGGCGGGACATCGGCCTGAACCCGTACGGTAACTCGGTGATCGTGAACGCCGCGTGGCTGGCGAAGAACAGGCCGGCGGTGGAGAAATTCGTCAAGGTCACGCAGCGCGCGTTCGCCGCCTGCGTGAAGGAGCCGACGCCCTGCGTGAAGGCGCTGGTGGACGCGAACGGCGCGCTGAAGATGGACAACGAGATGCAGAACTGGGCGCTCGTCGAGGTCCTGATGAGCGACAAGTTCTCGCGCGAGGTCGCCCTCGGCATCCACGACGACGGCCGCATGAAGGCCGACTACGAGCTGGTGCGAGACTTCATCGGCCTCGACAAGCCGTTCGACGTCAAGACCGCCTACACCAACGAGTTCCTCGACCGCTCGATCAAGATGTCGAAGTGACCGGCTACGCGCCCTTTTTCGGGGGCGCGTGGCGGTACTCGGGGTCCTTCTCGATGTCCTGGTCGAGGTGGCTCAGCCGGCCTGAATCCATCAGGGCCTTGCGCATCTTGTCCGGGATGACGGCGGAGTTGAGCGTGCCGTCGTCGTTGATGCGCGCATAGACGCGGGTGGCGGTGCCCTCGGTCACCGGGGCGCCGGTCACCGCGTTCCTCGCCTTGCAGGCCCAGTGCAGCGTGCGCTCGCCAATCCTGGTGAGCGCCATGCTGGTCGCGATGCGGTCGCCGTAGGCCGCCGGCCCGATGAAGCGGAAGCGGATCTCGCCCATCACGAACGTGGTGCGATCCTGCTTGATCATGACGTCGATCGGGAAGCCGATCGTGCGGAAGAACTCGTGCTCGGTCTCGTTGAACCAGGCCACGATCCGCGGGTAGTAGACCAGGCCGAAGGGGTCGGACTCGCCCCAGTGGACGGTGATTTCCTTCCAGTACATCGCCTCGGCCATCGCGCGCTCCTCGTGCGTTCGGGAGCGCGGATTCTAAGGCCTAGCCCAGCTCCGGACCCGCGGCGAGCACCACCCTCGACTCGTCGCCCGGCGCGCGCGTCGCGCCGTGCACCATGCGGGTGAACGGGCGCTGGAACGCGAAGCCGCCGGATTCGAGCCACGCCCGCAAGCCGGACTCGCGATCCACGAGGTCGAGGTATACCGGCCCGCGCACGCGCTGCAGTGCTTCCGAGAGCAGCGCCTGCGCCGCGCCCGGATGCGTGGCGACGAGCGGGCCGAGCTGGCGCGCCTCGTGGCCCTCGCGGCCGAGGAGGTAGCCGACGATCGTGCCATCGCGCTCGGCCACCAGCGCAGCTGCGGGAAGACGCGTCGCGAGCGTGCGCAGCAAACCCTCGCGGCTGGCGCCGAAGGCTGGAGCATCGAGCGTCGCGATGACGGGCCAGTCCTTCGCGTCCAGCGCTCGCACCAAGACGTCGGTGCGCGCGGGCGGCGCCGTGAACGCACCCGGCAGGGCGTAGCGCGCAAAGCCCCAGGTATCGACGAAGCCTTCCTGGATGTAGACCGCGTGGCCGGCCGGCGTGGCGTCGAGCAGCGGCGTCAGCCTGCGTTCCTGCAGCCACGCGATCGCGGTGCGCAGGAGCTGCGAGGCATAGCCCTTGCGCCGATGCTCCGGCAGCACGAGCACCATGCTGACCCAGGCGAAACCATCGTAGGGAAGAACAAGGGTAGAGGCGGCGAGCGTGCCATCGCCTTCCGTGATGCCCCACGCACGACCGAGCGCCAGCATCATGCGCCAGTCGTCGGCGTCCTGGTTCCAGTTCGCCGAGCGCGTGAGCCGCAGCGCCCCTTCGAGGTGCGCCTCGGTCAGCAGGTGCTCAGTACTTGCCATCCCGGGTCGAGAAGTGGGTGTCCTTGCCGAGGCTCGGCATGTCGCGCGAGACCCAGTCCGCGACCCAGTCGATCATGGTCGCGAGCGGCACAGAAGGCTTCCCGAAGAGCTTCTGCGCCTCGTCGGTGTTGAGCAGCCAGGCCGTCGGGGCTTCGGTGCCCGTGACCGTCGGCGACTTGCCGAGGCGCTTGCCGAATTCGCCGGCCAGCCAGCGCACGCTCACGGTCTCCGGCCCGGTGACGTTGATGCCCGAGGTCGGCGACGTGCAGTGCGCAAGCAGCCGCAGCGCCTGCTCGTTGGCGTCGCCCTGCCAGATGACGTTGACGTGGCCCATCGCGACGTCCACCGGCGCGCCGTTGCGCACCTTGGTGGCGACGTCGAACAGCACCCCGTAGCGCATGTCGATCGCGTATTCGAGGCGCAGGAGCCGGCCGGGCGTGCCCCATTTCTTCGAGCCGTACTCGAACATGCGCTCGCGGCCGACGCACGAGGTGGCGTAGTCGCCGGGCGGCGGCAGTCGCGGCGTCGACTCGACCGCGCCGCCGCCGTTCACGTCGGCGAACGGGTACACGCACGCGGTCGAGAACGCGACGATGCGCGAGGCACGGAACACCTCGGCCACCGCGTACGGCACGCCAGCGTTCATCGCCCAGGTGAACTCCGCCTGCCCGGTGGCGCCGAACTTGTGGCCGGCCATGAACACCACGTTGGGCGATTTCGGCAGGCGCTCGAGCGCCGCGCGATCGAGCAGGTCGCAGGCGAGGCATTCGATGCCCCACGCCTCGAGCTTCTCGCGCAGGCCGGGCTCGGAGAAGCGCGCCACGCCGATCACGCGGCGCGCGGGATCGGCGCGCTTCGCCATGCGGGCGAGCGTCGGACCCATCTTGCCGCCGACGCCGAGCACCATGAGGTCGCCTGGCACGCGCGCGAGGTCGGCGACGAGCGCGTCGGAAGGTCGAGTCATGACGTCTTCCAGCGCGGCGACGTCGGCGAACGAGCGGGGCAGGGTTTTAACCATCTGGTGAATACTATAATACGCGGCACAGAGGAGGCTCCATGGCTGGTCCGCGCATCAAAACCACCGTCGTCGGTTCTTACCCGGTCCCGGACTGGCTCGCCGCCGCACCCTCCGAGCAGGCGCTGGTCGACGCGACGCGGGTCGTCATCGACACGCAGGAGCAGGCCGGCATCGACGTAGTCTGCGACGGCGAGCTCTACCGCTTCGACCTGAACCACCCCGAGACCAACGGCATGATCGAGTACTTCGTGCGCCCGATGTCCGGCATCCGCGGCGACATCGGGTTCTCGGAGTGGCTCGCGTACTCGAAGGCCTCGGGCATGCGCTTTCGCACCCGGCCGCCCGGCGTGGTCGAGGGCCCGGTCGGCGCGGGCACGCTGAACCTGCCGATCCCCTGCGCGCGCGCAAGGGCGCTGGCGACGCAGCCGTTCAAGTTCACGCTCACCGGCCCGCACATGCTGGCGAAGACGCTGCACGACCTGCACTACCGCGACCCCGAGGCGCTGGCGCACGCGATCGCGGACGTGCTCGCCGCGCAGGTGAAGCACCTGGATGCGGATGTCGTGCAGGTCGACGAGGCGAATCTTCCCGGGCACCCGTCCGAGTGGAAGTGGGCCGCGGCGACCATCAACAAGGTGCTGAAGGCCGCGCCGAAGACGGCGAAGACCGCGGTGCACCTGTGCTTCGGGAACTACGGCGGCCAGTCGATCCAGAAGGGCACCTGGGCGAAGCTGATGGATTACCTGAACGCGCTCAAGGCCGACCACATCGTCATGGAATGCGCGCACCGCCCGCCCGAGGAGCTCGCGGTGTTCAAGGACCTCGACAAGCGCATCGGCTTCGGCCTCGGCGTGGTCGACATCAAGCGCACCGAAGTGGAAACCGCCGACGCCATCGCGCGGCGCATCGAGCACGCCGAGAAGCTGCTCGGCCGCGGGCGCGTGAAGTACGTGCACCCCGACTGCGGCTTCTGGATGCTCAAGCGCAACATGGCCGACGGCAAGATCCGCGCGCTGGTGGCGGGGCGCGACCTGTACGAAGGCCGCCGCTAGGGAGTGCGATAGGGCTTTCCTTCGCGGTAGAGCCTGAGGCGCTGCTCGGCGCCCGCCTTCGCCTCGCCCGCAAGCCCCGGCAACTCCAGGGCTTGCTGCTGCCACTTCACCGCCTCGGCGAACTGCCCGGCCTCGGCCAGCGCGGCGGCATAGGTATCTAGGAGACCCGGGTTCTTCCAGCCGGACTGCTCGGCCGCGGCACGCGCGAGGTCGACCGCGAGCCGGCCATCGCGCACGGCGTCCTTGGGCGACGTCGCCAGCAGCCACGCGAGTTCGTTGCGCGCCACCGAGTCCTTCGCATCCAGCCGCAGCGCCTCGGTGAGGTCGGCGAGCGCGAGGTCGTGGCGGCCGGCGCGATACTGCGCCATGCCGCGGAAGCGCCACGCCGCGGCGTACTTCGGGGCCAGCGCGATGGCCTCGCCGAAATCCGAGATCGCGCGCTCCGCCTGCCCGCCGCGCGCCAGCAGCCTCCCGCGTTCGACGTAGGCGGACACCATGCGCGGCTCCAGCCGGATCGCCTCGCCGAGGTCCTCGATCGCGCGCGCGGCGTCGCCGGTGCGGGCCATCGCGAGCGCGCGCCGGAAGCGCCCGTAGGAATCCTCCGCGCGCAGCGCGACGTAGGCGTCGAAGTCCTTCAGCGCAGCGTCGTGGCGACCGGCGCGCGCGAGCGCCTCGCCGCGGCCCAGGTGCGCGGGCGCGAACGAGGCATCGATGGCGAGCGCGGCATCGAAATCCGCGATCGCCGGCTCCACCTGGTCGAGCGCCGCGCGGCTCGCGCCGCGCCCCTGCAGCGCCGGGAGGTGGCGCGGATTCCCCTGCAGCACCGCGTCGAAGTCCCGCAGCGCCTCGGCGTGCCGGCGCAGCGCGGCGAGCACTTCGCCGCGCCCGAGGCGCGCGTCGATCGAGGCCGCATCGAGGCGCAGGGCCTCGCCGTAGTCGGCTTCGGCGTTGTCGAGCCGTCCGAGGCGCGCGGAGAGCCGCGCGCGATCGATGCGCGCCTGCGCGAGCGCGGGATCGAGCACCACCGCGGCATTGAAGTCCGACAGCGCGGCCTCGTGGCGCGCGAGGCGCTCGAGGCACACGCCGCGCTCCAGGAGCGGCCGCGCATCTCGCGGCGCGAGCCGGGCGGCCTGCGCGAACTGCTCGACGGCGCGCTCGAGATCGGCGGGTTGGCGCACCACGCGGGGATCGCGGCAGGATCCCGCGGGCGCCTGGCCAGCCGCCCCCAGCGGCAGCAGTGCCGCGACGGCGAATCCGGCCGCGACCGCGCGAACGGTCACGGCGCTAGCGGTGTTCCCCGACGCGGACGATCTTCATCGTGTTGGTGCCGCCGGCCTTGCCGATCGGCTCGCCGATGGTCAGCACGATGAGGTCGCCGTCCTTGACCACGCCGCTCTTCACCAGCACGGTCTCGGCCTCGCGCAGCAGTTCCTCGCGATCGGTGCCGACGTACTTCATCATCAGCGGATAGACGTCGCGCAGCAATGCGCAGCGATAGCGCGTCGCGGTCTGCGAGGTGAGCGCGTAGATCGGCACGCCGCAGTTCAGGCGGCTCATCCACAGCGCGGTGGAACCCGACTCGGTAAGCGTGGCGATCGCCTTCACCTTCAGGTGGTAGGCGGTGAACAGGCCCGCCATCGCGATCGACTGGTCGACGCGCGTGAACACGCGGTTCAAGAACTCCTGCTCCAGCGTCACCGGCTGCGTCTGCTCGGCCTCGACGCAGATGCGGTCCATCGCCTCGATCGCCTCGACCGGGTACTTGCCGCTCGCCGACTCGGCCGAGAGCATCACCGCGTCGGTGCCGTCGAGCACCGCGTTGGCGACGTCGGACACCTCGGCGCGCGTGGGCACCGGGCTGTCGATCATCGACTCCATCATCTGCGTCGCGGTGATGGTGATCTTGTTCTGCTCGCGCGCGAGCCGGATCATCTTCTTCTGCAGCGCCGGCACCGAGGCGTCGCCGACCTCGACCGCGAGGTCGCCGCGCGCCACCATGATGCCGTCGCAGGCCTTCATGATGTCGATCAGCGCCGGCTCGGTCACAGCTTCGGCGCGCTCGATCTTGGCGATCAGGAAGGCGCGGCCGCCGCCGGCGCGCATCAGTTCGCGCGCCATGTACATGTCGGCGCCGGACTTCGGGAAGGACACCGCGAGGTAGTCGCACTGCAGCTTGGCCGCGGTCTTGATGTCCTCCATGTCCTTCGCGGTCAGCGCCGGCGCCGTAAGGCCGCCGCCCTGCCGGTTGATGCCCTTGTTGTTCGACAGCACGCCGCCGTGGCGCACGCGGGTCTGCACTTCCTCGCCGCGCACGGCGGTGACGTCGAGCACGATCTTGCCGTCGTCGAGCAGCAGCACCGAGCCGACGTCGACGTCGCGCGGCAGGTCCTTGTAGTCGAGCCCGACGCGCGTCTCGTCGCCGAGTTCGCAGGCGGCGTCGAGCACGAAGGGCGCGCCCTTCTCGAGGCGCACCTTGCCGTCCTTGAACTTGCCGACGCGGATCTTCGGACCCTGCAGGTCGCACATGATGCCGACCGTGCGGCCGGCCTTGCGGCCGATCTCGCGCACCAGCTCCGCGCGGCGATGATGGTCGTCGGCGGTACCGTGCGAGAAGTTGAGGCGCACCACGTCGACGCCTGCGGCGATCATGCGCTCGAGGACCGCGGGATCGCTCGAGGCCGGCCCGAGCGTGGCGACGATCTTGGTGCTGCGAAGCATCCTAGGCCCTTTCTTCCAGCGCAACGACGGCCGGCAGGCGCTTGCCCTCGAGGAATTCGAGGAACGCCCCGCCCGCGGTCGAAATGTACCCGACCTTCGACGCGATGCCGAACTTGTTGATCGCGGCGACCGTGTCGCCGCCGCCGGCGATCGAGAAAGCCTTCGAGCCGGCGATCGCGCGCGCGAGCGCCTCGGTGCCCTTGGCGAAGGGCTCCATCTCGAACACGCCGACCGGCCCGTTCCAGACGATGGTGCCGGCGGCGCCGATGATCGCGGCGAGCGCGGCCGAGGCCTTCGGGCCGATGTCGAGGATCAGGTCGTCCGCGGCGACGTCCTTCGCCAGCTTCACGGTCGCGGGCGCAATGGCCGAGAACTCCTTCGCCACCACCACGTCCGCTGGCAGCGGCACCTTGGTCTGCGCCATGATGCGCTTCGCCTCGTCGACGAGGTCGGCTTCGGCGAGCGACTTGCCGATCGGATATCCGGCCGCAAGGAGGAAGGTATTGGCGATGCCGCCGCCGACCACCAGCTGGTCGACCTTCTTCGCGAGTTCCGCGAGGACGGTGAGCTTGGTCGACACCTTGGAGCCGGCGACGATCGCCACCAGCGGGCGCGCCGGATGCGCGAGCGACTGGCCAAGCGCGTCGAGTTCCGCCGCCATCAGCGGGCCGGCGCAGGCGACCGGCGCGAAGCGCGCGATGCCGTGTGTCGTCGCCTCGGCACGGTGCGCGGTGCCGAAGGCGTCGTTGACGTAGACGTCGCAGAGCGCGGCCATCTTGCGGGCCAGCGCCTCGTCGTCCTTCTTCTCGCCCTTGTTCACGCGGCAGTTCTCGAGCAGCACGACCTCGCCCGGCGCGACGGCGACGCCGTCGACCCAGTTCGCCGCAAGGCGTACCGGCTTGCCGAGCAGTTCCGAGAGGCGCTTTGCGACCGGCGCGAGCGAGTCTTCCGGCTTCATCTCGCCTTCCTTGGGGCGGCCGAGGTGCGAGGTCACCATCACCGCGGCGCCCTTGCCGAGCGCGGCCTGGATGCCGGGGACGGATGCGCGGATGCGCGTGTCGTCGGTGATCGCGCCGGCGTCGTCCTGCGGGACGTTGAGGTCGGCGCGGATGAACACGCGCTTGCCCGAAAGGTCGAGGTCCATCATGCGCTTGAACTTCATCTTGCTGCCTCCAGAAATGACAAGGCGCGGCCAGGGCCGCGCCTCGGGGTTGCCGCGGGCAGGTGCCCTACTTCGCCGCCATCCAGGCGACCGCGGTGTCGAGCATGCGGTTGGAGAAGCCCCACTCGTTGTCGTACCACGAGGTCACCTTCACCAGCGTGCCCTCGGTCACCTTGGTGAGCGTGGCGTCGAAGGTGGAGCTCGCCGGGTTGTGGTTGAAGTCGCACGACACCAGCGGCGCGGTGTTCACCGCCAGCACGCCCTTCAGCTCGGCCTCGGAGGCCTGCTTCACCGCGGCGTTGACCTCGTCCACCGTGGTCGCGCGCTTGGCGACGAAGGTCAGGTCGACGATCGACACGTTGATGGTCGGCACGCGGATCGCGAAGCCGTCCAGCTTGCCGTTCAGGTGCGGCAGCACGAGGCCGACCGCGGCGGCGGCGCCGGTCTTGGTCGGGATCATGTTCATCGCCGCGGCGCGCGCCCGGCGCAGGTCCGAGTGGTAGACGTCGGTGAGCACCTGGTCGTTGGTGTACGCGTGCACCGTGGTCATCAGGCCGGAGACGATGCCGATGCGGTCGTCGATCGCCTTGGCGAGCGGCGCGAGGCAGTTCGTGGTGCACGAGGCGTTCGACACCACGGTGTCGGAGGCCTTCAGGTCCTTGTGGTTCACGCCGTAGACCACGGTGCGGTCCACGTCCTTGTCGCCGGGCGCCGAGATCAGCAGCTTCTTCGCGCCCGCCGTGAGGTGCGCGCCGCCCTTCGCCTTGCCGGTGAAGAGGCCGGTGCACTCGAACACGACGTCGATGCCCATGTCCTTCCACGGCAGCTTGGCCGGGTCGCGCTCGGCGCAGGCGCGGATGCGGTCGCCGTTCACCACGAGGTGGCTGCCGTCGACCTCGACCTTCGCCGGGAACTTGCCGTGCGCGGTGTCGTACTGCAGCAGGTGCGCGTTGGTCTTCGCGTCGCCGAGGTCGTTGATGGCGACGATCTGGAGATCGTGCTTCTTGCCGTCCTCGTAGTGCGCGCGCAGGATGTTGCGCCCGATGCGTCCGAAACCGTTGATGGCTACCTTGATCGTCATGACAGGATGCTCCTCACCGCCTTGGCTACGTTGTCCGCCGTGAAACCGAAGTGCCGGAAGAGTTCCCCGGCGGGCGCCGATTCGCCGAAGCGGTCCATGCCGACGACCGCGCCCTCCAGCCCCACGTATTTCCACCAGTAATCCGCAATCCCCGCCTCCACCGCGACGCGGGGCAATCCCTTGGGCAGCACGGACTCGCGATACGCCGCGTCCTGCCGGTCGAACACGCTCGTGCACGGCATCGACACCACGCGCGCCGCCACCCCGGCCGCCGCGAGCTGCGCCTGGGCGGCGAGCGCCACCGCGACCTCGGAACCCGTGGCCACGATCACTGCGCGAGCGCCCGCCGCGTCTGCCGCGACGTAGCCGCCCTTGGAGATGTTGGCAGTCGCCTCGGGCGAACGCTTGATCGGCGTCAGGTTCTGGCGCGATAGCGCGAGCACCGAGGGACCGTCCGCGCGGGAAAGCGCGGCCACCCAGCTCGCCGCCGTCTCGGCGGCGTCGCCCGGGCGCCAGACGTCCATGCCCGGGATCAGGCGCAGGCTCGCCACGTGCTCCACCGGCTGGTGCGTCGGGCCGTCCTCGCCCAGGCCGATCGAGTCGTGGGTGAAGACGTAGACCACGCGCTTTCGCATCAGCGCCGCGAGGCGCAGCGCGTTGCGCGCGTAGTCCGAGAACACGAGGAAGGTGCCGCCGTAGGGGATCGCGCCGCCGTGCAGCGCGAGGCCGTTCATGATGGCGCACATGCCGAACTCGCGCACCCCGTAGAAGAGGTAATTGCCGCCACCGGCAGGCTCGCCATTCGGCTCGGGGCTGGCGCCGATCACCTTCGAGGCCTTCACCATCGTGAGGTTCGAGCCGGTGAGGTCGGCGGAGCCGCCGACCAGCTCGGGCAATGCCGGCTTCAGCGCCTCGAGCACGTTCTGCGAAGCCTTGCGCGTCGCGACCGTCTCGGCCTTGGCGTCGGTGTCGCGCACCAGCGCCTCGGCTCGCGAGGAGAAGTCGGCCGGCAGCGCGCCGCTCATGCGGCGCTGGAATTCCGCCGCAAGCTCCGGATGCGCGGCCGAGTAGCCGGCGAACAGCTTCTTCCACTTGCGCTCGGCAGCGCCGCCGCGACGGCGGGCGTTCCAGCCGTCCATCACTTCCTGCGGCACCACGAACGGCGCATGCGGCCAGCCGATGGCCTCGCGCGCGGCGGCGATTTCCTTGTCGCCGAGCGGCGCGCCGTGCGCGCCGCCGGTGTTCTGCTTGGTCGGCGCGCCCTTGCCGATGATGGTCTTCGCGCAGATCAGCGTGGGCTTCGATTTCTCGCGCTTCGCCTTGCGGATCGCGCGGTCCATCGCGTCGACGTCGTGGCCGTCGACGCCGGCGATCACCTGCCAGCCGTAGGCCTCGAAGCGCTTCTTCACGTCGTCGGTGTACCACTGGCGGATCGAGCCCTTCTCGGAGTCGATCGAGATGCCGTTGTCGTCGTAGACGGCGATCAATTTTCCGAGCCCGAGCGTGCCGGCGAGCGCGCAGGATTCGTGCGACACGCCTTCCATCAGGCAGCCGTCGCCGAGGAAGGCGTACGTGTAGTGGTCGACGACGTCGAAGCCCGGGCGGTTGAACGTGGCGGCCAGCGCGCGCTCGGCGATCGCCATGCCGACGGCGTTCGAGATGCCTTGCCCGAGCGGGCCGGTGGTGGTTTCCACGCCCGGCGTGACGCCGACCTCGGGGTGTCCCGGCGTCTTCGAGCCGAGCTGGCGGAAGCGCTTCAGCTCCTCGATCGGCAGGTCGTAGCCGGTGAGGTGCAAGAGCGAATACAGCAGCATCGAGCCGTGGCCGTTCGACAGCACGAAGCGATCGCGGTCGGCCCACGCGGGATTCGCCGGGTTGTGGCGCAGGTGACGATGCCAGAGCGCCACGGCGACCTCGGCCATGCCCATCGGCATGCCGGGATGGCCGGAATTCGCGGCCTGCACGGCGTCCATCGAGAGGGCCCGGATCGCGTTGGCAAGATCACGGTCGGACGCCGGGGCGGTCATCGCAGCGGGACTCCGGGAAGACGAGGGGGAAGGGACGAATTATAGCCGGCGGTCGCTTAAACTCCGCGCCATGACGCGACCCATGCCTTTCTCGTCCCCCGAAAACTACGCGCACGCCGTGGCCGGCGACGGCAGCGGCACCGGCTGGTGGTTCGTGTTCCGCGGCGACCGCCTGCTGGTCGAACTCGGCCCCCCGGATTCGCGCGCGACCGACGACCTGCGCGTCGCGACGCGCCCGTCTTGGGCGCGCCTGCCCGTGTTCGACAGCCACGACGCGCGCGAGCGCGTGCTGCCGGAACCGCTGCGCACGCTGTATCTCGGCGTACTCGGCGACCGGCACTGCTGGGCCGCGGAAGTCGCGGCCGACGCTCCGGCACCCGCCGGCATGAGCTGGGAAGGATTGCGCACGCTGTTCTCGGTGCTCGACGACGCCCACTTCGCGCTCGCCGGCCGCGCCGTGCAGCTCGTCGACTGGGACCGCTCGCACCGCTATTGCGGCCGCTGCGGCACGCCGACCGAGCCCAAGCGCGAAGAGCGCGTGCGCGCGTGCCCGGCATGCAAGCTGACGGTGTACCCGCGCGTGGCGCCCGCCGTGATGGCGCTGGTGCGACGCGGGCGCGAGATCCTGCTCGCGCGTGGCCCGCACTTCCCGGCCGGCATGTACAGCGCGCTCGCCGGCTTCGTCGAGCCCGGCGAGACGCTGGAGCAATGCGTGCGGCGCGAAGTCGCGGAGGAAGTCGGCGTCGCGGTCGAGAACCTGTCGTATTTCGCCAGCCAGCCGTGGCCGTTCCCGCACTCGATGATGATCGCGTTCACCTGCGACTGGAGCGGCGGCGAGATCACGCCGCAGCCCGGGGAAATCGAGGAAGCAAAGTGGTTCGATGTATTGCAATTACCTAAACTTCCTAGCAAAATCTCGATTGCGCGGCGATTGATCGACGCCACTGTTTCCGACATCGTGCGCAACACTTAAATCGGGCCGGCAGCATCGCCCAAGCGGGGTCTTGAACGAATTGAACGGACCGCAGCAACTCGGTTTTTCGCCGCAAGGCGGTGACGGAGAGGCGCAGCCTGGAACACTCGGGGGGCTGCGCCTTCTCGTTTCTAGGGAGGGACGGAGATGAACGGACTGCACCTGATCGGGGACCTCGGCGGCTGCCGCTGCGACCCGAAACGCCTCCTCGACGGCCGTGAATTCGAGCAACGCTGCCTGGAGTTCGTGAAGGCCTCGGGCCTCACGACCATGAGTTCCAGCTTCCACCAGTTCGACGGTGGCGGCTACACCGGCACCGTGGTGCTGGCCGAGTCCCACGTCGCGATCCACACCTGGCCCGAGAAGCAGGGCCTGACGCTGGACGTCTACGTCTGCAACTACAGCGCCGACAACTCCGACAAGGCGCGCGGGCTGTTCCAGGCCATCATCGACCACTTCGAGCCCGAAGAGGTCGCGAAGCACGAGGTGTCGCGCGGCGACCACCTGCTGATGGAGGCGCTGAACGACTCCACCGGCTTCCACATCCGCGCGTCCCGCCTGATCGCCGAGAAGCGCACGCAGTACCAGACCCTGCAGGTCTACGACACGCCGCACTACGGCAAGCTCTTCCGGCTGGACGGCTACAACATGACCTCCGAGAAGGAGGAGTTCGTCTACCACGAGAACCTGATGCACCCGGCGCTTACCGCGCACGCGGCGCCGAAGAAGGTGCTCGTGATCGGCGGCGGCGACGGCGGCTCGTCCGAAGAGGCGCTCAAGCACCCCTCGGTCGAGCAGGTGACGATGTGCGAGATCGACGAGGACGTGATCAAGGTCGCGCGCGAGCACTTCCAGGCCGTGCACAACGGCGTCTTCGACAACCCGAAGCTGCGCGTGCTTGTTGGCGACGGGATGAAGTTCGTGCGCGAGACCGCCGAGCGCTTCGACCTCATCGCGCTCGACCTGAACGACCCGATGGGCCCGGCCGAGGCGCTGTATTCGGCCGAGTTCTTCCAGCAGTGCCGCCACGCGCTCGCCCCGGGCGGCGCGCTGGTGCTGCACATCGGCGCCCCCATGGCGCGGCCGGAACGCGTGGCCGAGCTGGCGCAGCGCCTGAACGGCGTCTTCCGCATCGTGCGCCCGTACACCATGTACATCCCGCTCTACGGCGCGCAATGGGCGATGGCGGTGTGCTCGGACAAGCTCGACCCCAAGTCCTTCACCGCCGACGAGATCGACCGCCGCATCGAGCAGCGCGGCCTGCAGGATCTCCGCTTCTACAACGGCGAGACGCACGAGGGCGTGTTCGCGCTGCCCAACTTCGTGCGCGACCTCGTCAACCCGCCGCGGCTGAAGCAGCCCGCGCGCGGCCGCCGGCTCGGCGTCGTCCGTGCCGCAGCAAAGTAACACCGCGCTCCCCGGCGACCTGAATCCCCTCCCCCGGCTCCTGATGGGGCCGGGGCCGATCAATGCCGACCCGCGCGTGCTGCGCGCGATGAGCGCGGCGCTGCTCGGCCAGTTCGACCCGCAGTTCCGCGCCTACATGGCGGAAACGTCGGATCTCTACCGCGGCGTGTTCCAGACGGCGAACCGCTGGACGATGCTCGTCAACGGCACCGCGCGCTCCGGCATCGAGGCGGCGATCGTGTCGCTGGTCGAGCCGGGCGACCGCGTGCTGGTGCCGATCTTCGGCCGCTTCGGACACCTGAAGGTCGAGATCGCGCAGCGTGCCGGCGCCGAAGTGAAGGGCGTCGAGATCGAGTGGGGCACGGTGTTCACGCCCGAGCGCCTCGAAGCCGAGCTGAAGGCCTTCCGGCCGAAGGTCGTGGCGGTCAGCCACGGCGACACCTCGGCGACGATGGCGCAGCCGCTCGCCGACCTCGGGCGCCTGTGCCGGCAGTACGACGCGCTCCTCTACGTGGACGCGACGGCAACGCTGGGCGGCATGGACCTGCCGGTGGACGCGTGGAACATCGACCTCTGCACCGCCGGCCTGCAGAAATGCCTCGCCGGCCCGTCGGGCAGCGCGCCGCTGACGCTGAACGACCGCGCCGCCGCGGTGATCGAGCGCCGCCGCCATACCGAGCAGGGCCTGCGCGCGCCCGGCGCCGTCGAGGGCGACCGCTCGCGCATCGGTTCGAACTACTTCGACCTCGCGATGGTGATGGACTACTGGTCCGAGAAGGCGCTGAACCATCACACCGAGGCCACCTCGATGCTCTACGCCGCGCGCGAGTGCGGCCGCATCCTGCTGCAGGAAGGCCTCGAAGCCGCGTTCGCGCGCCACGCCGCCGCGTCGCGCGCAGTGGTCGCCGGCCTGCAGGCGATGGGCCTCAGGCTCTTCGGCGACCTCGCGCACAAGATGGCCAACGTCACCGGCGTCTGGATTCCCGAGGGCGTGAACGGCGACCGCGTGCGCAAGGCCATGCTCGACGACTTCAACATCGAGATCGGCACCTCGTTCGGCCCGCTGCACGGGCGCATCTGGCGCATCGGCGCGATGGGCTACAACGCGCGCAAGGACGCGGTGCTGGTGACGCTCGGCGCGCTCGAGGCGGTGCTCGCCGCTGAAGGCTTCAAGCTGCCGCGCGGCGCCGGCGTCGACGCCGCCCGCGCAAGCTACTTGGCCGCTTAGCCTTAGACCTTTCTTGCTAGGGGAGCACGAGGGGAAGCGCAGCGTCCCCTCGTTCCTACTTGGCTGGAAAGCACGCCATCCAATGGCGTGCGATATCTATGCGACGGCACACCCAGACGCGGTCGTGGCGCTCGATGTGGTCGAGGAACTTCTGCAGCGCGCGGAAGCGCCCCGGGCGCCCCAGCAGCCGGCAGTGCATGCCGATCGACATCATGCGCGGAGAGTCCTTCCCCTCGCGATACAGCACGTCGAAGGAATCGCGCAGGTAGTCGAAGAAATGGTCCGCGGTGTTGAAGCCCTGCGGCGTCGCGAAGCGCATGTCGTTCGCGTCGAGCGTATACGGCACCACGAGATGCGGCACTGACTTCCCGCCCTTCACCTCGACCGACATCCAGAACGGCAGTTCGTCGCCGTAGTAGTCGGCGTCGTACTCGTAGCCGCCGTGCTCCACCACCAGCCGGCGCGTGTTCGGGCTGTCGCGCCCGGTGTACCAGCCCAGAGGCCAGCGGCCCTTGGTCATGCGGCGGATGATCTCGGTGCCGATCCTGAGGTGCTTGCGCTCGGTCGCGACGTCCATCGACTGGTAGTGGATCCAGCGCCAGCCGTGGCACGCGATCTCGTGGCCGAGTTCGTCGAAGGCGGCAGTCAGTTCGGGGTGGCGCTCCAGTGCCATCGACACGCCGAACACCGTGAGCGGGAGCTTGCGGCGCTCGAATTCCCTGAGGATGCGCCACGCGCCGACGCGCGAGCCGTACTCGTAGATCGACTCCATCGACAGGTGGCGATCCGGATACGCAGCCGCGCCGATGATCTCGGAGAGGAACTGCTCCGAGCCGGCGTCGCCGTGCAGCACCGAGTTCTCGCCGCCCTCCTCGTAGTTGAGGACGAACTGCACCGCCACGCGCGCCTTGCCCGGCCACTTGGCGTGCGGCGGGTTGCGGCCGTAGCCGACGAGGTCGCGGGGATAGGGCTTGGTCTTGGCCATGCGCGATCCTAGACGATCGCGCCGATGAACTGCGCGAGTTCCGGCGTGCCCGGGGCGGTGAAGAGCTTCTCCGGCTCGCCCTTCTCGTGCACGCGGCCCTGGTGCATGAAGACCAGCGTGTCGCAGACCTCGCGCGCGAAGCGCATCTCGTGCGTGACGAGGATCAGCGTCATGCCCTCGTTGGCGAGCTGCTCGATCACCTTCAGCACCTCGCCCACGAGTTCCGGGTCTAGCGCAGAGGTGATCTCGTCGCAGAGCAGCACGCGCGGCGACATGGCCAGAGACCGCGCGATCGCGACGCGCTGCTGCTGGCCGCCGGAGAGCTTCTCGGGATAGGCGTCGAACTTCTCGGCGAGGCCGACCTTGGCGAGCATGTCGCGCGCGATCTTCTCGGCCTCGGCCTTCGGCGTCTTCTTCACCACCGTCGGCGCGAGCATCACGTTCTGGCCGGCGGTGAGGTGCGGGAAGAGGTTGAACTGCTGGAACACCATGCCGACCTTCAGCCGCAGCGCGCGATAGTCGGTGGACGAAGGGTCGATGCGCTCACCCTCGATGTCGATCGAGCCGTCGTCGATGTGCTCCAGGCCGTTGATCGTGCGCAGCAGCGTGCTCTTGCCGGAGCCGCTGCGGCCGATGATGGCGATCACCTCGCCCGGCGCGACCTCGAGGTCGATGCCCTTCAGCACCTCGAGCGCGCCGAAGCGCTTATGCAAGCCTTTAATGGCGACCAGCGACATTGAACCTCACCTCCAGGCGCCGCGCGTACCACGACAGCGGGTAGCACAGCGCGAAATACAGCACGGCGACCGTGCCGTAGACCGTGAACGGCTGGAAGGTCGCGTTGGTGATCATCGTGCCGGCCTTGGTCAGCTCGACGAAGCCGATGATCGACGCCAGCGCCGTGCCCTTCACCACCTGCACCGAGAAGCCGACCGTCGGCGGGATCGCGATGCGCAGCGCCTGCGGCAGGATCACGTGCCGCATCTGCTCGAAGTAGCTCATCGCGAGGCTCGCCGAGGACTCCCACTGGCCCTTCGGGATCGCCTCGACGCAGCCGCGCCAGATCTCGCCGAGGAAGGCGCTGGAATACAGCGTCAGCGCGACGCCGGCCGCGACCCACGGCGACACCTCGATACCCAGCGCCGCGAGGCCGAAGAAGCAGAGGAAGAGCTGCATCAGCAGCGGCGTGCCCTGGAACAGGTTGATGTAACCCTGCGTCGCGAGGCGCAGCGCCGGCACGCGCGAGGTGCGCAGGAAGAGCACCGCCAGCCCGACGAGGCCGCCGCCCACGAACGCGATCGCCGACAGGGCGACCGTCCACACGCCCGCCATCAGCAGGTTGCGCAGGATGTCCCAGTAGGAGAAGGTGCCCATCGCACTACGTGCGGCGGAAGGCCCAGCGGCCGAAGCCGAGCAGCAACTGGCGCACGAAGAGTGCGAGCACGAGGTACATCACCGTAATCACGACGTAGACCTCGAACGCGCGGAAGTTGCGCGAATGGATGAAGCTGCCGGCAAAGGTGAGGTCCGGCGCCGAGATCTGCGACACCACCGCCGAGCCCAGCATCACGATCACGATCTGCGACACCAGCGCCGGCCAGATGCGCTCGAAGGCGGGCTTCAGCACGACGTGGACGAAGACCTGCGCGCGCGTCATCGCGAGCGCGAGCGCCGCCTCCACCTGCCCCTTCGGCGTCGCGTCGATGCCGGCGCGGATGATCTCGGTCGAGTACGCGCCGAGGTTGATCACCATGGCGAGGAACGCCGCCTGCCCCTCGGTGAGCTTCACGCCGAGGCTGGGCAGGCCGAAGAAGACGAAGAACAGCTGGACGATGAACGGCGTGTTGCGGATCAGCTCGACGTACGCGCCGGCGATCGCGCGCGCGGCGGCGTTCGTAGAGGAGCGCGCCGCCGCGCCGAGCGTGCCGACCGCGACCCCCGCGAGGGTGGAGACCGCGGTCAGCTCGAGCGTGTAGAGCGCCCCCTTGGCGAGCGCCTCCCAATGCGGCCAGACTTCGGCGAACTGGAGCTGGTACGCCACGCCCGGCCGTGCCCGCTCAGAGGTCCTTCGGCAGCGGCTGGCCGAGCCACTTCTGCGCGATCTTGTCCAGCCGCCCGTCGGCCTTGGACTTATCGAGGATCTCGTTCAGCTTCGCCATCAGTTTCGGCTCGTTCTTGTTCAGGCCGATGAAGCAGGGCGAGTTCTTGATGAGGAACTTGGTCTCGGGCTTCCTCGGCGGGTTCTTGGCGATGATCGCGGCGGCGACCACGTTGCCGGTGGCGATCAGCTCGACCTGCCCCGACAGGAAGGCCGAGATCGTCGAGTTGTTGTCCTCGTAGCGCTTGATGTTCCCGTTCGGCAGCAGCTTCGAGACCTCGATGTCCTCGACCGAGCCGCGCGTCACGCCCATCGAGCGGTTGCCGACTTCCTCGATCTTCGACACCTTGACGTCGGCCGGGCCGAACACGCCATTGAAGAACGGCGCGTAGGCCTTGGTGAAGTCGATAGTCTTCTCGCGGTCCGGGTTCTTGCCGAGGCTCGAGATGATCGCGTCGACCTTGTTGGTCTGCAGGTACGGGATGCGGTTCGCGCTCGACACCGGCACCAGCTCGAGCTTCACGCCGAGGTCCTTGGCGATCATCTCGGCGACGTCGATGTCCAGGCCCACCGGCTTCAGGTCGGTGCCGACCGAGCCGAACGGCGGGAAGTCCTGCGGCACGGCGATGCGGATGAGCTTCTTCTTCATCACGTCGTCGAGCGCGTCGGCAGAGGCGGCGAGGGGCGCGAGGGCCGTGGCCGCGACGAGCGCGGCGAAGGCGGCATTGAACAGTCGGCGGTTCATGGAACGTCTCCCTGGAGGAAATTGAACGAGAAAACTTAGCAAGCCGCGTGCCACTAAGCGCGCGGCGGCTTGAACGACTCGATGAAGCGGGCCAATACCCGCGTGGCCAGCCCGGCGTCGGCCTCGGTGATGGCTTCTGCCGGGTTGTGGCTGACGCCGTTCCGGCAGCGCACGAACAGCATGCCGATGGGCGCGATCGCCTGCATCGCCATGCCGTCGTGGCCCGCGCCACTCGGTAGCCGGCGAACCTTCACGCCTTCGGTCGCGATGGCGGCGGCGAGCGCCTCCTGCATCCACGGCGCGCACACCGCGACGGGCTCGTCGTGCAGCTTCGTCGCCTCCAGGCGGACCTTGCGGCGCGCGCAGATCGCACGCAGCTCCTCGAGCGTCGCGGCCACCGCCGCCTCGCGCTCGGCGTCGCGCGGCGAACGCAGGTCGAGCGTGAACGCGACACGGCCCGGGATGACGTTGGTCGCGCCCGGCAGCGCTTCCAGCCGGCCGACGGTCGCCACCATCTCGGGCGTGCCCTTGCCGCGCGCCTCGACCGCGAGCACGCATTCGGCGGCCGCGGCGAGCGCGTCCTGCCGGAGCGTCATGGGTACAGTGCCGGCGTGGCCGGCCATGCCCTCGATCGTGAACTGGTATCGCGTGGCGCCGTTGATCGCGGTGACTACGCCGACCGGCAGGCCCTCGGCTTCCAGCACCGGGCCTTGCTCGATGTGCAGCTCGGCGTAGGCGAGCACCGATCCCTTCGGGTGCGCGGCCTCGCCGACCTTCGCGGGGTCGAGCCCGAACGCGCGCATCGCATCGGCAAGCGTGGTGCCCTCCTTGTCGCGCACGTCGAACACCTCGGGCCGGAAGGTGCCGGCGATCGCGCGACTGCCGAGGAAGGTGGTGCCGAAGCGCACGCCCTCCTCGTCGGCGAAGCCGGCGACCTCGATCGCGAACGGCAGCCGCCGACCCGCCGCGTGCAGCGCGTGCACGCACTCGATGGCGGTGATCACACCAAGCATGCCGTCGTAGCGCCCCGCGTCGCGCACCGTGTCGAGGTGCGAGCCGAGCATCAGGCAGGGCAGTCCCGGCCGCTCGCCCTCGTAGCGGCCGATGCAGTTGCCGATCGCATCCAGCGACGCGCTCATGCCCGCCTCGCGCATCCAGCCGAGCACCAGTTCGTTGGCCGCGCGCTGCTCCTTCGACAGGTACACGCGCGTAAGGCCGCCGGGCAGCTCGGAGAGCTTCGCCAGCGCCTCGCAGCGCGCCATCACTCGTGCGGAATCGATCACGCGCGAAGTGTACACTCGGCCGAATGACGCTCGACGATGCGAACGCGCTTCCCGCGAGGGATTTCGTCGTCGCGTTCGGCGGCGTGTTCGAGCACTCGCCGTGGGTGGCCGAGCGCTGCGCGGCGCGACGACCCTTCGGCAGCGTCGACGCGCTGCACGTCGCGATGATGCAGGCCGTGCGATGCGCCAGCGAAGCCGAGCAGCTCGCGCTGCTGCGCGCGCATCCCGAGCTGGCCGGTCGCGAGGCGACCGCGGGCACGCTGACCACCGACTCCACTTCCGAGCAAGGGCGCCTCGGCTTCACCGCGCTCTCGCGGGAGGAGCTCGATCGCGTCGCCGGCATCAACCGGCGCTACCGCGAGCGCTTCGGCTTCCCGTGCATCGTCGCGCTGCGGCTGCACGAAACGCGTGCATCGGTGATCGCGGAAATGGAGCGGCGCACCGGCGCGGCGCGCGACGAAGAAATCGCCACGGCGCTCGCGCAGGTCGGCCACATCACGCGCGGCCGCCTTGCTAGACTTGTTTCGCCATGAGCCGGCTCACCACGCACGTCCTCGACACCGCCAGCGGAAGGCCGGCGGCCGGCATGCGCATCGAGTTCCTGGTCGAGGAGGACGGCGACTGGCGCCTCCTAAAGACGCTCGCCACGAACGCCGACGGCCGCACCGATGAGCCGCTGCTCTCGGGCGCGACGATGAAGGCCGGGCGCTACCGCCTCGTGTTCGACGTCGCGGACTACTTCGCCGGCGCGGGGGTCGCACTCGCGAGCCCGCCGTTCCTCGATCGCGTGCCGCTCGAATTCGCCATCGCCGATCCGTCGCAGCACTACCACGTGCCGCTGCTGTGCTCGCCGTGGAGCTACAGCACGTATCGAGGCAGTTGAAGCGGCGGCAGCTGATCCCCTGAGAATCCCGGAGCTTTCGATGCGCTTCCTCGCCCTGTTGCTCGCCGTCTTCGCGTCCTTCGCCCACGCGCAGGGCTGGCCGACGAAGCCGCTCACGCTGGTGGTGACCTTCTCGCCGGGCGGCTCGTCGGACATCGTCGCGCGCGCGCTCGCGATTCCGCTGGGCGCGAAGCTCGGGCAGCCGGTGCTGGTCGAGAACCGCCCCGGCGCCGGCGGCTCGATCGGCGCGGGCTATGTCTCGAAGGCCGCGGCCGACGGATATACGCTGCTGATGTCGAACACGACGCCGATCTCGCTGTCGCCGTTCATGCTCGACCCACAGCCCTACGACCCGATCAAGAGCTTCGCGCACGTGAGCCTGGTCGCCACGGTGCCGGACGTGATCATGGTGCACCCCTCGGTGCCGGCGAAGAACCTGAAGGAGCTGGTCGCGTGGGTGAAGGCGCAGCCCAAGCCCGTGCCCTACGGCTCGGGCGGCATCGGCTCGATCGGCCACATCCTCGGCGAGACCTTCAAGAAGGAACTCGGCCTGAAGACGGAGCACGTGGGCTACAAGGGCTCGAGCCCGATGATCACCGACCTGATCGGCGGCACGCTCAGCTTCTCGATCGACACGCTGCCGCAGAACGTGCCGCACATGAAGGCCGGCAAGCTGCGCGCGCTGGCGGTGACCTCGCGCGCCCGCTCGCAGATCGCCCCCGAGCTGCCCACGGTGGTGGAGGAAGGCATGCCCTTCCTCGTCGCGGAGAACTTCATCGGCGTGTCGGCGCCCGCGGGCACGCCGGCGCCGGTGGCCGCGCGCCTGCACGGCGCGATCCAGGAGTCGCTCGACGACGCGACCTTCGCGAAGCGCCTCGCCGAACTCGGCCTCGCGATCCGCAAGATGTCGCAGGCGGACTTCGGCGCGTTCGTGCAGAACCAGATCCAGGGCTGGGAGCCCGCCGTGCGCGCTTCCGGCGCGAAGCTGAACTAGGCGCCGCGATGCCCGGCATCTCGATCCACGTGGTGGACGTCTCGCGCGGCGTGGTCGCCGCCGGCATGAAGGTCGAGCTCTCGAAGGACGGCCGCCGCATCGCCGGCGGCGCGATCTCGCCGAAGGGACTGCTGGAAGACGCGGCGCTCGACACCACCTTCGCGCCCGGCCACTACGAAGCCGTGTTCCACGTCGCCGACTACTACCGCGCCGCCGGCATCCCGCTGCCGGCCACGCCGTTCCTCGACGTCGTGACCTACCGCTTCGGTATCGACGACCCGAAGCAGCACTACCACCTGCCGTTCAAGTGCACGCCGTGGGGCTACTCCTGCTTCCGCGGCGGGGCCTGAGGGAAGGTACGAGGGGCGCTGCGCGCCCCTCGTGCACCCCGGCAAGAAGCTTCTAGAGCAAACACGGCGCGAACCGTCGCCGTCAGCCCTTCACGATCTCGCCGGCCACGTTGTCCACGACGACCGGCGTCTCGAAGAACTGGCTCTTCGGCTCCGAACCGTAGATCTCCTTGATCCGCTGCCGGAACTCTGGCCCATGCCACTTCTCGGCATGCGCCCGCTCCTTCCACAGGTACACGCCACCCCCGATGCGATTCGCCGCATCGAGCAGGTAGTTCTTCCGGATCAGGTCCGGATTCGCCTTCCACGTCGGCGCGGAACTCTCGAACCGCGCGGCGGCTTCCTCGGCGGTCATGCCTTCGGGGAGGGTGAAGGTGACGATTTCAGTGATCACAAGAGAATCTCCCGCATGTACGAATGCTGATCAGAGTCGAACGTGGAGCCCAAGCGCGCCACGCGCGGCGGGTGATGGAGGCGGAGAGCTTTACGGCGTCGCGCTGGGGCGTAGGGATAGGCAGCACCACGAGGCGTGGAGAAGGCCGCCAATTTCAATTGGTGGCTGGGCCAGGAAAGCAAACCCAAGGGCCACGCGTGAACTGAGACGTGTAGTCAAGTTTCGCGCCGATCCCGCGATACTCACAAAGTTCGCCAGTTCGACGGTCAAACACACGGGGAACGACAAGCTTGTCCTTCGCCCAATCACCGGTGCCTGATTGATCAAGTTGCACCCACTCGCGCTCGGTGTGCCAAACAAGCCGGTAGGTCCCGGCGGCGGTGAACACTAGTGCACAGGCAGCGAGAATGGCAAGAAGCCAGCGTGGATACGCGGAGTGTTCTGGATTCATGCTTCGCTCCTTTGTCGCCGTGCTGCCTACCGTTTGAGCTGAGGGGCGCGCGCCGGTGTGGCGCTTGGCCCGCGAAGCGGATGATGATAGCGAGCGCTTCGCGGGCCAAGTGCCATGCCGGTGCGAGTCCCCTCGAGCGAAGGGTTGGGCTTCACCCGGCACGTACTCCCTTTTCCTCAAGCTTGCGCTCAAGGGCTGCAACAAGAGCATCTATCGCTGAGCGCTTCTGATCGTGTAGCGCTTCACTCGGACTTTTAGAAACTGCCTCGGCAACTACAGCCTTGACCTGCGCCTTCATTGCATCGCTCCACGGCTTCCCTTGCTTCTCGAAACAGGCCTTCATCCGGTCAGACCACTTTGCGTTTCCTCGGAAGGCGGCGTCAGACAGGTCGACATCAAACTCGCTGAGAACCTGCGCTTCGTAGACTGCGCGATCAAAGGTGTCTTCCATCTCTGAGGCAGGCATTCCCTTGCAGTTTACAAAGGTGGTGTCTGCGACCCGTAGCGTCTTCTCGTCGATGGCCTTGGCGTACGCCTTCTTGCCGGACTCGTCGTTGTCCAGCAGCACGTGAGTAACGCAGAGTGCATTCGAAAGCATTGACAACTTGTATGAGAGGTTGCCTGCGCCACCGATCTGCTCAATTACTAGTTGATGTTGCTTCAGAGCTCTGGCCAAAGCAGGACTGAGGGTAGGGAGTAGAGCGGCCAGCGCCACTACGTCTTCGTCCCCCTCAACTACCAGCACATGGCTTGCGTTCACGAGGTTGTCGGATGCGCGAACTCCGAGGAGTTCGCGGATCGAGGCAATGTCGCGCGCCGGCCTAGCCTTGCTCCTATCAATCAGAATGTTCCGACCTACAGAGGCTCGATCCACAAACAGGGGGCAGTGTGTAGTGAGGACTACCTGATTCGTCGCGGTGAGCGTCTCAATCACCTCGCGTAGGCTGTGCATCGCGCCCGGATGCAGATGCGACTCTGGCTCTTCGATGGCGACGATAGAGGCTCCGTCGACTATCTCCTTGTCCTTGAGCAGTCCGAGGGCTGCAAGGCTCTTTACACCATCGCCCTTGTACTCAAGCAGCGTTCTGGATCCATCATCAATCTCGATTTGGCACTGACTTCGAAGTGCAACCCTCCGAGCCGAAGCCGGAACTCGCACACTTACGCCCCTGATGCCAGGTAGAAACTGCGTGAGCGACTTCTGGATCGAGTCCGAGACTTTGTTGAGGATCGGTTGCTGGAGATCTGCGATTTTTTGCAGCGCGGCGATGTACTCGTCGTTCCTTTCGAGCTGGGCCAATTCGCTTGACAACATTTCTTGGACAACTGTCAATGCCTCGTCTTCAGTTCGTACCGCCGGGATGTAGACGAACTGAATGTGCTCGGCGACATACTTGGCGACCTTTGCTGACTTCGCCGATAGCGCGGGTCCGCCCGGTCCTTGCTTTCGAACATTGATCTCAGGCCGGTTGCTCTTGCCGAACTTGACTTCGATGGGCAAGCTGCCGTTCAGAGTGTTCTTAACTGTCTCCTTAAACTCCTCGATTTCCTCGGCGGTGAGTTCAAACTCAAGGCGAAAAATTGACTCTGTACCGCTGGTCCGTGACTGCAGCGAGATCGGAAAGTCGCGCCGCCAGGAATACGTGTGAGCATCCCTTGAGTCGCGGTAGGAGTGAGGTTCTTCCGCTGCGTGCGACGTCAACGCTCTCATCGCAATGCTGAGAGCCCGTAGGACGTTAGACTTTCCCTCATTGTTGCGACCCAGCATAACTGTCGAGTCGCCGATAGGAATCTTGTGCGCATCCGTGATGCTTCGAAAGTTCGTGACGGAGAACGATACGAGGCGCATGGGGGTGGACTGTGAAGCCTAACGTCATGCTCACGGGCGCGCTTCAGCGCGCCCTGTGCAGCTATTAGGTATGCGGTGTTTGATCGGATGCTCTACTGTCCAGAAGCCGTCCGCATGATTCCGGTTTGGCAATGTTTCTACTTTCGTTGGGTGTCGCTGACCAAGGGGGGGGATCAGAATCCACAAACAACCTCGGAGTAAGCTTGGTCCTGCATTGCTCATTGATTGAATTGCCGTAATCGCCGAAGGACGTCGGGATCCAATTGGGGTTCGCGCTTTGCCGTTCGATCGATTCACAAAAATGCTTGAGCGTCACGAAGTCGCAAATAGTCCTTAATGCAGTCACCACCTTCGTCAAAGAACCATATCTTTCCCAATATCTCTGCTGAGTGCGTTGATTGATATCTCACCTCACTATTTGTTTCAGACAGGGTGATACCGAGGTTCATAAGCTCTTTCGTGAAGCTGTCCACGTAGCACCGCCGTTCCTTCTTGATTGCGATAGTTCCCTTCGCAGGGATGACTACGTCTTGAGCGACAATACGCTTCCCCTGTCCTTGATTTCGCGCAGCCGGATTACCGCATTTTTGTACCGTACGAACGATCTCCTTCGTTATTGGCGAAAGATGCTCGCCAGTTTGGATATCAGCGCCCGGGTTATCGAAAAGGTCAAAGCAACCTTGATCGTTTTTGCGTACCCAAACTCTCGGCTCCGCAGTTAGAGGGTCAAAAAACGCAATTTCCGGAACAGGCTGAGTGATCCGTCTCGGCACAAGCCCCTTATTCTTTCGGAATTCGAGTTCTGCGATGCTCGAATTCATTGCAACGAGCTTCTTCTGGGTAACTGGATCAATGCCAGGGCGATCCAAACAGAACAAAGTGTTGTCCGGACGAGATGCGCAAAATTTCAGGGCTTCGCCGGAGACCGCGTCGAAGTTTGCCGGGATCTGCACCATGCCCCAGGAGATCAGCGGTAGCAGCATCACCGCCGCATAATCATAGGGTCGGCCATGAAAGAAAAACAGGCGAACGATAGCCAGTCCCGGTACGCCAATTGCAATGCACATTACAGCCCATGCGATCAAAGTGCCTGTTGCATCAGACAGTCCATAGGAAAGTAGTGTTGATTTCGTGGTGCTGAATTTAGAAATCGCGAAGATTGTCATGCCCACCACATACACCAGCATGGTGATACCGACAATCCTGAGCAGACCACTTCCAGCTCTTGCAATGCTGGTTGCTATGCGTTCGGATTTTCCGCTGCCTGTATCCATATTTCCTCCTTCAGAGAAAGCTCCAGCCCTATCTCGGGTGGATGTCATGCCGCATAACGTTTGAGTTGAGGCGCGAGCACCAGGATGGCGCTTGGCCCGCTGGACGGATGATGGACCACTCCGGGAAGCGGGCCAAGTGCCATGCCGGTGCGAGTCGGCTCCAGCGAAGGGTTAGCCGTCATTGCCTGAGGGGTAGTTGGAGCCGTCCGGCAATACACCCCGCACTGCCTCCTGGAATGCCCTCTTGTGCCAGATCAGGCGTCGAGCAAGCAGTGGATTGCTGTTCATCCGCTCGGGGCTAGCAGTCCCTCGGCCAAACAGTCGCTTGTGTAGCCTGTAGGAATACACCTCGTCGATCTTCGGATGAGAGTTGAGCGTCTGATGCTCGTAGAAGATGAAGTAGGCAGGATTAACTGTGCTGATCGTTCGGATCTGTTGGAGGAGTTCGCTGTCCACGTACCCGGACTTTGACTTCTTACGAAGGTAGGTGTCTGCGTATGTCTCCGTGCCATGCCAACCACGCTGAAAGCGCACCGCAATTCCGTCCTTGCGCGTGCACTCGCCGATCTTGATGAACGGCTTGGCGGTGTTCTTGAAGCGATAGAAGTAGAGGCCGATCGCAGAGCCCAAGCCGCAGGACTTCAGTTGCCCGAGAACGAAGTTGTCGTTCTTGGCGAGAACGTCGTCAGGTTGATTGAGCAAGATGCAGATAACACGTTCCTTGCCTGACCCACGACCGCTATCGGCGTGGTACTCACAGCACGCCGAACGGCTAGACTGGAGCTTCATGACGGCTAACGTGTAGTGAACTTCCTAAAAGAAGCCTAATTAGACGCCCCGCGGCAGCGGCTTGTCATCCGCCCTCGAATCAATTACTTGCGCGCGCGTGCGTATTCACACCGGTTTGTGCGGTGCGAATCGCGCGGGTTAAACACGGATTAGGCTTCTCGAGCCCGAAATTCGCTCGCGGGATCAAGACCGTGCGCACCAGGCCGCGAGATGCATGGCCTTGGATCCGGTCGCATCAGGGCGATGTTCTTCCGGCCGCGAGGTTGGAGACGATTCGCGACCACCCCGCGTCCGTTGGCCCGCATGCACGCAAGTCGACTTAGGTCTCCCCCAAATGCAAACGCCCCCAAACCACTGGGGGCGCCGCCTTTGAATCTTCTTGCCAGGGGTGCACGAGGGGACGTGCAACGTCCCCTCGTACCTACTGCACGGACTTCAACACATCCTCCAGTATCTGGAACAGCGTGTCGATCTCGGACTTCTCGATGATGAGCGGCGGCGCGAGCGCGACGATGTCGCCCGACACGCGCATGTAGGCGCCCTTCTCGAAGGCCTTGAGGTGCGCGTCGAAGCCGCGCGCGCCCGGGTTCGCGCCGGGGCGCGGCGCGAACTCGAACGCCGCGATCAGGCCGATGTTGCGGATGTCGATGATGTTCGGGATGCCCTTCATCGAGTGCGCCTTGTCCTCCCAGTACTGCGCGAGTTCGGCGGCGCGGGTGAGGAGGCCTTCCTCCTTGTAGACGTCGAGCGTGGCGAGGCCGGCCGCGCAGGCGAGCGGGTGCGCCGAGTACGTGTAGCCGTGCGTCAGCTCGATGGAATTCTCCGGGCCCGTCATGAAGGCGTCGTAGATCTTCTGCTGCATCAGCACCGCGCCCATCGGGATGGTGGCGTTGGTGATGCCCTTCGCGGTCGTGATCATGTCGGGGATCACGTCGAAGTACTGCGAGCCGAAGGGCTTGCCGAGACGGCCCCAGGCGACGATCACCTCGTCGAAGATCAGCAGGATGCCGTGCTTGGTGCAGATCTCGCGCAGGCGCTTCAGGTACCCGACCGGCGGGATGAACACGCCCGCCGAGCACGACACCGGCTCGACGATCACCGCGGCGATGGTCGACGGGTCATGCAGCTGGCAGAGGCGCTCGAGGTCGTCCGCCAGCTCGACGCCGTGCTTGGGCTGGCCGCGCGAGAACGCGTTCTTCTCGAGGTCATGCGTATGGCGCATGTGGTCCACGCCCGCGAGCAGCGAGCCGTAGATCTTGCGGTTGCCGACGATGCCGCCGACCGCGGTGCCGCCGAAATTGACCCCGTGGTAGCCCTTCTCGCGGCCGATCAGGCGCGTGCGGTGGCCTTCGCCGCGCATGCGGTGATAACCCAGCGCGAGCTTGAGGGCCGTATCCACCGACTCCGAACCCGAGTTGGTGAAGAACACGCGCGTCATGCCCTCGGGCGCCAGCTCGCGGATGCGGTCGGCGAACTCGAAGGCCATCGGGTGGCCGGACTGGAACGGCGGCGCGAAGTCGAGCGTCGACACCGCCTTGGCCACCGCCTGCGCGATCTTCGGCCGGCAGTGGCCGGCGTTCACGCACCACAGGCCCGAGGTGCCATCGATGATCTTGCGGCCTTCCGGCGTGAAGTAGTAGATGCCCTCGGCGCGCGACAGGAGCCGCGGGTTCTTCTTGAACTGCCGGTTCATCGAGAACGGCATGAAGAACGCGGAGTTCTCCAGCGAGCCGTCGGTGACTTCGGGTTGTGCGCGGTCGTTCATCTCGGTTCTCCAGTACCCGTGAAGGGCGTCATTTTACGGTGCCCGCCGCAGCGAGCACCGCATCCAGCAGCACGTTCGCACCGGCCTCGATGTCCTCGGCCCGTGCGTTCTCGATCTCGTTGTGGCTGATGCCGCCCTCGCAGGGGACGAACACCATGGCGGTCGGCGCGATGCGCGCCATGTAGACCGCATCGTGCGCCGCGCCGCTGACGATGTCGCGGTGCGAGAGCCCTCGTGCCTTCGCTCCGGCGCGCACGCCTTCGACCAGGTGCGGCGCGAACTCGCTCGGCGCGAAGGTGACGACTTCCTTCAGGTCGATGCCGACGCGGCACTCGGTCGCGATGCGCGCGGCAGAGGCCTTCAGTTCATCGACCATCGCGTCCAGCGTCTTCTGCTTCGCGTTGCGGAAGTCCACGGTCATGCGCACCTCGCCGGGCACGACGTTGCGCGAATTCGGCTTCACATGCACCTGGCCGACGGTACCGCGGGCGTAGTCGGGGAAGGTGGTGGCGATGCGATTCACGTCGAGCGTGAGGCGTGCGGCGGCGACCATGGCGTCCTTGCGCGTCTCCATCGGCGTCGGGCCGGCGTGCGAATCCTGCCCGGTGATGACGACGTCGAACCAGCGCTGGCCGAGCGCGCCGAGCACCACGCCGATGGTGGTCTTCGTCTGCTCGAGCACCGGGCCCTGCTCGATGTGCGCCTCGAAGTACGCCGCGTGCCGGTGCGGCTTCGCGGTGCCGGCGTAGCCGATGGCAGCGAGCGCGTCCTTCACGGCGATGCCGTCGACGTCCTTCTGCGCCAGCGCATGGTCGAGCTCGTAGACCCCGGCATAAACGCCCGAGCCCATCATCGTCGGCACGAAGCGCGAGCCTTCCTCGTTGGTCCACGCGGCCACCTCCAGCGGCGCGCGCGTGCGGATGCCGGCGTCGTTCAGCGCGCGCACCACCTCGAGCCCGGCCATCACGCCGTAGGCGCCGTCGAACTTGCCGCCCGAGGGCTGCGAGTCGAGGTGGCTGCCCATGGTCACGGGTGCGGCGTCCGGGTCGGTGCCCGCGCGGCGCGCGAAGATGTTGCCGATGCCGTCCACCTCGATCGACATCCCGGCCTCGCGGCACCAGGCGACGAACTGGTCGCGGCCGCGCTTGTCGGTGTCGGTCAGGGTGATGCGCTTGACGCCGCCCTTCTCGGTCGCCCCGATGCGGGCGAGTTCCATGAGCGATTGCCAGAGGCGCGGGCCGTTGACGGAAGGCATGGATTCCTGCGTGGGGAGGGGAAACGTGCGCACTCTACACCCTCTGCTATTGCCCACCCCCGCACCCCAATGCACAATCGCGGTGCCTGCTGCGAAACAGGGGCGCCGCGATGCACCGTCGGGTCGCATCGGGGTGTTCCTGCCACGACGGCGCGCCAGACGCCGGGCGGCACGACGCTTGCTTTGGATCGTTCGTTCGCCCCTCGCGGGTTCCCTATCGATTCTCCTCGGAGGAAGCATCCATGCATTGCCCGAAATTGCTCGCCGGCGCCCTCGCCGCCACCGCGGCCTTCGCGCTGCCGACCGCTGCGCTCGCGCAGTCGACGCTGCGCATCGCCATGACCGCGGCCGACATCCCGCGCACCCTCGGCCAGCCCGACCAGGGCTTCGAGGGCAACCGCTTCACCGGCATCCCGATGTACGACGCGCTGACGCACTGGGACCTGTCGAAGAAGGACGAGGCGAGCGTGCTGATCCCGGGCCTCGCGCTGTCGTGGGCGGTGGACGCGAAGGACAAGACCAAGTGGGTGTTCAAGCTACGCCCCGGCGTGAAGTTCCATGACGGCTCGGCGTTCAACGCCGACGCGGTGGTGTGGAACGTGCGCAAGGTGCTCGATAAATCGGCGCCGCACTTCGACCCCTCGCAGGTCGGCGTCACGGCCTCGCGCATGCCGACCCTGCGCAGCGCGCGCAAGATCGACGACCTCACGGTCGAGCTGACCACCGCCGAGCCGGACTCGTTCCTGCCGATCAACCTCACCAACCTCTTCATGGCCTCGCCGGCGCACTGGGATGCGAAGCTCAAGGCCGTACCGGCGAGCGTGACCAGCGCCGAGGAACGCGCCAAGCAGGCGTGGACGGCGTTCGCCTCCGACGCCTCGGGCTCGGGCCCGTTCCGCATGACGCGCTTCGTGCCGCGCGAGCGGCTCGAGCTCGCCGCCAACAAGGGCTACTGGGATCCGAAGCGCACGCCGAAGATCGACCGCGTGGTGCTGCTGCCGATGCCCGAGGCGAACGCGCGCACCGCGGCGCTGCTCGGCGGGCAGGTGGACTGGATCGAGGCGCCGGCGCCGGATGCCGTGCCGCAGATCCAGAACCGCGGCTTCACCATCTACTTCAACCCGCAGCCGCACGTGTGGCCGTGGCAGTTCTCGTTCGCCGAGGGCTCGCCGTGGCTCGACAAGAAGGTGCGCTACGCGGCCAACCTTTGCGTCGACCGCGCGGGCCTCCTGAAGCTGCTGGGCGGCATGATGGGCGTGCCCAAGGGCACCGTGCCGCCGGGCCACCCGTGGTGGGGCAACCCGAAGTTCGACATCAAGTATGACCCGGCCGCGGCGCAGGCGCTGATGAAGGAAGCGGGCTTCTCGGCGCAGAAGCCGGTGAAGGTGAAGGTGCAGATCTCCGCCTCGGGCTCCGGCCAGATGCAGCCGCTGCCGATGAACGAGTTCGTGCAGCAGTCGCTGAAGCAGTGCTACTTCGACGTCGCCTTCGACGTCATCGAGTGGAACACCCTCTTCAACAACTGGAGGAAGGGCGCGAAGGATCCCTCCGCGAACGGCGCGCACGCCACCAACGTGAGCTTCGCCGCGATGGATCCGTTCTTCGCCATGGTGCGCTTCTCGAGCACCAAGGCCTTCCCGCCGGTGTCGAACAACTGGGGCTACTACGGCAATGCCGAGATCGACAAGATCATCGCCGAGGCGCGCGGCTCGTTCGAGGCCAAGGCGCGCGACGCGGCGCTCGCCAGGCTGCACGCCCGCATCGTCGAGGACGCGGCGTTCCTGTGGATTGCGCACGACGTCGGCCCGCGCGCCATGAGCCCGAAGGTCAAGGGCGTGGTGCAGCCCAAGAGCTGGTTCATCGACATCGCCACGATGTCGATGCAGTGAACTGACGCAGTCCCTCGAGGCGGGCGCCGCGCGAGCGGCGCCCGCCTCGCGTTTCCCGGTCCTCGATGCTGAACTACCTCTTTCGCCGCGTCGTCTATACATTGCCGATCCTGCTCGGCGTGGCGCTGCTGTGCTTCGCGCTCGTGCACCTCGCGCCGGGCGACCCGCTGATCTCGGTGCTGCCGCCCGACGCCTCGGCCGAACTGCAGAAGCAGCTCACCGCGCTGTACGGCTTCGACAAGAGCTACCCCGAGCAGTTCGCGCGCTGGATCCTGCGCGCGGTGCAGGGCGACCTCGGCACCTCGATCGCCACCAACCGCCCGGTGCTCGCCGAGGTATCGAAAGCGGTCGGCAATACGCTGATGCTGGCGGTCTTCGCGACCGGCATCGGCTTCTTCTTCGGCTGCCTCTTCGGCTTCGTCGCGGGGTACTTCCGCGATTCGTGGGTGGACAAGGCGGCGTCGCTCCTTGCCGTGCTCGGCGTCTCGGTGCCGCACTACTGGCTCGGCATGGTGCTGGTGATCATCTTCTCGTCGCAGCTCGGCTGGCTGCCCGCCACCGGCGCCGGGCCCGGCGGCTCTGCCGACTGGAAGTGGAACTGGGAGCACGTGCAGCACCTCGTGCTGCCTGCGGTGACGATGAGCGTGATCCCGATGGGCATCATCGCGCGCACGGTGCGCGCGCTGGTGGCCGAGATCCTCGCGCAGGAGTTCGTCGTCGGCCTGCGCGCCAAGGGGCTCACGGACCTCGGCGTGTTCCTGCACGTGGTGAAGAACTGCGCGCCAACGGCGCTGGCGGTGATGGGCCTGCAGCTCGGCTACCTGCTCGGCGGCTCGATCCTGATCGAGACCGTGTTCTCGTGGCCCGGCACCGGGTTCCTGCTGAACAGCGCGATCTTCCAGCGCGACCTACCGCTGCTGCAGGGCACGATCCTCGTGCTGGCGCTCTTCTTCGTCGTGCTCAACCTCGCGGTGGACGTGGTGCAGACCGCGCTCGACCCGCGCATCCAGCGCGCCTGACCCGGTGAACATCCCCGTCGACGCGTCGAAGGTGCCCGCGAATTCGCCAGAGGCGTTCGAGCGCTCGCCCGGCTACTGGGCGACGGTGCTGCGGCGCTTCCTCGCCGACAAGGTGGCGATCGGCGCCTCGCTCGTGGTGCTGCTGCTCGTCGCGATGGCGATCCTCGGCGACCTCGTCGCGCCGGCCGACCCGCTCAAGTCGTCGATCCTGTCGCGCCTGAAGCCGATCGGCACCGAGGGCTTCCCGCTCGGCACCGACGAGCTCGGCCGCGACATGCTGTCGCGCCTGATCGTCGGCGCGCGGCTGTCGCTCTTCATGGGCATCACGCCGGTGGCCTGCGCGTTCGTGGTCGGCGCGGCGATCGGCATCCTCGCGGGCTACGCGGGCGGGCGCCTCAACACCGTGATCATGCGCACCATCGACGTGTTCTACGCCTTCCCGTCGGTGCTGCTCGCGATCGCGCTCTCGGGCGCGCTCGGCGCCGGCATCTTCAACGCGCTGCTGTCGCTGACCATCGTGTTCGTGCCGCCGATCGCGCGCGTCGCCGAGGCCGTGACCACGCAGGTGCGCGGGCGCGACTACGTCGAGGCCGCGCGCGCCTCGGGAGCCGGGCCGCTCACCATCGTGCGCGTGCACGTGCTGGGCAACGTGCTCGGGCCGATCTTCGTCTATGCGACGAGCCTCATCGCGGTGTCGATGATCCTCGCCTCGGGCCTGTCGTTCCTCGGCCTCGGCGTGAAGCCGCCCGAGCCCGAGTGGGGCCTGATGCTCAACACGCTTCGCACCGCGATCTACACGCAGCCGTGGATCGCGGCCCTTCCGGGCGTGATGATCTTCGTCACCTCGATCTCGTTCAACGTGCTGTCCGACGGGCTGCGCTCGGCGATGGACGTGAAGACATGAGCGACGCCACGCTGCTCGAAGTACGGGGCCTCGAGAAGCACTTCCCGCTGAAGGGCGGAGCCTTCGGCGGCGGCGGCGTGGTGCGCGCGGTGGACGGCGTGGGCTTCCGCGTGCTGCGCGGCGAGACGCTCGGCGTGGTCGGCGAGTCCGGGTGCGGCAAGAGCACCACGGCGCGGCTCCTGATGCACCTGATCGAGCCGACCGGCGGCGAGGTGATCTTCGAGGGCAAGCGCGTCGGCTCGCCCGACCTGCCGCTCAAGGCCTTCCACCGCCAGGTGCAGATGGTGTTCCAGGACAGCTACGCGTCGCTGAACCCGCGCCTCACGATCGAGGACTCGATCGCCTTCGGCCCCCGGGTGCACGGCACGCCCTACCGCGAGGCGGTGACGCGCGCGCGCGACCTGCTCGCGCGCGTCGGCCTCGAGCCGCGGCGCTTCGCCGAGCGCTATCCGCACGAGCTCTCGGGCGGCCAGCGCCAGCGCGTGAACATCGCGCGCGCGCTCGCCCTGCAGCCGCGCCTCGTGATCCTCGACGAGGCGGTGTCCGCGCTCGACAAGTCGGTCGAGGCGCAGGTGTTGAACCTCCTCGCCGACCTCAAGCAGGCCTTCGGCCTCACCTACGTGTTCATCAGCCACGACCTGAACGTGGTGCGCTACATCTCGGATCGCGTGATGGTGATGTACCTCGGCGAGGTGGTCGAGATCGGCGACGCGGAGGCGCTGTTCGCAGATCCACGCCACCCGTATACGCGCGCGCTGCTCGCCTCGATGCCGACCATGGACCCGGACCGGCGCACCGAACAGGCCCCGCTCTCGGGCGACCCGCCGAACCCGATCAATCCGCCGCCGGGCTGCCGTTTCCACACGCGCTGCGCGTTCGCTGAGGAGCGCTGCAAGGCGCGCGCGCCCGCGCTGGCGGGCGAGGTCCACGCGGTGGCCTGCCTGATGTTCGAGGCGGGTTCCGGCCACTCGGCGGCGCCGGGAAAGGCCGCGTAGATGGCCGGCGACGCGCTCGTCACGATCCGCGACCTGCACGTGACCTTCACGGGCGGCCGCGCGCCGGTGCGCGCGGTGAATGGCGTCGACCTCGATGTCGCGCGCGGCGAGGCGGTGGCGCTGATCGGCGAGTCGGGCTCCGGCAAGAGCGTGACGCTGAGGTCGCTCTTGCGCCTGCACGCGCCGCGCCGCTCGACGATGACCGGCTCGATCTCGGTCGCCGGCACCGACGTGCTCGCGCTCGGCGCCTCGGCGCTGGCGAAGTACCGCGGCGGCACGGTGTCGATGATCTTCCAGGAGCCGCTGCTCGCGCTCGACCCGGTGTACACGGTGGGCGCGCAGATCGTCGAATCCATCCGCCGCCACGAGAACGCGTCGAAGGCCGAGGCCAGGCGGCGCGCGCTGGAACTCTTCGAGCGCGTGCGCATCCCGAGCCCGGAGCGGCGGCTCGACGCCTACCCGCACGAGATGAGCGGCGGCATGCGCCAGCGCGCGATGATCGCGCTCGCGCTCGCGTGCCGGCCGCAGGTGCTGCTGGCCGACGAGCCGACCACCGCGCTCGACGCCACGGTGCAGATCCAGATCCTGCTGCTCCTGCGCGAGCTGCAGCGCGAGCTCGGCCTTGCGATCGTCTTCGTCACGCACGACATCGGCGCCGCGATCGAGATCGCCGACCGCATCGCGGTGATGTACGCCGGGCGGATCGTCGAGGAAGGCCCGTCGCGCACCCTGATCCGCGAACCGGCGCACCCGTACACGGTCGCGCTGCTGAAGGGCCGCGCGCACGGCTCGATGCAGAAGGGCGAGCGCCTCGAGACCATCGCCGGCTCTCCGCCCGACCTCGCGGCGCTGCCGCCGGGCTGCGCGTTCGCCGAGCGCTGCCCGCGCGCCGAAGACGACTGTCGCGCGACCCAGCCCGAACCGGTGCGCCTCGCGCCCGACCACGCGGCGCGCTGCCTGCGCATCGCGCGCTGAGCCGCGTGCCGGTCATCCTCGCGATCAACCCGAATACCACCGAGGCGGTCACCGCCCGCGTCGGCGAGAACCTGCGTACCACGGCACCCGGCGTGGACTGGCGCCTCGCCACCGGCGCGTTCGGCGCCCGCTACGTGGTGAGCGAAGCCGCCTATGCGATCGCCTCGCACGCCACGCTCGCGGCCTGGGCGGAGCACGCCAATGGCGTGCACGCGGTGCTGCTGGCCTGCTTCGGCGACCCGGGCCTTTTCGCGCTGCGCGAATTGAGCGACGCGCCCGTCGTGGGACTCGCCGAGGCCGCGATGCGCGCCGCCATCGAGGCCGGGCCGCGCTACTCGATCGTCACCGGCGGCGCGCGCTGGCGCGCGATGCTCGCACGCCATGCGCAAGCGCTCGGCCTCGGCGAGACGCTGGCGAGCGTGCGCACGACGACGATCACCGGCGCCCATGCGGCCGCCGATCCGGCGAAGGCCGTCGCCGCGCTCGCCGCCGAGTGCCGCGCGGCGCGCGAGGAGGACGGCGCGCAGGCGGTGATCCTCGGCGGCGCCGGATTCGCCGGCCTCGGCGCGCGCGTCGCGCAAGCCGCCGGCCTCGCGGTGATCGACAGCGTGGAAGCCGGCGCGCGCGCCGCGGAAGCGCTCGCGCGCGGCGCCGCGCGCCCGTATGCTCGCGAGCGCGGCGCCGAAGCCACGCCATCCACAGGACTGGAGGCCGCGCTCGCGGCCCGGCTGTTCGACTGACCCCCAGGGAGGAAGCACCGATGACTCGCACCGTGACGCCGGAGAACGCTGGCGCGATCGTGGAAGCACAGGGCGTGAAGATCACGCCGCAGGGCGCGGCGGATGCCGCGAAATTCGCCGAACTGGTGCTGGGCAACTCGGCGAAGGCCTTCGCCACGCTCGCGTTCGAGGACGAGCCCTCGGGCTACACCGCCGCCAAGCTGCGCCACGCGCCCTGAGCCGGAGACGACGATGAACGACCCGCAGATCCTCGAACTCTCCGCCGCCGGCCTCGCCGCGGCGATCCGCGAGAAAAAGGTGACCGCAGTGCGCGCGATGGAAGCCACGCTCGCGCGCGCGCAAGCGGTGCAGCCGAAGCTCAACTGCTTCATCCGCATCGATGCCGAGCTCGCGCTCGAGGCCGCGCGCCTCGCCGACCGCGACCTCGCGCGCGGCCACCTGCGCGGGCCGCTGCACGGCGTGCCGATGGCGCACAAGGACATGTACTACCGAAAGGGCGTGTCCTCGAGCTACGGCGGCAAGGTCGGGCAGGACCGGCCGGCCGCGTCTACGGCGGTGGCGCTCGAGCGCCTCGATGCTGCGGGCTCGATCCAGTTCGGCGTGCTGAACATGGCGGAGTGCGCGTTCGGGCCGACCGGCCACAACTACCACTTCGGCCACTGCCGCAACGCGTGGAACCCGGCCTACATCACCGGTGGCTCGTCCTCCGGCTCGGGCAGCGCGGTCGCGGCGCGCGCGACCTACGCCGCGCTCGGCTCGGATACCGGCGGTTCGATCCGATTGCCGGCGACCTTCTGCGGCACCTCGGGCATCAAGCCCACCTACGGGCGCGTGCCGCGCGCCGGCGCGATGCCGCTGTCGTTCACGATGGACACCGTCGGCCCGCTCGCGCGCACGGTGGAAGATTGCGCGCTGATCACGGGCGTGCTCGCCGGCGCCGACCCGCGCGATCCGGTGTGCGATGCGCGCGCGGTGCCCGACTACCTCGCGCAGCTCGGACGCCCGGTGCAGGGCCTCGCGATCGGGCGCCCGAAGCACTATTTCTACGATGGCTGCGATCCCGAGATCGTCGCGCTGATGGACGCCTCGCTCGAGGCGTTCGCCAGGCTCGGCGCGAAGATCGTCGACGTCGACCTGCCGGACGTGGACGCTTGGAACGCGGCGGCGACCATGATCATTTCGGCCGAGGCCGCGGCGCTGCACGGCAACTGGATGCGCACGCGCCCCCAGGACTACTCGCCGCAAGTGCGCGCACGCCTGGAAGCGGGGCTCGCGGTCCCCGCGACCTCGTACATCGACAGCCTGCGCCTGCGCGGCCGCGCGCTTGCCGAGTTCTGCGAGCGCGTGTTCTCGAAGGTCGACGTGCTGCACGCGCCGGTGGTCGGCCTGCAAACCCCGACCATCGAGGAGTCCGACGTCGGCGGCGGCCCGAAGATGGCGGCGATGCTCGCGCAGGTGACGCGCCTGACGCGCCCCGGGAACTTCCTCGGCGTGCCGGCGTTGTCGGTGCAAGCCGGCTTCCTGAAGAGCGGCCTGCCGGTCGGCATGCAGTTGCTCGGTCGCCCGTTCGACGAGGCAACGCTGTTCGCGCTGGGGCACGCCTATCAGGGCGCGACCCCGCACCACCAGCGCGCGCCCGCCGGCTGACAGGGAACCCGCACACCCGTCAGGTGCGAGACAGGAGCCGCCGGTAGCATTCACGCTGTCCAGTCCGGCCGGGAGGGGCCGATGCCGTCGAAGACAGTGTTCGTGACCGGGACCACCGGTCACTACGGAGCGGCTTTCGCCGTCGCGGCCACGCAACGCCATCCCGCGTCGCGCTTCGTCACGCTGGTGCGCGCGGACGATGAAGCACACGCCCGCGTGCGCCTCGCCGCGAAGTGGGAACGCCTCGTCGGACGGGACACGGCGCTTCGACTGCTGGACCGGTGGGACGTCATCCCGGGCGAGTTGTCGCAATTGCCGACGCTCGGCAATGGCGTCCTGGACGACGCGACGCACGTGGTGCACTTCGCCGCGAACACCTCGTTCGTCGAGAAGAAGACCGTGTGGCGCACCAACCTCGAGGGCACCCTCGCGCTGGCGACCCGGCTGCGGCGCGCGCGGCGACTGGAACGCTTCGTCTACACCGGCACCGCGATGATCTGCGGGCGCCGGGCACCGGGCGTGGTGCACGAGGACGAATCGCCGAACGAACGCGCCGACCACGTCGCGCAATACACGGCGTCGAAGGCAGCCACCGAGCAGGCCCTGGCCGCGCAGTTCCCGGAACTCCCGCTGGTCGTGGTGCGGCCGTCGATCCTCGCCGGCGACACGCGCACTGGCTGCAGCAGCACCTCCAGCATCTTCTGGGCGATCCGCGCCTCGCACGAGATCGGCCTCGTGCCGCGCGCGCTCGACTGCGGCATCGACATCGCGCCTTTCGACTGGGCCGCGGACGCGATGGTGCACCTCGCGTTCAAGCCCGGACTGAAGCATCGCCGCTACCATGTGTCGGCGGGCCCGGAGCGCCGCTCGCGATTCATGGACGTGGGCCGCGCGTTCGCGGCGCTCGACGGCTGCGACGTCGACGCCCGCTACCGGCCGCTGCCGCGCCTGGACACCGCGCTGCTGAAGCAGCGCTTCTTCGAGACCTACGCGCGCACGCCGATGTCGATCGCCATGTACCGCGGGCTGAAGCGCTACTTCGACTTCAGCGTGCTCGACCTCGCCTTCGACTCCGGCCGCCTGCGCGAAGAGGGCTTCACGCGCCCGGCGCCGCGGCTGGACGAATACCTCCCCGCCTGCCTCGCGCAGCCAGGCGGCCTGTCGACGCTCGAGATGTTCGAGGACGACGTCGACCAGTTCGACCGCGTGGCCTGCGCCCCCGACCCCGTCGTCGCGCGTCGCGAGGCCGGGCTTGCCGCCGAGACCCTCGCCGCCTGATGGCCGCGGAGCGCCGCATGGTCTTCGTCCTGCTCGCCGTCGCGATCGTAAGCGAAGTGATCGCGACGCTGCTGCTCAAGGCCTCCGCCGGCTGGGTGAAGTGGTGGTTCGGCGCCGCCTCGGTGTTCTTCTACGCCATCGCCGGCGCACTGCTCGGCCTGGTGCTGAAGGAAATGTCGGTCGGGCTCGCGTACGCCATCTGGGCCGGCGCGGGCATCGCGCTCGTCTGCGTCGCCTCGGTGTTCCTCTGGCAGCAGCGCTTCGACGTCGCGGCGATCGCCGGCGTCACGCTGATCGTGGCGGGCGTGGCGTTGATCACGCTGAAATCCAGCGTGGTGATCCAGTAGGGGCCCTGCTAGACTCCCCCTCGTATCAGGGGGGTCTTGATGTCGACGACGATACTCGACCGCCGAAAGGCGATCCGAAAGCGCAGCGCGGCCATCACGCTGGTGCTCGCCGGCGGCCTCGCCGGCTGCAGCGGCGAGCCGATCCCGCAGCGCGACGCCTACCGCAGCCTGGCGGACTGCCAGCGGGACTGGAGCGGCGCGTCGCAGTGCTCGCCAGTGCGCGACAACCGCTACGCGTCGAGCTACTACTACGGCCCTTCCTACTTCGGCTCGCGCTACCCCGACGGCCGACCCAAGCCCAGCCCGAACGCGATGGACGTCGTCGACCTGCCCAAGGGCACGCAGGTGGCCTCGAGCTCGACGCGCACCAGCTCCACCACGTCGGGCTTGCACAGCAGTTCCTCGAGCTCCAGCAGCAGCTCGTCATCCAGCAGCTCCAGCGCGCGCTCGGGATTCGGCAGCACCGCGTCGGCGCACGGTTCGTCGAGCAGCTGAGCGCCCGATGAAGCGCGAGAAATCCACGCCGCGCCCGAACTGGCGCACGCGCTGCGAAGAGGCGGGATTCTCCTTCCACTCGATGGGCGGCACCTACTGGGACGAATCCGCCTGCTACGCCTTCGGCGCCGACCAGGTCGACCGGCTGGAGGAGGTGACCGCCGAGCTGCACCAGCTCTGCCTTGCCGCCGCCGAGGAAGTGGTGCGCTCGAAGCGTTTCGCCGAGTTCGCGATCCCGCCGGCGTACCACGACCTGGTCGCGGCCTCGTTCACGCGCGGCGACCCGACGCTCTTCGGGCGCTTCGACCTCGCGTGGGACGGCGTCGGCGAGCCGAAGCTGCTCGAGTACAACGCCGACACACCCACTGCGCTGCTGGAGGCTAGCGTCGTGCAGTGGCACTGGCTGGAAGATACGCGGAAGGACTACGACCAGTTCAATTCCCTGCACGAGAAGCTGATCGAGCGCTGGCGCGCGGTGCGCGACGCGTGGGGGGTCGGCAAGGTGCACGTGTCCTGCGTGAAGGACCACGACGAGGACTGGGGCAACACCGAGTACCTGCGCGACTGCGCGCTGCAGGCCGGGCTCGACGCGCGCCAGCTCTTCATCGAGGACCTCGGCTGGAACGGCGCGCAGTTCACCGACCTCGACGAGGAGCCGGTGCAGGCGCTCTTCAAGCTCTACCCCTGGGAATGGATGGCGCAGGAAGCCTTCGGCGCGCACGTGCCGCGCTGCGACACGCGGTTCCTGGAGCCGCCGTGGAAGATGCTGCTCTCCAACAAGGCGCTGCTGGTGGTGCTCTGGGAAATGAACTACGGCCACCCGAACCTGCTGCCCGCATACTTCGACGCCAAGCGCTTCGGCGCCGAGTACGTGAAGAAGCCGCTGCTGTCGCGCGAGGGCGAGAACGTGACGGTGGTGCGCCGCCGGGGCGTGGTGCGCGAGGCGGGCAGCTACGGCGCCGAGGGCTTCGTGTACCAGGGCCTCGCCAGCATGCCGGCGTTCGACGGGCGCTACCCGGTGATCGGCTCGTGGATCGTCGGCGACCAGCCCGCGGGCATCGGCATCCGCGAGGACGACTCGCCGATCACCAAGAACACCAGCCACTTCGTGCCGCACTACTTCACCTAGGGAGCCGCGATGGAATTCGTCAAATTCTCACTGGAGGGGCTGGACGAGTTCCTCGTGTTCTTCGGGCTCGCCGTGGCCTTCGTCGCGATCTTCCTCGTGCTCTACGTGAAGATCACGCCCTACGACGAGCTGAAGCTGATCCGCGAAGGCAATACCGCCGCCGCGGCAAGCCTGTCGGGCGCGCTGATCGGCTTCACGCTGCCGCTGGCGAGCAGCATCGTCCACAGTGTGCACCCCTGGGACATGATGATCTGGGGCGTGATCGCGCTCGTCGTGCAGCTGCTCGTGTTCGTGCTGGTGCGCTTCACGCTGGTGAACGTCACGCGCCGCGTCCCGCAGGGCGAAGTGGCCTCCGGCGTGCTGCTCGGCGCGGTGTCGATCTGCGCCGGCATGCTGAACGCCGCCAGCATGACCTACTAGGGAGACCTGCCATGACCGATCCGTACAAGGCCCCGACCACCGCGGTCGCCGACGTCGCGGCGGGCGAGAACAATTCCGGCGAGGGCAAGGGCAGCGTGCCGCCGCCCGGCGTGAAGGGCTGGAGCTGGGGCGCGTTCCTCTTCAACTGGATCTGGGCGATCGCCAACAAGACCTGGATCGGCCTGCTGGCCCTGATCCCCTATGTCGGCTTCATCGCCGCGATCTACCTCGGCGTGAAGGGCCGCGAGCTCGCGTGGCAGAACAAGCGCTGGGACAGCCTGGAGCACTTCAACCGCGTGCAGCGGCTGTGGTCGATGTGGGGCGCGATCATCTTCGTGGGCGTGTTCGGGCTCGGGATCGTCGCGGCGATCCTGATCCCGTTGCTGATCAACTAGCGACCGGAACCGAGGGCCACGTTCACCCGCGGCATGACCTGCTCGGCCATCAGCTCCATCGAGCGGCGGCCGAGGGCCGGGTCCTTCCAGTCCATGCAGGCGTAGTACAGCGTGCCGAAGTCGCCGGTCCGTTCGCGGAACGCGAGGATCTGGTCGACGACGCTGTTCACGCTACCCGCGATCACCAACCTATTGGTCACGGTCTCCGGGGTGATCTCGGCGTCGGGCTGCGCCTGGTCGAGCTTGAAGAGGTTGCCGCGCCCGCCGAAGCCGACGAGCTTCCTGACCAGCGACGAGAAGTAGTTGCGGTACGGGCCCTCCGGTCCGCGGCCGTAGCGCTCGGCGACCTTGTCGTCGTCGGCGACGAAGATCGACTTCGCGACGCGCCAGTCCGCCGCGCTAGGCTCGGCGCCGACCGCGCGGCGCCCGGCGGCATACTGCGGCCAGTGGCTCGCCACCCACTCGGGCAGGAGGAAGTTCGCCGAGATCGGCATCCAGCCGCGCTTGGCGGCCTCCATCACGCCCTTCGAGTGCGGCGCGACCGCGGTGACCACGATCGGCGGATGCGGCCGCTGGTAGGGCTTGAGGATCGTGCCCTGCCCGATCTCCGCGATCGTCGTCTTCATGGTGCTGACGTTGAAGAACTGGCCCTTGAGGTCGTAGGGACCCTCGCGCTTCCAGATCTCGAGCACCATGTCGATGGCCTCGAGGAAGATCGCGTTGCGGTCGCGCTGGTAGTTGCCGAAGACCTCGGCGTCGGACATCAAGCCGCCGGGGCTGATGCCCATGAGGAAGCGGCCCTTCAACATATGGTCGAGCATCGCCACCTGCGCGGCGATCGCCGCGGGGTGGCTGTTGGGCATGTTGATCGTGCCGCTGCCGAGGACGATGTTCTTCGTCTCGTGCGCGACGCTCGCGAGGAACATCAGGCACGAGGTGATGTTCTCGGCGAGGTCGGTGACGTGCTCGCCGACCAGCGCCTCGCAGTAGCCGAGGCGGTCGGCCATGAGGATGGCCTCGCGGTCCTCGGCGAGGGTCTCCCACGGGTTCCGCTGCGGGGGATGCAGCGGCATCATGAACATGCCGAGCTTCACGATGCCTCGCTCCAGCTGCGCCTCCCCGGCCTCAGCCGGTGTAGGCGACGACCTTCTGCGTCTGCTCGCCGAGCCCCTGGATGCCGAGCTTCATCACGTCGCCGGGCTTGAGGAACACCGGGTTCGGCTTGATGCCCATGCCGACGCCCGGCGGCGTGCCGGTGGTGATGATGTCGCCCGGCAGCAGCGTCATGTACTGGCTGACGTGCGACACGATCTGCGCGCAGCTGAAGATCATGGTGCGCGTGTTGCCCGACTGCATGCGCTTGCCGTTCAGGTCGAGGTACATGTCGAGGTTCTGCGGGTCGGTGATCTCGTCGGTGGTGACGAGCCACGGGCCGATCGGGCCAGCGGTGTCGAAGCCCTTGCCCTTGTCCCACTGGCTGGTGACGAGCTGGAAGGCGCGCTCCGAGACGTCGTTGACGACGCAGTAGCCGGCGACGTGCGACAGCGCGTCCTCGACCGAGACGTACTTCGCCTGCGTGCCGATGACGATGCCCAGCTCGCACTCCCAGTCGAGCTTGGTCGAGTGCTTGGGCTGGATGACGTCGTCGTTCGGGCCGCTGATGCAGGTGGTGGCCTTCATGAAGACGATCGGCTCCGAGGGGATCGCCATGCCGGCTTCCTTGGCGTGGTCGGAGTAGTTCAGGCCGATGGCCACGAACTTGCCGATGCCGACGTAGGGCACGCCCATGCGCGGGCCGTTGGCGACCACCGGCAGGGTCTCGGGCTTCACCTTGGCGAGCATCTTGAGGCCGCGCGGCGAGAGTTCGTTGGGGCCGATGTTCTCGATCACCTTGGAGAGGTCGCGCAGCTTCCCCTCGGAGTCGATGATGCCGGGCTTCTCGAAGCCGGGCTTGCCGTAGCGACACAGTTTCATATGGTCATGCCTCCATCGATCGAATACATGTTCCCGGTGGCGAACTGCGACTCGTCGGATGCCAGGAACACGAGAATGCCGGTGATGTCGTCCACCGTGCCGAGGCGCCCCATCGGCTGGCGGGCGACGAAGTCCTTCCTCGCCTGCACCGGGTCGGCGAAGGCGGCGATGCGCTCGTGCAGCGACGGCGTATCGACGGTGCCCGGGCCGATGCAGTTGCAGCGGATGCCCTGCTTCACGTAGTCGGCGGCGATCGACTTGGTGAGGCCGATGACGGCCGCCTTGGTCGCGCCGTAGGCGAAGCGCCGCGGCAGCCCGCGCACGCTCGAGGCAATGGACGACATGTTGATGATCGAGCCGCCGCCCTTGGCGAGCATCGCCGGCAGGAACGCGCGCGTGACGAGGTACATGGACTTCACGTTGAGGTCGAAGCTGAAGTCCCAGTCCTTCTCGGAACATTCGAGGATCGAGCCCTGGTGCACGTAGCCGGCGCAGTTGAAGAGCACGTCGACCGCGCCCGCCTCGGCGGCGAGCTTCGCGATCGCGGCCGCGTCGGTCACGTCGAGCGCGCGCGCCTCGATGCCGTCCTTGCCCTGCAGTTCGCCGACGACCTTGGCGTTCAGGTCGGTGGCCCAGACCTTCGCGCCCTCGCGCGCGAACGCGAGCGCCGTCGCGCGACCGATGCCCTGCCCTGCCGCCGTGATGAAGGCGGTCTTTCCCGCGAGCCTGCCGGCCATGTGGCCCATCCCCTGAGAGTGCTGCCGAAGGGCGCGGATTATAGCCGACTGCCTGCGCCGGACTTGCGCGGTGCAGCACGTGCGAATGCACGAACGCGCTTGACCAATCCCGGTCGCCCGCACACACTCGCCCGTCCTTTCGCAACGCAGCGAATCTTCCCAGCAGACATGGCCGCCGTCGAGCTGTCCGCCGTCCGCAAGTCGTTCGGCAGTACCCCTATCCTGCACGGCGTCGACGTGTCGATCGCCGACGGCGAATTCTGCGTGCTGGTCGGCCCCTCGGGCTGCGGCAAGAGCACGCTGCTGCGCATGATCGCCGGGCTGGAGGAGATCTCCTCCGGAAACATCTCCATCGGCGGGCGCGTGGTGAACACCGTGCCGCCGAAGGAGCGCGACATCGCGATGGTGTTCCAGAACTACGCGCTCTACCCGCACATGACGGTGCGCGACAACATGGGCTTCAGCCTCAAGCTCGCGGGCACGCCGGCGGCGGAGTCCAAGCAGCGCATCGACGAGGCGGCGACGATCCTCGGCCTGATGGAGTACCTCGAGCGCTATCCGCGCCAGCTCTCCGGCGGCCAGCGCCAGCGCGTGGCGATGGGGCGCGCGATCGTGAGGAAGCCGCAGGTGTTCCTCTTCGACGAGCCGCTGTCGAACCTCGACGCCAAGCTGCGCGTCGCGATGCGCACCGAGATCCGCGCGCTGCACCAGCGACTGAAGACCACCTCGGTGTACGTGACGCACGACCAGATCGAGGCCATGACCATGGCCGACAAGATCGTGGTCATGAACGCCGGCCGCGTCGAGCAGATCGGCTCGCCGCTGGAGCTCTACGACAACCCGGCCAATACCTTCGTCGCCGGCTTCATCGGCTCGCCGGCGATGAACTTCCTCAAGGCGCGCATGGACGGCGCCGTGGCGGTCCTCGATTCGGGTTGTCGCGTCGCGGTAAAGGCCCGCGTGCCGACCGGTGCCGAGGTGACGCTGGGCGTACGCCCCGAGCACCTCGAAGTCGTCGCGGAGGGAAACCCGGACAGCATCGCCGCGCAAGTCGTGGTGGTCGAGCCGACCGGCGCCGACACGCTGATCTTCTGCAAGGTCGCGGGGGCGGACGTCACCGCGGTGGTGCGCGAGCGACACGATTTCCGGCCCGGCCAGGCGATCCGCCTGCGCCCGGCCCAGAGCCAGGTTTTCGAACCCGCGAGCGGCCAGCGCTACGCGTAGCAGCAACGACCAACGGAGGAGCACATGAGCGACATGAAGAGAAGGGATTTCCTCAAGACCACCGCCGGCGTCGCCGCGGGGGCCGCCGCGCCGATGCTGTGGCTGAAGGACGCGCACGCGCAGTGGAACAACGCGCCGGAGAAGGGCGCCAAGCTCCGCGTGCTGCGCTGGAGCCGCTTCGTGCAGGGCGACATCGACCAGTTCATGAAGAACGTGAAGGCCTTCGAGGCCAAGTACGGCGTCGAGGTGCGCGTGGACAACGAGGGCTGGGAGGACGTACGCCCGAAGGCGGCGGTGGCCGCGAACACCGGCGCCGGCCCGGACATCGTCCTGTCGACGCACGACGACGCCAACCTGTACCCGGAGAAGCTGCTCGACGTCACCGACCTCGCCACGTACCTGGGCAAGAAGTACGGCGGCTGGTACCCGGTGTGCGAGGCCTACCTGCGTCCGAACGGCAAGAACTGGATCGGCATCCCGCTCGGCTGCGCCGGCAACACGCTGGTCCACCGCGAGAGCCACATGAAGGCGGCCGGCTTCTCCAGCTTCCCGAAGACGACCGACGAGTTCCTGAAGCTGATGAAGGCGCTGAAGGAGAAGGGCACGCCCGGCGGCTTCGCGCTCGGCAACGCCACCGGCGACGGCAACTCGTGGACGCACTGGCTGCTGTGGGCGTTCGGCGGCAAGCTGGTCGACCAGAACAACAAGGTGGTGATCAACAGCCCGGAAACCCTCAAGGCGCTGCAGTACGCGAAGGAACTCTACGCCACCTTCGTGCCGGGGACGCTGTCGTGGCTGGACCCGAACAACAACAAGGCCTTCCTCGACGGCCAGGTGTCCTGCACGAACAACGGCATCTCGATCTACTACGCGGCCAAGACCTCGCAGGACGCGAAGGTCAAGGAACTGGTGAGCGACATCGCGCACGCGCCGATGCCGATCGGCCCGGTGGGCATGCCCACCGAGCTGAACCTCTTCTTCAACCAGATGATCTTCAAGTACACCAAGTACCCGAAGGCGGCGAAGGAGTTCATCCGCTTCATGATGGAAGAGGAGCAATACGGCCCGTGGATGCAGGCGGCGATCGGCTACGTGACCCAGCCGCTGGTGGCCTACGAGAAGAACCCGATCTGGACCGTGGACCCGAAGCACACCCCGTATCGC
>CAZTXP010000142.1:0-6357 GCA_964617355.1 uncultured Enterobacteriaceae bacterium
CCGCCCAGGGCAGGACCTCCGGCAGGGCGATCCAGCCCGCGAAGTCCACCGCCCCTTACACCGCCTGGCCGAGCTTGAAGATCGGCAGGTACATCGCGACGACCATGCCGCCGATGAGCGTGCCGAGCACCACCATGATGATCGGCTCCATCAGGGACGAGAGCGCCTCGACGGCGTCGTCCACCTCGGCCTCGAAGAAGTCTGCGACCTTCGACAGCATCGAGTCGAGGGCGCCCGTCTCCTCGCCGATCGAGCACATCTGCAGCACCATGTTCGGGAACACGTTCGCGTTCTGCATCGCGACCGTCAGCGCGGTGCCGGTGGAGACTTCCTGCTGGATCTTCTTGGTCGCGTCGAGGTAGACGTGGTTGCCCGACGCGCCGCCGACGGAGTCGAGCGCCTCGACCAGCGGCACGCCGGCGGCGAACATGGTCGACAGGGTGCGGGTCCAGCGCGCGATGGTCGACTTGCGCACCAGGTCGCCGAACACGGGCATCCGGAGCATCAGCTTGTCCATGAAGATCTGCACCTGCAGCGAGCGCTTCCACGACTCGAGGAAGCCGTAGATCGCGCCGCCGATCACCGGGAAGATGATGTACCAGTAGGTGACGAACCAGTCCGACAGGGCCATCACGAAGAGGGTCGGCGCCGGCAGGTCGGCGCCGAAGCTCGTGAACACCTGCTTGAAGGCCGGGATCACGAAGATCATGATCACCGCGGTGATGATGAACGCGACCGCGATGATGGCCACCGGGTAGAACAGCGCCGACTTGATCTTCGCCTGGATGGCGAGGATCTTTTCCTTGTAGGTCGCGAGCCGGTCGAGCAGCGTCTCCAGGATACCGGCCTGCTCGCCGGCCTGGACCAGGTTGCAGAACAGGGCATCGAAGTAGAGCGGGTACTTGCGGAACGCCTGCGCGAGCGAGGAGCCGGTCTCGACGTCGGTCTTGATGTCGTTGAGGAGTTTCGCCACGGCGGGGTTGGACGCGCCCTTGCCGACGATCTCGAAGGACTGCAGCAGCGGCACGCCCGCCTTCATCATCGTCGCCATCTGGCGCGTGAAGAGCGAGACGTCCTTGGCGGTCACCTTGCCGCCGCCCTTCAGGCGCTGCTTCTTGATCTTGACGACCATGACGCCCTGGCGGCGCAACTGGGCGGCGACGACCGCGTCGCCGGCCGCGCGCATCTCGCCGCGCACGATCTTGCCGGCCTTGTCCTTGCCTTCCCAGAGGAAGGTGGCTTCCTTCACGCCCTTTGCTGCCGCTGCTGCTGTCGCCATGGATCTTCTCCCGTCTTCCATCCCCGCCGGCGCGCCACGCGACGCCCCGGGGCGGCCATCCCTGTCCGCAACGGGGCATGATGCCCTGCACCCCGATCTTTGTAAAGCCTCAGGTTTCCGCGCTAAGCCCCTGAACCATCGCCAATTTCCGCGTCCTGCGGGCGGAAGATACGGACGCTTTTCACGATACGTCCCTGCGCATGCACGATCTCCATCGCCACGCCCGCGATGCGCACCGAGACGTCCGCCTCCGGGATGTCCTGCAGGTGCTCGAGGATCAGTCCGTTGAGCGTCCGCGGTCCGTCGGTGGGCAGGGCGAGCCCGAGGGCGCGATTGAGTTCGCGCACCGTCATCGAACCGTCGGCGGCGGCGCTGCCGTCCTCGGCCCACGCGAGCACCGGCGCCGCCGAGGGCAGCGAGGTGGTGAACTTGCCCACCATCTCCTCGACGATGTCGTCGACCGTGACCAGCCCGAGGAGCTCGCCATACTCGTCGACCACGAGCGCAAGGCGCTCCTTCCTTTCCTGGAAGTACTGCAGCTGCGCGAGTACGGGCGTGGTCGCGGGCACGAAATAGGGCTCTGCGAGCAGCGACTCGATGGACGCGCGGTCGAGCGATCCGGACTGCAGCTGGGCGATCACCTTGCGCAGGTGCAGGATGCCGCGCACGTCGCCGGTGCCGCCGCCGAGCACCGGGATGCGCATGTGGTAGCTCGTGGCGAGCTGGCGACCCACGGTCTCGATCGGATCGTCGAGCCGGATCGCCTCGATGCGCGGGCGCGGCACCATGACGTCCTGCACCGTGATGTCCTCGAGGTCGAAGAGGTTCAGCAGGATCGATGCGTGCTTCTTCGGCATGAACGCCGAGGACTCGAGCACCAGCGTGCGGATCTCCTGCGGCGACAGGCGCTGTTCCTCGGCGACCCTGCCGGCGCCGGCGCCGAAGAGGGCGAGCAGCGGCTGCACGAGCAGGTTCACCGCCCAGATCGCCGGCTGCATCAGGCGCTGCAGCGGGCCGAGCAGCAGCGCCACCGCCGGCGCGATGCGCTCGGGGTAGGTCGCGCCGATGACCTTGGGCGTGATCTCGGAGAACACGATGATCAGCAGCGAGACGCCGAGCGTGCTCGCGGCGTAGGCGACCTTGTCCTCGCCGAGCAGGTGCACCGCGATCAGGCTGGCGAGCGTCGCCGCCGCGGCGTTCACGAGGTTGTTGCCGATCAGGATCGCGCCCAGCAGGCGGTCGGTGCGCTTCAACTGCTCGGCGACGCGGCGCGCGCCGCGGTCGCCCTGCGCGACCAGGTGCTTGAGGCGATACCGGTTGACCGCCATCATGCTGGTCTCGGCGATCGAGAAGAAGGCCGACACGGCGAGCAGCACGCCGAGGGCCGCGAACCACCAGCCGGTGGCGATGCCGTGCATCAGGTCCGGCCGAGGACCACTTCCAGCACGAAGCGGCTCCCGACGTACGCGAGCAGCAGGAACACGAAGCCGGCGAGGGTCCAGCGCAGTGCGGTGCGGCCGCGCCAGCCGCGCAGCCAGCGGCCGCCGAGCAGCAGCGCGAAGGTGCCCCACGACACCATCGCGAACAGCGTCTTGTGGTCGAAGCGCATCGCGCGGCCGAACAGGACCTCGGAGAACACGAAGCCGGTGGCGAGCGTGAGCGTCAGCAGCACGAACGCGGCGGCGATGGTGTGGAAGAGCAGGCGCTCCAGAGTGAGCAGCGGGGGCACGTGCGCGAGCGGGCCGCCGAGCGGGCCGGTGAGACCCGCGCCCGGCGCGCGGCGCGCGTGGTGCAGCCGGCGCTCGACCACGGCCATCAGCACCGCGTGCAGCATGGCGATCGTGAAGAGGCTGTAGGCGAGCATCGCGAGCGCGAGGTGCAGCTTGAAGGCGAGCGTCGCGGCGTGCGCGCTGCTGGTCACGAGGCCGGGGAAGATCGCCGGCAGCACCACCGCCAGCGCCGCGGGCGGCAGGATCAGCGGCTCGAAGCCGTCGAGCCGCAGGAACAGGCTCTCGACCCAGTAGATGGCGATGCCGAGCCACAGCATCACCGACAGCGCCTGCGCGAAGCCGAAGCGCAGTTCGGCGGCGACGAACAACTCGGCGGCCAGGAGCCAGCCGTGCAGGGCGAGCGGCAGGAGGAGCGCCGCGCGTTCCCACGCGGCGAGGCCGGGTGCGCGCGCGTGCTCGGGATCGGGCGCCGGGTGCCAGCGCGATTTCCAGAAGTGCAGCGCGAGCGCCGCGTAGCCGAGGGCCGCGGCACCGTAAAGAAGTACAATGTCGCGCATCTTTTCAGTTTATCACCCGGGACTTACGGCGCCGTGCTCGAGAACCTGACGCAACGCCTTGCGCGCGTCGTGAAGACGATTCGCGGCGAGGCGCGCCTCACCGAAGCGAACGTGCAGGACGCGCTGCGCGAAGTGCGCATCGCGCTGCTGGAGGCGGACGTCGCGCTGCCGGTGGTGAAGGACTTCGTCGCCGCGGTGCGCGAGAAGGCGCTCGGCCAGGACGTGGTCGGCAATCTTTCGCCCGGACAGGCGCTGGTCGGCGTCGTGCACCGCGAGCTTGCGCGCCTGATGGGCGAGGCCAACGTCGGCCTCGACCTCGCGGTGCAGCCGCCCGCGGTGATCCTGATGGCCGGCCTGCAGGGCTCGGGCAAGACCACCACCACCGGCAAGCTCGCGAAGATGCTGCGCGAGCAGCAGAAGAAGAAGGTGCTCGTCGTGTCGTGCGACGTCTACCGCCCCGCCGCGATCGAGCAGCTGAAGGCCGTCGCCGCGCAGGCCGGCGTCGAGTGGTTCCCCTCCTCGGCGGGCGAGAAGCCGCTCGACATCGCGGCGCGCGCGCTCGAGCACGCGCGCACGCGCTACTTCGACGTGCTCCTCGTCGACACCGCGGGCCGCCTCGCGATCGACGAGCCGATGATGCAGGAGATCCGCGAACTGCACGCCGCGGCGAAGCCGGTCGAGACCCTGTTCGTGGTCGACGCGATGCAGGGCCAGGACGCGGTGAACGTCGCGCGCGCCTTCAACGAGGCGCTGCCGCTCACCGGCGTGGTGCTGACCAAGCTCGATGGCGACGCGCGCGGTGGCGCCGCCCTGTCGGTGCGCCAGGTCACCGGCAAGCCGGTGAAGTTCGCGGGCGTGGGCGAGAAGCTCGACGGCCTCGAGCCCTTCCACCCGGACCGCATGGCCTCGCGCATCCTCGGCATGGGCGACATCCTGTCTCTGGTCGAGGAGGCGCACCGCAAGGTCGACCTCGACGAGGCCAAGGCGCTGGCCGAGAAGGTGAGGAAGGGCAAGGGCTTCGACCTCGAGGACTTCCGCGCGCAGCTGCAGCAGATGAACAAGATGGGCGGCATCGCCTCGCTGGTGGACAAGCTGCCGGCGCAGCTCGCCGGGCAGATCCCGGCCGAGAAGCTGCAGGACGACTCGCAGTTCCGCCGCATCGCCGGCATCATCGACTCGATGACCCCGGGCGAGCGCGCGAAACCGGAACTCATCAAGGCCTCGCGCAAGCGCCGCATCGCCACCGGCGCCGGCGTGCCGGTGCAGGAAGTCAACCGCCTGCTCAACCAGTTCGAGCAGATGCAGAAGATGATGAAGATGATGAAGGGCGGCAACCTGCAGCGCATGATGCGCGGCATGAAGGGCATGCTCCCGGGCATGCGCTGAACGCGGGCCTCGGGAGGCCTTTCCCGGGGTCTTCCCGGGGCTTCCCAAGAGCCTGTTTTTCCGCGTATAATCCCCGGCTTTTCGCTCCAACCGGGGACGATCCAATGGTAGTGATTCGACTTGCCCGCGGCGGCGCCAAGAAGCGGCCGTTCTACAACATGGTGGTGGCGGACTCGATCCGCGCCCGCGACGGCCGCTTCATCGAGCGCGTCGGCTTCTACGACCCGAAGGCGCCGGAAGGCCGCGAGGCCCTGCGCGTCGACCTCGAGCGCGTGAAGCACTGGACCGGCAAGGGCGCCCAGCTCTCGCCGACGGTGACGCGCCTCGTCAAGCAGTTCGGCAAGAAGGCCGCCTGACGCACCTGGTGGAGATGGGCCGCGTGGCCGGCCCGTACGGCATCCGCGGCTGGCTGCGGGTGGTGCCGTACAGCGACGAACGCGACGCGCTCGTCGGCCACGGCGAATGGTGGGTCGGCGACGAGCCGCGACGCGTCGAGGACGCGAAGCTGCACGGCGCGGTGGTGGTGGCGAAGCTGGCGGGGGTCGAGACCCCCGAGGCGGCGCTGGCGCTGAAGGGCAGGACGGTCTCGGTGCCGCGGGAGGCGCTCCCGGCGGCGGAGGAAGGGCGGTACTACTACGCCGACCTCGTCGGCCTGGACGTGGTGAACCTGCAGGGCGAGCGCCTCGGGCGCGTGGCGTCGCTGGATTCCAACGGCGCGCACGACGTGATGGCGCTGGACGACGGCAAGCGCATGCTGCCGTGGATCCCGCAGGTGGTGCGGAAGGTCGATCTCGACGCCAGGCGCATCGAGGTGGACTGGGGGAAGGACTGGTGATCCGCTTCGACGCGATCACGCTCTTCCCCGAGATGTTCGGCGCGGTCACCGAGTCGGGGATCACGCGCAAGGCGAGGGAGGCGGGGTTGTGGCGCCTCCGGACGTGGAATCCGCGCGATTTCACGAGCGACAACTACCGGACGGTCGACGACCGTCCGTACGGCGGCGGGCCCGGCATGGTGATGCTGGCCGAGCCGCTGGCGAAGGCGCTGGACGCGATCGCTGCCGAGCAGCGATCCGAATCCGGCGAACGCGGGAGGGTGGTCTACCTCTCGCCGCAGGGACGGCGGCTCGACCACCGCAAGGTGATGGAGTTGTCGGCGCAGGCGGCGGTGACGCTGCTGTGCGGGCGGTACGAAGGCGTGGACGAGCGGCTGGTGGCGTCCCGCGTCGACGAGGAGCTGTCCCTCGGGGACTTCGTCCTCTCGGGCGGCGAGCTCGCGGCGATGGCGCTCATCGACGCGGTGGTGCGGCAGTTGCCCGGCGCGCGGGGCGACGGGCAGTCGGCGGTCGAGGAGTCCTTCGCGACCGGCCTGCTGGATTGCCCGCAGTACACCCGGCCGGAAGTCT
>CAZTXP010000143.1:0-34760 GCA_964617355.1 uncultured Enterobacteriaceae bacterium
GCCCTCGGCCGCGAGCGCGGTGGCCTCCTCGATGGCGCTCTCGATGCCGCGTCGGTTCGGCACGCCCGTCAGCGGGTCGTTCTCGGCGAGGAAGCGCAGCTGCTCGGTGGCGCGGTGGCGCTCGGAGATATCCTGGAGCGAGCCCTCGATGCGGCCCTCGGTGCGCGCCGCCTTGAGGTGGAACCACTTCGGGTCGGCGCCCGTGCCGCGCAGTTCCAGCTCGCCCGCGCCGGCGGCGGCGACCCCGGCCTGCAGGCGTTCCCAGGAACCGGGCTCGAAGTAGTCGCGCCAGTTGCGCGCCGGCGCGTCGGCGGCGTCGAAGCCGAGCATCGCGGCGAGCGCCGGGTTGACGCGCTCGAAGGTGCCGCCGGGCGCCAGCGTGAACAGGCCCACCGGGATCGCCTCGTAGGTGGACTTCAGCGCCGCCTGCGCCTGCAGGCGCTCGCGGCGTTCCACGCGCATCTGCTCGGCGATGGCGAGCGCCGCCATGAGGCTCGAGGAGAGCGCGGCGGTGACGCTGTTCAGCGCGGCCACCAGCTCCTTCGCGCCGAGCGCCGCGGCCACCACTTCCACGATGCCCGCCGCGACGACGATGCCGAGCGCCCCCGTGTACCACGCCGCAACCATGGAGCGCGTGACGAAGAGGATGCGCAGCAGGTAGAACGCGATCACGCTGACGCCGACGCCGACCGTCACCCACATCACCGGCAGGAAGGACGCGAAGGGCAGCGCGAGCGCCGCTGCCAGCACCGCGACGCACGACCACTGCGCGACGCGCAGCGGCCAGCCGGCCCCCAGGCGCGCGAGGTCGTCGCGGAAGAGGCGCGCGAACAGCGCGTACGTCAGCGTGAAGTAGGCGGCGATCGTGACCTTGCGCACCGGGAACATCCAGTCGGCGGGGATCGCGCGGCCGAGCCACTGCATGTCCCAGCCGGCCGACAGCGCGCCCAGGCGCAGGCTCGCCACCAGCCATGCGGCGAAGAGGACGTAGAACCAGTCGCGGTTGATCGCCGCGGTGACGAGCACGAACACTGTCAGCACCAGCAGCCCGCCCTCGAGCAGTCCTGCGTTGTGCTGGAAGGCCTCGGCCGAGGCGGCGAACTGCGTGCCGTGCCACTGCACGACCGTGACGCGCGCCGGCCCCGAGAACGCGCCTCGGCAGAGCACCTCGGCGCGCGCGGCGAGCGTGCCCGCCTCGAGCACGAAGCCGGCCTTCGCGCGCTTCACCTGCCCGGCTTCCATGCTGCGGTCGGCGCGGCCATAGGGCGCCAGGGATTCGGCGTTCCAGCATTCGAGCGATGTCGCGTGGCGCGACGGGAACTCGAGGTCGGTGCGACCCGCGCGCCCGCTCGGCGGCACGGTGAAGGCGATCCAGAACGGCGCCTCCGAGAGGCGCGTATCGGCGTGCGCCACCGGCTGCGCGCCGCGCAGGCGCTCCGCGGCACGCGCGGGGGAAAGCGCGTGCTCGCGGTCTTCCTGCACGGCGAACGCGATCGGCAGCGAATCGCGCGTGTCGTAGCGGCTGTCCCACGACGCCAGCGCGACCAGCGTGACCGTCGCGACCAGCAACGGCACGCCGTACGCCGACAGCGCGTAGATCAGCGCATCGAGCGCGGCCTGCAGCCCGCGCGGCGCCGGCGGGCGTGCAGGCGGCGAGTGCGGCATGCCGCTCCGGGGAGCGCGCCGGTACCGGCATCCGCGCCGGGTCGACGGCGACGGAAATGTCCGGGTGGCGCGTATGCACGAAGAGGTCGAAAAGCGGATGGCGCGCGGCCTGCCAGCGTTCCTCGGCCGTGTCGACCTCGAAACCGAGGATGCGGTGCGGCAGGTCGCCGGCGTGCTTCAGCGCCACCGGCGGCTCGCCCGGGAAGAGGTCGGAGAAGAGCAGCCCCGCGTACATGCGATCCAGCGGCGAACGCGCACCGATCACCATCCAGTCGATGCCCTCTTCCGCGCAGTACATCCAGAAAGCCTTGAACAGCATCGTCTTCACGAGGCGCCCGGTACGCTCCTGCGTCACCGCGAGGCGCGTCGCCTCGGCGAGCGTGCAGCCCGCGAGGTGCGCCGGCAGCGTGGCCGAGGCTTCGATGGCGAGCGGGCGGAAGCGGTTGGTCTGGATGCGCATCGTGCCGAGCGGCTCGCCGTCGAGGCGCGACTCGGCGAGCAGCACCACGCAACCGGCGGCGGTGTCGTTCGGCTCGGGCGCGCGCAGCAGTTCGGCGAGGCCCGGCACGTGGCGGCCATAGGCGCGATAGCGCACCGACACCGCCTTCTGCAGCCGCTCGTGGTCCGACACGGCGCGGATCGTGAACGGCAGCCGCTCGACCCGATCGGCCATCCGGGCCGGCACAACGAACTCGGCGGGCATTCCCGCCCCCAGCGTTTCCATCGTCAGACGCGCGTCCATGGCTTCATCCCCCGATTGAGAAAGAGGGACCCGGTTGCCGCGGGAATCGCGGCAATTTTCACGAAATGCATCCCCCGGACCGATTGGACGACGGAATGTCAGCGAATGCAATGAAAACGCGAAAAATCCTTTGGTTTTCGTGAGTTAACGCACCACATTCAGGCGACACGTGAATCTGCCAGTTGCCCGCAGCGCGATGCTCAAGCCCTTGATTACGTGCAAATTCACGGGCTTGCGGCAGTGCCGCAGATGGCCGGAAGCACCTCGCCGATCGAACCCCGCAGCACGGCGTGCGCCATGCGATCCATCGGCGTCGGTTCGGCGTTCAGGATCACGATCCTCGCGCCCGCCTCGCGCGCCGTCGGCAGCGCGTGCGCCGCCGGGAACACCTGCAGCGTGGTGCCGACGGCGATGAAGAGATCGGCCTCGCCAGAGACCGTCATCGCGCGCTCGATCACCTCGGGCACCAGCGCCTGCCCGAACGAGATGGTGTCGCTCTTCAGGATGCCGCCGCAGGTGCGGCAGGCCGGGTCGTCCTCGCCCGCGCGCACGCGATCCAGCACGCGCTGCATGTCGCCCTTCATGCCGCAACCCCAGCACATGAACTTGCGCATCGTGCCGTGCACCTCGATCACCTTCTCCGCGGAATTGCCGGCGACCTGGTGCAGCTCGTCGATGTTCTGCGTCACCAGCGCGTGCAGCTTGCCGCGGCGCTCCAGTTCCACCAGCGCGAGGTGCCCGCGGTTGGGCTTCGCGTGCCAGGTCGGCGAATTCAGCCTCGACTGCCACGCGGCGCGACGCACCTCGGGCTCGGCGAGGTAATTCTGGATCGTGGACAATTTCTCGGCCGCCGGATTCTTCGTCCACACGCCCTGCGGGCCGCGGAAATCCGGGATGCCGGAGTCGGTGGAGATTCCGGCGCCTGTGAGGGCGACGATGCGCTCAGCCTCGTCCACCCAGCGCCGGACATCCTCGAGAACCACTGCCGCAGAACCGGAATCCTTTCGCATACAATCGCGCGCCTCCTGTCGCAGCCATGAGTTTGCCTCGTTCACGCCTCGCCTGCCTCGCCGCGCTCCTCGCGACGGCCGCGACCGCGCACGCCCATGAGGTCGAGGAGCCCGACGACGTCGTGGTCGTCCGCGGCCGCTACGACAACTCGGTCGGCATCTGGGACACCGCGAGCGAGGGCGGCGTCACGCCCGAGGGCATCGCGAAGCGCCCGCTGTCGCGCACCGGCGAGGTCCTGGAAGCCATCCCGGGGATGGCAGTGACGCAGCACAGCGGCGACGGCAAGGCGAACCAGTACTTCCTGCGCGGCTTCAACCTCGACCACGGCACCGACTTCGCGGTGTGGGTGGAAGGCATGCCGATCAACCTCGGCAGCCACGCGCACGGGCAGGGCTACCTCGACCTGAACTTCATGATCCCGGAACTCGTGTCGAAGATGGCCTACCGCAAGGGGCCCTACTTCGCCGAGGACGGCGACTTCGGCTCGGCCGGCTCGGTGCGCATCGGCTACGCCGACAAGCTGCCGGCCAGCCTGGCGACGATGACCGTAGGCTCGTTCAACTACAAGCGCGCGCTGCTCGCCGGTTCGCCCGAATTCGGCGGCGGCAACCTGCTGTACGCGCTCGAGGCGCAGGGCGCCGACGGCCCCTGGGACAACCCCTCGAAGTTCGGCAAGCTGAACGGCGTGCTGCGCTACTCGCACGAACACAAGACCGGCGGCTTCAGCCTGACCGCGATGGGCTACCGCGCCGACTGGAACGCCACCGACCAGATCCCGCAGCGCGCGCTCGCCGCGGGGCTGGTGAGCCGCTGGGGCGCGCTGGATCCTTCCGACGGCGGCGCGTCGAGCCGCTACAGCCTGTCGGGCCAGTGGCGCCGGTCGGACGCCGGCGGCAGCACCAACGCCACGTTCTACGTCGTGCGCTCGCGGCTCGACCTGTACTCGAACTTCACCTTCTTCCAGGACGACGCCGCGAACGGCGACCAGTTCCACCAGCGCGAGCGCCGCACCTACGGCGGCGGTACGCTCGGCCGCAGCTGGGTCGGCAGCCTCGGCGGCGTCTCGAGCACCACCACGCTCGGCCTGCAGGCGCGGCGCGACCGCATGTCGCCGGTGGCGCTGTATCGCACGCTCGAGCGCCAGCAGCTGTCGGTGGTGCGGGAGGATCGCGTCACGGTCGAGTCGCTGTCGCCGTACGTGTCGAACACCACATCGTGGACCGAGTGGTTCCGCACCATCGCCGGCCTGCGCTCGGACCACTACCGCTTCAACGTCGGCAGCGACAACCCCGCGAACTCCGGCCGCACGCGCGACAGCATCGTGTCGCCGAAGCTCACGCTCGCCTTCGGGCCGTGGTCGAACACGGAGTTCTTCGCCAGCGCCGGCAGCGGCTTCCACAGCAACGACGCGCGCGGCACGACCATCACCGTGGACCCGGCCACCGGCGCCGCGGCGCAGCAGGTGCCCGGACTGGTGCGCACGCGAGGGCATGAAATCGGCGTGCGTACGCAGGCGGTGAAGGGACTGACGACCTCGGCCTCGCTGTGGCGCCTGCGCGAAGCATCCGAACTGCTCTTCGTCGGCGACGCCGGCACCACCGAGCCGAGTCGCCCGTCGCAGCGCACCGGCCTCGAATGGCTCGCGCAGTACGAACCGAACTCGCGCGTGTCGATGGACGCGACCATCGCGTGGACCCGCGCCCGCTTCACCGACGGGGACCCGGCCGGCCCGTTCATCCCCGGCGCGCCGAACCGCGTCGCCTCGGCCGGCATCACCACCGAACTGCCGAGCGGCTGGTTCGGCAGCCTGCGCTGGCGCTACTTCGGCCCGCGCCCGCTGGTCGAATCGGGCGCGGAGCGCTCGCAGTCCACGTCGCTGGTCAACGCGCGCGTCGGCTATGCCTTCGACAAGAAGATGCGCCTGCAGCTCGACGCCTACAACCTCTTCAACCGCAAGCAGAACGACATCGACTACTTCTACGAGTCGCAGCTGCGCGGCGAGGCCGCGGCGGTCGGCGACCGGCACTTCCACCCGGTCGAGCCACTCGCGCTGCGGCTCACGCTGTCGATCGCGTACTGATCAGTCCCCCTCGAACGCGGGCTTCCTTTTCGCCACGAAGGCCTCGTAGGCGCGTTCGTAATCCTTGGTCTGCATGCAGATCGCTTGCGCCTGCGCCTCGGCCTCGATGGCCTCGTCGATGCCCATGCTCCACTCCTGGTGGATGCACTTCTTGGTCATGCCGTGCGCGAAGGTCGGGCCAGCGGCGAGCGTGGCCGCGAAGGCCTGCGCTTCGGCCAGCACGTTCGCGGGCTCGCAGAGGCGGTTGAAGAATCCCCAGCGCTCGCCCTCCTCGCCGCTCATGTTGCGCCCCGAGAAGAGCAGGTCCGCGGCGCGCCCCGCGCCGATGATGCGCGGGAGCATGTTGCATGCGCCCATGTCCGCGCCCGCAAGGCCGACGCGCGTGAAGAGGAACGCGACCTTCGCCTGCGGCGTGCCGTAGCGAATGTCCGAGGCCATCGCGAGGATCGCGCCGGCGCCGGCGCAGACGCCGTCCACCGCCGAGACGATCGGCTGCGGGCAGGCGCGCATCGCCTTCACGAGGTCGCCGGTCATGCGCGTGAACGCGAGCAGGCCCGCCATGTCGCCGGCGCGCGCCATCTCGACCAGCGGGCCGATGATCTCGTGCACGTCGCCGCCGGAGCAGAAGTTGCCGCCGGCGCCGGTGATCACCACCACCTTGATGCCGTCGGCATAGCAAAGGTTGCGGAAGGTGTCGCGCAACTCGGCATACGACTCTAGGGTCAGCGGATTCTTGCGCTCCGGGCGGTTCAAGGTGATGGTCGCCACCTTGCCCGACACCGACCAGCCGAAGTGCTGCGGCTTGAACTGCGAGACATCAAGACCCTGCGGCCTGAAGCGTTGCGACGTGTCCTGCATGCGTGCCTCCCGTTTTTCCTACAGCCGCGGCGTCGTGCTCGACGCCGCGAAGATCCCGATCTGGCGAAGCGCGACCGCGAGTTCGCCCTCCTTCGCGCTGGACGCGAAGTAGCCTTCGAGCCAGCGGCCCGGCAGCAGTTCCTCGAGTTCCAGCCGGACGTCGTCGCCCGGCGGCGAGCGCAGGCCGCGGCGTGTCGTGTCCACCCAGAAGCCGAGCGTGGCGCCGGGCTTCACGCGGCCGTCGGTGCGGTAAACCTGCGTCACCTCGCCCGTCAGCCACGCCTGTCCCGGCTGGGTGCGGGTCGGCTCCATCTTCAGCATGCGGACCTCGAGGTGGAACGCCGCCGTGCGGCGCGCGGCGGCGATGTCTTCGGGCGAATACATGGCGAGCGAGGGCCGGGCGGCGGAAAGGAGAATGAATCCGAGGAAGGAGCGGCGGGGGATCACGCGAAACGGTCGGCGCAACGGCGCCTGCGGCATCGTGCCGCGGCACTCCGGAATGCGCAAGCTCTTGTATCCTCGTGGCTCGATTCACAGCAGAGCCGCGCAGGAGATCCGATGACCCCGTCCCACCCCGCCCCGCCGAAGGTCCTCGACAAGCCGCTGGAAGTGTCCCCCGGCGAATGGGATCCGCGCGACCTCTACTTCGTGATGACGGCGTTGGTGATCCCGCGCCCGATCGGCTGGATCTCCACGGTCTCGGCCTCGGGCCAGCGCAACCTCGCGCCCTACTCCTACTTCAACCTCATGGGCAGCGATCCGTTCTATTGCGCGTTCTCGTCCACCGGCGTGAAGGACTCGCTCACCAACGTGCGCGAGGTGCCGCAGTTCGTCGCCAACATCGTCACCATGGACCTGATGGAGAAGATGAACTTCACCTCCACCGACTTCCCGCGCTCGGAGGACGAGTTCGGCTGGGCCGGCCTGACGCCCGCGCCGTCGCTGCGCGTGAAGCCGGCGCGCGTGGCCGAGGCCAAGGCGCACCTCGAATGCGAAGTCACGCAGATCATCGACGACGGCAACACGCACATCGTCATCGCCAAGGTGGTGCACGTGCACGTCGCGCCATCGGCGTGGAAGGACGGCCGCGTCGATCCGCGCATGCTCGACCCCGTCTGCCGCCTGTCGGGCTCGGCGTACGCGCGCCTCGGCGAGATCATCAACGTGCCGCGCCCGCAGTGGAAGGACGTGCAGGGCACCAAGGGACAGGAAGCGATGCCGAAAGGCGTGCAGCGCGGCTGAGCCGCGCCGGCAGGACGCGCCCGTGGAGGACGAGCGCCCCTCGAACGCACCGCCGGCGGAAGAACCCGAGTTCCGCTGGCCGGTAATCAACCGCGGCGTGCCCGCGCGCGCGGCGCTTGGCTGGTTCCGCGCCGCGTGGGCCGACCTCGTCGCCGCGCCGACCGAGAGCCTGTTCTACGGCATCGTGCTCGCCGTCATGGGCGCGCTGCTGACGCGCTACTACGACGGCGCGATCGGCCTCGCATTCACCACCGGCTTCCTGCTGCTCGGCCCCTTCCTCGCCTTCGGCCTGTACGCCATCAGCCGGCAGCGCGAGCGCGGCGAGCGCGTCGCGCTGGTCGAGACGCTGGTGGCGTGGAAGGCGAACGCGCCCTCGATCGGCTTCTATGCGCTGATGCTCACGCTGTCGCTCGCGGCGTGGATCCGCATGTCGCTCGCGGTGGTCGGGCTCTTCTACCCGAAGGGCGCGCCGTCGCTCGCGGAGCTCCTCGCCACCGCGGGGCGCTCGGCCGAGGGCATCGGCTTCCTCGCCGCGTACACCGTGGCAGGCTCGGGGCTTGCCCTGTTCGTTTTCGCGACTTCCGCGATCGCGCTGCCGATGCTGCTCGACCGCGAGCGCATGGACACCATCTCGGCGATGATCACCAGCTTCGGCACGCTGCGCGCCAATCCCCGCCCGATGCTCGCGTGGGCCGCAATGATCGTGGTCCTCACCGTGTTCGGATTTGCCACTTCCTGTATCGGCCTCGTGCTGACGATCCCGCTCGTGGGCCACGCCGCGTGGCACGCCTACCGCGACCTGGTCGAGCCCGAGTCGCGCTACTAGCGCGAGCGCTCAAGTAAGCGGCGGGGGCGCCGATAGACCTTCGTAACGCTGCCCTTGCGGCGGAACGGAGCCTGCATGTCCACGATCACGCAGATGGTGTCGCTGCGCATGGCGCAGAACATGGTCGGAACCGGTGCCGTGGTGCGCGCGCCTGCGCAGGACTCCACCACGGCGGCGTCCGCACCGGCGCCCTCGACGGTGGTGTCTCTAGGGGCGACGCAGTCGATTGCCACGGTAGTGGACTACACCGACCGCATCAAGGCCTCGGGCGACAAGACCATCGACCCGCTGCTCGCCGGCGGCAATCGCTGGTGGCATACCGCCGGTGCTAGCGGGGCCACGCCGTCGGCCTCGGCGAAGCACGCGCTGACCTACAGCTTCATCGGCAGCGCGAGCGGGCTGAACGCCACCGACGCCACCGGCTTCCAGGCGCTCGACGCGACGCAGAAGCAGGTGATCCGCGACGCGCTCGACTACATCTCGAGCGTGGTGGACATCACCTTCACCGAGGTGTCCTCCGGCGGCGACATCCAGTACGGCTCGAACACGCAGGCGTCGAGCGCCGGCTACGCGCGCTACCCGAACGAGGGTTCGCAGGTGTTCCTCGCCAACAACCAGTCGAGCTTCTCGGGCAGCTGGGCGAAGGGCTCCTACGAATGGGAGACCATCGTCCACGAGACCGGCCACGCGCTCGGCCTGAAGCACCCCGGCAACTACAACGCCGGCGGCGGCGGCACGCCGGGACCGTACCTCGCGAAGGCGAGCGACAACCGCAACAACTCGATCATGTCCTACAACAACAACGCCGGGAACATGAAGCGGATCGCGTACTCGAACAACTCGTTCCAGACCTCGTACGTCAACCCGGACACCTTCCAGCTGTACGACATCGCCGCGCTTCAGTACCTGTATGGAGGCGCGCAGAACGTCGCCGCGCAGACCTACGGCTGGTCGGACGCGCCGGTGATGAACCAGACCATCTGGAACCCGACCGCGGGCAGCGGGATCGACCTCTCGAACCAGACGAAGGACAGCATCGTCGACCTGCGCGCCGGCAAGTCGAGCTCGATCGGCCTACGCGACGCCTACGGCGACATGCCCTTCGACAAGGCCGGATACGCCGCGCTGACCTCGGGCGGCAAGAAGCTCACCGCGCTGATCGGCGTACCCACCTACACGGGGGCCGGCAACCTGACCATCGCGCGCGGCAGCCACATCGACCACGCCACCGGCGGCAGCGGCAACGACACCTTCGTCACCAACACCGAGGACAACGTCATCGACGGCGGCGCCGGCAACGATGCGGTGTTCGTCACCGGCGGCGACGCCGAGGTCACCGGCGGCAACGGCGACGACACGGTCTACGTGGTGAAGAAGTCGGGCACCACGTGGGCGATCAGCCAGGACGGCTCGACGCTCACGCAGACGAAGTACGACAAGAAGACCAACACCACGACCACGCTGGCGACGATCTCGCTCGCGGGCGTGGAGCACGTGAAGTACTGGAACGGCACCGCCTTCAAGGCGGCCGGCGCCGCGCTCTACGGAATGCCGGCGCCCGCGCCGTCGCCGAACGTGTCGACGACGGCTTGAGCGCCGCCTAGAAGCCCTGCTTCGCGGTGCGCAGCCGCACCGCGCCCATGTCGTCGCCGCGCAGCTCGCGCAGCGCGTAGCGCACGAACTCGGCGGTCACGCCCTTCCTCCAGCGCAGGTCGAGGTCGGTGTTGTCCATGGGCTTTGCCCGCGACTGTGCCGCCTCTGCGATCTCGCTGATCGATTCGTCGGTCAGCTTCTTGCCCACCAGGCCATCGGCCTTGATCGCCAGCGGGTGCGAGGACACCGCGCCGAGCACGAGGCGAGCTTCCTCGACCGTGCCGTCCGCAGCCATCCTAGCCGCTGCGGCGACGCCGAGCACCGGGAAGTCGAACGAACCGCGGCGACGCAGCTTCCAGTAGGTGCTCTTCCAGCCCTTGAGGTCCGGCAGGACCAGCTCGGCCAGCACCTCGTCGGGACGACGCGCCATGTAGTCGATGCCGTCGTTCCTGTAGAAGTCGGCGAGCGCCACTTCGCGTTCGCCGCCCGCCGACACCAAGCGCGCGCGCGCGCCGAGCGACATCAGCGCGGGCGCCGTGTCGGTCGAACTCACCGCGAGGCAGCGCTTCGACGCGGTCGCGACCCAGCAGGTCTCGCCGTCGCGCTTCATGCAGAAGTCGATGGCTTTCCGCCACTCGTAGCTCTGGTTGTAGTAGCTGCAGCGCGTGTCCAGGCACACGTTGCCGCCGATCGTGCCCATGTTGCGCAGGTGCGTGGACGCCACCTGCGCCGCGGCCTGCGCGAGGCCTGTGTAGCCCGACCCCACCTTCGGATCGGCCGCCACGCGCGCGAGCGTGAGGCCGGCGCCGAGGCGCAGGCCGCTGCCGTTCACGACGCGCTGGAGCTCTTCGACCTTCTGTAGCGACACGAGCACCGCGGGCGTCTGCTGCCGGCGCTTCATGTTCGGCAGCAGGTCGGTGCCGCCGGCGACCAGCATCGCCTTCGGCCCTTCGTTGGCGAGGATGCGCGCCGCCTCCTCGACGGTGCGCGGCGAGTGATGCTGGAACCACGGCAGGCGCATCATCAGGCAGCCCTCCGCGCAGGTTTCACGGGGCGGCCGTCGGCCGTCTTCAACTCGTCGCCATCGCCGCCCTCCCAGGGCGGCAGCACGAAGGTCGCGGGCGCATACGGCACGGACGGGAAGGACTCGGGCCCGACGCGCGGAACCTCGCCCTTCGCCTTCTTCTCCAGCGCCTCGAGCACCTTGTCGGGCGTCACCGGGATCTCGTCCACGCGCACGCCCACGGCATCGAACACCGCGTTCGCGAGCGCCGGCATGATCGGCAGCAGCGGCCCCTGCCCCACTTCCTTGGCGCCGAACGGGCCGTACGGGTCTGGATCCTCGATCAGCGTGACGTCCACTTCGGGCATGTCGACCGCGGTGAGGCTCTTGTAGTCGAGCATCGACGGGATCTTGTGCACCAGCGCCTGGGAAAGCTTCGGCGGCAGGCGCCGGAATGCCTGCTCCTCCATCATCGCCTCGCCCAGGCCCATGTACACGCCGCCGATCACCTGCCCGCGCGCGTGCACCGGGTTCAGCGCGCGGCCGATGTCGTGCGCCACCCAGATCTTCGGCACGTGGATCCAGCCGGTCTTCGGGTCGACGTCCACCTCGACCACCGCGGCCGAGAAGCTGTAGGCCGGCGACGGCCCGACGCCCGAGCCCTTGTACTTGCCCGGCTGCTTCGGCGGCGCGTACGAGCCCACCGCCGACAGCGTGCCGAACTTCTGCTCGGCGAGCGACACGCACTCGACGAAGCTCATGGCCTTGTCGGGCGACTCGACCGCGAACACCTTGCCACGCGAGAACTGCACGCGGTCGGGCAGCGTCTCGAGCGACTCGGCCGCGGCCATGGCGAGCTGGTCGCGCAGCTTGTTCGCGGCCTGCACCGCGGCGTTGCCCATCATCAGCGTGACGCGGCTGGAATACGAGCCGAGGTCGATCGGCGCGAAGCCGGTGTCGCCCGTCAGCACGCGGATCTCGCGCGTCGTGACGCCAAGGATCTCGGCGACGATCGCGGCGAGCACGTCGTCCGAGCCCTGCCCGATCTCGGTCGCGCCGCAATACACGGCCACCTGCCCGCTGCGGTCGAGCAGGATCTGCACGCCGGAGTGCGGCAGCTTGTTCCAGTAGATCGACACGCCCGCGCCCGTCATGTAGGTGCTGCAGGCGATGCCGACGCCGCGGCCTTCTGGCAGCTTGCCGTGTTTCTGCTTCCAGCCGGAACGCTCCACGACCGCCTTGATGCACTCGGCGAGGCCGTTGGAGCCGATCTTCAGCCAGTTGGCCGTGAGCGAGTTCTCCTTCGTCACGATGTTGAGGCGCAGCTCGGCCGGGTCCATGCCGAGCTTCTCGGCGATCTTGTCGAGTTGCACTTCCTGCCCGAAGCGCGGCTGCGGCGTGCCGTGACCGCGCTTGGGCCCGCACGCGGGCTTGTTCGTGAACACGCGGCAGGCCTCGAACTTGAAGCGCGGCAGCTCGTACGTGACCGGCGTGAGCACACCGGTGTAGAACGTGCTCGCCGGCCCGTGCGAGCCGTAGCCGCCGCCGTCGAGCAACGTCTGCAGGTGCATGCCGGTGAGCTTGCCGTCCTTGGTGACGCCGGTGCGCATCTTCATCAGCACCGGGTGGCGGCCGCGGTGCTGGTAGAACACCTCCTCGCGCGTGAGGCAGATCTTCACCGGGCGGCCGAGCTCCAGCGCCGCCTTCGCCACCACCATCTCGTGGTTCGCCGGGTCGCACTTGCCGCCGAATCCGCCGCCGTTCTGCACCGCGACGACGCGGATCTGCGACTGCGGCACCTTCAGCACGCGCGCCATCTGTCGGTGCAGGTAGTGCGGGTTCTGCGTGCTCGATTGCAGCAGCAGCTTGCCGTCGCCTTCAAGGGACGCCAGCGACGCCTGCTGCTCCATCGGCAGGTGCGTGTTGCCCTGGAAGAAGAACACGTCCTCGAACACGTGGTCGGACTTCGCCAGCGCCTCGTCGACGTCGCCGAACTCGTAGGACTGGTTGCGGTGGATGTTGCCCGCCTCGCCGTAGTCGTGGATGCGGGTCTCGGGGTGCTCCAGCGCCTCGACCGGATCCGAGATCGTCGGCAGCTGGCGGTACTTCACCTCCAGAAGGTCGACCGCCTCGAGCGCGGTCTGCTCGTCCTTCGCCACCACCGCCGCCACCGGGTCGCCGACGTAGCGTACGCGATCGTTCGCCAGCGGGAACTCGTCCTGCGACACCGGCATGATGCCGAAGGGGACCGGGAAGTCCTTGCCGGTCAGCACGAGGTGCACGCCCGGCAGCGCCAGCGCCTTGGAGGCGTCGATCGACTCGACCACGCCGTGCGGGATGGGCGAGCGCAGGAGCTTGCAATGCAGCATGCGCGGCAGCTTCAGGTCGTCGGCGAACTTCGCCTGCCCGGTGGTCTTGCCGCGGCCGTCCACGCGCCGGCGCGGCTGGCCGATGACGTCGAGAGTCTTCTTCGGGGCGCTCATTTCGCCTCCCCACGAAGCTCGGCAGCGGCGACCTCGATCGAGTCGACGATCTGGTTGTAGCCGGTGCAGCGGCAGATGTTGCCGGCGATCGCCTCGCGGATCTGGTCGCGCGACGGATTCGGCTTCGATTCCAGCAGCGCCTTGGCGGTCAGCACCATGCCCGAGGTGCAGTAGCCGCACTGCGAGCCGCCGTGGTCGGCGAACGCCGCCTGCAGCGGGTGCAGCTGGGCGCCCTTGGCGAGGCCTTCGATGGTCTCGACCTTCTTGCCCTCGCAATCGACGGCGAGGACGAGGCACGACAGCACCGGCGCGCCATCGACCAGCACGGCGCAGGCGCCGCACTCGCCCAGCTCGCAGCCGTGCTTGGTGCCGGTGAGGTCGAGGTCCTCGCGCAGCACCTCGAGGAGCGTCTTGTACGGCGCGAAGGAGACTTCGATGCGCTCACCGTTCACCTCGAGCGCCATCTGGACGTTGCCGCGGACCGGAACCGCGACTTCCTGGCGGGCGTTCATTTGTTGGGGCCCCAAACAAATTTGGACGCCCCCGAATTTACTCCCGCCCCGGCGTTTCGACTAGCCTCCGGCGCGGCACGCGGGCGGCTGCATCGAGGGCTGCACCGGGGGCTGCAGCAGAGGCTGCAGCAGGCTGACCCGGTTGCCCTCCGGGTCGCGGAAGGACACGTAGTCCCCCACCCCCGGGATCGCCATCGGCTCGCCCAGCACCTCGCCCCCGGCCGCCCGCACCCCGTCCATCGCCGCGCGGATATCCGGCACCGCGATCACCACCGACGGGTGCTGGTCCGGCCAGTCGGCCCGGCGCGGGAAGAAGCCGCCATTGATCGCGCCGGGCACCTGCCGGACGGGGTCGCCGTCCTTCACGGTCGTGGCCAGCGCGTAGTCGCCCATCTCGGGCCCGAGCTTCTGGATCTGCCAGCCGAAGGCGCGGGCGTAGAACGCGGCCATGCGGTCGCGGTCGTCGTACGGCATCTCGAAGTGCACTACCGGGTTCATGCTCCCGGCCCCCAAGAAACGACCGAGCGGAAGCCGCCCCAGATCATGCGGCGCCCGTCGAACGGCATGCGCTTCGGGTCGAAGTCCAGGCGCGGGTCCTTCATCACCTTCGCCATGACGCGATCGCGATGCGCGCGCGACTTGTAGACGATGTACGAGAACACCACCGTCTCGCCCGTCGCCTGCTTGACGCTGCGCGGGAACGAGGTGCGCTTGCCCCAGGCCACGTCGTCCGCTACGCACTCGCGATACTCGAGCGCCCCATGGTCCCTCCAGACCTTCGACGCCAGCCGCGCGAGCTTCCAGTATTCCGCCAGGCGCCGTTTCGGCACCGGAACCACGAACCCATCCACGTAAGCCATCTCCACCTCCGTCAATTGCTGCGTTCGCAGCGATCCTTCAGGCTGGCGAGGCCCTTCTCGAACATCCCGCCGACCATCCGGTCCATGTTGAACACCAACCCGATCAGCTTCGACAGGAACGGGCTCGGGCCGAACATGGCCCAGGTGACGCGCGTGCCGCCGCCTTCGCGCACGAACGTGAACTCGGCCGTGTTGTGCGCTTCCATGGGCGTGAAGAAGTCGAGCTTCAGCACCAGCTTCGCGCCCGGCACGGCCTCGATGATCTCCATGCGCCCCGATCCGACCTTGGCTGTGCCCTCCCATCCGTACGAGGCGCCGACCCCGGTGGCCGGTCCGCCGTAGGTGCGCTTCATGGCCGGGTCGACGCCTTCCCACGGCGACCACTCCGTCCAGCGGTGCAGGTCCTGCACCAGCGCATACGGTGCCTCTGGAGTCGCTTTCACGAGGATCGTGCGTTCGATGCGGAAGCTGTCCGGGCGCGTCGATGCGACCACGAGCGCTCCGGCGACAAGCACCAGCACGGCGATTCCGAGGTACGTGAGCATTCGTTTCATCCTTTCGAGGTCCCGAGGTAGCCGGCGAGGCGCTCCAGAGACACACCCCAGCCGCGCTTGTGGCCGTCGCGGGCGGCTTCGTCGAAGAAGCCTTCGTGGCGGAATTCGAGGTCCGTGCCGCCGGGCACGGGGTGGAAGAGCAGCGTCACCTGCGACACGCGCTCGGGCGTGCTGCGCGGCCAGTGCCACGAGAAGACGAGCCGGCGTTCCGGCTCGACCACGCGATACTCACCGGCGCATTCGTTGTCGTCGCCCCTGGGACCTCCGAACACGATGCGAAAGCGCCCGCCGACACGCACGTCGAGCTCGACAACGGACACCGGGTCGCCGGGAAACGGCCCCCACCAGCGCTTCAACGCTTGCGCGTCGGTCCACGCGCGCCAGACCTTGCCTGGCGCGACGGGATAGTGCCGCGTGACGGCGAACGCGGGCCTTCCTTCGAGGGTGGCGAGGTCCATGCCTGCAATTCCTCCTGCTGGTAGAGATAGCGGCCGAGCGAATCCAGCCGCTCGGTCCAGAAGCGTTCGTAGCGTGACATCCACTCGGAAGCCGCCTGCATCGGCGCGGCGGAAAGTTCGCAGCTCACCACGCGCCCTTCCTTGTTGCGCGCGATCAGGCCGGCCTCCTCGAGCACGCGCAGGTGCTTGAGGAACCCCGGCAGCGTCATGCCGCTCGGCGCGGCGAGCTCGCTCACCACGGCGCTGCCACCCGCGAGCGACTCCAGCACCCCGCGCCGCGTCGGGTCGGCGAGCGCGGCGAACACGCGGTCGAGCGCCGGATCGTCATGCTTTACCATTTGGTTAAGTATCTGCCCGCCGCTTCCGCCTGTCAATCCTGCCCGGCGTGCCCCGCGGCGCCTCTGCCAGAATCCCCTTTCCAACAGACAGGGATTCCCGCACATGAAGGTCTTCCAGATCGAAGGCGACTGGGGCATGGAGCACCTGAAGCTCTCCACCCGCCCCGACCCGAAGCCCGGCCCGGGCCAGGTCCTGCTGCGCATGAAGGCGAGCTCGCTGAACTACCGCGACCTCGTGGTGCCGATGCGCGGCTACGGGCAGTTCACCGGCAACCTGCCGCTGATCCCGATCTCGGATGGCGTCGGCGAGGTGGTCGAGGTCGGCGAGGGCGTGACGCGCGTGAAGGTCGGGGACCGCTGCTGCCCGATGTTCAACCAGCACTGGATCTCGGGCGAGCCGAGCATGGAGCGCATCGCCACCGGTTCGCTGGGCGGCCCGATCGACGGCACCATGGCCGAGTTGATGTGCCTGCCGCAGGACGGCGTGGTGAAGGCGCCCGCGCACCTGACGGACATCGAGGCGGCCACCCTGCCCTGCGCCGCGCTCACCGCCTGGAGCGCGCTCGTCACCTACGACCGGCTCGGCCCCGGCTCGCGCGTGCTGGTGCAGGGCACCGGCGGCGTGGCCCTCTTCGCGCTGCAGTTCGCGAAGATCATGGGCTGCCACGTCACCGTGATCTCCTCCAGCGACGAGAAGATCGCGCGCGTGAAGCAGATGGGCGCCGACGCCGCGATCAACTACGCCAAGGTACCCGAGTGGTACAAGGCCACGCGCGACATCACGGCCGGCCAGGGCTACGACCACATCCTGGAGCTCGGCGGCGAGAAGACGCTGTCGCAGAGCCTGCGCTGCGTGCGCCCGGGCGGGACCTTGTCGATGATCGGCGTGCTCTCCGGCGGCGCGATGAGCGCCCCGCTCGGCCTCGTCGTCACGCGGCAGGTGCGCCTGCAGGGCATCACCGTCGGCCACCGCGACGGCATGGAGGCGATGGTGCGCGCGATCTCGCAGTACGGCCTGAAGCCGGTGATCGACAAGGTGTTCGCCTTCGGCGAGCTGAAGGAAGCCATGGCGCACCTGAAGAGCGGCGCGCACTTCGGCAAGATCTGCATCCAGCACTGAGGGTTCCATCATGAAGATCGTCATCGCGCAGATGAAGCACGAGACCAACACCTTCTCGCCGGTGCCGACGCCGCTCGCGCGCTTCGCCCGCAGCGGCGGCGGCAAGCCGCTCGAGGGCGACGACGCGATCCACGCCTTCAAGGGCACCGGCGACGGGCTCGGCGCCTACCTCGCGCTGGCCGAGGAGATGAAGGCCGAGGTCGTGCTGCCGATCGCTGCCAGCGCGTGGCCGAGCGGGCCGGTGGAGAACGAGGCCTTCGAGTACATCTGCGCGCGCATCTGCGACGCCGTGGCCAAGGGCTGCGATGCGATCTTCCTCGACCTGCACGGCGCGATGGTCACGCAGTCCTTCGAGGACGGCGAAGGCGAACTGCTGCGCCGCGTGCGCGCGATCGCACCCAGGACGCCGATCGCCACGTCGCTCGACATGCACACCAACCTCTACCCGGCGATCGTCGACAACTCCACCGTGATCGCCGGCTACCAGACCTACCCTCACGTCGACATGCACGGCACCAGCCTGCGCGCCGGCCGCGCATTGCGCGCAATGATGGAAGGCCGCGCGAAGCCGACCATGGCCTGGGGCAACCGTCCGATGCTGCCGCACGTGATGCGGCAGTCGAGCCTCGACTCGCCGAACCGCGAGATCCAGGCGCGCGCGATCGAGATGGAGAAGCAGGGTGCGCTCTGCGCGAGCCTCTTCGTCGGCTTTCCGCACGCCGACATCCTCAACGCGGGGCTGTCCGCCGTCGTCGTCACCGACAACGACCCTGCCCTCGCGCGCAAGTGGTGCGACGAACTGCTCGACATGGCGTGGAACACCCGCGCCCAGTGGGTCTACGAAGTCGAGCCGCTGGCGAAGTCCTTCGAGCGCGCCCTCGGCCTCGCTGCGCGCCCGGTGGTGCTGCTCGACCACTACGACAACGCCGCCTCGGGAGGCACCATGGACACCATGGCGGTGCTGGAAGGCATCCTGGAGGCCGGCCTCAAGGACGTCGCGGCGTTCGCGGTGTACGACCCGGACGCGGTGCAGAAGATGAAGGCCGCCGGGATCGGCGCCAACGTCACCCTGCCGCTCGGCGGCAAGCTCGACATGCCCAGCCTCGGCCTGAAGGGCGCCCCGCTCACGGTCACCGGGAAAGTGAGGAACCTCACCGACGGGCGCTTCCGCAACCGCGGGCCGATGGCCAAGGGCGTGCAGCAGGACATGGGCCCCACCGCGGTGCTCGACACTGGCAATGTCGAAATCATCGTCATCTCGCGCCAGCAGGAGCCGAACGACCTCGAGTGCTTCCACTCGCAGGGCATCGATCCGGCCAGGAAGCAGTTCCTGATGCTGAAGAGCCGCGTGCACTGGCGCGCCGGCTTCGGCGACCTCGCCAGGGCCACCGTGGAGTGCGCCGGCGTCGGCGTCTGCACGTCGGACTACTCGGTGCTCGACTTCCGCAAGGTGCGGCGTCCGATCTATCCGCTCGACCGAATCTAGCGCACGCCCGCGGCCCGCTTGACGGGGATCAAGCGGGATTTCGCGAGCCAATTCGCGGCCTCAAGAACGGCCGTTTCGTGCCGAAATAACGCTCCGAAGACCCATCGTCGGAGACACACCATGTTCGGCCCCGCCAAGACCCTGATGAACCGCCTGCGGTTCGCCCATCGCTTTGCCTTCTTCGGTGCGCTGTTCTCGGCGATCATCGTGGTGCTGCTCGCCATGGCGGCCTCCTCCGAAGGCCAGCAGATCGACATCGCGCGCACCGAGTTGACCGGCGCGGCGCACCTGCGCGAAGTGCGCAAGGTGCTGCAGGCGGTCCAGGAACACCGCGGGCTCTCCGGCGTGGTCAAGGCCGGCGAGTCGCAGGCCGCCGGCGCGCTCGCCGAGCGCGCCCAGGCGATCGACGCCGCGTTCAAGGGCGAGTCCGCCCGCCTCGCGGGCCAGCCGGCGCAAGCCCGGATCCTCTCCGACTGGGAGGCCCTCGCCAAGGAATGGCAGTCGCTGAAGGCTGCGCTGCCCTCGGCGAGCGGCGCCGACAGCTTCGCGCGCCACACGGCGTACCTGCGCCTCGTGCTGCGCCACATCCGCACGACGGCCGACGCGTCCGAGCTGGCGCTCGACCCGGAACTGAACTCCTTCCACCTCATGAACGGCGCGGTGTACCTGCTGCCGCCGCTCTCCGAGTGGTCCGGCCAGTTGCGCGCCCGCGGCGCCGCCGCCATCTCGCGCAAGAGCGCCGACGCGAACGAGGTCGCCGCGGCGATCGCCCTCGCGACGCAGGTGCGCGACGCGCTCGACATGGTCGCCGAAAGCCATTCGCGCTTCGCCGGTATGCCGGCCGAGCGCCGCGCGCCGATCGACGCCGCGCGCGACGCGCTCGTCGCCGCCGTCGGCGCCACCGAGGGCGAGCTGCGCAGCCACCTGCTCGACGGCCAGTACCGCCTGTCCGGCCGCGAGTTCTTCGACGTCGCGACGCGGCCCGTGGTCGCCGCGCTGAAGCTGCAGGACGTCACGCTCGACGCGCTCGACGCCGAGCTCGTCGGCCGCATCGCACGCCTGCAGCGCACGCGCGCCATCGAGATCGGCGCCGTGCTCGCCGCGCTCGCGGTGATCGGCTGGCTGTCGATGGGCGCGCTGCTCGGCCTCAACGAATCGGTCGGCAAGGTCATCGCCGGTGGCGCGCGCTACGCCGCGGGCGACCTGCAGGCGCGCGTCGAGGTCACCTCGCACGACGAGCTGAAGGACATCGCCGAGAGCTTCAACGCCATGGGCAGCCACCTGCGCGAGCTGATCGACGGCGTGAAGAGCGGCGCTACCCGCCTCTCGGCGGCCGCGGGCGAGCTGTCGGTGAGTTCCGGGCAGGTCTCGATCGCCACCCAGCGCCAGAACGACTCGGCGTCCTCGATGGCCGCCTCGGTCGAGCAGCTCACGGTGTCGATCAGCCAGGTCAAGGACCACTCGCGCGACGCGCTGCGCATCTCGCGCGAGGCCGGCACGCTCTCCGACGAGGGCAGCCAGGCCGTCGGCAGCACCGCCACCGAGATGGAAGGCATCGCGCGCTCGGCCACCGAGATGACCAAGATCATCGAGAACCTCGGCCAGCAGTCGGGCCAGATCTCGCGCATCGTGCAGGTGATCCAGGAGATCGCCGGCCAGACCAACCTGCTCGCGCTGAATGCCGCCATCGAGGCGGCGCGTGCCGGCGAGCAGGGCCGCGGCTTCTCGGTCGTCGCCGACGAGGTCCGCAAGCTCGCCGAGCGCACCAGCCACTCGACGCAGGAAATCTCGCAGATGGTCGCCGCGATCCAGTCCGGCACCGAGCAGGCGGTGCAGAACGTGCACGCCTGGGGCCGCCGCGTCTCCGAGGGCGTCTCGCGCGCCCAGACCGCGGGCACGTGCGTGTCCCGCCTGCACGACGGCGCCGCGCAGGTGGTGACCAGCGTGAACGAGATCACCAACGCGCTCGACGAGCAGTCGGCCGCGTCCACGCAGATCGCGCAGAGCGTCGAGCGCATCGCGCAGATGAGCGAGGAGAACACCGCCGCCGTGGCCTCGATGGCCGACTCGGCGAGGAGCCTGGAGTCGCTCGCCTCCGAGCTGGTCGCGGCGGTGTCGCGCTTCCGCGTTGCCCCGGCGGCGTGACGCGAAGGGCCGGGCCCGCGGGCCCGGCCTCCACGCTCAGTTCTTCTTGCCGAGCACCTCGCCGAAGCGCACCCACTTCGCGCCGTCGAAGCGCACCAGCTGTTCCTGCTCGATCGGCGCGTGGTCGGTCGGGCTGGTGTTCAGCACCACGCCGGGCAGGAAGAGCGGAAGGTCGACGTTCCTGAGGTTCTGCGCCTGCTTCATCAGGCTCGCGGGCGTGAGGTCCTTGCCCGCCTGGCGGATCGTCTGCTCCATGGTCTGCGCGACGAGGAAGCCGTACACGTTGAAGGCGTCCTTCACGTTGCCCTCGGGGTAGTACTTCTTCATGAACTCGCGCCACCTCTTCATGGCCGGGTCGTTGTCCCACTCGGGATCGGTCGGGTCCTTGAAGTACTGCACCGAGATCGCGTCCTTCGAGGCCGCCGATCCCGCCGGCAGCATCACCACGCCGACCGAGGCCGACACGTTGTTCACGAAGTGCAGCGGCTTCCAGCCGATGTCGTGCGCCTTCTTGATCGCCTGCACCGCGAACTTCGGCGTCGTGATGTTGAAGAACACGTTCGCGCCGCTGTTCTTCAGGTTGACGATCTGCGAGTCGACGGTCGGGTCGGTGACCTCGTAGGACTGCTTCAGCACGACGAGCTTCTGGTTCGCCTTGCCCAGGCCGTCCTCGAAGCCCTTCAGGTAGTCCTTACCGTAGTCGTCGTTCTGGTAGAGGATCGCGATCTTCGGTTCCTTCACGTGCTTCAGCGCGTACTCGGCGTAGATGCGCCCCTCGGTCTGGTAGCTCGGCTGCCAGCCCATGGTCCACGGGAAGTTCTTCGGGTCGTTCCACTTCGAAGCGCCGGTGGCGAGGAAGAGGTGCGGCACCTTCTTCGAGTTCATGTATTTCATGATCGCGCTGTTCGACGGCGTGCCCAGCGGGTTGAAGATCGCGATCACCTGGTCCTGCTCGACGAGCTTCCTCGCCATCTCGACCGCCTTGGGCGGGCTGTAGCCGTCGTCGTAGCTGATGTAGTTGATCTTCCGGCCATTGATTCCGCCTTCGTCGTTCACCATCTTGAAGTACGCGCCGATCACCTTGCCGATGGTGCCATAGGCGGACGCCGGCCCGCTGTACGGCATCATGTTGCCGATCTTCACCTCGGTGGCCGTCACGCCCTGCGCCATCGCGCCGGCCGGAATGGCCGCCGCTACCGCGACCGCCAGCGTCGTCTTCAACAGCGTGCGTCTCGTCGTCATGTTCCGCTCCTCAGGTTGATGGTCCGCCCACGCCCCGGCCGGCCTTCCACGCCGCCAGCCGCTTCAGTCCGCCGGCGATGCCGGTCGGCACGAAATAGATCACCGCGATCAGCACCACGCCGAAGATCGCCCACGGCGCGGCCTTTGAGATTTCCTGCGCCCAGTTCGGCACGAACTGGATGAAGAGCGCGCCGTACAGCGCGCCCGGGATCGACGCGAGGCCGCCGATCACCACGCCGATCAGCAGCGTGATCGACAGGAAGACGTTGAACGAGTCCGGCGCGACGAAGGCCACCACCGCCGCCGACAGCGCGCCCGCCACGCCGGTGTAGGCCGCGCTGACGCCGAAGGCCAGCGACTTCACCAGCGCCGGGTTCACGCCCATCGCCTGCGCCGCGATCGGATTGTCGCGAATCGCCACCAGCGCGCGCCCGATGCGACCCTTGACCAGGTTCGACGCCAGCCAGAAGAGCGCGAGCATCGTGCCCAGTGTGAAGAAATAGAGCCACTGGTCCGCGTTCAGCGGCAATCCGAACGGCGCGTCGGGCTTGGTGAGCACGATACCCTGCGAGCCGCCGGTCCAGTGCTCGAAGTACTTCAGGATCTGCGGCACCGCGAGCGCGAGCGAGAACGTGGCGAGCGCGAGGTACAGCCCTTCCAGCCGCAGCGCCGGCAGCCCGAACAGGAAGCCTGCGATGAAGCACAGCACGGCCGCCGCGGGAATGGTCCACGCGTAGCCGATCTCCCAGCGGTCCATCATGATCGCCGCGACGTAGGCGCCGAGCGCGAAGAAGGCGCCATGGCCGAGCGAGATCTGGCCGTTGTAGCCGGTGAGGAGGTTCAGCCCCAGCAGCGCGATGGCGTAGATCCATACCTGCGCGAACTGGAAGGCGCGGAACGGCGGCATCAGGAAGGGCAGCGCGCAGGCGAGCGCGATCGCCGCCAGCAGGATGCCGCGTCTCTGCAGCGCAGTCATACCCGCTTCACCACGGTGCGCCCGAGCAGGCCGCTGGGCTTCACGAGCAGCACGACGATGATCAGAGCCAGCGCCACGGTGAACTTGAGTTCCGTGCCGATGAACGACACGTAGGTGCCTACGAGGTTCTCGACTACGCCGACGACGAAGCCGCCGATCACCGCGCCCACCGGGCTGGTGAAGCCGCCTAGCGTCGCGGCAGCGAAGGCGTAGATCTGCACGCCGCCCATCATGTTGGGGTCGAGGAAGAGCTGCGGCGCCACCATCATCCCCGCCACCGCGCCAAAGGCCGCCGCGAGCCCCCAGCCGAGCGCCAGCATCCAGCCCACGCGGATGCCCACCAGCCGGCTCGACACCGGGTTCTGCGCCGCGGCGCGCATCGCGAGGCCCAGCGGCGTGAAGCGGAAGAACGCATAGATGCACGCCAGCACCACCAGCGTGACCGCGATCTGGCCGAGCTCGTGCGCGCCGAGCACCACGCCGCCGACCTTCAGCGGCTCCTTCGGGAACGGGCTCGGGAACGGCTTCTGCGTGTAGCTGTAGATCCAGCCGGCCAGGCTGTTGAAGATCACCAGCAGCCCCGTGGTGACGATCACGATCGCGAGCACCGGCGCGTTTTCCACCGGACGGATCACCACGCGCTCGATCACCACGCCGCCGGCGAACGCGATCGCCACCGTGGCGAAGAACGCCGCCCAGTACGGCATGCCGGCGTTCAGGAGCGTCCAGCAGACGTGGGTGGCGAACATCGCCATCTCGCCTTGCGCGAAATTCACCACGTCGGTGGCCTCGTAGATCATCACCAGCGCGAGCGCCAGCGCGGCGTAGATGCTGCCGGTGGCGAGACCCGAGACGACCTGCTGGACGAAGGTTTCCATGGCGCCCTTCAGTAGCCGAGGTAGGAACGTCGGATGGCGTCGTCGGCCTTCAGCACCGACGACGGGCCGTGCATCACCACGCGCCCGGTCTCGAGCAGGAACACCTCGTCGGCGAGGTCGAGCGCGAGCGCCGCGTTCTGCTCGACCAGCAGGATGCTGACGCCGGCTTCCTGGTTGGCGGCGCGCAGGATGCGGAAGATCTCGCGCACGATCAGCGGCGCGAGCCCGAGCGAGGGCTCGTCGAGCAGCATCAGGCGCGGCTTCAGCATCAGCGCGCGACCCACGGCCAGCATCTGCTGCTCGCCGCCCGAGAGCGTGCCCGCGGCCTGGTGGCGGCGCTCCTTCAGCACCGGGAACCAGCCGTAGATGCGCTCGAAGTCCTCGTCCAGCCCGGCCTTCGAACGCCGGCCCCAGGAGCCGAGCCGCAGGTTCTCCTCGACCGTAAGTTGCACGAAGGTACCGCGCCCCTCGGGCGTGTGCGCGACGCCGAGGCGCACCACGTCCTCGGTGGCGAGGGCGTCCACCGGCCGGCCGTCGATGCGAATCGCGCCCGCGGTCTTCACCATGCGCGAGATCGCGCGCAGCGTGGTGGTCTTGCCGGCGCCGTTCGCGCCGAGGATGGTGGTGATGCCGCCCGCCTGCATCGAGAAGCTGACGCCGTGCAGCGCCTTGACGCGGCCGTACCAAGCCTCGAGATTTTCAACTTCCAGCAAGGGCGCCGTCATGCAGCTTCCCCGAGGTAGGCGCGGATCACTTCCGGGTGGCGGCGAATCTCGTCCGGCGTGCCCTCGGCGATCTTGCGGCCGAAGTCGAGCACCACGACCTTGTCGGACACCTCCATCACGAGGTTCATGTGGTGCTCGACGAGCAGCACCGTGAGCTGGCGCTCGTCGCGGATGCGGCGGATCAGCGCGCCCAGCGCGGCGACTTCCTCGTGGTTCAGGCCGCCCGCCGGCTCGTCGAGCAGCAGCAGCTTCGGCCGGCTCGCCAGCGCGCGCGCGAGTTCCACGCGCTTCAGCGTCGCGAACGGCAGGCCGGCGGCGGGCTGGTCGGCAAGCGCCGAGAGGCCGACGAAGGCGAGCAGTTCGTCCGCCTCGCGCACCGCGCCGGCCTCTTCGCGCGCGACGCGACCGAGGCCGAATGCGCTGCCGAGGAATCCGCTCTTCGTGCGGCAATGCGTGCCGGTAAGCACGTTCTGGCGCACCGTGAGGCTCGGGAACAGCGCGAGGTTCTGGAAGGTGCGGCCGATGCCGAGCCCCGCCATGCGGTGCGCGGCCAACTCGAGGATCGGCGCGCCGTCGAACGCGATCTCGCCCTCGGTCGGCGTGTAGAGCCGGCTCAGGCAGTTGAAGAGCGTGGTCTTGCCGGCGCCGTTCGGCCCGATCAGGCCGACGATGGTGCCCGCGTCGATGGCGAACGACACGCCGTCGAGGGCGACGACGCCCCCGAAGCGCACGCAGACGCCCTTCACCTCAAGCAGCGGCAAGTCCCCTCCTCCAAGGGTCCGTGGCCCAGTGTACGATGCATTCGAGTCGACGCACAGGGAGGGGGAGACTACCGTGATCCGCTCGACGATGCAGCGCGTGCCGCTGTCCATCCACTCGTTCCTCGACCGCGCGGGGAAGCTGTTCCCCGAGGTCGAAATCGTCAGCCGCCTGCCCGACAAGTCGCTGAAGCGCACGACGTTCGGCGACTTCCATCGCCGCGCGCGCAAGCTCGGCGCGGCGCTGCTCGCCGCCGGCCTGAAGAAGGGCGACCGCGTCGCCACGCTCAGCTGGAACCACCACGCGCACCTCGAGTGCTACTTCGGCATCCCTGCCGCCGGCGGGGTGATGCACACGCTGAACCTGCGCCTCGCGCCCGACGAGATCGCGTGGATCGCCACGCACGCGAAGGACCGGTTCCTCGTCGTCGACGACGTGCTGCTGCCGCTCTACGAGCAGTTCCGCGCCAAGGCGAACTTCGAGAAGGTGATCGTGGTGCCGTTCAGTGGCGCCAAGGTGCCGGCGGGCTTCGTCGACTACGAGACCTTCCTCGATGCTGCGCCCGATCACCTCGACTACGTCCCCCACGAGGAAGACGACCCGATCGCCATGTGCTACACCTCGGGCACCACGGGGCGGCCGAAGGGTGTGGTGTACTCGCACCGATCCACGGTGATCCACACGCTGATGGCGAACCAGCCCGATGCGTGGGGCCTGAAGGCCGGCGACAGCGTCTGCCCGGTGACGCCGATGTTCCACGCCAACTGCTGGGGCGTGCCCTACGGCTGCGTGATGGCCGGCGTGAAGCTGGTGTTCCCCGGCCCGCACCTGCATCCGGCCGACCTGCTCGACCTCTTCAACGCCGAGCGGCCGAACTTCGTGCTCGGCGTGCCGACGATCTGGCTGGCGATGCGGCAGTTGCTGGAGTCCGACCCGTCGAAATACCGCATCCCGCGCGGCATCCGCATGCTGGTCGGCGGCGCGGCGGTGCCCGAGGCGCTGATCCGCGCGTTCGACGCGCTCGGCTGCGAAATCCGGCAGGGCTGGGGCATGACCGAGACCAGCCCGGTCGCGTCGATCGCCTTCATCAAGCCGGAACTGCAGGCCGGCATCACCGACGACGAGAAGTTCCGCCGCTACGCCACCGCCGGCGTGCCGGTGCCGGTGATGGACGTGCGCATCATGGACGACCTCGGCGCCGAGAAGCCGTGGGACGGCAAGTCGGTCGGCGAGCTCCAGGTGAAGGGCAACTTCATCACCGGCGGCTACCACGAGGTGCCGACCGATCCCGACAAGTTCACCGCCGACGGGTGGCTGCGCACCGGCGACGTGGCGAGCATCGACCCGCACGGCTACATCCGCATCACCGACCGCACCAAGGACCTGATCAAGTCCGGCGGCGAGTGGATCAGCTCGGTGGACATGGAGAACCTGCTGATGGCGCATCCGGCGGTGCTCGAGGCCGCGGTGATCGCGATCCCCGACCCGAAGTGGAGCGAACGCCCGCTTGCCTGCGTGGTGTTCAAGCCGGGCCAGTCCGCCAGCGCCGACGAGATCCGCGCGCACCTCGCGCCGCACTTCGCGAAGTGGCAGCTGCCCGAACGCGTCGAGGTGATCGATGCCATTCCGCGCACCTCGACCGGCAAGTTCTGGAAGGTGAAGCTGCGCGAGCGCTACGCGCAGGGCTGAGCGCGCGATGGTGGCCGCCTGCCGGGCGGTGGCCGCCCTACTCCGCGCGGATGTTCGCCTCGCGCGCGAGCTTCGCCCAGCGCTCGGCTTCGGCGCGGATGTAGGCCTCGGCTTCCGCAGGCGTGGTGCGCACCAGGTCGAGGCCTAGCGCGTAGAGCTTCTCCTGCACCGCCTGAGACTGCAGCGCGCCGGCGGTGGCCTTCGAGAGCTTGTCGACGATCGCGGGCCGCGTCGCCGCCGGCACCATCAGCGCATACCAGCCGTAGGCCTCGTAGCCCGGCACCGACTTCGCGATCGGCGCGAGCGACTCCATGCCCCGCAGCGGGCCGATGCCCGTGACGCCAAGGCCGACCATCTTGCCGCTCTCGACGTGCGAGCGGATCGCGAGCGGGCTGACGAACGCGACCGGCGCGCGGCCGGCGAGCAGGTCGGCCATGAAGTCCGCCGTTCCCTTGTACGGCACGTGCAGCAGGTCGACACCCGCCATGCGCTTGAAGAGTTCACCCGCGAGATGCGGCGAGGTGCCGATGCCACCCGAGGCGTACGCCACCTTGCCCGGTTGCGCGCGCGCCATCGCGAGGAGATCCCCGACCGACTTCACGCCCAGCGACGGATGCGCCACCAGCACCAGCGCGCCGCGCGCCACCACCGACACTGCGCGAAAGTCCGCGAAGCTGTACGGCAGCTTGTCGAACAGCGCCGGGTTCACCGCGTACGGGATTCCGGGCACCAGCACAGTGTGGCCGTCGGCGGTCGCGCGCGCGACCACGCCGGTCGCGGTGTTGCCGCCCGCGCCGGGACGGTTCTCGATCACCACCGGCTTGCCGAGCGAAGCGGAGAGCTCCGGCCCCAGCGTGCGCGCGATGACGTCGTTCGGCCCGCCCGGCGGATACGGCACCACCAGCGTAACCGCGCGGCTCGGGTAGTCGGCGGCGTCGTCCGCCGCCACCGCGACGCCCGCGGCCACCAGCGCGAGCGCCAGCAGGAGAGCCCTCATACCGTCACCGTCTCGAAGTGCTTCGGCACCACGATGCGCGACTTCGGCGACTCCGCGCGCACCTCCCGTACGAAGGTCTCGGCCTGCTTCAGTTCGGAATCCTGGTTCGCGCCGTAGGGCGAGACCTGCTTGTCCCAGTGCGTCGCGATCACGGTCGGCGGGTGGCCGAGCAGGCGCACGAGGCGCTTGGTGTACTCGTAGACCTGCAGGCGCCACGCCGACGCGGGGATCAGCGCGATGGTCGGGTCGAGCCCCTGCATCTCGCGCTCGATGTAGTTCATCGAGCACAGCACCAGCACACTCTCGCCGCCGATGCGGATCAGGTAGGCCAGCGTGCCGCCTTCGACGAAATCCTTCAGCTTCGGCGGCCCCTGCAGGTCGCCGGGCACCGTGCGGCCATCGAAGTAGCGGCAGTTGTCGTACAGCGTGTACGGGCTCGGCATCACCAGAGACGAGTGCAGGCTGGGGATCGCGCGCACCGACACGTCGCCGAAGACGAAGTCCTCGCCGCCCTTCACCGGCACGATCTGCCGGTCGGGCACGCCCGAGGCGCGCGCGAGGTTCGCGGTGCTCTCGGTGCCGACCACCGTCGCGCCGGTCTTCCGGGCGATGTACGGCATGTCCATGCAGTGGTTGAAGTGCGAGTGCGAGATCAGGATCAGGTCCGCCTTCGTCACATGCTGGTCGATCGTCTTCGTGTCCGACACCGGCACGTCGTCGTAGCGCACCACCGGGCGGCGATCCTCCGGCGTCGGCATCGGCCACGTGTTGCCGAACACCTTCACGGTGCGCAGCCGCGAGAAATACGGGTCCACGTACACGGTGCTCTTGCCGTCGGTGATGCGCCACGCCGCGGCGCCGTAGTGCGTGAGCTTCAGTCGCCCGGCCTTCGCCTTCGCCGGCTTGCGCGTTGCCATCGTGCGTTCTCCTCGACTCAGTTGACCGTGACGCCGGTTTCCTTGACCACGCGCGACCACTTGGCGATCTCGGCGCGCAGCATCGCCTCGAACTCCTCGGGCGAGTTGGTCGAGGCTTCCAGCCCCTGCTTCGCGAACGACTCGCGCACCTCGGGCGAGGCCACGGCCTTGCGGATCTCCTCGTTCAGCCGGCGCACCACGGGTTTCGGCACGCCGCCGGTGGCGAAGACGCCGAACCACGGCGTCACCTCGTAGTCGGGCAGGCCCGCCTCTGCGACGGTGGGCGTGTTCGGTACCGCCGGCGAGCGCGCGCGTGTCGTCACCGCGAGCAGCCGCAGCTTCCCGGAATTGACCAGCGGCAGCACCGACGGCAGCGCGGCGAAGATCATTTCCACCTGCCCGCCCGCGACGTCGGTGATCGCCGGCGCCGTGCCCTTGTACGGCACGTGCGTCAGTTGCACGCCCGCGGCCATCGCGAACAGCGCGCCCGAGAGGTGCAGCGTCGTGCCCGAGCCGCCGGAGCCGTAGTGCAGCTTGCCGGGCTGCTTCTTCGCCAGCGCGACGAGGTCGGCCACCGAGTTCGCCGGCACCGCCGGGTTCACCACGAGGCCGCTGGGGATCTGCGCCACCAGCGATACCGGCGCGAGGTCGCGCAGCATGTCGAATGGCAGGTTCGGGTACAGCGCCGGGTTGATCGCCTGCGGGCCGGCCGAGCCCATCAGCAGCGTATGGCCGTCCGCCGGTGCGCGCGCGACGAGCTCCGAGCCGATGTTGCCCGCGGCACCGGGACGGTTCTCGATCACCACCTTCTCGCCGAGCAGGTCGCCGAGCTTCTGCGACACCACGCGCGCGACGATGTCGTTCGGCCCGCCCGGCGGGAAACCGACCACCATGCGCAAGGGCTTCGACGGGAAGGATTGCGCGTGCGCGAGCGAGGCGAAGGCAGCGAGCGCGAGGGCGACGAGACGAAGGGCGTTGTTCATGTGGACCGTGCCGAGGGCGAGGAGGATCTCGCGTCGATGGTAGCGCGCATCCGCCATGGCGAACCGCTCCGTTTTGCAATGCCGCATGCCCTGCGCAGGTGCCCTATGATTCGGTTGCGCGCCATGACGATGCATCGCATCCGCCTCCTTTCCCTGCTCGCCGCCGTCGCACTCGCCGGCTGCACCGAGAAGCTCGTCGGCTACCGGGCGGAGTTCGCCAGCAACACGGTCGCCGTCCATGCGCACGGACCGTCCGGCGACCGGCTGAGCTTCCGGGTGCCGAAGCAGACCACCGACCTGTCGAAGCGCACGGTTTACCTCGCTGCGCGCGGCTGCGTGCTGCACCTGCGCGGCTTCCTGCCGCTCACGCCGGACGGCGTGGACGACGCCGGCGAACACTGGGAGGTGCGCATCACCATCCCGCGCGACGTCGAGAAAGGCACCGCCGTGGGCGCTCGCGCGTACGGCGATCTGTACATCCCGGCGGAAGTCGGCGTGCGCTCGTTCACCGGCGTGGAACTGCGCGAACCCTCCGGCACGCGCGTGCTTGGCGCCACGCTGACGCCCGTCTACGCGGGCCCGATGACGAGCCTCGGCGAGAGCATCGGCGGCTTCCTGCGCGGCCTGTATGCGGCGCGCTAGCGTCGCCGTGCGGCGCGCCAGCCTCGCCGCGCTCGCGCTGTTCGCCACGCTGGCCGGCGCCCAGCAGCCCGAACTCTCGGTCACCGACACCAAGGGACGAATGGGCCGGCTGGGATTGATCGGCAAGGCGGAGCGCATCGTCCACAAGGGCGAGTTGTACCTTCTGGTGCGCCTCGGCGCGCAGGACGTGCGCACCGTCGAACTTCCCGGCGGCCGCGTCGACTCGGTGCGCGGCGGCTTCCTGCCGATGCAGGTCGCCTGCGACGCCGTGGTGCTGGAGGCCGACGGCGCGCGCCACCCGCCCTTGCCACTGTCGCTCTGCCGCGAGCCGGTGAAGATCTCGGCGCCGTTCCCGGTGCCGCTCTACTTCGTGTTCCGCTACCCGAAGCCCGGCCGCGTCGTGGTCACCTTCCCGATCACCGTGCTGCCGCCGGAGGCGCCGGTCGCCCGGCACCGAAACGCGTCGACCGGGCCGGTGCTGTCCGATGGCGACGCACGCCGGCTCGGGCCGCAGGAGTTCGAACTGCAGGTGCTGGTGGACGACCCGTTCCGCAAGCCCGGCCGCTAGGCCGCGAAGCCCGCGACGGTCACCGTGGGGCGGCGATCGTCTCGCCTGCCGATCAGGGCGCGCGCCGCGTCGACTCGCCCGTCCTTCAGGTAAGCCGCGAGCAGCGTGTAAACCGCGAGGTCGCGCTGCGCGCGGCTGCCGCCGATGCGCACCGTCTCGGGCAGCGCGTCCTCGAAGCGGCGGATCGCGTCGGCCCACTGCCCGCCCGCGTACGCGGCGAAGGCATCGGCGAGCCGGCGCACCACGCTGCCGGCCGGCGCCTTGCCGGCCGCCTCGCGCTGCGCGAGCGCGGCGGAGAGTTCCGCGACGTCGCCGCCCGTGGCCGCCAACGCGACCGCGGCGTGCACGTCCACGAAGGCGATGCCGGGCGAAGGGAAGTTCTCCTCTGCGTAGTCGCGCATCTCGCGCCACAGCTCGGCGCGGCGCGGCTGGCCGGCGAGTTCCGCGCGCCAGAGGAAGGCGACGCCATCGGTCACGGCGTTGATCGGCGGCCCCCAGCTTCCGCCCGGATGGACCTGCGCGCGATACACGTTCCACGCCTTGTCGAGCTGGCCGAGCGCGATCCCGCACATCGCCACGTGCCACGAGATGTGGCAATGCATCAGCCCTTCGCGCGGGTACGCGGGCAGCCAGTCCTCGAGATACGCGAGCGAGGCTGCGTCCTCGCCCGCCTCGTAGAGCACGTGCGCCTTGATGTGTGCGCCGTGCGCGTTGCGCGGGTTCGCGGCCATGCTGCGCTCGATCAGGGTGCGCGCCTCCTCGATGCGGCCGCACTCGCCGAGCGCGAAGGCGCGCACGCAATCGAACCACCAGTCGCCGCCGAGCGCAGGCTGCAGTTCGTCGAGCAGCGCGAGCTGCTCTGGCTCGCGCTCCTGCCGGCCGCTGAAGCCGATGAGGCCGAACACGCCGGTCGCCGGCCCGAGCACCATCGCGTCCTTCGGCCAGCGCGCGAGGTGCGCGCGCGTCGCCGCGAGCGCGTCGACCGGCTTGCCTTCGATGCCGAGGCAGAGCGCATCTACATGACTGCGCTCCCGCTCGGTCGCGCTGGCCGCCATCTGCCGCGCCGCGATCGCCGAAGCTCGCGCCATCGGCACCTTGGCGAGCACGAACTGCGCTCGCGCCAATCCCACTCGTGCGAGCGCGAATGCCGGGTCCGCTTCGAGCGCGCGCGCGAACGCCGCTTCTCCACCCGCATCCGCAGAGAGAACCGCATCGCAACCCTCCACGTACGCATCACGCGCCGCGCCGGACGCGGTGCTAATCTCGAGGCCGAAGCGATCTCGCTGCATGCACGGATGATAGCCCCATGACGATGAAGATTCGAAGACTGCAGGTCATCAAGGATGTCCTTTACGCCGAGGCCGGCGCCGACGCGCCGCGCCCCATCACGCGCGCCGTGGCGCTCGCGGTGATCGACAATCCTTTCTCCGGCCGCCACGTCGCCGACCTCTCGCCGCTGTTCGACATTGGCGGCGCTATTGCCGAGCACGTAATGCCCGAGCTGGTGAAGCTGCTCGCGCACCCGCCCGAGTCCTACGGCAAGGGGGCGATCGTCGGCGTGAACGGCGACATGGAGCACGGCGGCGCGCTCTGCCACCCGAAGATGGGCAAGCCGATGCGCGCCGCGCTCGGCGGCGGCAAGGCGGTGATCCCGTCGAACGTGAAGGTGGCCGCGGCCGGCGCGACGATCGACCTGCCGCTCGGCCACAAGGACAACGTCTGGTCCTTCGACCACTTCGACACCATCACCGTCGGCCTGTCGGACGCGCCGCGCCCGAACGAGATCGTGGTGATCGTCGGCATCGCCGACGGCGGGCGCGTGAACCCGCGCGTCGGCCAGGGGCCGGTGACCTGAGCGCCGGCCCGGCGCGCTAGAGCGTCACGCCCGCTTCAGCCAGGATGCGGCGCGCGCGGGCGCGCTGCTCGTCGCTAATCACGAGGCGCTCGGCGAAGTCGCGCCCCACGGGCTTGGTGGCGTCGATGCCCATCTTGGTGACCGTGAAGGTCTCCGGGTCGGAAGTCGGGTCGAGGATCGCGGCCTTGCAGCCCGGCACGAAGAAGATGTCCTTCTCGGCCTTCACGCGCGTGGCGATCGCCCACATGACGTCGTTCATGTCGAATATGTCGACGTCCTCGTCCACGACGATCACGTACTTGGTATAGAACTCGGTGCCGAGCGCGGCCATGATGGCCTGCTGCGGCTCGCCCTGCGCGGTCTTCTTCATCTTGACGATGGCGAGGAAGGCGCCGCAGGTGCGGTGCGGCACGTGCACCGCGATCACGTTCGGGTGGTTGCGCTTGAGCGTGTTGAGGATCTCGCCTTCGCGCGTGACGCACGAGACCAGGATGTGGTCCTGCGACATGCCCGACACCACCGAGTGGTACATGGCGTCGCGGCGCATGCGCACGCGCTTGGCGACGAACACGTTCTGCGTGCTGCGGAACGAAGCGTAGCCGGTGAACTCGGAGAACGGGCCTTCCGGCTCGTGCACGCCAGCGAGGATCTCGCCCTCGAGGACGATCTCGGCCGCCGCCGGCACTTCGACATCGGCGACGCCGGTCCTGGCCAGGCGATACGGCTGACCGAACAGCCCGCCGATGATCTCGAACTTCCTCACCTGCGGCGGGTACGCGTAGACCATCGAGCCCATGTAGTGCAGCGGGTGGATGCCCAGCGTGATCGCCACCGGCAGCGCCTGGCCGCGCTCCTCGGCACGGCGGTGGAACTCGTACATCCTGCGCCGCGAGTGCAGCGACACGCCGAGGCGGTTCTTGCCGGTGAGCTGCAGGCGGTGGAAGCCGGTGGTGTCGACGCCGGTGACCGGGTCGCGCGCGGTCAGCTGCCCCGCGGTGATGTAGGGACCGGCGTCGATCGGGAAGTGCGTCGGGATCGGCAGCCTGGTGAGGTCGACCTGGTCACCCTCGAGGGTGACCTCCTGCCACGCGGCTTCCTTCACCGTCTCGCAGGGGATGTACTTCTGGCAGCGCTCGCGGAAGGCGGTGGGCAAATCGGCCACCGGCACGCCGAGGCAGGCCGCGAGCAGCTTGCGATTGCCGGCGATGTTGGTCACCACGGGCATCGAGTGGCCCTCGACGTTCTCGTACACCACCACCGGGCTGCGGCCGGCCTGTTCCAGCTCGAACACCAGCGACGTGATGTCGCGGTCGGCCTTTACCGGCGCCTTGATGCGCAGCAGCTCCCCCGGATGGTCGCGCTCGACCATCTGGAGGAAACCGCGCAGCCCCTGCTCGTCCATGCCTTGCACTGCCATGCCCTGCCTCCTCAATCTGCCTTGATCCCCGCCTCGCGGATCAGCTTCGACCAGCGGGCGAGCTCGAAATCGACGGTCTTCCTGAACTCCGCCGGCGTGTCGCCGATCGGCTGCGAGCCGATCTCGGTCATCTTGG
>CAZTXP010000144.1:0-67035 GCA_964617355.1 uncultured Enterobacteriaceae bacterium
AGCGGCGCTCGGGCCCCAGTCCGTGCTCGCCGAAGAAGAAGCCGTTGTCGCCAAGGAACACGATCACCGTGTTGTCCAGCTCGCCCTTCTTCTCGAGCGCCTCGAGCAGCATGCCCACGCCCTCGTCGACGGAGGCCATCATGCAGGCGCGAAGGCGGATCTCCTCCTGCGTGCCGGAGTGCAGCGACTCGAGGATCGCCTTCGCCTTCGGCGCGCCGCGCAGCGCCATCGCGTCGGCCCAGGCCGGCTTCTGCTTCACCACTTCGGCGGGCGTGAGCATGTTCGGCTTCTTCGGGAACACGCAGCCCTTGTACAAGTCCTTGTGGCGGTCGGCGACGCGGTAGCCGCCCTGCTTGTCGATGTCGAGCGTGCCGTCGGGATGCTGGAAGGCGTCCGGGTGCACCGCCTTGTGCGCGAAGAACAGCGACCACGGCTTCGAGTGCTTCTTCGACACCCAGTCGACCGCCATGCGGTTCATGATGTCGGTGACGTAGCCCGTGTGCTGGACGTAGGTGCCGTTCTCGCACAACTTGGGATCCTGCAGCCGGCCGTGGCCGTCGTAGGCCACCCAGTAGTCGTAGCCGGGCCGCGGCTTGCCGTCGTTGCCCATGTGCCACTTGCCGATGTGCGCGGTCTCGTAGCCGAGCTTCTGCAACTGCAGGTGGTAGTTCGGCAGCTTGTGGCTCATCGCGTCGCGCGCGACGTTGTCGATGATGCCGTGGCGGCTCGCGTACTGGCCGGTGACGATGGACGCGCGGTTCGGCGAGCAGATCGGCGTGGTGTGGAACGCGCGCTCGAAGAGCGCCCCCTCGCGCGCGAGGCGGTCGATGTGCGGCGTCTTCATGTACGGGTGGCCGCCGGCGCCGAACTCGTCGTAGCGCAGGTCGTCGATCAGGATGACGAGGAAATTCGGCTTCTTCTTCATGGGCTCCTCCGTGGGCTCGACGGCCCGTTACTTCAGGTTCATCGTCAGCACGACCATGTCGGCGCGCCCGATCAGGCTCTGGGGCGGCACGGGCAGGCGCTGCAGCCGCCGCACGCTGTCTCCGACGCCCTTGTCGGCGCCGCGATCCACCGATGCATCCACCACCGTGCCGGTGCGATCGAGCATGATCGACACCACCTGCGGCGTGCCGCGGCCGGCCGGCAGCTTCGCCGACACTTCTTCCAGCCAGGCGCGCACCTCGGCCGAGCCGGCCTGCCCGCGCGACACGTAGACCACCCGCGGACGCGCAGCATAGCGCTCCAGGCTCGCGGCGACGCGGCGCTCGAGCGATGCGGCGTCCTGCGCCTCGCGGCGCACCGCGACCTGCACCGAGGAACCAAGCCGCTTCTCGTAGCCGACGCGAAAGCCGAGCGGGCGCACGTCGTCGCGGCTGGCGTAGGCCGCGGCCAGCGCCTGGTTCAGCGACGAGGAAAACAGGCGATGCGCCCGGTCGTACTTGCCGAACAGGGTGACGTCGTAGGCGGTGGCGAGCAGGCCGTAGTCGATGCCGGTCTCGTCCTGCACGATGGAGGGCGCCCGTGCGAGCACCGCGGCGCGCAGCATCGCGAACTGCGGCTGCTGCGGCAGGTGCGAGGCCGCCTTGAACACCGTGCGGTGCTTCGCGGCGGACTCGATGAAGGCCTTCCACGACTCCGAACCGCGCAGCCCGCCATCGGAGAGGTCGCCGCGCACGTAGTCGAGGATCACGTTGCGCCCGGCGTTGCGGAGCACGAGGCGCACCGAGCGCCAGGTCGCCGCGTCGTTGCGCGGGCCGGGCGCGGGCTCGACATCGGCGCCGTCGGCGCGCACGCGGATCGGCTCGACCGACACCACCTCGTAGCCGATGCGCGAGGCAAAGCCCATCAGCTGGTCGGTGACGCCGATGTGCAGCCCGCCGCGCGCCGCGTCGCGGTTGAGGTCGTCGGTGCGGAAGAACCCGATGCGCGAGTACAGCTCCCAGCGATGCTTGAACTGCTCCAGGTAGCCGTGCAGTTTCGCCGGCTCGACGCGCGACAGGTCCGGCGGCGCGTTGGCGAACTGGAACGCCACCATGATGTAGCGGCTGGCGCCCGGGTGCAGCAGGTTCAGCGTCGGGAAGTCCGGGCCGGAGAACGGGTAGAACACGGTCTCGCCGCGCGCCGAGTCGACCTCGAGCGCCGCCCACTGGCGCAGCGGCGTGCCGATCTTCGCGTCGTAGCCGGCCCAGGCTTCTGTGACCTTGCGCGCGTAGTCCTCGAGCATCGGCTGCGCGGCAGGGCCGAGCGCCGTGGCGTCGCGCCCGGCGATCGTGCGCGCGAGCGCGTCGGCGGTGATGTCGGCCCGCGCGGGCAATGCGAAGACCAGCGCGGAGACGAGCGCAAGCAGGGTTTTCATCGAACAGGCAGCCGGGAGAAACGTCGAAGGCCGCAAGGATAATGCGAAATGCGCTCTCGTTGGCCCTCCACGACACCCGGCCATGCGGGAAAAAGTGGGATCATTTCGCCATGACGCAGGAAGCCATCGCGATCCGCCTCGCGGCGCCGGCCGATGCGCGCGACATCGCGCTGATGTCGCGCGACCTGATCGAGGCCGGGCTCGGCTGGCGCTACGATGCCGCGCGCGTCACGCGCCTGCTGCGCCAGCGCGAGACCGTGGCGCTGGTCGCCTCCGGCCCCGAGCCCTCGCGCATGCCCGCGCTGCTGCGCCCGGCGGGCGCGCCCGCGCACCCTCATCCGCTGGCCGGATTCGCCATCATGGAGTTCGGCGACGAGCGCGCGCACCTCGTGCTGCTGGCCGTGCGCCCCTCGCAGCGACGCCACGGCGTCGGGCGCCGGCTGGTCGAATGGCTGGTCGATTCCGCGCGCACCGCCGGCATCGCCAGCCTGCACCTGGAACTGCGCGCGTCGAACGTCGCCGCGCGCGCCTTCTACCGCGCCATGGGCTTCAGCGAGACCGTAGAGGTGCCCGGCTACTACCGCGGCCCGGGCGGCGCGCAGGAACCGGCGCTGCGCATGCTCCGCATCCTGCGCACCAGCGACGCCACCGCCGAGACCTGGACGCCGCCCACCTTCAACCCGGGGAACCGATGAGCCTTTCCGATCCGAAGCGCAGCGCCGAGGACGTGGCGCGCGAATATCTCGAGCGCATCGCCGCGCGCGAGCCGGTGGTGCGCGCGTTCGCGCACTTCGACGCCGCGCGCATCCTCGAGGCGGCGCGCGAGGCCGACCGCACGGGCGCGCGCGACGCACCGCTCTTCGGCGTGCCGGTGGGCGTGAAGGACGTCATCGACACCCACGACTGGCCCAGCGAGTACGGTTCGCCGATCTACCGCGGCCACCAGCCCCGGGCCGATGCGCCCGTGGTGACCATGACGCGCGCGCTCGGCGGCGTGGTGTTTGGCAAGACCGTGACCACGGAATTCGCCACCTTCCCGCCCGGGCCGACGAGCAATCCGCACAACCCGGCGCACACGCCCGGCGGCTCGTCCTCCGGCTCCGCGGCCGCGGTCGCGTCGGGCTTCGTCCGCGTCGCCTTCGGCACGCAGACCACCGGCTCGGTGGTGCGCCCGGCGGCGTTCTGCGGCGTGGTCGGCTACAAGCCGACGTTCGGCACCTTGCCGCGCGTCGGCGTGAAGGCGATCTCCGACCAGCTCGACACGGTAGGCGTGTTCGCGAACGACGTCGCCGACGCGGCCGCGTTCATGGCCGCGCTCGCGCGCCGGCCCGAACTTGCGCGCACCGACGGCCGCATGCCGAAGATCGCCTTCTGCCGCACGCCGCAATGGGACGCCGCGCTGCCCGAGACGCAGCAGCTCTTCGAGCGCGTCGCAAGCCACATCGAGGACGAGGTCGAGCTGCCGCGGCCCTTCGCCGGCCTCGCAGAGGCGCAGGGCATCGTCTGGGACTACGAAATGGCACGCTGCCTGGCCGACGAGCACCGGCGCTTCCCGGAACAGATCCGCGAGCGGCTCAGGAAGCAGCTCGACGGCGGCTGGGAGATCCCCTACGCCGACTACGACCGCATGTCGGCGCTCGCGCGCCGCTGCCGGCGCCTGCTGACCGACGCGCTCGGCGATTTCGACGCGCTCGTCGTGCCGGCCACCACCGGCGAGGCGCCCAAGGGGCTCGAGGCCACCGGCGACCCGGTGTTCAACCGCATCTGGAGCCTGCTGCATGGCCCCGCGATCAGCGTGCCCTGCGGCAAGGGGCCGAACGGCCTGCCGCTCGCGCTGCAGGTGGTCGGCCGCATCGGCGACGACGCCCGCACGCTCGCCTGCGCCGCGTGGGTGGAGCGGCACGTCGTGCCGAAGGTCGCGCAGTAGCCGGTAGTGACGCCGGTCCCGCGATACGCCGGGCTGGACGTCGCCGCGCTGCTGGACGCGCAGGCGAAGGCGCGCGGCGAGCATCCGTTCCTCGCGTGGGCACCGTTCGACGAGCCCTCGCAAACCTGGAGCTACGCCGCGTTCGCCGCGCGCGCGGCCTCGCTTGCCGGCGCGCTCTCGGCAAAAGGCGTGCGTCCGGGTGATCGCGTCATGGTGGCGCTCGAGAACTGTCCGGAGTTCCTCGTGGCGTGGTTCGCGTGCGCGCGCCTCGGCGCGATCCTCGTCGCCGGCAACCCCGCGCTCGCGCCGGCGGAACTGGATTGGGCCGCGTCGCACTGCGGCGCGGCGCTGCGCCTGTCGCGCGAGGACTGCGCGTCGCTCGAAGGCCCCGCGCCCACGCCGCGCAAGCCGGATCCCGACACCGACGTCGCCATCCTCTATACCTCCGGCACCACGGCGCGACCGAAGGGCGTGCTGTGGACGCACGGCAATGCGCTGTGGGCGGCGCAGCTCGGAGCGATGCAACTCGGCCTGCGCGCCGAGGATCGCCTGCAGGTCTGCCTGCCGCTGTGCCACGTGGTCGGCTTCTCGTGGTCCATCCTGCCGGCGCTGTGGGCCGGCGCGACCGTGGTGCTGCAGCCGCGCTTCTCCGCGAGTCGCTACTGGGACGCGGCGCTCGCGCACCGCGCCACCGTGGCCTCGCACGTGCAGTTCACCGCCGGCGTGCTGTCGCGCCAGCCGGTGCCCGAGGGACATTCGTTCCGCCTGTGGGGCAACTCGGTGTGGAGCCGCGCGCTCGAATCGCGCCTCGGCGTGCGCATCGCCGGCTGGTGGGGCATGACCGAGCTGATCGCGGCCGGCATCGTCGGCGACCCGTCGGTGCCGCAGCGCGACGGCAGCATCGGCCGCGCGTCGATCGGCTACGCGGTGCGCCTCGTGCGCGACGACGGCTCGCTCGCGCCGGACGACGAGCCCGGGCACCTGCAGGTGCTCGGCGTCCCCGGCACCAGCCTCTTCAAGCGCTACTACGGCGACCCGCAGGCGACCGTCGACGCGTTCACGCCCGACGGCTGGTTCCGCACTGGCGACCGCGTGGTGCGCCACGAGGACGGCTCGATCGCGTTCTCGGAGCGCGCCAAGGACGTCATCAAGGTCGGCGGCGAGAACGTCTCGCCCGCCGAGGTGGAGCGCGCGATGCTGGAAGTGCCCGGCGTGCGCGAAGCGGCGGTCGTCGGTCGCAGCGATCCGGCATTCGGCGAGGTGGTGGTGGCCTTCGTCGCCGGCGCCGGCGACGACCTCGCGCCGCGCGTCGCGGCGCACTGCGCCCAGGTGCTGGCGAAGTTCAAGGTGCCGCGCGAGGTGGTCGTGGTCGACGCGCTGCCGCGCGGCAACCTCGGCAAGATCGCGAAGAACGAGCTGAAGGCGCGCGCCGCGGGTTAAGTCTTCGGCGCAGGATCCCAGCTGCCGTGGCGCAGCCAGTGCTCCAGCATCCACAGCCGGTCCACGCCCCAGATCGCCTCGCCGTCGACGACGAAGGTCGGCACGCCGAAGATGCTGCGGCGGATGGCTTCCTCAACCGACGCCTTCAGCGCGGCCTTCGCCTCCTCGCCTTCTATGGCAACCGCCAGCGCGGCGGTGTCCGCGCCGAGGGCGGCGGCCTCCTCGATCATCGCGCCCGCAGGCGTGATGTCCCGCCCCTCGACCCAGAGCCGCGCGAAGATACGATGCGCGAAGCGCACCGCGAGCGCCGGGTCGCGCGCCTGCAGCCACAGGAACGCGCGCGCGGCGGCAAGCGAATTCACGCCCTTCAGGCCGTGGCGGCGGAACGGCACCGCCAGCAGTTTCGCGAGGCGCGGCAGGTCGGCGGCGATATAGTCCTGCTTCAGCGGCGTCTCGGGCAGCGGCTTCAGGCCCATCACCTTCAGCACGGTGACGCCGAGGAGCAGCGGGCGCCACGCAACGGTGCGTCCGTACCGCAGAGCGAGCGCCTCGATGCGCGTCGACGCGAAGTAGCCATACGGCGAAATAAAATCGAACCAGAATTCCACGGGCGCACCCATGCGATCTCCCCACCCCGCAGTCCCCGAAGGCTTCCGCAGGCTCGACCTGTCGAAGAGCCTGTTCCTCGAGACGAACGGGCCATTCTACGTGCGGCGCCTCGGCGAAGAGATCTCCATTGGCATGCGGGTCGAGGCGCGGCACTGCAATTCGATGGGCACGCTGCACGGCGGCATGATGGGCGCGTTCGCCGACGTCACGCTGACCGTGGGCGCGAACATCCTCGCGCGCACGCAGCGCTTCCTCGTCACGCTGTCGCTCGGGCTCGACTACGTCGGCGCGGCGAAGGCCGGCGACTGGGTGCAGGCGCCGGTCGAGGTGGTGCGCGTGACGCGCGGCTACGTGTTCGCGCAGGCGGTGGCGAGCACGCTCGAGGGCACGCCGGTGGCGCGCATCAACGGCACGCTGCTCGTGCGCGGCGATCCGGACCCACGATACGACGGAGAAAGGTTCTTCCGATGAGACACGCACTCGCGCTCCTCCTGCTCGCCTCGCTGCCGGCCCTGGCGCAGACCTGGCCGGCCAAGACCGTCACCGTGGTGCTGCCCACCGTGCCGGGCGGCCCGGTGGACGTGATCACGCGCGGCGTCGCCGACAAGCTGCGCGAGCGCCTCGGCCAGCCCTTCGTGGTCGAGAACCGCCCGGGCGCCGGCGGCACCGTCGGCACCGCTTCGGTGGCGCGCGCCGCGCCCGACGGCTACACGCTCCTCTTCTCCATCGACCCGCCGATCGTCGTCAATCCGGCGCTGCTCGATCCCGTGCCCTACGACCCGGTGCGCGACTTCGCGCCGGTGGCGATGGTCGGCGATGGCGGCGACAACCTGCTGCTGGTGCCCGGCGACTCGCCGTCGCGCAGCGTGCGCGAACTGGTCGAGGCGATGCGCAAGGACCCCGCGAAGGCGAACTACACCTCGTCCGGCAACGGCGGCCCCGGCCACATCCTCGGTGAACTCTTCAAGCGCGAGGCGAAGTTCGACGCCCAGCACGTGCCGCAGAAGGGCGCGCCCCCGGCGCTGAACGACCTGATGGGCAGCCGGGTCGCGTTCGCGTTCCTGCCGGTGGGCCTGGTGCGCGGCCACCTGCAGTCGGGCAAGGTGCGCGCGCTGGCGGTGGCCTCGGCACAGCGCAACCCGCTGGTGCCGGACCTGCCGACGGTGGCCGAATCCGGCTACCCGGCGTTCAAGCCGGTACACTGGTTCGTGGTCGCGCTCGCGCCGGCCAATACGCCACGCGCGGTCGTGGAGCGCCTGAACAGCGAGATCCGCGCCATCACCTCGGGCGGCGAGTTCAAGTCGCTGCTCGACCGGCAGGGCCTCGTGCCGGGCACGCTGTCGCCGGCCGAGCTGGGCGAGCGCATCCGCAAGGACTACGCGTACTGGTCGTCGGTCGTGAAGCAACTCAACATCAAACCGGACTGAATCCCACCATGGACCTCGGACTCAAGGGCAGGACCGCGCTCGTCACCGGCGCGAGCATCGGCATCGGGCGCGGCATCGCCCTCGCGCTGGCGGCGGAAGGCGCGCGCCTCGCGCTCATGGCCCGGCGGCGCAACCTGCTCGAGGAAGTCTCGGCCGAGATCACGAAGGCGGGCGGCGAGAAGCCGGTGCTCATCGAATGCGACCTGATGCGCGAGGACGCGCCGCAGTCGATCGCCGACGCGGCGATCACGGGCCTGGGCAGCGTCGACATCCTGGTCAACAACGCCGGCGGCTCGAGGAAGTTCCAGCTGCACACCGACGAGTCGCAGTGGCAGGAGGCGATGACGCTGAACTTCACGCGCCAGCGCCAGCTCGCCGACAAGCTCGTCGACCAGATGATCGCCCGCAAGTGGGGCCGCATCATCAACCTGACCGGGAAGTCCGAGCCCGAGGGCATCAACGGCGCGTTCTGCGCCAAGGCGGCGATGCACTCGTGGTCCAAGGGCCTCTCGCGCGAGGTGGGCAAGCACGGCATCACGGTGAACTGCATCCCGCCGGGGCGCATCATCAGCGAGCAGATCCTGCGCAACTACACGCCGGAGTACCGGCAATGGCAGTCGGAGCACGAGATCCCGGTTGGCGAGTACGGCCAGCCGGAGGACATCGCGAACCTCGTCTGCTTCCTCGCGTCGCCGAAGGCCCGCTACATCACGGGCACGGTGATCCCGGTCGACGGGGGCCTGCGCCGCTACCAGTTCTAGGAGGCGCCATGCGCATCCTCGTCGCACTCCTCTCCGCCGGCCTCTGTGCCGCGGCCCACGCGCAGGCGTGGCCGACCAAGCCGCTGCGCCTCGTGGTGCCCTTCGCGCCCGGCGGCAGTTCGTCGATCGTCGCACGCAGCTTCGCCGCCGAGATGGAGAAGGGCCTCGGCCAGTCCATCGTCGTCGAGAACAAGGGCGGCGGCGGCGGCAACATCGCGATGCAGGAGGTCGCGCGCGCCGACCCGGACGGCTACACGATGATCATCGGGCATGTCGGCTCGCTGGCGATGAACCCGTTCATGTACGAGAAGCTGCCCTACGACGTCGACCGCGACTTCGCGCCGGTGTCGCTGCTCGCCATCGTGCCGGCAATCTACGTGGTGCACGAGTCGGTGCCGGCGAAGAACCTGAAGGAGTTCGTCGCGCTCGCGAAGAAGGACCCGGGCAAGATCAACTACGGCAGCGCGGGCAATGGCTCGGCCGGCCACCTCGCGATGGAGTACCTCAAGCAGGCGACCGGCATGGAGATCCAGCACGTGCCGTACAAGGGCACCGGGCCGAACGTGGTCGACCTCGTCGCCGGCCGCACGCAGGCGACCTCGGCCGGCACGCCGCCGCTGATGCCGCACGTGAAGAGCGGCAAGCTGCGCGTGATCGCGGTCGGCACGCCGAAGCGCCTCGCCAACCTGCCCGACGTGCCCACCGTCGCCGAGCAGGGCTATCCCGGCTTCGAGACCTCGCAGTGGTACGGCCTCAACGTGCCCGCGAAGACACCCGAGCCGGTGATCCGTCGCCTCGCGCAGGAAGCGGCCAAGGCCGCGCACGCGCGCTCGCTCGCCGAGCGTTTCGCAGCCGAGGACGCGGAGGCCGTCGGATCCACGCCTGCGGAATACGCCGCGTTTGTGAAACGGGAGCAGGATCGCTGGGGCAAGGTGGTGCGCGCGGCTAAGATCAGGGCGGACTGAACTCCCCCGATCGGAGGCCCCCATGAAGGCACGCCACTGGCTCGCCGCACTGCTCGCGGCAGCGGTCCCGCACGCGCACGCGCAGACGTATCCCTCCAGGCAGATCGAACTGATCCTGCCGGCCGCGCCCGGCGGCACCACCGACACGGCCGTGCGCCTGATGGCCGGCAAGTGGCAGGAGTTCCTCGGCCAGCCGGTGGTCGTGGTGAACGTTCCCGGCGCCGGCGGCGTCATCGGTGCGAACCAGGTGGCGAAGGCGAAGCCCGACGGTTACACGCTCATGGGCGGCTTCGACTCGCTGCTGGTGGCGCTGCCGTTCGTGCAGAAATCGGTCGAGTACGACCTCGACAGCTTCACCTACCTGAACGGCTTCGGCCTCGGCGCGCTCTACCTGATCGCGCGCGCCGATTCCCCGTACAAGTCGGTGGCCGACGTCATCGAGGCGGCGAAGAAGAACCCCGGCAAGATGTCGTATTCGTCGTACGGCATCGGCGTGATCACGCACTTCACCGCCGAGCGCCTCTTCGACCTCACCGGCACGAAGTGGATCTACGTGCCGTACAAGTCGAGCCCGGAATCGGTCACCGCGCTCCTCGGCGGCCACGTCGACCTCGCGGTCACCGCCGGCACCGGCGGCGCGGGCCGCAACGCGGCGGCGCGCATCCTCGCGGTCGCGGGCGACCAGCGCCGCCCCGACTACCCGAACGTGCCGACGCTGAAGGAACAGGGCCACAACGTGTCGCTCGACTTCATCTCGGCCTTGCTCGCCCCCAAGGGCCTGCCACCCGAGGTGCGCGCGAAACTGCTCGACGCGATCCAGAAGGCGAACGCGAAGTACGGCGATCTCTTCAAGGACGAGATCCTCAGGAAAGCCGACCTCATCTTCGTCAACATGCCGGGCGACGAGGTGCAGCGCATCTGGAAGGAACGCCAGGCGTGGTTCCGCGAGACCGCGCCGAAGATGAACCTCGACAAGCGCTAGGCCGCAGGCATGGCAGGCCGCTACCGCATCGGTGTCGACATCGGCGGCACCTTCACCGACTTCACCATGGTCGACGACCAGACGGGCGAAGTCTTCGTCGACAAGTGCCTCACCACGCCCGGGCAGCCCGAGCAGGCAGTGATGCAGGGCCTGCGCGAACTGCGCAGCCGGCGCAGCGACGCGCTGTCGGCCGCGGCCGCGGTGATCCACGCCACGACGCTGCTCACCAACGTGATCCTCGAGCGAAAGGGCGCGCGCGCCGGCCTGCTCGCCACCGAGGGCTTCCGCGACGTGCTCGAGTTCGCGCGCGAGCTGCGCTACGACGTCTACGATCCGTTCATCACCTTCCCCGAGCCGCTGGTCGAGCGGCCGCTGCGCCTCGGCGTGCGGGAGCGCCTGCTGGTCAACGGCGCGGTGCTCACGCCGCTCGAGGAAGACGACGTACGCCGTGCGGCCGAGGTGTTCCGCGCGCGCGGCGTCGAGGCGGTGGCGATCTCGTTCCTGCACTCGTACCGCAACGCCGCGCACGAACGGCGCGCGCGCGAGGTGCTGGCCGCGGCGCTGCCCGGCGTCGAGATCTCGATCTCGAGCGAGGTGCACCCGGAGCCGAAGGAATACGAGCGCACCTCGACCACGGTGGTCGACGCATACGTGAAGCCCACCGCGGCGAAATACCTCGACAAGCTGTCCTCCGAACTGCGCGGCGACGGCTACGCCAACAGCCTCTTCGTGATGCTGTCGAACGGCGGCACCGCGACCGCCGAGACCACCAAGCGCTTCCCGGTGCAGGCGGTGGAATCCGGCCCCGCGGCGGGCGTGGAAGCGGCGATGCACTACGGGCGCCTGATCGGCGAATCGCGCCTGCTGTCCTTCGACATGGGCGGCACCACGGCGAAGCTCTGCGTGGTGCTCGGCGGCAAGGCGGCGCGCACGCGCAGCTTCGAGGTCGACCGCGTGCAGCGCTTCAAGCCCGGCAGCGGCATCCCGATCGCGACGCCGGTGTACGACCTGCTCGAGATCGGCGCCGGCGGCGGCAGCATCGCGCGCGTGAACGACCTCGGCCTGCTGCAGGTCGGCCCGGACAGCGCGAGCTCGGTGCCCGGCCCGGCCTGCTACGGCCGCGGCGGCGAGGATCCGACCGTGACCGACGCGGACCTCGTGCTCGGCTTCCTCGATGCCGACAGCTTCCTCGGCGGCTCGATGAAACTGTCGCGCGAGGCGGCCGAGGCCGCGGTCGCGAAGAAGATCGGCGCGCCGCTGAAGACCAGCGCCGCCGAGGCCGCGTGGGGCATCCACAACCTCGTCAACGAAACCATGGCCTCGGCGGCGCGCGTGCACATCGCCGAGAAAGGCCAGACGCCGCGCAACCTGTCGCTCGTCGCCTTCGGCGGCGCCGGACCGGTGCACGCCGCGGGCCTCGCGCGCAAGCTCGGCTGTCCGCGGCTCGTGGTGCCGCCGCTGCCGGGCGTGATGTCCGCGTTCGGCCTGCTTACGGCGCAGATGTCGATCGAGCGCCCGCGCGCCGTGCGCCGCGTGCTCGGCGACTGCCAGCCCGATCAACTGGAGGCGTGGACCCGCGAACTCGAGCGCGAGGCCGGCGCGCTGCTGCCGGCCGGCGCGACGCCCGTGTTCAAGCGCATGGCCGACATCTGGCGCGTCGGGCAGGACTATCCGCTCGAGATCGAGCTGGACGGCGACTGGACCGCACCCGACGCCTTCGCGCGCGTCGAGGAAGCCTTCAACCGCGAGTACGCCGAGCACTACGGCCGCGTGGACGACGACACGGCGCTGGAACTGGTCACGCTGCGCGTGCGCGCGGCGGTGCCGTCGAAGTCCCCGGTCGCGAAGGCCGGCGCCGCGGGAGGCAATCCGCTCAAGGGCCGTCGCAAGGTCTACGTGCCGGCCGCCGGCGCCTTCGAGGACGTGCCGGTCTACGACCGCGCGCTGCTCGCGCCGGGCGCCACCCTCGCCGGCCCGGCGATCGTCGAGGAGCGCGAATCCACCACGGTAATCGACCGCGGCGACGCGCTCGCGGTCGACGCCCACGGCTGCCTCGTCGTCACCCTCCGCACCCAGGGCCAGTGATGAAACTCGATCCCGTCCTCACGCAGATCCTCTGGAACCGCGTCGTCTCGGTGGCCGACGAGGCCGCCACGGGCCTGATCCGCACCTCGTACTCGTCGGTGGTGCGCGACTTCCACGACTTCGCCTGCGGCCTGTTCGACGCCGAGGGCAACCTGCTCGCGCACTCGACGAAGACCACCACCGCGTTCATCGGCGTGATGCCGTACGTGATGCGGAACTTCCTTTCGCACTTCCCGCCGCAGACGCTGGAACCGGGCGACGCGCTGATCACCAACGACCCGTGGCAGGGCACCGGGCACGCCTACGACCTCTGCATCGCGTCGCCGATCTTCCACAAGGGCACGATCGCCGGCTACGCGATCTGCATCGTGCACCACCTCGACGTCGGCGGCCGCATGGCCACCACCGAGTCCAAGGACATGTACGAGGAAGGCCTGCGCCTGCCGATGCTGAAGCTCTACCGCGCCGGCAGCTTCGACCCCGCGCTGCAGGGCGTGATCCGCGCCAACGTGCGCGCGCCGGACAAGATGTTCGGCGACATCCGTGCGCAGATCGTGGCGAACAACGTCTGCGCGCGCGGCCTCTGCGCGATGCTCGATGACTACGGCCTCGACCCGCAGGCGCTGCTCGAACTGTCGCGCGAGATCAGCGGCCGCACCGAGCGCAGCCTGCGCGAGAAGATCGCGCTGCTGCCGCGCGGCACCTACGAGAACGACGTCACGCTGCCGACCATCGGCAACGTCGCGGGCATCCACATCCACGTCGCGGTGACGGTGGAAGGCGACGGCATCGTCGTCGACTACGCGGGGTCGTCCGGCGAAGTGCCCGCGGCGGTGAACGTCACCTTCAACATGACGCGCTCCTACAGCATGTACCCGATCAAGCTCGCGCTCGATCCGGGCGTGCCGAACAACGAGGGCGCGTTCCGGCCGGTGACCGTGCGCGCGCCGGAGGGGTCGCTGCTCGCGTGCAAGCCGCCCGCGCCGACCTGGGGCCGCACGATGATCTGCCACAACCTGCCGGAGATCGTGTTCGGGGCCCTCGCCAAGGCGATCCCGGAGCGCATCATGGCCGGCAGCGGCGCGACGCCGCTCGTGTTCACGTACTTCCGCGCCAAGCGCCGCGATGGCAAGACCTACATCGGCATCAACTCCAGCATGGGCGGCCTCGGCGCAAACGCGCAGGGCGACGGCCCCAGCTGCCGCGGATTCCCGTACAACGTGGGCAACATCCCGATCGAGACCGTCGAGAACGACCTGCCCGTGATCTACCGCTACAAGGAGATGCTGCCCGACTCGGGCGGCCCCGGCCGTCATCGCGGCGGCCTCGGTCAGGCGTTCGAGTTCGAGGTCGCCGACGGCGAGCTCGGCCCCGACGGCCCGCTGGTGGTCAGCATCCGCGGCTCGGGCCGCAAGCCCGAATCGCCCTACCCGGTGTTCGGGCGCCTCGGCGGCGGCGTCGGCCGCGGCGAAGACCTCACCTTGAACGGCACGCCGATCCCGCACGGCCCGCAGCAGGCGCTGAAGCCGGGCGACCGCCTGCGCATGGCGCTGCCGGGTGGTGGCGGATTCGGCGACGCGAAGGCGCGTGAGCCGTCGCGCGTCGCGCGCGACGTGCAACTCGGCTACGTCACGCCCGAGGGCGCGAAGGCGGACTACGGCGTGGCGGTATCGCCCGCGGGCGAGGTAGACGACGCGGCGACGAAGAAACTGCGGGCCGCAAGATGACCCGTGTTTGCCTTGTTCCAGGCGACGGCATCGGCCAGGAAGTCGTGCCCGCCGCGGCCGAGGTATTGAGAAAGGTCGCCCCGTCGATCTCGTTCGTCGAGGCGCCCGCCGGCTACGGGCATTTCACGAAGACGGGCAACGCGCTGCCCGACGAGACGCTGCGCACGGTGGAGTCCTGCGACGCGACGCTGTTCGGCGCCACCGGCTCGCCGATGGGCGTGGTCGAGGGCTATCGCAGCCCGATCCTCGGCATGCGCCGCGCGCTCGACCTCTACGCCAACCTGCGCCCGACGCGCTCGCTGCCCGGCGCGTTCTCGCGGCCGGGCGTGGACCTGCTGCTCTTTCGCGAGAACACCGAGGACCTCTACGTCGGCCGCGAGCGGCGCGACGGCGACACCGCGATCGCCGAGCGCGTGATCACGCGCGCCGCGTCCGAGCGCATCGCGCGCCTGGGCTGCGAGCACGCCCGCAGGCGCAGGAAGCGCGTCACCTTCGTGCACAAGGCGAACGTGCTGCGCGTGACCGACGGTCTCTTCCGCGAGGCGTGCTTCACGGTGGCGAAGGACTTCCCCGACGTGAAGTGCGACGAGTTGCTGGTGGACGCGATGGCGATGCGCCTCGTGCGCGACCCGGAGAGCTTTGACGTCATCGTCACCACCAATCTCTTCGGCGACATCCTGTCGGACGAGGCCGCGGCGCTGGTCGGCGGCCTCGGCGTCGCGCCCTCGGGCAACGTCGGCGGCAGGACCGCGGTGTTCGAGCCGGTGCACGGCTCGGCGCCGGACATCGCCGGCAAGGGCCTCGCGAACCCGATGGGCGCGATCCTGTCCGCGGCGATGCTGCTCGACCACGTCGGCCTTGCGGACGCCGCCGAGCGCGTGCGCTGGGCGATCGGCCGCGTCGTCGAGGCCGGCATGCTGCCCGCCGACCTCGGCGGCACGGCGACCACCGCCGAGGTCACGCGCGCGGTACTCTCCGCGCTCGACTGAACTCCGCCGGGAGCCGCGATGCCCGACCTGATCGACCTGCGCAGCGACACCGTCACGCGGCCCACCGAGGCCATGCGCGCCGTCATGGCGCGCGCGCCCGTAGGCGACATGCAATACGGCGACGACCCGACGCTGAATGCGCTCGAGGAACGCGTCGCCGGCCTGCTCGGCAAGGAAGCCGCGCTGTGGCTGCCCTCCGGCACGATGGCGAACCAGGTCGCGCTGCGCGTGCTGACGCGCCCGGGCGACGACGTGCTGGTCGGCTCCGAGGCCCATTCGGTCTGGCACGAGGCCGGCGGCTCGGCCGCGAACTCCGGCGTGCAGTTCACCGAGATCGGTTCGAAAGGCCTCTTCACCGCTGATGACATGCGCGCGCACGCCAAGCCGCGCAACGCCCCGGTGCTGCCGATCCCCGGCACCGCGCTCGTGCAGGTCGAAAATACGCACAACCGCCACGGCGGTCTGGTCTGGGATCCGAACGCGCTCGATGCGATCGGCGCGGCGGCGCGCGAACTCGGCATTGCGAGCTACCTCGACGGCGCGCGGCTCTGGAACGCGGCGATAGCGTGCAATGAATCGCCCGCGCGCCTCGCCGCGCCATTCGACCTCCTCATGGTGGCGTTCTCGAAGGGCCTCGGTGCGCCCGCGGGCTCGATGCTCGCCGGGCCGAAGCCGCTGATCCAGGCCGCGATCCGGCACCGGCGCATGCTCGGCGGCGCGATGCGGCAGGTCGGCATGTTCGCCGCGGCCTGCGACTTCGGCCTCACGCAGCACTACGAGCGCCTCGCCGAGGACCACGAGCACGCGCGCCTGATCGCCGCGCGGCTGCGCGAATGCCCCGGCGTCGCGCTGGCCGCGGATCCTCCTCCGACCAACATCGTGGTGTTCGATGTCGCGAAGGCAAAGCGCGGCGCCACCGACCTCATGGCCGCCGCGAAGGCGGAAGGGGTGCTGGTGAACGCGCTCGGGCCGACGAAGATGCGCCTCCTCACGCACCTCGACGCGAATCGCGCGCAGTGCGAGCGCGCGGCTGCGGTGCTGGCGCGCCTGCTCTCCTAGGCCTTACTGCAGCCGCACCGGCGCGATCGGCGCCACGCCCTTCCAGCGCCCGGTCTCGGCCAGCATCTGCGCGGTGTCGCGCAATTCCGAGGCGACCAGCGCGGCGGCGGCGGAACGCCGCTCGGGCGGCAGCGAATAGACGTAGTTGCGACGCCCGAGCCTCGCATCCGAGACCGACAGCGTGCGCCACTGCCGGCCGCGCCGGCCTTCGAGGTACACCGCCGCCATCGGCTTGATGGTCGCGCCCATGCCGTCGAATACGCAGTCCATCAGGAGCGACAGCGAATCGATCTCGGCGACTATCCTCGGCTGCAGGTTCCTCTGCTCGAACTCCGCGGCGATGCGCCGGCGCAGGCCGTGGGTGCCGGTGGGCAGGATCAAGGGCAGATCCGCCGCTTCCGCGATCGTCAGCGACGTGCGCCGCGCGGGCACCAGCGGACTGTGCCTGGGCAGCATGACGAAGAGTTCCTCCTCGAGCAGCGGCTCTACCGCGAGATCGGGCGCGACGTCGCTCGCGAACAGCACCGCGAGGTCGAGCTGTCCGAGGCGCATCATCTGCCCGAGGTGGCCGCTCATGCCCTCGACCACGTTCAGCAGCACGCCCGGGAAGCGCTCGCGCACGCGCCGCACCAGTTCGAGGCCGAGCCCCGAGACGGTGGTCGACGGCAGGCCGACCGACACCATGCCCTGCACTGCCCCCGAGTCCTTCCTCGCGATCGACAGCGCCTGGTCGAGCTGGCGCAGCATGAAGCGCGCGTGGTGGTAGAGCGCGAGGCCGTTCTCGGTCGGCGCCACGCCCTTGGGCGAGCGCGTCAGCAGCGGCTTGCCGACCTCGGCCTCGAGCTTGGAGAGCTGCTGGCTCAGCGCCGGCTGGGCGATGTAGAGCTGGCGCGAGGCGCGCGACAGGCTGCCGCTCTCGACGATCTGGGTGAAATAGCGCAGCTGCCGCAGGTCCATCCGGCGTCTCCTCCAAGGTGAGGGGGTATAACGCAAGCTTATACCCTATCTCGGAAATCGGTACTTCCCGCCTGCGCGGCCGGTTCCTACACTGGGCTTCATGACCTCGAAAGCCACCCTCAAGCCCTTCGTGCAGCCGATGGCCGCAGTGCCGTGGCAGCAGTTCCCCGGCCACTTCGGCGGCGCGCTCTCCAAGATGCTCGCCGGCCCCGAGAACACCGGCGGCTCGAAGCGGATGGACTTCCGCATCTCGCGCTACGCGCCGATGGCCTACGTGGAAGAGCACGTGCACAAGGTGCAGGAGCAGGTCTACTACGTGCTCGAGGGCGAGGGCGTGCTGACCGTGGACGGCAAGCCGCACCTGATGCGCGCGCACGACTACGTCTACCTGCCGCCCGGTGCGCGGCACGGCTTCTCGAACACCGGCACCGGCGGCCTTGTCTTCCTCGTGGTGACGACGCCGGCGACGGACGACGCGATCTGATCGACCCACCGCAACGACCCTCTTGGAGGAGGAACACCCCATGACCACCCGCCGCAAGATCCTTCAGGCCGGCGCCGCCGGCGCCGGCGCGCTCGCGCTCGGCTTCCCGTTCATCGGCCGCGCGCAGGCCGACGCGATCAAGATCGGCCACCTCACCCCGCTCACCGGCTTCCTCGGCGCGCTCGGCGAGTACGCGCAGCTCGGCCTCCGGATGGCGCAGGAGGAAATCAACGCGGCCGGCGGCGTGCTCGGCCGCAAGCTCGACGTGATGTCCGAGGACTCGGTCAACCCGGCCACCGCCTCCACCAAGGCGCAGCGCATGCTCGAGCGCGACGGCGTCGCGCTGCTGATGGGCGAGATCAACTCCGCGTCCGCGCAGACCATCATGCAGGTCGCGGCACGCAACAAGAAGCTCTTCCTGCAGATCGGCGCGCGCTCCGACGTGCTGCGCGGCAAGAACTGCAACCGCTACACCTTCCACGTCGACATCCCGGTGACGGTGATGGTGAACGCCGCGGGCCAGGCGCTGATGCGCGAGGGCCTGATCAAGGGCAAGCGCGTGTTCGCGCTGACCTCGGACTACGTCTTCGGCCACGACCTCGCCAAGGCCGCGAAGGCCTTCGTCACCGGCAACGGCGGTACCGTCATCGCCGACGAACTCACCGCGACCGACACCACCGACTTCAGCCCGTTCCTCTTGAAGATCCGGCAGGCGAAGCCGGACCTCGTCGCCACCAACCTCGGCGGCAACCAGGTCACCAACTTCGTCAAGCAGTACGCCGAGTACGGCCTCAGCTTCCCGGTCGCGGGCTTCAACCTGAACACGGCGGATGCGTGGGCCGCGGGCGAAGGCAACCTCGCCGGCTACTGGCCGACCGTGTGGCACCACGAGATCGACACCCCGGGAACGAAGAAATTCGTCGCCGACTTCCAGAAGAAGTACAACAAGCGCCCCGAGAACCACGCGTGGATCGAGTACGTGTCGCTGAAGATCCTCGCGCAGGCGATCACCGCCACCAAGGGCACCGATACCGACAAGCTGATCGCCTACCTCGAGTCGCAGGCCGAGTTCGACCTGCTGAAGGCGAGGAAGGGCTACTTCCGCTCGTGGGACCACCAGCTGATCCAGGAGGCCTACCCGTTCACGGTGAAGCCGAAGGGGCAGGCGAAGGACAAGCAGGACTTCCTCGCCTTCGGCGCGGCGGTGCCGGCGGCCAACCAGCCGCTCGAGATCATCAACCCGTCGAAGGACAAGAACGAGTGCTCGTTCGCCTGAGCACCTGACGGGAACCCGGGGCGGCGCCGTGCCGCCGCCCCGCTCCCCTCGCAGCAGCGTCGATGCAAGTCCTCTTCCTCCTCGAGCAGGTGGTCAACGGCCTCGTGCTCGGGGGTTACTACCTCCTGATCGCGCTCGGCCTGTCGCTGATCTTCAGCGTCGGCGGCGTGGTCAACCTCGCGCACGGCGCGTTCTACGCGCTCGGCGCTTATCTCTCGGTCACGCTGGCGAGGCACCTTGGCTTCGGCTGGGCGGCGGCGGCCTCGCCGATCGCGGTGGGCTTCCTCGGCATCCTCTTCGAGCGCTTCATCCTCAGGCGCTTCTATACCGCGGACCCGATCCTGTCGCTGCTCGTCACCTTCGGCCTCGCGATGGTCGCCGAGCAGGCGATCCGCATGATCTGGGGCGCGGCGCCGATCCCCGCGTCGATGCCGCCGGGGTTCAAGGGCAGCGTGATGGTGGGGGATTTCCTGTTCTCGAAGTACCGCCTCTTCCTGCTCGCGGTGGTGGCGCTGGTGCTCGCAGGCATATGGCTGCTGCTGCATCGCACGTCCTTCGGCCGCGTGGTGCGAGCCGGCATCCAGAAACCCGACATGGTGGCCGCGCTCGGCATCCGGCTCTCGCCGTACATGGCGACCGTGGTCGCGCTGGGCGTGGGAATGGCCGCGCTCGGCGGCGCGCTGTTCGCGCCGATCGCGATCGTGCACCCGGCGATGGGCGCCGAGATCATCACCGTGGCCTTCGTCGTCGTGGTGATCGGCGGCCTCGGCAGCTTCTGGGGCGTGGTACTCGCCGCGCTGCTGGTGGGCGTGGTGCGCGGCATCACGATCCACTTCGTGCCCGCCGCCGGCGAGGCGTCGATGTACATCCTGATGTTCCTGGTGCTGCTGTTCCGCCCGCGCGGGCTGCTCGGCGAGCGCATCGAGAAGTTCGAATGAACGCGCGCAACACGCCATGACCAACGCGCGAAGCACGTTGTGGACCGGCGCCGCAGCGCTGGTGCTGCTGCCGATCGTGCTGCCACTCACGGGGCTCACGGTGAACAACGCCACCGTCGTGGTGTGCCTCGCGATGGCGGCGATCGGCCTGAACCTGCTGGTCGGCTTCACCGGCCTGCACTCCTTCGGCCACGCCGTCTGGTTCGGCATCGGCGCGTACTCGGCCGGGCTCGCGCAGAAGCACTGGTTCGCGAACCAGCTGCTGATGCCGCTCGTGGTCGGTGTCGCCTTCGTCGCGGTGCTCGCGACCGTGGTGGGCCTGCTGATCCTGCGTAGGCGTGGCGTGTACTTCTCGCTCCTCACGCTCGCGCTCTCGGCCCTCACCTACACCGTGGCCTTCCGCTGGACGGAAGTCACCGGCGGCGAGGACGGCTTGGGCGGCCTGAAGCGCGGCAGCCTCGGCCCGATCAACTTCGACAACTCGGTCGCCTACTACGTGCTGGTGGCGCTGCTCGCGTTCGCGGTGCTGTACGCCATCGTGCGCGTGGTGCGCTCGCCGTTCGGCCACGTGCTGGTGGCGATCCGCGAGAACCAGCTGCGCGCCACCTTCCAGGGTTACCCGGTGGACCGGTATCGCCTCGGCGCCTTCGTCATCTCGGCCACCGTCACCGCGCTCGCCGGCGCGCTGATGGGCTTCCAGCTCTATCTCGTGTCGGCGGAGGCCGTGTCGGTGAACTTCTCGGGCGAATTGCTCGCGATGGTGGTGATCGGTGGCATGGGGAGCCTGCTCGGCCCGGCGCTCGGCGTGGTGTTCTACATGGTGTTCCGCGAACTGGCGTCGATGTGGACCTCGAACTGGCTCTTGTGGTTCGGCCTCGTCTTCGTCGGCTTCGTGATCTTCTCGCCCTCCGGGCTGGTCGGCGTCTGGGAGCAGTTGCGCCGCCACTGGAAGCCCGCGCCCGCCACCGACGCGGCGATGTCCGGTCGCAGGATCTACACCGGCCTGCCGCTACCCGCCTTCCTGTCGCCGCCGGCGCTCACCGGCACGGTGCTGCAGGTCGAGGCCGTGTCCAAGCACTTCGGCGGCATCCGCGCCGTGTCCGAAGGCCGGCTGGACGTGGCCGCGGGCGAGATCCATGCACTGATCGGCCCGAACGGCGCCGGCAAGACCACGCTCTTCAACCTCGTCTCGGGCATGTTCCCGCCCGACCACGGCGCGGTGAAGCTGCAGGGCGAAGCGGTGCACGGCCTGACCTCGGACCAGATCTGCCAGCGCGGCGTCGCGCGCTCGTTCCAGATCACCAACCTCTTCAAGGGACTGTCGATCTACGAGAACCTGCGGCTGTCGCTGCAGGCGAGGCACGCGGTGCGCTTCAATGCGTGGAAGGACGTGGACGACTGCCCCGACATCCACGCCGAGACCCGGGAACTGGTGAAGTTCCTCGGGCTGGAAGGCATCGAGCACACGCTCGGGGGGGATCTCTCGTACGGCGGCCAGCGACTCGTCGACCTCGGCATCGCGCTGGGCTCGAAGCCGCGCGTGCTGCTGCTCGACGAGCCGCTCGCGGGCCTCGCCGCGGCCGAGCGCGAGCGCGTGTCGAACCTCGTGAAGGCGATCTCGGCGTCGATCCCGGTGCTGATCGTCGAGCACGACATCGATCGCGTGCTGGGCTTCTCGCAACGCGTGACGGTGATGAACCAGGGCGAAGTGCTGATGGCCGGCACGCCCGACGAGGTGCGCAACGACCGCCGCGTGCAGGAGATCTACACCGGCTCGGGCACGCCACCGGTCACCGGGCGCGCCGACGCCGCCGCCTCGGAGCGCCCGCAGGTGCTGGCCTTCGAGAAGGTGAACGCCTTCTATGGCAAGAGCCACATCCTGAACGACGCGTCGCTGGACGTGCGGCAGGGCGAGATCGTCGCGCTGCTCGGCAGGAACGGCGCCGGCAAGTCCACGCTGCTGAAGACCCTCGCCGGCCTCGTGCCCGCCGCGTCGGGCCGCATCGCGCTCGACGGGCAGGACATCTCGCGCCTGCCCGCGCCCGACATCGCGCGCCTCGGCATCGGCTACGTGCCGCAGGGCCGAGGCCTCTTCGCCGGCATGACGGTGCGCGAGAACCTCGCGCTGGGGCGCCTCGCCCGCAAGACCGACGGCACGAACGGCACGGTGTGGAGCGAAGAGAAGATCTTCGAGTTCTTCCCGCGCCTGCGCGAGCGCATCGACGTGCACGCCGACTACCTCTCGGGCGGCGAGCAGCAGATGGTCGCCGTCGCGCGCGCGCTCTCGGGCAACGTCAAGCTGCTGCTGCTAGACGAACCCTTCGAAGGCCTCGCCCCCGCCGTGGTGCAGGAACTCTTCACCGTGTTCGACAAGCTGCGCGCGCACGCCTCGATCGTCATCGTCGAGCACAACCTCGACCTCGTGCTCGCGCTCGCCGACCGCGTGTTCGCGCTGGAGCGCGGCGCCGTGTTCCACGAAGGGCCGGCGAAGCCGCTGCTCGACGACCTCGACTACCGCAAGAAGATCCTCTGGCTCTGAAGGAGACCGCCGTGAACGATCGCATCCCAGATACCCTCGCCGCGTGCCGCCTGCTGGTGGACGGCGAATGGATGGACGGCCGCGGCACGCCGTTCCCCGTGATGGACAAGTACCGCCTCGCGCCCGCGATGCAGGCCGGCTCGGCGGACCGCGCGCAGCTCGCCGCGGCGATCGACGCGGCGCAGGCCGCCTTCAAGCGCGGCGCACCCAATCCCTACGAGCGCGGCATGATCCTCGAGCGCGCGGCAGCGCTGGTCGAGGCGCGCGCGAAGGACTTCATCCGCACCATGCAGGTCGAGGCCGGATTCACCGAGTCCGACGGCGCGGGCGAGCACCGCCGCGCGGTACAGACGCTGCGCCTCTCGGGCGAGGAAGCCCGCCGCCTCGCCGGCGACGTGATCCCGCTCGCCGGCGCGCCGCAGCAGGGCAACCGCATGGGCTTCACGCTGCGCGTGCCGCTGGGCGTGATCGCGGCGATCACGCCGTTCAACGCGCCGATCAATACCGTGTCGCACAAGATCGCACCCGCCTTCGCCGCCGGCAACGCCACGGTGCTGAAGCCCTCGACGCACACGCCGCTGTCCGCGTGCCTGCTCGCGCAATGCCTGCTCGAGGCCGGAATGCCAAAGGGCTTCCTGAACATCGTGCACGGCGGCGCGGAAGTCGCCGACTGGCTGCTCGAGGACCCGCGCGTGCGCTTCTTCGCGTTCACCGGCAGCACCGAGGTCGGCCGCAGCATCCAGCAGCGCGCCGGCCTGCGCCGCACGCAGATGGAGCTCGGCTCGATCGCCTTCACCATCGTCAGCGACGACGCCAACGTCGAGATGGCGATCCCGAAGATCATCAACGCGGGCTTCCGCAAGGCCGGGCAGGTCTGCACCTCGGTGCAGATGCTGCTGGTGCACCGCTCGCGCTTCGCCGAGGTCGAGAAGCTGCTCACCGAGAAGGTGAAGGCCCTGCCCTTCGGCGACCCGATGGACCCGAAGACGGTGGTCGGCCCGCTGATCAGCGAGCACGCGGCTACGCGCGTCGAGGCGTGGATCGAGGAAGCCGTGGCCAAGGGCGCGAAGCGCCTCGCCGGCGGCCCGCGCGCCGGCGCGGTGATCCCGCCCACGCTGCTGAAGGACGTGGACGACTCGATGAAGGTCGGCTGCCGCGAGGTGTTCGGCCCGCTGGTGAACCTCGTGCCCTTCGACACGCTGGACGAAGCCATCGCGCGCGTGAACGCCACGCCCTACGGCCTCGCCACCGGCCTCTTCACGAACCGGCTGGACGACGCCTTCTCCGCGGCGAAGAAGCTCGAGGTCGGCGGCGTGCACGTCAACGAGACCTCGTCCTCCCGCGTCGACCTGATGCCCTACGGCGGCTCGAAGGACAGCGGCTTCGGCCGCGAGGGCCCGCGCTACGCGATCCACGAGATGACCGAGGAACGCATCGTCACCTTCACCCTCTAGAGCGAATCACCATGGCCAAGATGAAAGGCGGCGAGCTGATCGCCGAGTACCTGATCCGGCAGAAGGTGCCGTACCTGTTCGGCATCTGCGGGCACGGCAACGTCGGCATCCTCGACCCGCTGTGGGAGGTGCGCGACAAGATCAAGATGATCTCGCCTCGCCACGAGCAGTGCGCCGGCCACATGGCCGACGGCTACTTCCGCGTCAAGCACCAGCCGGTGGCGACGCTCACCTCGACCGGCCCGGGTTCCGCGAACCTGGTGATGTCGATGGCGACCGCGCTGTCGGACTCGTCGGCCTTCATGGCGATCACCGCCAACGTGCCGACCGGGCAGATGAACCGCGCGCCCTTCCAGGAGATCTACAAGCACAACCAGGCGGACTTCCCGCAGGTGGTGCGCCCGGTGGTGAAGCGCGCCTTCCAGCCGACGCGCGTCGACATGCTGCCGCTCGCGCTGCGCCAGGGCTTCGACACCATGGTCACCGGCCGCCCCGGCCCGGTGAACATCGACATCCCGTACAACGTCTTCCAGGAAGAGGATGACGTCGAGGTGCCTGCGCCTTCGCACGTCATGGGCCAGCACCGGCCCGGCGCCTCCGAACACGACATCGGCAAGGTCGTGGCGATGATGGCGGACGCGATGCGCCCGGTGCTCTTCATCGGCCACGGCGCGACGCTGTCCGAGGCGGGACCCGAATTGACGAAGCTGCAGAAGGACTACGGCATCCCGGTCATCACCTCGCCGAACGGCATGGGCTGCGTGCCGGCAGACGATCCGCTGACGCTCGGCTTCATCGGCCGCAATGGTGCCTATCCGGCGAACCAGGCCGGCCGCCACGCGGACCTCGTGATCACCATCGGCACGAGGTTCGACGACCGCTCGTCGTCCTCGTGGCACACCGGCTATTCGTGGAACTTCCCGAAGACGAAGCTGGTGCATGTCGACCTCGACCCGCAGGAGCTCGGCCGCAACTACCCGCCGACGCTCGGCCTGATCGCGGACGCGAAGGTCTTCACCGCGCAGCTCCTCGCCGCGCTCGGCCTGCGCGAGCAGCGCGGCGCGCCGAAGCTGCACGCGCAGTACTCCGAGTGGAGGAACGAAGTCGCCGCGTGGGTCGGCGAGTGGGAGAAGTTCGTGCGCCCGAACTTCTCGCTGACCACGTCTCCGCTGCGTCCCGAGTACGTCGTGGATTCGCTGCAGAAGGTGCTGCCCGACGACGCCATCCTCACCTGCGACTCCGGCGTGCACCACAACTGGTTCATGCAGTTCTGGCGCCCGAAGCGCACGCAGTCGATGCTGAACAGCTGGGGCTACTCGTCCATGGGCTTCGGCGTCTGCAGCGTGCTCGGCGCGCAGCTTGCCGCGCCGGAGCGGCCCTGCATCTCGGTCTGCGGCGACGGCGGCTTCACCATGACGCCCTATGTCGTGGCCACGGCGGTGGAGTACGAGCTGCCCTGCATCTGGGTGGTGTGGAACAACTTCAGCTGGGCCGCGATCCGCGACATCCAGGTCGGCATGTTCGGCAACCGGCAGCTCGGCACTGCGTTCTACCCGGGCGGCCACTACGGCCAGACGGAGGGCAAGCGCTACAACCCGGATTTCGCCGCGTGGGCGCGCGCCTGCGGCGCCGACGGCGTGACGGTGACGAAGAGCGAGGACCTCGCCGGCGCGCTGCAACAGGCGATCCGCAACAAGCGCCCCTGCGTGCTCGACGTGCACGTGGACGCCGAGGTGCGCCCGCCTTCCACCGGCACGTGGCAACTCCCTCCAACCCCCTACAAGGAACCGGCGTTCGGCAAGCCGTGGGTGGCCTGACATGTCCAACAGAATCGCACTGGTCTTCGGCGGCACGCGCGGCATCGGCGCCGCCTCGGTCGACGCGCTCGCCAAGGGCGGCTACGACGTCGCCTACACCTACGTCTCCAGCAACCCGGCGCTGCCGGCCACCATCGGCGCGTCGCGCACCAAGGGCTATCGCGCCGACATCACGGACCTCGCGCAGGTGCAGCAGGCCTTCGCGGACGTGCAGCGCGACTTCGGAGCCGCGCCGCACTGCGTGCTCGCCAACGCCGGCATCAACGTGCCCGGCGCGCCGGTCGGCCAGTTCGACCCGGCGACCTTCAGGAAGCTGGTGGACGTGAACATCGTCGGCGCCTTCCACGTGCTGCGCGAAGCCGCGCAGAAGGTGCCGGACGGTGGCTGCATCATCGCCATCACCACGTCGCTGGTGCGCGTCATGGCGCCGAACTTCGGCCCCTACATCGCCACCAAGGCGGCGGTGGAGTCGCTGGTGCGCTCGATGTCGCGCGAGCTCGCGCCGCGCAAGGTGCGCGTCAACGCGGTCGCGCCCGGCCCGGTGGACACCGACCTCTTCCGCGCCGGCAAGAACGAAGAGGCGATCGCGCGCTCGGCGGCGATGAGCCCGTTCAACCGCGTCGGCCTGCCCTCCGAGGTCGCCGACGTGGTCGCCTTCCTCGCGTCGGACAAGGCCTCCTGGGTGCACGGGCAGGTGGTGCAGCCCAACGGCGGCCTGGTCTAGGCCTGCGTGAAGCTCGCGGTCTTCACGAAGAACCGCAGCAACCCGGCCTACGAGGCCGCTCGCCTCGGCGCGGACCGCGTCGCCGCGCGTCGCGCGCGACGCGCTGATCGAGGCGGTGGTGGACCGGGGCCTCGGCACCTACCCGAACGACAAGGCGAAGAGCGCCAAGCTGCCGATGAAGAAGGTCACCTTCCGCGACGGCTTCCGCGCGATCGGCCTCCTGTCCAAGGCCGACTCGAACCTGATGTGCGCCCAGTGCCACGTCGAGTACAACTGCAACCCCGGCATCGACACCGCCACCGGCGGCGCGGTGACCATGGCCGACCGGCGCGCCAACCACTTCTTCTGGGCCAACGTGTTCGACTACAAGGCGGCCGCGGAGAAGATCAACTTCAAGGACTTCCGGCACGCGGTCACGGGCGCGGCGCTCTCCAAGCTGCAGCACCCCGAGGCCGAGACCTTCTGGGGCAGCAAGCACGAGCGCGAAGGCGTGGAGTGCAAGGACTGCCACATGCCGAAGATCGAGAGGAACGGGCGCACCTTCACCGACCACCAGCAGCGCTCGCCGCGCGGCATGCTGAAGGACACCTGCGTGAAGTGCCACGGCGAGATGACCGTCGAGAACGCCAAGTACCAGATCGACGCCATCCAGAACTACACCCGCGGCAAGCTCGCCAAGGCCGAGTACTGGCTCGCGCAGCTGATCGACGCGTTCCCGCGCGCCCGCGCTGCCGGCGTGCCGGAGGAAGCGATCAAGAAGGCGCAGGCGCACCACGACCAGGCGCACATCTTCTGGGAATGGTGGACGGCAGAGAACTCGGTGGGCTTCCACAACCCCGGCGCCGCGCGCGAGTCGCTGACGCGCTCGGTGGATGAATCGCAGGCCGGCATCAAGGTGCTGAACGACGCCATCGCCGCGATGAAGAAGTAGCGGCCGCAAGGCGACGACGAAGGGCGCGGGCGATCCCCGCGCCCTTTTTTCGTCCCCGCCGCTATCCTGTCCCGCCCTTTCCCCTCCCGATGATCCCCGAACTCGGACACGTCGCCCTGATCCTCGCGCTGCAGCTCGCGCTGGCGCAGGCGGTGCTCGGCCTCGCCGGTGCGGCGCGCGCCAACGCGGCGTGGATGGCGATGGCGCGCAGCGCGGCGGCGGGCCAGTGCCTGTTCACGTGGCTGGGCTTCGCCGCGCTGGTGCTCGCGTTCGCGGCCAACGACTTCTCGGTGATGAACGTCGCCGACCACTCCTCGCGCGCGCTGCCGCTCGAGTACCGCCTGACCGCCGCCTGGGGCTCGCACGAAGGCTCGTTCCTGCTGTGGGCCTCGCTGATGGCCGCGTGGACGCTGGCGACGATGTTGTTCGGCCGCCGCCTGCCGCAGGACCTGCTCGCGCGCATCGCCGGCATCATGGGCCTGCTGAGCACCTGCTTCCTCGCCTACGTGCTGGTGGCGTCCAACCCGTTCATGCGGCTGCACCCCGCGCCGGCCGACGGGCAGGACCTGAACCCGCTGCTGCAGGACCCGGGGATGATCATCCACCCGCCGCTGCTGTACATGGGCTACGTCGGGTTCTCGGTGGCCTTCGCGTTCGCGCTCGCGGCGCTCGTCTCGGGCAAGTACGAAGGCACGTGGGCGCGCTGGGTGCGGCCGTGGACGCTGGTGGCCTGGGCCTTCCTCACGCTCGGCATCATGGTCGGCTCGTGGTGGGCCTACTCCGAGCTCGGCTGGGGCGGCTGGTGGTTCTGGGACCCGACCGAGAACGCGTCGCTGATGCCGTGGCTCGCCGGCACCGCGCTCGTGCACGCGCTGGTGGTCACCGACCGGCGCGGCAGCCTGCGCGTGTGGACGGTGCTGCTGTCGCTTGCCGCGTTCTCGCTGTCGCTGCTGGGCACCTTCCTCGTGCGCTCGGGCGTGCTGTCCTCGGTGCACGCGTTCGCGCAGGATCCGCTGCGCGGCACCTTCATCCTCGTCTTCTTCGCGCTCGTGGTGGGCGGATCCCTCGCCGTGTTCGCGCGCCGCGCCGGCATGCTGGCGGCGAAGGGCGCGTTTGGCGCGGTGTCGCGCGAGTCGGCGCTGCTCGCCGGCATGGTGCTGCTCCTCGCCACGCTCGCCGCGGTGATGCTGGGCACGCTGTACCCGCTCGTGCTCGATGCGCTGGGCCTCGGGAAGATCTCGGTCGGCCCGCCGTACTTCAACGCGGTGATCGTGCCGATGATGGCGCCGGTCCTGCTCCTGATCGCGCTGGGGCCGCTGCTGCCCTGGGGCAAGGCCAGCCTGCGCGAGGCGCTCGCGCGCGCGCGCTGGCCCGCGCTCGCCGCGCTCGTCGCCCTCGTCGCGCTGGCGTTCGCTCCTGACGGCCTGCGCTGGCAGGCCGCGCTCGGCACGGGGCTCGCGGCGTGGATCGCGACCGGCACGCTGCTCGGCCTCGCGTCGCGGCGCCGCGCGACCGGCCGGCTGGGCGCCGGCGCGCTCGGCATGGGCTGCGCGCACCTCGGCATGGCGGTGGTCGTCGCGGGCATCGGCCTCGTCTCGGGCTACCAGCTCGACAAGACCGTGGCGATGAAGCCCGGCGAGCAGGCGACGCTCGGGCGCTACTCGTTCACCTTCCTCGGCGCCGCGGAAGTCCCGGGTCCGAACTACGCCGCGATGCGCGGCACGCTCGCCGTGACCTCCGGGGGCCATCCGGTGGCCACGCTCGCGCCCGAGAAGCGCATCTACCGCAGCTCGCGCCAGACCATGACGGAGGCGGCGATCCGCTACGGCTTCCTCGGCGACGTCTACGTGTCGCTCGGCGAGCCGCTGCCCGAGCGCGCGTGGAGCGTGCAGCTCTACGTGAAGCCCTTCGTCGGCTGGCTGTGGGGCGGCGCGCTGCTGATGGCGCTGGGCGGCCTGCTCGCCGCGATCGGCGCGCCCGCGACGCGGCGCGACGCGGGGGCGCCGGCATGACGCTCTGGATCGCCATCGGTGCGATGCTCGCGGTCGCGGCCGCGTTCCTGCTCGTGCCGCTGTGGCGCGCGCGGCCGCCGGCGCGCGCGCTGCAGTCCGTCGCGGTGCTCGCGGTCCTCGTGCCGGCGACGCTCGGCGCCTACCAGTTCCTCGGCGCGCCCGCGATCCTGAAGGAGCAGGCGCTGACGCAGGCGCAGTCGCGCCACGACGCCGACGCGATGGTGCGCGCGCTCGAGGAAAAGCTGAAGGCAAGCCCCGAGGATGCCGAAGGCTGGTACGCGCTCGGCCGCGCCTACATCGCCTTCCAGCGGCTGGACGACGCCGAGGCCGCGCTCGCCAAGGCCGCGGCGAAGGCACCGAAGGACGCGCGCATGGTGGCGCAGTACGCGGAAGCCGTGGCGCTCAAGGCCGGGAGCCTGCAGGGCCGCCCGCAGGAGCTGGTGGCGCAGGCGCTCGCGCTCGACGAGAACGACGACAAGGCGCTGGAACTCGCCGGGCTCGCCGCCTTCCAGCAGGAGAAATGGGCCGAATCGCTCTTCTACTGGCGGCGGCTGATGGCCAAGCTGCCCAGGGAGACCGAGCCGCACGACGCCATCGCGCAGGCGGTGAAGATCGCCGAAGGCAAGCTCGCCGCCGGCGGCCAGTCGATGCCAGCGCGGCCGGCACGTTCGCGCTAGCGAGACGGCCGCGCTCGTGCGACTGCGGCCGGCGCGCTCGCGGTCGAACTAGCGCGAGAGCCGGGAAGCGTAGTCCGCGACCGCGGCGATCTCGTCCTCCGAGTAGCCGGCGATCGCCTTCGCCATGTCCGGATCGGCGTTGCGCCGCTCGCCCGAGCGGATCATGCGCACCTCGCGCTGCAGGTAGCGGTAGTGCTGCCCGGCGATGCGCGGGATGAACTTCGCCGCGTCGCCCTCCCCGGTCGCGCCATGGCACGACGCGCAGTCGCGCTCGTAGAGCGCGCGGCCCTGCGCGAGGTCCTTGCCGCCGCCCTGCCCCCATGCGCCGGGCGCGGGCAGCTGCTGCAGGAACGCAGCGATGTCGGCGAGGTCCTCCACCGACAGCGCCTGGTGGTCCGCGAAGGGCAGCATCTTCGGGTTGCCGCGCCGTCCCGAACGGATGTCGGCGAGCTGCTTCACGAGCACGGACGCGTGCTGCCCCGCGAGGCGCGGATAGCTGCCGTCGGCCCGGCCGGCGGCATCGCGCCGGTGGCAGCCCTGGCAGATCACGTAGGCGTCGGCGCCGCGGCGAGCGTCGCCCTGCAGCTTGAGCGCGCGCGCGAGCTCGTCGTCCGCGCCGGCCGCTCGCGCGGGCAGTGCGGCGATCACGGCGGCGAGCGCGAGGAACAGGGTGCGTTTCATGGCGGTGTCCTCAGAGGCCGGCGATGTACTCGGCGAGGGCCTTCGCCTCGTCGTCGGTGAGTCGCTTGCCGACGGTGGTCATCAGCGGGTCGGTCGCTCGCCGGCCGGTCTTGTAGTCGGCGAGCTGCTTCAGGACGTACTTCTGGTGCTGCCCGGCGAGGCGCGGGAAGCGCGCATTGCCCTTGCCGTCCGACTGGTGGCAGCCGGCGCAGGCGGGCACCCCCGAGTCGCTGTTGCCGTCCTCGTAGAGCGCGCGCCCCTTGGCGGCGAGCGCGGCATCCTTCACCGTGCCGGGCACCGGCTTCTTCGCGCCGTAGTACGCGGCGAGCGCGGCGAACTGGTCCGCGTCCAGCGATCCCATCACGCCCGCCATCGCCTCGTCGCGACGCTTGCCGGCGGCAAAGGCGCGCAACTGCCGCAGCAGGTACTCCGGATCCATGCCGGCGAGCTTGGGGTTCGCCGGGTCGGCACTGTTGCCGTCCTCGCCGTGGCAGGCGGCGCAGACCTTCTTCACGATCGCGGCGGGATCGGCCCACGCGGCCGTGGCCAGGAGGGCGAAGGCGAGCGACAGGAACCGGGCAGCCAAGGGGGACAATTTGCGTCGCAGCACGGCTAAATTCTCGCCCCCGGCGCGTCAACCGCAAGGGCAAGAAGGACGTTTTTTGATCTAGACCAAACGCCGTGCGGCAACCCGCCGCTACCCTGCGTCCCAGTATGGGCGCTGGCCCCGATTCCCACCTCGTTCCGGAGAAGAACATGACCCGACCGACCACCCCCCGCACCCTCCTCGCGCTGCTCGCTGCCGCCGGCGTCACCCTCGCCGCGCCCGCCGTCGCCCAGGTCGACGAAGACGCCGCGAAGTCGCTGTTCAAGCGCAACGACTGCACGAAGTGCCACAACCCGGACCGCAACAAGAAGGGCCCGGCGCTGAAGACGATCGCGAAGGAGTACAAGGGCAAGGCTGACGCCGAGAAGAAGATCATCGAGATGATGACCGCCGGCAAGAAGGTCAAGCTCGACGACGGCACGCAGGAAGACCACAAGGTCATCGACACCAAGGATCCGAAGCAGCTCGCCAACATGGCGAAGTGGATCCTGTCGCACTGAGCGGCAGGGAGACCTACCCCCGCGCGGCCAGGTGCCGCGATGTCTACGCCCGCGCGGCCAGGTGCCGCGCGGCCAACCACCCGAACACGAGCGCCGGCCCGAGCGTGATGCCCGGGCCCGGGTAGGCGCCGCCCATGATCGAGTTCATGTCGTTGCCGCACGCATAGAGGCCGGACACCGGCTTGCCTTCGCGGTCCAGCACGCGCGCCTCGGCATCGGTCTCGAGGCCCGCCGCGGTGCCGAGGTCGCTCGGGTGCAGCCGCACCGCATGGAACGGCGCTGATTCCAGCGCGCGCATGCAGGGGTTCGGGCCGTGCGCGCGGTCGCCGAGGAAGCGCTGGTAGTCGTCGCCGCCGAGGTTGAACTGAGTGTCTACGCCTGAAATCGCATCCGCGTTGTAGGTGGCGATCGTCCGCGCGAGCCCGGCTGCGTCGATGCCGAGCTTCGCGGCCAGTTCCGCCGGCGTCGCGGCGGACACCAGGTAGCCCTGCTCCACGAAGCGCTCCAGGCGGCGCGTGAACGGCCGCACGCCGCCGAGCCCGTACTGCCACAGGCTCTTCGAGTCGCACAGCAGGAAGGCGGGAATCGCCTTCGCGCGGAACATCGCGAGTCCGAACTCGTGGTACGACACCGCCTCGGACGTGAAGCGCTCGCCCTTCGCGTTCACGGCGATGATGCCGGGCTTGCCGCGATCGGCCACGGTATGCGGGAAGACCGCGGGCGAGCCGTCCGGCCGCCGGAAGCGCGACAGCGGCGCCCAGTAGGCGTTGTGCAGATTGCCTTCGGGCACGCGACCGCCGGCCGATTCGCCCAGCCGCAATCCGTCCCCCGTGTTGCCTTCGCAGACGGGCGAAGCCGCGTCGGTGCCTTCCGGCAGCCAGCGCGGCCGGCGCTCGGCGTCGTGCGAGAAGCCGCCGCACGCGAGCACCACGCCGCGCAAGGCCTCGATGCGCGCACCGTCGCGCAACTCGACGCCCTCGACGCCGCGTTCCCCTCGTAGCAGCCCCGCCACGTCGACGCGCGTGCGGATCTCGACGCCGAGGTCGAGTGCGCTGCGCAGCAGGCGCGCGACGAGCGCGTTGCCGAGCACGAGGCTGGTGCCGCGCGGCGCCGAGAGCCGTTCGCCGGCGTGGCGCAGCAGCAGCCGTGCGACGCGCAGCATCGAGCGCGGCGAGCGCGTCACCGCGCGAAAATGCGGCAGGTCGGCGCGGTCGATCATCATGCCGCCGAAGAGCGTGAACTCCGGCAGCGGGCTCCTCAGGAGGGAAAAGGCCTCGCCGAGCCCGCGCGCGTCGTAGCCCACAGGCTCCAGCACGCGGCCGCCGAGCGTCGCGCCGGGCAGCGACGGGTAGTAGTCCGGGTAGCGCACCACGGGTTTCAGCTTCAGCTGCGTGCGCGCCTCGAACCAGTCCACGGCCTCGGGGCCGTGGCGCAGGAAGGCGTCCACGAGATCCGGCTTCGAGCCCGTGGAGAGCGTCGCCCCGAGGTAGGCGCGCGCCGCGGCCTCGCTGTCGGACAGGCCGGCGGCCGGCATCTTGGCGTTGCCGGGAATCCACACCATGCCGCCCGAGATCGCCGCGGTGCCGCCGACCCACGGCGTCTTCTCGAGGAGCAGGGTCTTCAGGCCGCGCGCGGCCGCGGCGCAGGCGGCGGCGAGGCCGCCGGCGCCGGCGCCGAGCACGATCGCGTCGAAGGGACGAGGGGCGGTCATGGACAGCTCATGTATACGCCAATATACTTCTGTATACAGAGTCCGTCCAACCCCATGCCCGCCCATCGCAGCCCCGCCTCCCGCCGGCCCGCGCGCCGCTCCGGCGCCGACGGCGGATCGCTCGGCGCCACCGCCTACCGGCGGCTGGCCGACGCGATCCGCGACGGCGAGCTCGCGCCAGGCACGCGGCTGCGCGAGGAGGACCTCGCCGCGAGCCTTCGGATGAGCCGCACGCCGGTGCGCGAGGCGCTGCGCCAGCTGCAGGCCGAGGGCCTGCTCGAGCAGGACGCGCAGCGCGGCATGGCGGTGTCGCGGCTCGACCACCAGCAGATGACCGAGCTCTACCTGATGCGCGACGTGCTGGAAGGCACGGCCGCGCGCCTCGCGGCACGCCATGCGTCGGACGCCGAGATCGCGGTGCTGCGCGACCTGGTCGAGGTGGAGGCGAAGCTCGGCCGCGATGCCAAGCAGCTCGCTCGGCACAACCAGCGCTTCCACGAGGCGCTGTACCTCGCCGCGCACAACCGGTACCTGCTGAAGACCCTGAACGCGCTGCGCGACGCGATGTCGCTGCTGGGCGAGACGACCTACGCCGCTTCGGGCCGCGCGAAGAGCGCGCTCGCCGAGCACCGCGCGATCGTCGAGGCGATCGCCTCGGGCGACGCCGCCGCGGCCGAGGCCGCGACGCGCGCCCACATACAAGGCGCGCAGCGCACCCGCATCCGGATGATGGCGGAGACGCCGCATCCTTCCCCCGATACCCTGAACGGAGACACGAAATGAGCGACACCACCTGGGACGTCGTCGTCATCGGCGGCGGCAACGCCGCGTTCTGCGCCGCGCTCGCGGCGCGCGAGAAGCGCGAGCGCGTGCTGATGCTGGAGCGCGCGCCCGAGTCCGACTGCGGCGGCAACACCCGCTTCACCGCCGGCGCGATGCGCATCGTCTACAACGGCGTCGACGACCTCCGGAAGCTCATGCCCGACCTGACCGACCAGGAGTGCGCGAACACCGATTTCGGCACCTACACCGAGGAGCAGTTCCTCGACGACATCGGCCGCGTCACGCAGTACCGCTGCGACCCGGACCTCACCGAGCTGCTGGTGAAGAAGTCCTACGAGACCGTGCTCTGGATGCAGTCCAAGGGCGTGAAGTTCGCGCCGATCTGGGGCCGGCAGGCGTTCAAGGTGGACGGCAAGTTCAAGTTCTGGGGCGGCCTCACGGTCGAGGCCTGGGGCGGCGGCGAGGGCCTCCTCGAAGCGGAGACCAAGGCGGCGAAGAAGTTCGGCGTCGAGCTCTGGTACGGCGCGCGCGCGGTGTCGCTGATCGCGGACGACGATGGCGTGAAGGGCGTGCGCGTGAAGCGCGACGGCAAGACCATCGACGTGCGCGCGCACGCCGTGGTGCTGGCCGGCGGCGGCTTCCAGTCGAACCCGGAGTGGCGCACGCGCTACCTCGGCCCGGGCTGGGAACTCGCCAAGGTGCGCGGCACCAAGTACAACACCGGCGACGTCATCAAGATGGCGCTCGACATCGGCGCCTCGCCCACGGGCAACTGGTCGGGCTGCCACGCGGTGGGCTGGGAGCGGAACGCCCCCGAGTTCGGCGACCTCGCGGTCGGCGACCAGTTCCAGAAGCACTCGTATCCGTTCGGCATCATGGTGAACGCGGAGGGCAAGCGCTTCGTGGACGAGGGCGCTGACTTCCGCAACTACACCTACGCCAAGTACGGCCGCGTGATCCTGAACCAGCCCGGCCAGTTCGCGTGGCAGATCTTCGACGCCAAGGTGAAGCACCTCCTGCGCGGCGAGTACAACATCAAGCAGGTCACCAAGCGCGTCGCGCCGACGCTGGAAGCGCTGGTGAAGCAGCTCGACGACGTGGACGCCGATGCCGCGCTGAAGGAGATCCAGCAGTACAACGCGGCCGTGAAGAAGGACATTCCGTTCAACCCGAACGTCAAGGACGGCCGCTGCACGGAAGGCCTCGCGGTGCCGAAGTCGAACTGGGCCAACGTGCTGGACACCGGCCCGTTCGAGGCCTACGCGGTGACCTGCGGCATCACCTTCACCTTCGGCGGCCTGCGCATCGACACCAGCGCACGCGTGCTCTCGACCGACGGCGACCCGATCCCCGGCCTCTACGCCGCGGGCGAACTCGTGGGCGGCATCTTCTACTTCAACTACCCGGGTGGTTCGGGACTCACGAACGGTTCGGTGTTCGGGCGCATCGCCGGAACCAACGCTGCCGCAGGAGCCGACCGCTAGCGCCAAGGCGGCGGCGACAGCCGCTCGCGCAGGAACGCCACGAACGCGCGGCTGCGGGCCGGCAGCGCGTGGCGCGCCGGCGCGAGCGCGACCACGGGCGCGTCGGGCAGCGACCACGACGGCAGCACGCGAACGAGGCGCCCCTCGCGCAGCGCGGCCGCCACGTCCCACTCCGAGCGGATCGCGATGCCGCGCCCGGCGAGCACCCAGTCGCGCACGACCTCGCCGTCGTTGCTCGCGAGCGCAGGCTCTACGCGCACCGATTCGTTCGCCGCGCCCTGCCGGAAGCGCCAGACGGTGACGTCCTCGTCGTTCTCGCGGATCACCAGGCACCGGTGGCGCGCGAGTTCCGCGGGCCGGCGCGGCCGCCCGGCCCGCTTCAGGTAGGCGGGCGACGCGCACGCGAAGCGCGCGTTCGGCGCGAGCCGCGTCGCGACCATCGCCGAGTCGCGCAGGTGGCCGATGTGCAGCGCAACGTCGAAACCCTCGCGCGCGGCGAGCGCCGGCCGCTCGCTCAGCGTCAGCGACACGCGCAGCTGCGGGTTCTGGTCCTGGAAGGCCGCCACGAGCCCGGCGACGTGCCGCCGGCCGAATCCGAAGGGCGCCAGGACTCGCAGCTCGCCGGTGACGCGACCGCCGCGCTCGCGCAGGCGATCGGCGAGCGCGTCCAGCCGCGGCAGCAGCTCGGCCGCCTCGGCGAGCAGCAGCTCGCCTTCCGCCGTCGGGTGCACGCGCCGCGCCCCCCGCTCCAGCAGCCGCACGCCGGCGCGCGCCTCCAGCGCCTGCAGGCGCTGCGTCACCGCCGGCGGCGTCACGCCGAGCGCGCGCGCCGCCGCCGCGAGGCTGCCCTGCGCCGCGAGCAGCGCGAGGAAGCGCAGTTCCTCCGAGGTCAGCATATGAAGTCTCGGCTTAATGAAACGTTCGCGGCCATTAAACCATGGCGGCCGCTCGCGGGCGTACGCTTCGTCCCATGGCTGCCCGCGACGTCGTGCTCTTCGACCTCCTCACCGCGCTCCTCGACTCGTGGACCGTCTGGGACCGCGCCGCCGGCAGCGTCGACGCCGGGCGGCGCTGGCGCGCGCGCTACCTCGAACTCACCTACGGCTGCGGCGCCTACCGCCCCTACGAGACCCTGGTGCGCGAAGCCGCCGAGCAGACGGGCCTCGGCGCCGGCGCAGCCGACGCGCTCGACGCCGCATGGGACGACCTCCAGCCCTGGGACGACGCGCGCGAGGTGCTGCGCACGCTGGCCGGGCGCCATCGCCTCGGCGTGGTCACCAACTGTTCCGAGCGCCTCGGGCGCCGCGCGGCGAAGGCGGTCGGCGTGCCCTTCGACGTCGTCGTCACCTCGGAGCGCGCCGGGTTCTACAAGCCGAACCCGGTGCCCTACCGCGTCGCGATGGACGACCTTGGCGTCGGCCCGGAGCGCGTCACCTTCGTGGCGGGCTCCGGCTTCGACCTGATCGGCACCGCGGCCTGCGGCCTGCGCACGCTGTGGCACAACCGCGCCGGCCTCGCGAAGCCGCCGCAGGCGCCCGCGCCGCTCGCCGAGCGCCGCACGCTGCGCGAACTGCTCCCGTTCCTGATGGAGGACACGCCATGAGACGCCTCTTCGCCGCGCTCTGCCTCTGCGCTTCCGCAAGCGCGTTCGCGCAGGCCTTCCCGGAGAAGCCGGTGACGCTGGTGGTGCCCTTCCCGCCCGGCGGGCCGAGCGATTCGCTCGCGCGGCAGGTCGCGCAGAAGGCGGGCGCGCGCCTCGGCCAGAACATGCTGGTCGAGAACGTCGCCGGCGCCTCCGGCAGCATCGGCACCGGTCGCGTCGCGCGCGCTAGGCCCGACGGCTACACGCTCGCCTTCGGCACCATCGGCACGCTCGTCGCGAACGTCGCGCTGTACAAGTCGCTGCCCTACGACCCGGCGAAGGACTTCGAGCCGGTGGCGCTGCTCGGCGGCGCGCCGCTGGTGCTGGTGGCGAACGCCGCGCTGCCCGCGTCCACCTTCGCCGAGTTCGTCGCACTCGCGCGGCGCGACACCGCGAAGCTGCACTACGGCAGCGCCGGCCCGGGCTCGATCTCGCACCTCGGCTGCCTCGTGCTGATGAGCGAGATGAAGACCGACATCCAGCACGTGCCCTACAAGGGCGTGGCGCCGGCGATGACCGACCTGATCGGCGGGCAGGTGCAGTTCATGTGCGACCAGACCACCACCGCCCTGCCGCAGGTGAAGAGCGGCAAGCTGAAGCTGCTCGCAGCCCTGGTCTCGTCTCGCGTCGCGGTGATCCCGGACACGCCGACCGCGGCGGAAGCCGGCTTCCCCGGCGTCAACGTGCGCTCGTGGAACGGCGTGTTCGCGCCCAAGGCCACGCCGGCCGCGGTGGTGAAGGCGCTGCACGGCGCGATCGCGGAGGCGCTGGCCGACGCGGACCTGCGCCGCTCGATGGAGGCGCTGGGCGTGGACCTCGCCACCGGCGCCGGCAGTTCGCCGGACGCGCTGCGAACCGTGCTCGCGAAGGACCTCGAGTCGCTGGTGCCGGTGATACGCTCGAAGCAGGCCTACCTGGACTGAACCACCGACGATGACCCTCGACGAACTCGACACGCCCTGCCTGGTGCTGGATCGCGCCAAGGTCGCCGCGAACGCGAAGCGCCTGCGCGATCACCTCGCGTCGCTCGGCGTGCCGCTGCGGCTGCACGTGAAGACCGCGAAGTCGCTGGAGGCCACCGCGCTCGTGCTCGACGGGAAGAAGTCGCCGATCACGGTCTCGACGCTGAAGGAAGCCGAGCAGTTCCTCGACGCCGGCTACACCGACATCCTCTACGCGGTGGGCTTCGAGCCGCACAAGCTTGCGCGTGCGCAGGCGCTCGCCGCGCGCGGCGCGAAGCTCACGCTGCTCGTGGATAGCGTCGAGGGCGCGAAGGGCGTGAAGGGCTTCCCGGCGCTGGTCGAGATCGACACCGACGGCCACCGCGCGGGCGTGAAGCCCGACGACGCCACGCAGCTCGTCGCCATCACCAAGGCGCTCGAGGCGAACGGCGCCACCTGCGCGGGCGTGCTCACCCACGCCGGCGGCTCGTACAACTGCACCAGCATCGACGCGATCACCGCGATCGCCGAGCAGGAGCGCGCGGGAGCCGTGAAGGCCGTCGAGACGCTGCGCCGCGCGGGCTTCGCCGCGCCGATCGTCAGCATCGGGTCCACGCCCACCGCCACCTACACCAAGAAGCTCGACGGCGTCACCGAAGTGCGCGCTGGCGTGTTCGTGTTCTTCGACCTCGTCATGGCGGGCATCGACGTCTGCCGCGTCGGCGACCTCGCGCTGTCGGTACTCGCCACCGTCATCGGCCACCGCGCGGACAAGGGCTGGATCCTCGTCGACGCCGGCTGGATGGCGATGTCGCGCGACCGCGGCACCGCGAAGCAGCGCGTGGATCAAGGCTACGGCCTCGTCTGCGACGCCGAAGGCCGGCCGATCGACGGTCTCATCGTCGCCGACGCGAACCAGGAGCACGGCATCGTCGCGCGCCGCGACGGCGGCCCGGTGCCGCCGATGGCGGTGGGCACGCGCCTGCGCATCCTGCCGAACCACGCCTGCGCGACAGGCGCGCAGCACGACCGTTACCACGTGGTGGACGGCGGTCGCGACGTGCTTGCGAACTGGGGCCGCTTCTCAGGCTGGTAGGCGACGCCGTCGCTCGGCGAGCGCGCGAATCGCCTGCGCCACCGCGCGCACGGCCGGCGTGAACGGCCGGCCGCTCGCCATTGCAAGCCACGTGACCTGGCGGATCGCCGGCCGCACCACGCGCGCCGACGCGAGTTCGCCCTCGTCCAGCTCGCGGGCGAACGCCTCGGCGGGCGACAGCGTGGCGAGGTCGGCCGCGAGGATCGCCTCGCGGATCAGCGTGCTCGAGCCAGCCTCGACCGCGATCTCGAGCCGGAAGCGCTGCGCCGCCGCGATGCCGGCCACGAGGTCGGTGAGGCTGTTCGGCCGGATCGGCATCGCCAGCGGCACGCCGGCCACTGCGCGCAACGGCACCTCGCCCCGGCGCAGCGCCGGGTGCCCGCGGCGCGCGATCAGGCACAGGTCGGCCTGCATCAGCGGCTCGGCATCGCGCACGCGGCCGCGGCGGTAGCGGTTGAACACCGCGAGGTCGATGCGCCCTGCGGCGAGCCACTCCTCGACCTGCCCGCTGTAGCCCTCGAGCACGTGCAGGCGCACGTGCGGGTGCGCCTCGCGCAGTCCCGCGACCAGCTCGGCGCCGAGGCCACGTGCCGCCACCGGCACGATCCCGGCGACGACGTCGCCCGCCACGTGTTCGGGTCCGCTGCGCGCCGCGACCGCGAAGGCCGCCGCGTCGCCGACGAGCGCGTGCGCCCGCGGCGACAGGCGCTCGCCGAGTTCCGTCAGCGCGACCCCGCGCCCGGTGCGGTGGAAGAGCCGCCCGCCGATCTCGCGCTCCAGCGCCGACACCTGCCGGCTGAGCGCCGACTGCGCCACGCCGAGCGCCACTGAGGCGCGCAGGAAGCTGCGATGTTGCGCCACGGCATCGAATGCGCGCAGCGCCTTGAGGTCGAGGGCCATGTCCTGAATTGTCGCTTCTGCAATGCTGGATTACTCGCAATGATCTCACGGCAACTCATAGGCGTGACTACACTCCCCGCCCATGACCGCCGCCCCGCACCCCGGCCCGCTCTCGGGCCTGCGCATCCTCGACATCTCGACCGTCGTCGCCGGCCCCTACGCCGCGACGTTGCTCGCCGATCTCGGTGCCGACGTGCTGAAAGCCGAGATGCCCGGCGGCGGCGACGGCCTGCGCGCGCTCGCGCCGCACAAGGACGGCGTGCCGCTGTGGTGGAAGGTCACCAACCGCAACAAGAAGGGCGTCACGCTCGACCTTCGCAAGCCCGAAGGACGCGAGCTGCTGGCGAAGCTCCTTGCCGACCGCGACGTGCTCGTGGAGAACTTCCGTCCCGGCACGCTGGACGGCTGGGGCATCACGCGCGAATGGCTGCAGGCGATCAATCCGAAGCTGACGATCCTGCGCGTCACCGGATTCGGGCAGACCGGCCCCGCGCGGAGCCGCCCCGGCTTCGCGCGCGTGTTCGAGTCGATGAGCGGCTTCACGCGCATGTGCGGCGAGGAAGGCGGCCCGCCGCTGCACCTCGGCTACCCGATCTCGGACGCGATCGCGGGCCTCTTCGGCGCGGTGGGCATCCTCTCCGCGCTGTACAGGCTGAAGGAAGACCCGTCCTCTCGCGGGCAGGAGATCGACTGCTCGGCCACCGAGGCGATGATGCGCACGCTGGATTTCCTGGTCATCGAGAACGACCAGCTCGGCGCGGTGCGCACCGGCTCCGGCAACCGCAGCCAGTACGCGGCGCCCGGCAACATCTACCGCACGCGCGACGGCAAGTGGGCTTCGATCGCGGCCTCGACGCAGAGCATCTGCGAGCGCTTCTTCGCCGCGCTCGGGCTCTCGCACCTCCTGCAGGACGCGCGCTACGCCACGAATCCTGCGCGCGTGAAGAACCGCGACGCGCTCGACGAGATCGTCTCGGCCGGGATCGCGAAGCTCGACATGGCCGACCTGCGCGAGCGGCTGGAACGCCACGAAGTCGGCTTCTCGCCGATCTACGACGCCGCGGACATCGCGCAGGACCCGCAGTTCATCGCGCGCGAGGCGATCGTCACCGTGCCCGACAGCGAACTCGGCCCCGTGAAGATGCAGTGCGTGGTGCCGCGATTCTCGGAGACGCCCGGCGCGGTGCGCCACGCCGGCCCGGCGGTCGGCGAGCACAACGCCGAGGTCTACGGCGCGCTCGGCCTCGATGCCGCGGCGCTCGAGCGGCTGCGCGCCGCGAAAGTCATCTAGGAGGAGGAGAACCCCGATGCTGAAGAAGCTCGCAGTCGCCGCCGCGCTCGTCGCGGCCTGCAACGCACACGCCCAGTCCGGCAAGACCACGCGCATCGTCGTCGGCTTCCCGCCCGGGCAGGCCACCGACCTCGTCGCGCGCCTGATCGCCGAGCGCCTCGGCCCGATGCTGGGCGAGAACGTGATCGTCGAGAACAAGCCCGGGCAAGGCGGCAGCGGCGCGCTCGCGGCGCTCGCCAAGTCGCCGCCCGACGGCGCGCAGATGGTGCTCGCGCCGCTCGCATCCATGGTGGTGAACCCGCACCTCTACAAGAACGTCGGCTACGACTCCCTGAAGGACTTCGATCCCGTGGCGCTGGTGGCCGACCTGCCGCTGCTGATGGTGGCGAACCCTTCGGTGCCGGTGAAGAACCTGCCGGAACTGATCGCCTACGCGAAGGCCAACCCGGACAAGCTCACGCACCCGTCCTCGGGCAACGGCACCCTCTCGCACCTCGGCTTCGAGGACCTGAAGCGCCGCGCCGGCATCACCATCCTGCACGTGCCCTACCAGGGCAGTCCGCGCGCGATGGCCGACCTGATCGGCGGCGCGGTGCACGTGGCGATGGACACCGTCACGGTGACGCAGCCGCACATCCAGTCGGGCAAGCTGCGCCTCCTCGCGACGGCGTTCGGCCAGCGCCTGCCCGCCTTCGCCGACACGCCGACCATCGCCGAGCAGGGCTTCCCGGGATTCAGCCTCAGCGCATGGCTCGGCATCAACGTGCCCGCGGGCACGCCGAAGGCGCGCGTCGCGCAGCTCGAGAAGGCGCTGGTCGCGATCGTGAAGCTGCCCGAGGTGTCGGAGAAGTACGTCGCCCTGGGCGCAGTGCCGCGCACGATGGGCTCGGACGAATTCCGCGCGCACGTCGCGGCGGAGAACCAGCGCTGGGCCGGCGTGGTGAAGGCGAGCGGCGCGAAGGTGGACTAGAAGTACTTCACCCTAGTCGCAGAGGATGTTCAGCACGGCCTGCCGGCGTTCCTTCTTCACCACGTCGAGCGCGCGGCGGATCGCGGGGACGATGTCCGAGGGCGACTCCACGCGCTCGCCGTAGCCGCCCGAGGCCTCGACGTATTTCTCCAGCAGCGGCGAGGCGCCGAGGCCGGCCATCGGCGGCATCGGCATCTTCGACGAGTGGCCATCCGGGTAGACCTGCAGCGTCGCGCGCTTCACCGCGGCCCAGTGGCCATTGTTGTTCACGATCGTCAGCACCGGCAGGTTCTCGTTCTGCGCCACCATGTGGCACGCCGGCGGATTCGCGAACACGTAGGCGCCATCGCCGACGGTGGCGATCACGGTGCGATCCGGATTCGCCTGCTGGATGCCGAGCGCGGCCGGCAATCCCCAGCCGAGGCCGCCCGCCATCGAGTGGCTGAAGAAGGTGCCCGGCTCCTCGAAGTCGTTCAGCGTGCGGTCGGTCCAGTATTCGTTGACGACGATCGCGTCCTTGGGGCGCACTTCCTGGAACGCCGCATTGAGCATCGCCACATTGGCGCGCGGTGCCTTCGCCGCGTCCGCGAGGCGCTTCGCGCGCGTCTCGCGCACCGCCTTGCGGATCGCGGCGAGCGTGCCCTTGCGTGCCTCGGCGCCCGGCACCGATTCGCCGCTCGCAAGCGCGCGCAGGAAGGAACCCGTGGTCGCGGTGATCGAGAGGTCCGAGGGGAACGAGCGCACCGGGATGTCCGAGAAGAGCGGGTCCGCGCCGACGTGCACGACCTTCGTGCCGGGATTCGGCGACTGCAGGAGCGGGATCCACGGCACGTCGGAGGACATCACCACCACGAGGTCGGCCTTCGCGAGCACCGGCGCGATGTCGTTGCCGAGATGCAGCGGGTGCGAGGACGGCAGGCACATGAAGAGCGCGCGCGGCAGTTCCACCACGCCGACGCCGAGCCGCTCGGCGACCGACGCGAGCAGCGCCACGTTCGATTTGTCGCGCCCGGTCTCGTTCGCGACCAGCACCGGGCACTTCGCGCCGGCGATCATCTCGCGCAGGCTCGCCATCGCCTGCGGATCCGGCGCCGGGTCGGCGGGAATCGCGGGCGGCACGGTGGTGAATTCGATCGCCTGCATCGGCTGCGCGAGCACCTCGCGCGGCAGCGTCACGTACACCGGCCCGCGCGGCGCGGCCATCGCCACCGACAGCGCGCGGTCCACGAGGTCCGGCACCTGCATGCCGTCGCGCAGCTCGTAGTCCCACTTCACCAGTTCCCTCAGCATGCCGGCCTGGTCGAACATCTCCTGCGCCCAGTGGATCGCCACGGCGCGCGCGCCCTTGCGGCCCTTCTCGAAGAGCGGGTTGCGGCCGGCGGTGAGCAGGATCGGGCTGAAGTCGCGCGCCGCGTTCATCAGGCCGCAGATCGTGTTCGCGGTGCCGACGCTCACGTGCACCATCACCGCGGCGGGCTTGCCTGTGGCGAGGTAGTGGCCGTGCGCCATGCCGATCGCCACCGTCTCGTGCGCGCACACCGTGTACTCGGGCAGCTTCAGCCCCGACTGCGGCTGGCGCGCGTAGCCCTCGACGATGGACGCGAAGTCGGTGCCGGCATTGACGAAGAGGCGGTCCACGCCGCGCGCGGCGAGCATCGCGAGCCAGGCCTCGCCGGCGGATTCGACGGCGAGCGTGGTATTCGGGGTCGGACGGAGGTCGGCGTTCATGGCCGCATGTTAGCCGCGGGCGGCGCGTCCGGCACCCAGTCCAGCGATCCGGCGAAACGCTCCACGAGATAGTCGACAAACACGCGCACCTTGGCCGACAGGTGCCGCCGCGACGGGTACACCGCGTAGATCGGCATCGCCGGCACGGCGTAGTCCTGCAGGAGCGGCACGAGTCGCCCGGCGCGGATGTCCGGGCCGACGATGAAGCCCGGCTCGAAGACGATGCCGCCGCCGAGCGCGGCCACTTCCGCGAGCAGGTCGCCGTTGTTCGAGTGCACGCTGCCGCCGAACTTCACGCGCTGCTGGGCGCCGTCGCGATCGAGGTAGCGCCACTCGCCGCGCGGCGACACGTACTCGTAGGTGAAGCAGTCGTGCGCCGCGAGATCCTCGGGCGTCCTCGGCGCGCCGCGGCGGCGCAGGTACTCGGGCGAGGCGCAGGGCACGATGCGCGTCTCGCCGATGCGGCGCGCGACGATGTGCTCGCCGCCGGTGGAGCCGATCCGCACCGCGAGGTCGAAGCCCTCCTCGACGAGGTCGACGATGCGGTCCGACAGCTGCACGTCGAAATTCACGTCGGGATGCGCGGCCTTGAAGCGCGCGATCTCGGGTGCGAGGTGGCGCACGCCGAAGTTCACCGAGGTGGTGATCTTCAGCGTGCCGCGCGGCTCCACCGCGGCCTTCGAGGCTTCCTGCTCGGCCTCCTCCAGGTCGTGCAGCAGTTGCACGCAGCGCGCGTGGAAGGCCTCGCCGGATTCGGTGAGGCTGAGCCGGCGCGTGGTGCGGTTCAGGAGCCGGGTCTGCAGGTGCGCCTCGAGATCGGCGACCTGCCGCGAGACCGCTGTAGTGGACAGGCCAAGCTTCTCCGAGGCACGGGAAAAGCTTCCTGATTCAATTACTTGGGAGAACACCTGCAGGGCGTGGAAGCGGTCCATGTGCCGACATTATCCCGTTAATCGGGACAATCATTCAACTGCAGCCTTATTTATCCCTTCCCACGGGATCGGCAAAGTGCGCTCCACGCAGTACCCACTCACTTTCGGAGACCCGACCATGATCGACAACCGCACCGCCCCCTACGCCGCGTTCGTACTGCGGCTCTCGCTCGGCACCATGTTCATCGCCCACGCGCTCCTCAAGTACGCCGTGTTCACGCTGCCGGGCACCGCGAAGTTCTTCGAGTCGCTCGGCCTGCCCGGCCCGCTCGCCTACGCCACCTTCTTTGCCGAACTGATCGGCGGCGCGCTGATCCTCGCCGGCGTCGGCACCCGCTGGGTCGCCGCCGCGCTGGTGCCGGTGCTGCTCGGCGCGCTCTGGGCGCACGCCGGCAACGGCTGGCTGTTCACCGCGCCCAAGGGCGGCTGGGAATACCCGGCCTTCCTCGCGGCCGCCGCAGTGGTGCAGGCGCTGCTCGGCGACGGGAAGTTCGCGCTCTCCAGCCTGTTCACGCAGCGCGCCCCCAACGTTCGCGTCGCGGGAGCCTTCTGATGACCCGCCTCGCCATCGTCTACCACAGCGGCTACGGCCACACGAAGAAGCACGCGGAAGCGGTGCACGCCGGCGCGGCCGGCGTCGCCGGCACCGCGGCCACGCTGTACGCGATCGACGCCGAGGGCAACCTGCCCGAGGCGGCGTGGAAGGACCTCGCCGCCGCCGACGCGATCGTCTTCGGCTCGCCGACCTACATGGGCAACGCCTCGTGGCAGTTCAAGAAGTTCGCGGATGCGTCCAGCAAGCCCTGGTTCACGCAGGGGTGGAAGGACAAGATCGCGGCCGGATTCACGAATTCCGCGACGATCAACGGCGACAAGTACGCCACGATCTCTGCGATGATCACGCTCGCGATGCAGCACGGCATGGTCTGGGTCGGCACCGGCATGATGCCGGCCAACAGCAAGGCCGCGACGCGCAACGACGTGAACTGGCTCGGCGGCTTCTCCGGCGCGTATGCGCAGTCGCCCGCCGACGCCAGCCCCGAGGAAGGCCCGCTGCCCGGAGACCTCGAGACCGCGAAGCGCTTCGGCGCCCGGGTCGCCGAGGCCGCCGCGCGCTGGCATCGCAAGTAGTCCCAACCGCAACACAAGAGGAAGGATGGAACCGATGAAGCTCTACTACTCTCCCGGCGCGTGCTCGCTGTCGCCGCACATCGTCGCCCGCGAGGCCGGCATCCCCGTCGAGCTGGTGAAGGTCGACCTGAAGGCGAAGAAGTTGTCGGATGGCGCGCCCTACGGCGACGTCAACGGCAAGGGCTACGTGCCGGCGATCAAGCTCGACGACGGCCAGATGCTCACCGAAGGCCCGGCGATCGTGCAGTACCTCGCCGACCAGAAGCCGGACGCGAAGCTCGCGCCCAAGGCCGGCACGATGGAGCGCTACCGCCTGCAGGAGTGGTTGAACTTCGTCACGTCCGAGCTGCACAAGGGCGTCGGCGGCCTCTTCAACCCGGCGGTGACGCCCGAGTGGAGGAAGGGGATCGTCGATCGCCTCGACGTGCGCCTCTCGTGGCTCGCCGGCGAACTACAGGGCAAGCAGTACCTGATGGGCGACCAGTTCACGGTGGCCGACGCCTACCTCTTCACGGTGCTGAACTGGGCGCCGATGGTGAAGGTCGACCTCTCCAAGTGGCCGGTGCTGGGCGAGTACCAGAAGCGCGTCGGCTCGCGCCCGAAGGTGATCGAGGCCCTGAAAGCCGAAGGCTTGATCCAGTAGGGAGATGGCGATGACCGCGATGCCTGTCCTCTTCGTTTCGCATGGTTCCCCGATGCACGCGCTCGACGCGGGCGCGGTGAGCCGCGCGTGGAAGGGCGTCGCGGCGCGGCTGCCCAGGCCGAAGGCCATCCTGATGGCCTCGGCGCACTGGGAGGCCGACGTGCCGATGTTCACCGGCGCGACGAAGCCGGAGACGATCCACGATTTCTACGGCTTCCCGCCGCCGCTCTACCAGATCCAGTACCGCGCGCCCGGCGATCCCGAGCTCGCGTCGAAGGCGCGGCAACTGCTGAAGAACGCCGGCGTCGCCGCCGGCATCGACGGCTGCCGAGGGCTCGACCACGGCGCGTGGTCGCCGCTCGTGCACATGTATCCCGACGCCGACATACCGGTGGTGCAGGTCTCGGTGCAGACCGCGCTCGGACCGCGCCATCACCTCGAATTGGGCCGCGCGCTCGCGCCGCTCGCCGACGAGGGCGTGCTGCTGTTCGGCTCCGGCCACATGACGCACAACCTGCGCGACCGCCGCGACGCGCCGCCCGCGGACTACGTGCTCGCGTTCCAGGACTGGGTGGACCAGCGCGTGTCGAATGGCGAGACGGACTTGCTCGCCGACTACCGCTCGCAGGCGCCCGGCGCGGTGCGCGCGCACCCGACCGACGAGCACTTCCTGCCGCTCTTCTTCTCCGTCGGCGCCGCGAAAGCCGGCAGGAAACCGGAACGCTTCTACCGCGACATCGAGACCAGCGCGCTGGCGATGGACGCGTACCTCTTCCCCGCCTAGGCGATCCGCAGCAGTTTCCGCGCGTTCGCGTCGACGATCGCGTGCTTCTCCGCGTCGCTGAGGCGCGGATGCTCGGTGACCACCTTCACCGGCTCCTCGTAGGCGATCGGGAAGCAGTAGTCGCTGCCCATGACGATGCGATCGGTGCCGACGATGGTCTTCAGGAAGTCGACCGTGTGGTCCGAGTAGCCGACGGTGTCGTACCAGAAGCGCCGCAGGTAGTCGGCGGGGCCTTGCTGGATCTTCTTCAGGTCCTCGCGCACCACCCAGCCGCGATGCAGGCGCCACACGATCCACGGGAAGCTGCCGCCCGCGTGCGGCAGCACGATCTCGAGCTTCGGGAAGCGGTCCAGCACGCCGCCGAAGATGAAGTGCGCCGCCGCGATCGCCGACTCGGTGGGATTGCCGATCAGGTTCGTGAGGTAGAACTTCGTCAGGCGCTGGTGCGCGAGCACCTCCACCGGATGAAGGAAGAGCGGCAGGCCCGAGGCCTCGATGCGCTCGTAGACGGGGAAGAAAGATTCGTCCGAGACGTCCGTGCCGTTGACGTGCGTCGCCATGTAGAAGCCGCGGATGCCCGGCAATTTCGATGCGCGCTCCACCTCGAGGATCGCGAGGTCCGGGTGGTGCATCGGCAACAGCGCAAGCCCGTAGAGGCGCGTCGGATGCTTCAGGTGCGCTTCCGCCAGTGAATCGTTGTAGACCTCGCAGATCTGCTGTGCGAGCGCGGGCTTCGCCCAGTAGCACATCGGCTGCGACATCGACAGCGCGTGCGCCTCGACGCCCTGCTTGTCCATCTCCTCGAGGCGCGTGTCGAGGTCCGCGAAGCGCTTGCCCACCGGCCCGGTGACCAGGTGCCCGGTGCGGAACTGCGGGCCCTTGCCCTCGATCACCTTCCACTCGATGCCGTACTCGGGCGCCACCGACTCGAAGATCTTCAGTACCGGCGGCGAGAGGTAATGCGCGTGGAGATCGATGGGACGGTGCGCGTGGCTGTGCGAGTGATCGTGGCTCATGGTGGAGCGCATTGTAGGCACGCCCCCATGCCCCGAAGTGTTGATGCGCGTCAAACACGGCCTCCGGGTCGCTGGCTAGCATCCATCGGTCTTTCGCGAGGGAGGAGGACGCCATGCAGTCCCACCACGACATCCGGCACCTGGGCCGGCTGGAACTCTTGACGCCGAAGCCGGAGCGCACGCTCTGGTATTTCCGCGACGTGCTCGGCATGGAGGTCGTGCACCAGCAGGGGCGATCCGCGTGGCTGCGCGGCTATGGCGACCATGCCGCGTGCACACTCAAGCTCACCGAAGCGGCCGCGCCCGGCATCGGCCGCGTGTCGTGGCGCGCGGCGAGCGAAGAAGCGCTCGCGCGGCGCGTCGCCGCGATCGAGGCCGCGGGCCTCGGCGATGGCTGGGACGAAGGCGAGTTCGGCCGCGGTCGCGCGTACCGCTTCCGCGATCCCGACGGCCACCGCATGGCGGTCTACTTCGACGAGCACAAGTACCGCGCGCCGGACCACCTGAGGTCCACGCTGAAGAACCTGCCGCAGAAGTACACCGCACGCGGCGCAAACGTGCGGCGCCTGGACCACCTCGCGCTGCTCGCCAACGACGTCGCCGCGAACCGCGCGTTCGCGCAGGACCTGCTCGGCATGCAGCTGCGCGAACAGGTGCTGTTCGACGACGGCAAGCTCGAGATCGGCTCGTGGCTGTCACCGAACCCAGTGCACCACTCGGTGGCCTACGTGAAGGACGTGCGCAACGCTCGCGGGCGCCTGCACCACGTGTCGTTCTGGGTCGACAACCGCGAGGACGTGCTGCGCGCCGCCGACGTGCTCACCGAGGCCGGCATCAAGATCGAGGCCGGCCCGTCGAAGCACAACAACTCGCAGGGCTTCTACCTGTACTCGTTCGAGCCCGGCGGCAACCGCGTCGAGATCTACTCGGGCAGCTACCTCGTGTTCGCGCCCGACTGGGAGCCGGTGACCTGGAACGAGGAAGAGCGCGGCACCGGTGTCTACTGGGGCTCGCCGCTGCCGGAGAGTTTCCTGAACTACGCGACGCCGGATGTCCCGGCGCCTGCGTCCGCCGAAAAGATCCCGGTGTTCGACCCCATTTGAACGAGGGGCGCTACGCCCCCTCGTGCACCCCCGCAAGAAGGGTCTACTGCAAGGCGCTCACTTGTAGCGGTAGACGACCAGCTTCCCGCTCGCCGACTCGGGCGTCCACACTTCGCCCTTGCGGCCGTGGATCTGGCGCACGTTGGTGGTGCCCTTGGTCGACGAGGAAAAGCTGTCCCATTTCTCGGTCGCGGGATCGAAACGCATCATCAGGTTCTTGTCCCACTCCGAGATCCATGGCTTGTCGGTCTCGTCCACGTACACCGCATACACGCGCGGATTCGTGCCCGGCGCCTTCCACGTCTTCCACGAGCCGGTCTTCGGGTCGTAGCGGCTGAGGTTGCCGGAGTTCCACTCCGACACCCAGAGGAAACCCTTCGAGTCCGACCACACGCGGCGCGCGCCCTGCGAGGGCGTCGGCGGCTCGATCACCGTGGTCTTGTGCGTCGTCGCGTCGATGCGACCCAGGAAACTCTGCGCGAGCGACACGTAGTAGACGACCCCGTCGGGCGTGGCGTGGATGCCGTAAGGCCCGCGGCCGCGCGGCGAGTCGTAGACCTTCAGGTCGCCGCTCTTCGGGTCGAGACGCCCGTAGATGCCGTTCTGGCCGGTAAACCAGTGGATGCCCGCGTTGTCGAAGATCGCGGTGTTGAGGTTCGTGTAGCCGGTGTTCTCGGGCAGTTTCCAGAGCTTCACCGCCAGCGTCTTCGGGTCGACGCGCACGATGGCGTTCTGCCCGCCGTCCGTGAACCACGCCGAGCCGTCCTTGTCGAGGATCACGCCATGCGGCGACGAACCGCGCCCGAGCGGCACCAGTTCCACCTTGCCGGTCTTCGGGTCGAGCCGCCCGCCGTGGCCGCTCCTCTGCCCCGAGAACCACACCGGGCCGTCGGGCGCCGGATCGGCCCAGACGTCGTGGGCCGTGATGCCCTCGGGCAGCGCAAATTCCTGGACGCCCGTCGGCACGGGCGTGGCCTGCACGCCCGTCTGCGCGAACGCCGGCAGGGCCGCGAGCGCTGCAAGGATCAGGACGATGCGTCGCATGCGAGCTCCCTCAGTCGATCTTCGCGCCGGAGCGCTTCACCACCTCGGCCCAGCGCGCGTACTCGGCGTCGAAGCGCTTCTGGTAGTCGTCCGGGCTGCCCCCCATGGGCGCCGCGCCGAGCGCCTGCACGCGGTCGCGGAACGCAGGGTCGGCGAGCATCTTGTTGGTCTCGGCGTTGATGCGATCCACGATCGCCGACGGGAACCCGGCCGGCGCCACGACCGCGAACCAGACCGAGGACTGCAGCTGCGGCATGCCCTGCTCGGCGGTGGTCGGCACGTCGGGCAGCCCGGGCCAGCGCTTCTCGGACAGCACCGCGATCGCGCGCACGCGGCCGGCCTTCACCTGCGCCTGGATGCCGGTCATCAGCTGGAACATCAGCTGCGTGCGTCCGGCCATCAGGTCGTTGGTGGCGTCCGCCGGCACCTTGTACGGGATGTGCAGCATGAACGTGCCGGTCTGCGCCTTGAACAGCTCGCCGGCGAGGTGCATCGAGCTGCCGTTTCCGGTGGAGCCGAAGTTCAGCTTGCCGACGTTCGATCTTGCGTACGCGGTGAACTCGGCCAGCGTCTTCACCGGCAGGTCGGGATGCACGACGAGGATGTTCGGGACGTCGCCGACCATCACGATGCCCTTCAATTCCTTCCTCGGGTCGTAGGGCATCGTCGGGTACAGGTGCGGGTTGATCGAGATCATGCTCGAGGCCGCGAGCCCGATGGTGTAGCCGTCGGGGTCGGCCTTCGCGATGCCGGCGATGCCGGTGTTGCCCTGCGCGCCGGGCCGGTTCTCGACCACGAAGCCTTGCCCGAAGGCCTTCGAGTAGGCGTCGGCGACGAAGCGCGAAAGCGGATCGATCGTGCCGCCCTGCCCCGAGGGGATGATGAACTTCACAGGTTTTGTCGGCCAAGCCTGCGCGGCGGCGGCGAGCGGCAGCGCGAGCAGGACGACGACGGCGACGAGGCGTTTCATGGCAGTTTCCTCCCGGAGGCTTCGAGCACGGCGCGGAAGTTCGCTTCCGGCGCATGGATGCCGGCGACGCAGCCCGGGCCGACGACGAAGCGGCGGCCCTGCGTGCGCTCGATGGCGTCGTGCACCTGCGCGCGCACTTCCTCTGGCGTGCCGGTGACGAGCAGGTCGAGCTCGGCGATGCCGCCGACCACCGCGCCCTTGAAGCGCTTCTGCGCCTCGTCCAGCGGCGGCGGCGTCAGGCGGTCGTGCCAGTTCATCATCTCGACCGGGTACGAGGCCAGCAGGTCGAACATGACGTCGAAGCCGTGCGCGTGCAGCATGCGGTAGCACGCGCGATCCTTCACCGCGGCCAGCACCTCGAGGTCGTAGCGCATGCCGAACTCGCGGTATTCCGGCACCGAGAGGATGTCGGTGTTCGCGCACTGCGTGGCGATGAAGAAGCCGTGCGCGCCCGCTTCCAGCGCGGCGACCGCGAAGTCGATGGTGGTGTCGGTGATGGTGCGCAGGCCCGCGTGCAGCGCGTCGCGGTGGTTGCGGATGTGGTCGAAGAGCGCGGCGTCGCCGGCGAGCTTGCGCGCCGTCGTCAGCGGACTGAAGAGCGTCTGCAGGATCGGCACCGAGCCGCCGAGTTCCTTCGCGGCGGCGCGCAGCGCCGAGTTCTGCGCGCCGAGCACGCCCTTCGCGGGGTCGAGCCGGCGCAGCCGCAGCCAGTCCTCGGGCTTCGACACGCCGGGCACGACCACGGCGCGCGCGCCGTTGCCCGCGCCCTGGAACTCGCTCTTCGCGCCCCAGTCCTCGACGCTGTAGGTGCCCGAGGGCATGAACTTGACGAGATCGGAGTCCCAGCGCCGCTGCCACTCGACGGTGAGCGCGGCGAGGCGCATCGGGTCCTGGTCCTCGACCGGGAAGTGCTTCCACAACGCCATCGGCACCTGGTCGGTGGCGCGGCCGGCGATCGCGGAATCGATTCTCTCGAAGCGGTCCATGGTTGCGCGAAAGTATACTGCCGCGTCACCCGGGCAGCCTCCCATCGAACACGCCGTAGCCGAATCCCGCGCGCGCCTCGCGCTCGTCGCGCTCTGCGTCACGCAGATCGTGTCGTGGGGCGGCGTCTACTACGCCATCTCGGTGCTGATGGTGCCGATGCAGGCCGAACTCGGCTGGAGCCGCGAGCACCTGGTCGCCGGCTACTCGGTGGCGCTGCTGGCCTGGGGCCTGTCGGCCTACCCGGTCGGCCGGCTGATCGACAGCTTCGGCGGGCGCGGGGTGATGGCCGCGGGGTCGCTGTTCGGAACCGCGGCGCTGGCGCTCCTCGGCGCCGTGCAGACGCTGCCCGCGTACTACTTCGCGTGGGTGCTCGGCGGCATCGCGATGGGCATGACGCTCTACGAAGCCGCGTTCACGGTGCTCGCGCACGCCTACGGCGCGCAGGCGCGGCGCGCGATCACGGTGCTCACGCTCGCGGGCGGCTTCGCCAGCACGCTCTTCTGGCCGCTGGCGCAGTTCCTGTTCGAGTTCCTTGGCTGGCGGGGCGCGTGGTTCGCGCTCGCCGCGGCGCAGCTCGCGGTCTGCGTGCCGCTGCACGCGTTGGCGCTGCCGCGCGTGCCCCGTGTCTCGCGCGAGGCGAAGGCCGCAGCCCCGCCGCCGCGCCGCGCGTGGCTGCGCTCGTGGCGCTTCTGGCTGCTCGCGGTGGCCTTCGTCTGCAGCATGTTCGCGACCGCGTCGGTGTCGGTGCACCTGATCGCGCTGCTCGGCGAGCGCGGCCTGTCGGCGCGGGAGGCGGTGTTCGTCGCCGCGCTGGTCGGGCCGATGCAGTTCCTCGGGCGCTTCCTCGAGTTCGCCTTCGGCCGGCGCATCTCGACCATGGCGATGGGGCGCATCACGGTGCTGCTGCTGCCCGGCGGCATGCTGGTCTACGCCTTCGCCGGCACCAGCCTGCCGCTGCTGGCCGTGTTCGCGATCATCTACGGCACCGGCTTCGGCCTCATCACCATCGCGCGCGCGATGACGCCGGCCGAGCTCTTCGGTCGCGAGGAGTTCGGCGCGCTGAACGGTGCGCTGTCGGCGCCGGCGATGGCGGCGCGCGCCGCCGGCCCCGTGGGCGTGGCGATGGCGATCAGCGCCGGCGGCCCCGCTGCCGGCACCTGGCTGATGGTGGCCACGCTCGCCGGCTGCGCGGTAGCGTACTGGGCCGCGGTTGCCGGAAAATAGCGCGCCCATGAAGAAGACCCCGGATTGGAAAACGCTACGCCACAAGCGCCGCGCGACGCGCGAAGACCTCGGCCTCACCAAGGCCGAGTTCGCGGTGCTGAGGCGGCTGTCGACGCCCGAGAAGATCCAGCGGTTCCTCAACGGCCTGCAGCAGAACTTCGAGCGCGACGGCGAGACCTGCAACGCGGTGCGCGAGGTGCTGCGCACGCGCCGCGCGCACTGCATCGAGGGCGCGGTGGTCGCCGCGGCCGCGTTGTGGGTGCACGGCGAGCGCCCGCTGATGCTCGACCTGCAGGCGGTGAAGGACGTCGACCACGTGGTGATCGTCTTCCGCCGGCACGGTTGCTGGGGCGCGATCTCGAAGACCAACGGCATCGGCCTGCGCTGGCGCGACCCGATCTACCGCAGCCTGCGGGAACTGGCGATGTCGTGGATGCACGAGTACTACAACAAGCGCCACCAGAAGACGCTGCGCACCTATTCGGTGCCGCTCGACCTGCGCCGCGTCGATCCGAAGACCTGGGTGACCGCCGAGAAGGGCGCCTGGGACCTCGTCGACATCCTCGAAGACCTGCGCCACTACAAGCTTGTCTCGAACGCTCAATCGAAGCGCCTCGTGCGCCGCGACCCCTTCGAGCGCCGCATCGGCGACCTCACCCAGTACCGGCGCCCGAAACCCCGCAAGAAGAAGGGCTGAGGCTGTCAGGTTCCGGCCCGCCGTTCGACTATAGTCCCGTCCACGAAAGGAGGAAGCGCATGGATCGCCGCACCCTGCTCCGGTTCCTGACCCTCGCGCCGCTCGCCGCGGCGCCCTTGGGCGCGGTCGCCCAGCGCAAGATCACCATGAGCGACGTGAAGAACATGGAAGCCAACTGGAAGACCCTGCTCGCCCCCGGCACGCAGGTGCCCACCGCCGCCGAGCCGCTGAAGCTCTCGAAGGACGAGTGGAAGAAGCGCCTGCAGGGCCTCGCCTACGACGTGCTGCGCGAGGAAGGCACCGAGCGCGCCGGCACCAGCCCGCTCGACCGCGAGAAGCGCGCCGGCGTGTTCGCCTGCGCCGGCTGCGGGCTGCCGGTGTTCACCTCCGAGATGAAGTACGACTCGGGCACCGGCTGGCCGAGCTTCTTCACCACCATCCCGGGCGTGTTCGAGACCAAGACCGACTACAAGATCCTCTACCCGCGCACCGAGTACCACTGCAAGCGCTGCGGCGGGCACCACGGCCACGTCTTCGACGACGGCCCCGAGCCCACCGGCAAGCGCTACTGCAACAACGGCGTGGCGCTGAAGTTCATCCCGAAGGACGGGAAGGCGTAGCCCTCAACCGAGGCGCAAGTCCTGCGCCACCGGTTTGGCTTCCATGTGGAAGCGCACCGGGCCGTCGGGCAGCGCCTTGAGGAACTGCACGAGGTAGGGGTCGTCGGAGGACATGACCTCGTCGGGCGTGCCCTTGCCGACCACCACGCCGTCCGAGATCACGTAGACATAGTCCACCAGCTTCAGCGACTCGGAGACGTCGTAGGTCACCACGATCGAGGTGAGGCCGAGCGCGTCGTTGGTGCGCCGGATCAGCTCGGCGATCATGTTCAGCGAAATCGGGTCGAGGCCGGCGAAGGGCTCGTCGTACATCGCCAGCGCAGGGTCGGCCGCGATCGCGCGCGCCAGCGCCACGCGGCGCGTCATGCCGCCGGAGAGGTCGCTCGGACGCAGGTTCACGGCGCCGCGCAGGCCGACCGCGTGCAGCTTCATCAGCACCAGCGGGCGGATGATCGACTCGGGGATGTCCGGGTGGATCTCGCGGATCGGGAAGGCGAGGTTCTCGTACACCGTGAGGTCGGTGAAGAGGCCGCTCGACTGGAACATCATGCCCATGCTCCGCCGCAGCGCGTAGAGCGCGTTGGTGTCGAGCTCGTGCACCATCTTGCCCATCACGCGCGCGCCGCCCTTCGCGGGCACGAGCTGGCCGCCGATCAGCTTCAGCAGCGTGCTCTTGCCGCAGCCGCTCGCGCCGAGGATCGCCACGACCTTGCCCTTGGGGATGTCGAGCGACAGGCCCTTGAAGATCGGCAGCGCGCCGTACGAGAAGTGCAGGTCGCGGACCTCGACGACGTTCGTGCCTTCGTTCATCGTGTTAGTTTACCGCGCATGACTCCCCTCCTTCGCTACCTTGCCGCCGCCGCGCTGATGGCCGCCGGCAGCGCCCTCGCCGCCTGGCCCGAGAAACCGATCCGCTTCATCGTGCCCTCGGCCGCCGGCGGCTCGCCCGACGTCGTCATGCGCGTGCTGATGCAGCAGCTCTCGCAGCAACTGGGCGTGCCCATCGTGGTCGAGAACAAGCCCGGCGCCTCCTTCGTGATCGGCACCATGGACATCGTGCGCGCCGCGCCCGACGGCTACACGCTCGGCTACGGCAACATCGTGTCGCTGGCGATCAACCGCTCGCTGCAGGCCTCGCTGCCCTACGACGTCGAGAAGGACCTGACGCTCGTGTCGAACACGCTGCGCGTCTTCAACCTGCTCGCGGTGAACCCGAAGCTGCCGGTGAACTCGGTGAAGGAGCTGGTGGCCTACGCGAAGAAGAACCCCGGCAAGCTCGTGCTGGCCTCGGCCGGCAACGGCACCACGGGGCACCTGGGCGGCGAACTCTTCAAGGCGATGACCGGCACCTACATCCTGCACGTGCCCTATCGCGGCAGCCCGCAGGCGATCAACGACCTGATCGCCGGCGAGGCGCAGATGATGTTCGACAACATCGCGTCGATCGCGCCGCATGCGAAGTCGGGCCGCGTGAAGGGCATCGCGGTGTCGGGACCGCGGCGCTCGCCGGTGTTCCCCGACCTGCCCACCGTGGCCGAGGCCGGCGTGCCTGGCTACGAGACCGTGGCCTGGGGCGGCGTGATGGGACCGGCGAAGCTGCCCAGGGAGATCGTCGCGCGCCTGCAGCAAGAAATCCGCAAGGCGCTGGCCGCGCCCGCGGTGGCCGAGCGCAACAAGGCGCTGGACGCCGAACCGGACGGCGGCACGCCGGAGGAATTCCTCGCGCTGGTGCGCCGCGAGACGCCGAAGTGGGCCGACGTGGTGAAGCGCTCGGGCGCCAAGCTGGACTGAGCGATGGCCGAATACGACCTGATCGTCCGCAACGGCACCGTCATCGACGGCACGCGCGCGCCGCGCTTCAAGGCCGATGTCGCGGTGAAGGACGGCCGCATCGCCAAGGTGGGCGACCTCGCCGGCGAACGCTCGCGCGAGGAGTTCGACGCCGAGGGCCGCATCGTCGCGCCCGGCTTCATCGACGCGCACACGCACGACGACCGCCTGATGCTCTCCGCGCCCGAGATGGCGCCCAAGGTCAGCCAGGGCGTCACCACGGTGGTGGCGGGCAACTGCGGCGTGTCGCTCGCGCCGATCCGGTTCAAGGGCAAGCCGCCGACGCCGCCCCTGGATCTGCTCGACGACAGCGGAGGCTGGTTCCGCTTCGATTCCTTCGCCGAGTACGTAGCCGCGCTGCGCGACGCGCCCGCGGCGACCAACGCCGCGCTGCTCGTCGGCCACACCACGCTACGCTGCGCCACCATGGACGACGTCGACCGCGCCGCGAGGCCCGCCGAGATCGCGCGCATGCAGGCGATGGTGCGCGAGGCGCTCGGCGCCGGCGCGATCGGCGTCTCGACGGGCCTCTACTACGAGCCCGCGATCGCCGCGCCCGCCGAGGAAGTGATCGAGGTCTGCCGCCCGCTCGCCGAGTTCCACGGCGTGTACTGCACGCACATGAGGAACGAAGCCGACGACGTGCTGAAGTCGATGGACGAGACCTTCCGCGTCGGCCGCGAGCTCGGCGTGCCGGTGGTGATCTCGCACCACAAGGTGGTCGGCAAGGCCAACAGCGGCCGCTCGAAGGAGACGCTGGCGCTCCTTGAAGAGCGCATGAAGTCGCAGGCGGTGTGCCTCGACTGCTATCCGTACATGGCGTCCTCCACGATCCTCACCGCGGATCGCATCGGCATCGCCTCGAAGACGCTGGTCACGTGGTCCAAGCCCATGCCGCAGCACGCCGGCCGCGACCTCGCCGACATCGCGCGCGAGATGGGCGTCACGCCCGAGGCGGCGGTGGCGAAGCTGATCCCCGCCGGCGCGATCTACTTCTCGATGGATGAAACGGACGTGCAGAAGATCCTCGCCTTCGCGCCCACCATGGTCGGCTCGGACGGCATCCCGCACGACGCCGCGCCGCACCCGCGCCTGTGGGGAACCTTCCCGCGCGTGCTCGGTCATTACTCCCGCGAGCTGGGGCTCTTCCCGCTCGAGACGGCGGTGCACAAGATGACGGGCCTCACGGCAAGGAACTTCGGCTTGACCGATCGCGGCGTGCTACGCGAAGGCGCGCATGCCGACCTCGTGGTATTCGACGCCGCCACCGTGGACGAGGCCGCCACCTTCGCGCGCCCGATCCAGCCCGCGCGCGGCATCGACGCGGTGTTCGTCAACGGCAGCGCGGTGTGGCGCGACGGCCAGCCCACCGGCGCACGCCCCGGAAAGGTACTCACTCGATGAAACGCATCCTCCCCCTCCTGCTCGCCCTGGTCGCGGGCCTCGCGTCGGCGCAAGGCTCGCACCACTCGCACCAGCACTCCTTCGGCGACGCCGAGAAGTGGGCCAAGGAGTTCGACGACCCCGCGCGCGACGAGTGGCAGAAGCCCGCCGAGGTCATCAAGGCGCTCGCCCTCGCGCCCGACGCCAAGGTGGCGGACATCGGCGCCGGCACCGGCTACTTCTCGGTGCGCCTTGCGCGCGCCGTGCCCAAGGGCAAGGTCTACGCGGTCGACGCGGAAGCCGACATGGTGCGCTACCTCGGCGAGCGCGCCAGGAAGGAAGGCCTCGCCAACCTCGTGCCGCTGAAGGGCGACGCGGAGACGCCGAACCTGCCCGAGGCGGTGGACCTGGTGCTGATCGTCGACACCGCGCACCACATCGAGAAGCGACGCGCGTATTTCCATCGCCTGCGCGGCAGCCTCGTGCCGGGCGCCCGCGTCGCGGTGATCGACTTCACCGCCGAGTCGAAGATCGGCCCGCCGCCCGCGGGACGCATCGCGACCTCGAAGCTGCACGCCGAGCTGTCGGAAGCGGGCTACCGGCTCGTCGCCACGCACGCCTTCCTGCCCAACCAGTTCTTCGTCGTCTACCAGGCCCCGTTGCGATGAACGCAGGCGCGCACCCCTACTCGAAGCTCGAGCCGGCGCTGGTGCTGGACGCGCTCGACACGGTAGGGCTGCGCGGCGACGGTCGGCTGCTGTCGCTGAACAGCTACGAGAACCGCGTGTACCAGGTCTACCTGGAAGATGGCGGCTCCATCGTCACCAAGTTCTACCGCCCGGAGCGCTGGACCGACGATGAGATCGCGGAAGAACATTCCTTCGCGCTCGAACTCGCCGGCCGCGAGGTGCCGGTGGTCGCGCCGAAGGTCATCGGCGGTCGCACGCTGCACCACCACGAGGGCTTTCGCTTCGCGGTGTACGAGCGCCGCGGCGGCCGCCCGCCGATGCTCGACAAGCCCGAGGTGCTGGAGTTCATCGGCCGGTTCCTGGGCCGCATCCACGCGGTGGGCGCGGTGGCGAACTTCGAGCATCGCCCCGACCTCGACCCCGACACCTTCGGCACCGAGCCGCGCAACTGGCTGCTCGACCACGGCCACATCCCGGAAGACCTGCGCGAATCGTGGACCAGCATCGCCGACCTCGCGCTCGACGCGGTGGAAGCGGCATGGGAATCCGCCGGCGACTTCGAGGCGATCCGCCTGCACGGCGATTGCCACCCGGGGAACATCCTCTATACAGACCCGAACGACGGAGCCGCAAGCGGCTCCGTGGGCCCGCACTTCGTCGACCTCGACGACGCGCGCATGGGCCCGCCGGTGCAGGACCTCTGGATGCTGCTCTCGGGCGACCGCGCGTCGCAGACCAAGCAGCTGAAGGACGTGCTCGCCGGCTACGAGCAGTTCCGCCCGTTCGACCGTCGCGAACTCGCTCTGGTGGAAGCGCTGCGTACGCTCCGCCTGCTGCACTACTCCGCGTGGATCGCGCGCCGCTGGCACGACCCGGCCTTCCCCGCCGCGTTCCCGTGGTTCGGCACCACGCGCTACTGGCAGGACCGGATACTGGAGTTGCGCGAGCAGGTGGCCGCGATGGAAGAAGCGCCGCTCGATCCGAAGTAAGGGAGCCGTCCAGATGCAGGGCCTGTCGCTCGTGAAGTCGTTCCGCCTCTCGTACCTGCCGCCGCTGATGGTGTACGTGGCGGCCGGCATCTCGGGGCTCACCGGCATCGTCGGCACCTTCTTCGTCAAGGAATACCTCGGCCTGTCGGCAGAGTTCCTCGCCGCGCTCGGCTTCTGGGCCGGGCTGCCGTGGGCGCTGAAGATGCCGATCGGCCACCTCGTCGACCTGATGTGGCGCTGGAAGGAGGCGCTGGTGTTCGTCGGCGCCGGCATGCTGGCCGCGAGCGTGGCGATCATGATCGGCCTGCTCGCCGACCCCGCCGCGATGCGCGCGGTGATGAGCGCGGAGCACTGGTACGTGCTCTCGGCGCTGCTCGCGCCCACCGGCTACATGGTGCAGGACGTCGTCGCCGACGCAATGACCGTCGAGGCCGTGCCGCACAAGGACGCCGACGGCCGCGAGATCCCGGCCGACGAGATTCGCGCGATGCACACCACGATGCAGACGCTCGGCCGCGTGGCGATCATCGGCGGCACGGTGCTGGTGGCGCTGGCGAACGTCTTCCTGATGCAGGGCGTGCACAAGCTGCCCGAGGCGCAGAAGGTCGCGGCCTACCTGCACGTCTACGAATGGGCGCTGGTGATCCCGGCGATCTCCGTGGCCGGCGTGGTGCTGCAGGCCTGGCTGCGCTGGAAGAACCCCGCGCAGTACGCGCGCGGCGCCGCCGAGCGCCCGCCGGTGAACTGGTGGATCCTCGGCGGCGGCCTGGCGTTCACCGTGGTGTCGCTGTCGGTGGGCCTGGGCAAGGTGCCCTACAGGCAGGAGATCATCTTCAGCGCCAGCCTCGCGATCGTGCTCTTCCTGATGGTGCGCCTGGTGCGCGAGCTCACCCCCGAGGCGCGCGCCACCATCGTCGGCACCGCTGTGGTGATCTTCATCTTCCGCGCCACGCCCGGCCCCGGCGCCGGCGCGACGTGGTGGATGATCGACGTGCTGAAGTTCGACCAGGAGTTCCTCGCGCACCTGTCGCTGGTGGGCAGCACGCTCACGCTCGCGGGCCTCTTCGCGTTCCGCAAGTTCATGGCGGAACGGTCGATCTACTACGTGGTGGGCTTCCTCACGATCGTGGGCACCGTGCTGTCGCTGCCGCAGGTCGGCATGTACTACGGCCTGCACGAATGGACCGCCGCGCACACCGGCGGCATGGTCGACGCGCGCGTGATCGCGCTGGTCGACACCGCCCTCGAGAGCCCGCTCGGCCAGATCGCGATGGTGCCGATGCTGGCGTGGATCGCGAACTCCGCGCCCGAGAAGCTCAAGGCCACCTACTTCGCGGTGATGGCCTCGTTCACCAACCTCGCGCTCTCGGCCGCGCAGCTGGGCACGAAGTACCTGAACCAGCTCTTCGTGGTGACGCGCGAAGTGAAGGACCCCGCCACCAAGGCCGTGAAGCTCCCCGCCGACTACACCCAGCTCGGCGAGCTCTTCATCGTCGTGACCGTGATCAGCCTCATCGTGCCGCTCGCCGCGATCGCGCTGGTGCGGATGGCGCGGATGCGCAGCGCCTGAGACGCCGCCGACCCCGAGCCAACGGGGCCGCGCGTACAATGACGCCAACCCGCGCGAACCCGGGAGGCATCGATGAGCGAAATCGAGCAAATCGAAGATCGGATCAGGAAGCTCCCCCCCGACGAACTGGCCAAGTTTCGCGCGTGGTTCGCGGAGTTCGACGCCTTGGCGTGGGACCGGCAGATCGAAGCAGATTCGCGCGGTGGCCGGCTCGACCAGCTCCTCGAGCAGTCGAAGGCCGAATACAAGGCAGGCAAGAGCAGCGCGCTTTGAAGCACTGGGCCTCGGCGGATTTCTGGGCGCGCTACCACGCCCTTCCCGCAGGCGTGCGCGAGGTCGCCGACAAGAATTTCAGCCTGCTCAAGGCCGACCCTCGCCACCCCTCTCTGCACTTCAAGCGCATCGGGACGATATGGTCGGTCCGCGTGGGCGACGGCTATCGCGCGCTGGCCCACGACGTCGACGACGGCGTCCAGTGGTTCTGGATCGGGTCGCACGCGGATTACGACCGGCTGCTCGGATAGCCATACCGGCTGACTCCACCGAGCGGGAATTCGTCGAAGCGACGGCGATCAGCCTCGCCGTGCCGCTCGCCGCGATCGCGCCGTTGCGGATAGGGCGCGCCTGACGACAATTCGCCGCGCGTGGTGCGGATCGAATTCGGCGTGCTCGGGCGAAAGGACGATATCGCTATCGGCCATCGCACGAACACGCTTCCATTGAGTCCGAGAACGCTCCAATCGCTTCATGTCGCCCACTATAGGTCTCACGCTGCATATGCGCCAGCGGGCTCCTCGACGGCTCGATCCCTTCCGCGGGCCGGGGCATCCAGCGTACCAGTGGACAGCCCATCCAAGGGGCTGTGCACCCCGCGCCCACCCTTGTTCAGCACGTGCGTGTAGATCATCGTGGTCGAGACATCCGAGTGGCCGAGCAGCTCCTGAACGGTGCGGATGTCGTAGCCGGCCTCGAGCAGGTGCGTGGCGAAGGAGTGGCGCAGCGTGTGCACGCGCACCGGCTTCGCGATCCCGGCCGCGCGCGCAGCGGCGGCGACCGCGCGGCCGAGCACGTCGTCGTAGACGTGGTGCCGACGCACCACGCCGCTGCGCGGATCCGCCGAGAGCTTCCCGGAAGGGAACACGAACTGCCAGCCCCATTCCCGCGCCGCGCGCGGGTACTTGCGCTCGAGTGCATCGGGCAGCCAGACCTCGCCGTAGCCGTCGGCGAGGTCGCGCTCGTGCAGGCGCTTGGCGCGAGCCAGGTGATCGCGAAGAGGATTCGCGAGCGCAGAGGGCAGCATGGTGCGCCGGTCCTTGCCGCCCTTGCCGTCGCGCACGGTGAGTTGCCCGTAGGCGAAGTCGACGTCCTTCACGCGCAGCTTCAGGCATTCGCGCAAGCGCAGGCCGGCGCCGTACACCAGCGCCGCCATCAGCCAGCGCGTGCCCTGCATCTGCGCGAGCAGCGCGGCGACCTCGTTGCGCGTGAGCACCACGGGCACGTGCACCGGGCGTTTCGCGCGCTCGATCGAACTCATCCACGGCAATTCCACCGACAGCACGTGCTTGTAGAGGAAGAGCAGCGCCGACAGCGCCTGGTTCTGCGTCGACGCGGCGACGTTGCGCTCGCGCGCGAGGTTCGTGAGGAACGCGCTCACCTCGGCCGCGCCCATCTCGCGCGGGTGGCGGCGGCCGTGAAAATGCACAAACCGCTTGATCCACTCCACGTACGACTGCTCCGTGCGGTAGCTGTAGCGCCGCACGCGCATCGCATTGCGCACCTGCTCCAGCAGGCGCGGCGCCGGCCCCGCAGGCCTAAGCGGTTGATTTTCCATCGCCTTCCCCGAAAAACAACGTTGAACAGGATACTGATTATCCGTACAGTATCCTAACGCATTGATCGAGAAGAAGGTTTACGCGCCACCCGCAAACAGGCGGATTACACTCCGACTTTTAGGCAACCTATATAACGTTAGATGACATTCCTGCCCGCCTCGCGCGCTGGTAAGACTGCCGCAGCCGTTTGGGCGCTTGCGTGTATCTCGGTGCTCGCCTTTGCGTACAACGGCAGGGACATCAAGGACACCGATATCTTCGTATTGGTGGCTCTGCTCGCTTTGTGCTTCCCGGTCAGCTTGGCGCTTTCTGCGGTGCTCACCGGGCTCTTCTGGCTTCTCGACACGTTCTTTAGCGTCGTGATACCGGGCGGCCTTGGTTTCAACGTGTTTGCGTGGCTGTTGTTTGTCTCCGCCGGCTACCTGCAGTGGAGGGTCATTGTTCCGCACCTCTTTGCGAGTAAAGAGAATGTCATCTAACCCTACGCCCCAACGCGACGCCATGAAGCTCTCCGCCTCCATCACCCGCAGCGCGTGGCGCGCTTGGGCTCCACGTTAGGCTGCGGCATGCACCTGTCGCCAATATCCTTCTTCCTGGCAGTCACCTCGTGCCTCGCTGCCAATACCGCGGTTGCGTGCTCTTGCGCGAGCACTTCTGACTTTATCGCTGATGGGGAATTGCTAGCGCGCACTTACCACAACGCTACATTTGTTGTTCATTTGCGAGTCAACAAAGTCGTCTCCGAGGAAGTCGCGGAAGTTGAAGTTATTGAGGACTTCAAGAACGGGTCTTTGCTAAAGGAAATCATACGAAGCACGCGCCCAAGCTCCGCATGCGGTCGAGGTCCATTTAAAGCTGGCGAAGAAGGAATATTCTTCGTTCAACAATCGCGAACTGTCGGACTTTGCAGCAATCGAGGGCACGACAAAGACTTTGTGGAACGACTTAGAAGGTTGAGGCCCTAGTTGTCCATGTTCCGCAGCCTAACCCTACGCCCCAACGCGACGCCATGAAGCGCTTCGCCTCCATTGGCGCCTGCGCGTGGCGCGCTTGGGCTCCACGTTAGAGCGCATGCCCCAGCATTCATTAGTTGCTCTGCTCATCGCAGTCACGCTAATGACGGCCTGTGGCTCCGTTGAGCAACCCACACGCATTGCACCGCCGCAGGGGGCTTCCGACGTAAAGGAACTCTGGCTAAACAACGGCATCGCCTTCCAGACCTACTTTGTCATGCGTGCCCGCTATCCAGACAACTCGGCGATGAACCACTATTTCAAGGTCATCGGCGAACCGTGGGTGCGTTGTGATTGGATGCCAGAGTGGCAGAGCTTTCTTGACGGAACGGCATCGCCTATTCAAACCGTTCACCAAAAAGCCTACGCTTGGGTTCATCCGGTCAATCGGCGAATCCTGACGGTGGCCACCCGTTACTATTCTTCCGAGAAAGCAATGCTCGAACCGGACAACGAAAGTCAACAAGTTCTCGTACTCGAGTACTTCAAGCAAGACATCCAGCAGGAGATCGCGCGCCTGAAACTTCGGTGTCCAAAATCAAATGCGCTCTAACCCTACGCCCCAACGCGACGCCATGAAGCGCTTCGCCTCCATTGGCGTTAGCGCGTGGCGCGCTTGGGCTCCACGTTAGGACCCAAATGCTCCGCAAACGCACGGTGGTCATCTGGCTGACGACAACGTGCGCTCATTTCGCTGTCGCCAATCTAGCGTTGATTGCGGCAGCCCATCTCGCCGCTGGACGAGTGCATGGCACTACAGCTCAGCTTCCCGGCATAACGGAGATCATCCTAGGAACAATCGCGTACTGGTTGCTTATGCCAGCCTCTCTATTCGCTGCCGGCCCAGACGTTCCACTTCTACTCAAACTCTGCGTCCTAGCCGCAACCAGCTGCGGCTGGGGTGCTCTGGTAACTGCTGGGTGTGCGCTAGTGAATCGCGGCCCTACGCGAGGCGCCATTGCGTCCTAACCCTACGCCCCAAAGCGACGCCATGAAGCGCATCGCCTCATCTGGCGCTTGCGCGTGGCGCGCTTGGGCTCCACGTTAGGCGTCTGAATGCATCTACGCGTCTTTGTTAGTTGCATCGTCAGCTTCTTGTTGAGTAGCGTACAGGGAATTGCCCTGAGTCAGATCGATTCGGAGATCGTTGCTCCGCGCGCATCGCGTACACCGTCGGAAATGGTTCGCCTTAGGATCGAAGCGCTTCATCGCCGTGGCGCTGACCTCGAGAAGGCACACAACGTCGTGTACTTCTTTGAGGCGAGCACTCAAGATGAGCTCGTGTCCTTCGTGACAGAACTGAAGTCTCGAGGCATTGCTTCGCAATCACTTGGGGAATCAAAGAACCGCCGTGGTGTGCCATTCTGGTCGCTCATGGTCACAAAACTCATTGTTCCTTCGGAGGTACAACTTCTTTCTAGCTTGCTTGAGCTAGAACAGCTCGCGAGTCGCGTGGGCATCGCCTTCGTCTACTGGGGCATCGATCCCCCCAAATGAGAACGCCTAACCCTGCAGCGCAGCCGACGCCATGAAGCGCCTCGCCTCCATCAATTTATGCGCGTGGCGCGGCTGGCTTTCACGTTAGTGCGCAAATGACCGACACCTCTCACGACTTGGTTGCGGAAACCGTGGATGCGGAGCATCTGCGTCTGCTCGCGATCGGACACTACATTGTTGGCGCAATCTGCATACTCTTTTCGTCGTTGTTCATCTTCCACTTTGTGTTTGCCGTCTCGGGCGCGTGGGACTTGGCACCTCCTAATGCGACTTCGCAGGCGGCAAAGAGGGCAGCGGAAACAGCAAATCACTTTTTCGCTGTGTTTAGCGCTCTGGTCGTATTGAGTGGCTGGGCCCTTGGTGGTTTGGTGATCCTTACTGGGCGGTGGATCGCACGCCGCGTTCACCACACCCCAACTATCGTTGTTGCGTGTGTGAATATCGCGCTTGTTCCACTCGGCTCAATACTCGGCGTGTTTACACTCATTGTGCTGTTGCGGCCAAGCGTCAAGCGCGTGTATGCGCACTAACCCTACGCCCCAACGCGACGCCATGAAGCGCTTCGCCTCCATCACCCGCAGCGCGTGGCGCGCTTGGGCTCCACGTTA
>CAZTXP010000145.1:0-5051 GCA_964617355.1 uncultured Enterobacteriaceae bacterium
AGCCTGGTCGCCGCGGCGCTGCTCGCGCTCGACGCGCCGCTGCCGCACCTGCCGGCGCTCTTCGCGCTGCTCCTCGTGCCGGGCTGGCTGCTGACGCTGCTGCTCGGCATCCTGCAGCGCATCGCGCCGTTCCTCGCCTCGGTGCACGCCGCGGCGCGCGTCAAGCCGGCGCCGACGCCGTCGTCGCTGACCGCCGAGCGCCCGCTCGACGCGCACGCCGCCTGCCACCTCGCCGCGCTCGCGCTGCTCGCCGCCGGCATCCTCGCCGACGCGCCGGCGCTGATCGCCGCCGGGGCGCTCGCCGGCGCGGCCGGCGCCGCGGCCTTCGCTGCCTTCCTCGGCACCCTGCTGGTGCGCCTCGCGCGCCTCGGCGCCCGCCCGGCGGGTTGACCGCGGGCCGCTATTTCGGTATTGTCGTACCGAATTACCTTTTGAGCGCGGGACCTCCCCTGGACTACGAGCGCCACATCGCCCGCCGGCTGCACGACGAGCACCTCGCCAGCCTCGGCCTGCTCGCGCGCCTCGAGGCCGCCATCGCGCGCCCCGCCGCCCCGGCGGCCGGAGACCGTCCCTGGGCGGAGCTCGCCCGCGCCGTCTGCGCTGCCTTCGAGGACGAGGTCGAGCGCCACTTCGCGTTCGAGGAGGCCGAGCTCTTCCCGCGGCTGGCGCAGGCCGGCGAACCCGGCATCGGCCTGCTGCTGTCCGAGGAGCACGACACGATCCGCGCCTGCGCCGGGGCGCTGCTGCCGATGCTGCAGGCGTCCGCCGGCGGCGAGGCGCCGGACTGGAGTACGCTGCGCGCGACGGGCCTGGAGTTCGTCGAGCGCATGCAGGGCCACATCCAGAAGGAGGAGATGGGCCTGCTGCCGATGATCGAGGACTTGGTGGACGCCGAGACCGACGCAACGCTCGCGCTCGCCTACGCAGCCTAGCGCGGTCGCTTGCGACTGCGCTCCACGGAGCTAGCGCGGTCGCTTGCGACTGCGCCCCAACGAGGAGGAAGCCCCATGAACGCCACGACCACCGCTGCCGGCATCCGCGTCCGGCGCCTCGCGCGCGAGGACCTCGACGCCGTCGTCTCCATCGACGCCGCGATCACCGGCCGCACGCGCCGCGCGTACATCGAACGGCGGCTGGCCGCCGCGCTGCGCCAGCCCGAGGTGCACCTGCAGTACGCGATCGAGGAGGACCGCGCCTTCCGCGGCCACGTGCTCGGCCGCGTGCTCGAGGGCGAGTTCGGGCGCACGAAGCCGGCGCTGCGGCTGGAGGTCATCAGCGTCGACCCGAAGGCGAGCAGCCACGGCCTGGGCCGCGCGCTGCACGCCGCGATCGAGCAGGAGGCGAGGAAGCGCGGCATCACCGAGCTGCGCACCGCGTCCTCGTGGCGCGACCACGCCATGCTGCGGTTCCTGTCGTCGATGGGCTACCTGCTCGCGCCGGCGATGATCGCCGAATGCGCGGTGCAGGGCGGACGGCAGTTCGACCGCCCGGTCGAGGCACCCGAGTCCGCGGGCGACCCCAACGACTACGGCGCGCAGGCCGCGAACGACTTCGAGGCGCTGCCGCGCGACAAGATCGACGTGCGCCTGCTGACGCTGAAGGACCTCGACGACGTCACGCGCATCGACCGCAATGTCACCGGCCGCGACCGGCACGACTACATGCGCCGCGCGCTGGAAGAGGCGCTGCGCGACTCCGCGATCCGCATCTCGCTCGCCGCGCGCGTCGACGGCATCCTCGCCGGCTTCATCATGGCGCGCGCCGACCTCGGCGACTTCGGCCGCGCGGAGCCGGTGGCCATCATCGACACGCTCGGCGTCGACCCCGGCTACCGCGGCATGGGCGTCGGCCACGCGCTGCTGTCGCAGCTCTTCGTCAACCTGTCGGCGCTGCGCATCGAGCGCGTCGAGACGGTGCTGTCGCACGATTCCACGGAACTGATCGGCTTCTTCCGCGGCGCCGGCTTCGCGCAGGGCCAGCGGCTGGGGTTCTACAAGCCGCTGTAGGAACGAGGGGACCTAGGGTGCGGGAGACGCGTCTCCCGCAGCCCCGATCGCTTCCCCTCGTAGGCCCCTAGCAACAAGATTCTGAAGCACACCCGCGCGGTGTAAGCTCCCCCGGCATGGGGGAGGCGATCGCGCGGATCAGCCTGTGGCGCACGCGGGGTGCGGTGTGGCTCGGCGCTCTGTTCGTGCTCGTGGCATTCGTGCTGGGCGACCGCCTGCGAACGCCGGGCCTGCCGGATGCGCTCCGTCTGCCGGCATGGGCCGCACTCCCCACGCTGGTGCTGGCGCTGGCACTCCGGAACAATCGCAAGGGCTTCGCCTCCTGGAACTCGTTGCAGCGCGTCCGTGCCGGCGCCCTTCTCTTCGGCGAGGCGATGCTCTGGTGCGCCGTGTTCGCGGCCCCGGCCTTCATCCTGCTTCCGCAGTACGCCGACTACACCCCGCGCGCACAGACGAGTGAACTGTTCCTCGCCGCCACCGACGCCCGGACCGCGATCGCGACGCGGGCCGCGACGGAGCGGACGCTTGTACGCGCCGGCGAGGGCGTCCGGATACCGCCGAGCGGCAAGGTCACCGCGACCCTCGTCGCGACCCACGGCCCGATCGCGCTGTATCGGGAACGGTTCGGCGTGCTGGCAGTGCTCTACCCCCGGCTCGAAGCCGAGCAGGTACTGTGGACCTGCGACGTCTATCCGGAGAAGCTGTCCGCGTCGCACTGCCGGACCGACAGCCCTGCGCCGCCGCCCACGAGCGGCCAGCGCAAGATCGGCGGCAATGCCGCGAGCCATGCCGCGGCGCTGCTGGCGATCGCCGGGCCGCTGAAGACCGAGCTTGCCGCCGGCGCGAAGGCGCGCGGCGGCCTGCGCGACGCGGCGAAGGGCCGGGTGCTGCAGCCCGGTGACGTGCTCGATTTCGGGCTCGTCGACAGCGACGGACCGATCGCGCTCTACAGCGAGCGCCACGGCGTGTTCGTGCTGCTCGAGCCCGAGGTGAAGGCCGGCACGCTCGAGTGGCGCTGCCGCGCCTGGCCCCGGGACGCGGCCACCCCGGGCTGCCCCTATCCGGACGCACCGGAACCAACGGCGGACAAGGACGGCAAGCGATGATGGTTCGTGCCAGCCTCTCGCGCAGGCCCGCTGCGCGGCTGGTCGGCGTCGCCACGGCCGCGCTGGACGCATGCGAGCGTTCGCGCTCCTGCTCGGCGAGTGGCTCGCGTGGTGCGTCGCCTTCCAGATCGTGCTTCCCGTGATCGTGGCAACGGCCTTCGGCGGCTAGCCGCCCGGGGGATCAGCCTGCAGCGTAGGACAGCCGGCCGAACGCGATCGCCTCGCCGTCGCGGCGCAGGGTGACGCTGTGCGCCCAGCTCGCGTCGTCTCGCTGCGGGCAGTCGATACGGTAGTGCGCGCTGCGCGTCTCGCGGCGATTCAGGCAGGCGAGGAGCACCAGCTCGCAGGCCTGCGCCATGTTGCGCGTCGAGAGGCCGGCCACCAGCGCCCCGGCCGATAGCGCCGGCGCGGCGGTCTCGCGCTTCACCTCGCGCGCCACGGCGAGCGCGATCTCCAGCCCTTCGGCGGATTTCTCGACCAGGCAGTGGCGCTGCATCGCGTCGCGCAGGCCATCGGCGAGTTCCGCATAGCGGCGCGCGTCGGCGCCGGTGCGGGCAAGCGCGGCATCGAGGAAATCCTTCGTCTCCGCGAGCGTGGCCGGCGTGGCCGCGCGCACCCGCTTCGCGCGCTCGGCAGCGGCCGTGCCGGCGCGATGCCCGAACACCTGCCCCTCGGCGAGCGAATTGCCGCCGGGGCGATCCGGGCCGCGCACGCCGCCGGCGAGTTCGCCGATCACGTAGAGGCCGGGCAGCGTGCTCTGCGCGTCCGGCCCGGTCATGCGCACGCCGCCGTTCATGCACTGGAACGCGACGCCGACCTCCAGCCGGTCGCGCGTCGGCTCGACGCCGCGCGACCGCAGCCAGCGCACGGTGTGCGGCAGGCCCGCCTCCAGCGTCGCCGCCGGCTGGTGCGCGAACGAGAAGTACACCGCGCCGCGCGGCGTGCCGCGGCCTTCGCTGACCTCGTGCGCCATCGAGATGTCGATGTAGCGCGAGACGTTGGAGCTGGTGAACGGGAAGCCCTTCTCGTCGTAGACCTCCTGTTCCGTCACTCCCGGCGGCAGGTAGCCGGCGAGGAACTCCTCGCCCGCGGCGTTCATGAGCTTCGGATACAGCCGGAACGCCGAGCCGCTGAAGAGCTGCACGTACGGGTGCACCAGCGCCGGTCCGAGCTGGTGGAACTCCAGGTTCACCAGCTCCGCGCCGTGGCGAAACGCGATCGCCTGCCCGTCGCCCGTCATCTCGGCGGTCGACACCTGCTGGCGGAACGCGCTGTGGATGCCGCCGGTGCCGAGCACCACGCACGGCGATTCGTAGTGGACGAGCACGCAGCGCGCCGCGTCGTAGCCGATCGCGCCGCAGATCGCGCCGTCGGCGTCGCGCACGAGGTCCACCAGCGCGACGCCCGCATCCACCGCGACGCCGGTGCGCAACAGTTCGTCCGAGATCGCGTCGACGAAGGCCTTGCCGGTCTTGCCGCTCACCCCCAGCGCGCGCGCGTGGCTGCCGAAGTCGCTCTTGATGAGCTTGTAGCCCTCGCGCTCCTCGTCGAAGGGAACGCCGAGCGCGATCAGGTCCTGGATACGCCGCGGCGCGTCCTCGGCGAGCGCGCGCACCAGCGCCGGGTCGATGAAGCCGCGGCCGGCTCGCATGGTGTCGGCGTAGTGCTTCCCGGTGGAATCGTCGCGGTCGCCGAAGCCGGCCGCGCCCATGCTCATGATCTCGGAGGCGCCGTGCACCGTGCTGCCGCCGGACTTGAACGGCGCCTTGGTGACGAGGCGCACCGACGCGCCCGCGCGCCGCGCCGACAGCGCCGCGCGCGAGGCCGCGCCGCCGCCGCCGATGACGACGACGTCGGCCGAGACCTCCTGCCAGGAAACCGATGCTCGAGACATGCGCCCTCCTCCCGGGACCGGGAGGACGATAGCGCAACTGCCTGC